>NZ_QUDO01000004.1 GCF_003477525.1 Ruminococcus sp. AF41-9
ACAACCGTGGGACACACGGGGTTAGCTCGCTTATGCTTAGGACATTGGTACTATCGAACGAGAACCAAACCCACCGAGGTCAGGGAAGCCCCCACCTCTACAGGTGGGGAAGGATGTCACAAAGAAAATAGCAGAAACTGGTGAGGAAGAAGAATGAAGAAAACAGTTCGGCTGGATAAGTTCCTGGCAGATGCAGGAGCGGGGACCAGAAGTGAGGTAAAGAAATATATTCAGAAAGGAAAAGTTCAGGTTAACGGTGTGCCTGCAAAGAAACCGGAGATCAAGGTAAGTGAAGAGGATGAAGTAGTTCTGGACGGAAACAGAATTTCCCAGGCACCGGAATTTGTCTATTATCTTCTGCACAAACCTGCCGGTTATGTCAGTGCCACAGAAGATAAACGTGACAAAACAGTGATGGAACTGGTGCCGTCAGACAGAAAAGGGCTGTTTCCGGTGGGAAGACTGGATAAAGATACGGAAGGTCTGCTTCTGATTACAGATGACGGGGCACTGGCACATGAACTGCTTTCCCCGAAAAAGCATGTAGACAAGACCTACTATGCAATTACAGATGGACGTATGACAGAAGAAGATGTAAAGCGGTTTGCAGAAGGGCTGGATATCGGAGAAAAGAATCCAACCATGCCTGCAAAGCTTGAAATTCTCAGTACCAGAAAGGTTGAAGAAGTGGAGCTGGGACAGTATCCGACCGGCTGGTGTTCGGAAATTCAGCTTACGGTCAAAGAGGGCAAATTTCATCAGGTCAAGCGAATGACAGAAGCAGCAGGAAAGAAAGTTGTCTATCTGAAGCGAATTTCCATGGGGATACTGACTCTGCCGGATGATCTGGAAAAAGGAGAATGCCGTCCGCTGACTGCCGGGGAAGAAAAGAGACTGAAAGACAGTATTGTCAAAAAACAGGTGGAGTAGTAAGAATACATTCTTAATTGTCTGCTGATAGAAGGAATATTATGACATACGGTGAAAAATGCGGAAAACTGAGCTGATCAGAAGAAAATCAGAATCTGGAAAAAACTGTAAAAATAATAAAAAATTTGCAAAAAACCTCTTTACATGGAGGGTTTTTATATGCTATACTACAGAAGTTGCGAGTCATATGCGTTTATTGCGTATGCAAAAATATACACGTTCGGAGATTCCCGCGGATGGTGCCCTGCGGTGTGAGGCTGGGTCCCCAGGAAAAAGAACCGGGCGGAAGAAATTAACCAAAAAGGAGAACAAACATGAGCGTTATTTCAATGAAACAGCTTTTAGAAGCAGGCGTACATTTCGGACATCAGACAAGAAGATGGAACCCTAAAATGGCTCCATATATCTACACAGAGAGAAACGGTATCTACATCATCGACTTACAGCAGTCTGTAGGCATGGTTGACGATGCTTACAATGCAATCGCTGATATCGTAGCAGACGGCGGAAACATCTTATTCGTAGGAACAAAGAAACAGGCTCAGGATGCTATCAAAACAGAAGCAGAGCGTTGCGGACAGTTTTATGTAAACGAGAGATGGTTAGGTGGTATGCTTACAAACTTCAAAACTATCCAGAGCCGTATTGCAAGACTGAAACAGATCGAAGCTATGGAAGCTGATGGAACATTTGACGTTCTTCCTAAAAAAGAAGTTATCGAACTGAAAAAAGAACTCGTTAAGTTACAGAAGAACTTAGGCGGTATCAAAGAAATGAAGAGACTTCCGGATGCAATCTTCATCGTAGATCCTAAGAAAGAAAGAATCTGCGTACAGGAAGCTCATACATTAGGAATCCCGCTTATCGGTATCTGCGATACTAACTGTGACCCAGAAGAACTGGATTATGTAATCCCGGGTAACGATGATGCAATCCGTGCAGTAAAATTAATCGTTTCCAAGATGGCAGACGCTGTTATCGAAGCAAAACAGGGTACAACAGAAGTAGATGGTGAAATCGAAGCAGAATCTGAAGAGTTCGCAACTACAGAAGAATAATTTTTAAACCAGAACAGGAAAGCCGTCCGGCTTTCCTGTCATTGAAAAAGGAAAAGCCCCTCCGGGCGATTTTTATTATATTATTCAGGAGGAAAATGAAATGGCTATCACAGCAGCACAGGTAAAAGAATTAAGAGAAATGACCGGCGCCGGAATGATGGATTGTAAGAAAGCTCTTACAGCTACAGAAGGTGATATGGATAAAGCAGTAGAATTCCTTCGCGAAAAAGGTCTTGCTACAGCACAGAAGAAAGCAAGCCGTGTAGCAGCAGAAGGTCTTTGCAAAACTTTAGTTTCCGAAGACGGAAAGAAAGCAGTTGTTGTAGAAGTTAACGCTGAGACAGACTTCGTAGCTAAGAATGAAAAATTCCAGACTACGTTGCAGATGTAGCAGCTCAGGCTATGAACACAACAGCAGCAGACATCGATGCTTTCCTTGCAGAAGCATGGGCACTTGACACAACTAAGACTGTTAAAGAAGCTCTTGCAGCTCAGATCGCAGTTATCGGTGAGAACATGAACATCAGAAGATTTGCTCAGGTTACAGAAGAAAACGGTTTCGTTGCTTCCTATACACATATGGGCGGTAAGATCGGTGTTCTTGTAGACGTTGAGACAGACGTAGTTAACGACGCTGTTAAAGAAATGGCTAAGAACGTAGCAATGCAGATTGCAGCTCTGAAACCACAGTACACAAGCGACAGCGAAGTAAGCGCAGAATACATCGAGCATGAGAAAGAAATCCTTATGGCTCAGATCCAGAACGACCCGAAAGAATCCCAGAAACCGGCTAAGGTTATCGAAGGAATGATCACAGGACGTATCAAAAAAGAGCTTAAAGAAATCTGCCTCCTTGACCAGACATACGTTAAAGCTGAAGACGGAAAACAGTCTGTAGCTAAATATGTAGAGCAGGTTGCTAAAGAAAATGGTGCTAAGATTACTGTTAAAGGTTTCGTACGTTACGAGACAGGTGATGGTATCGAAAAGAAAGAAGAGAACTTTGCAGAAGAAGTTGCCAAGCAGATGGGTAAATAATCTGTAAAGATTAATTTTCTATTTAAATTTCAGTATTTATAGGCCCTGAGAGTCTTATAAACACTACGTTTTAGAAGTGATTATAAGATTTTCAGGGCTTTTTTTCTCTAATTTTTTCTAAAAAGTCTAAATTATCCTCAGGCATCACTGGAAATCGTCAGAAAATGCAATTAGTTGAGTACAAAATGAGTAAAAGTTGAGTAAAAACCGAGGTCTGAAATCTTCAGCGAAGTTTACTCAAGTTATCGGCGATTTTATCAGATTACTATATTTTTAAAACTTTGAACTATAAGAAAGGAGAAAAATGGTCAAAATCAGATTGATGGGAAAGAAAGAAGATATGCACGCGATGATAAAAAGTATTTATCAGATTGAGGACGTGCAAGTCATAGAAACGTCAGATTTTTATATGAACAAAGGCACAAGTAAATATGGAAGAATTTATATGGAAGTAGAACCCAGAAAATAAGAAAGATGATTTCAGTATAGAAAGGAAGCGGGTGATTGCAAATGAGTAATACAGTGCTAGGTGCAATGAAGAGTTTAGAGTTTGCAGGTAAAGAGCATGAAAATAGTGAATCAAAGATCAATGAATGTAAGGGATATTCCGTAGAGCAGATATTCTGTTGTGATCATGCTAAATATTTTTGGGAAGCAGTTAAAGTATCATGGAAAAAGTAATCAATGATGAAAGTATAGATGATAATGAGGGAATTATGCATCACGAAGAGGGTGTTGATTTTATTCCGGCCAATATCGAATTAGCAGGATTGGAAACTGCACTGGTTGGGGTGATGAGTCGTGAATTTGTATTGAAGTCATATCTGGATCATATGAAGGATAAATACGATTATATGTTGATTGACTGTTTATGTGGTTAACCACATAAAGTAAGAACAAAAGGTCTGAGTTTATAAACCCAGACCTCATGATATCATCCTGCATATCTAACTTCCATAAATTGTCTTTCGTTATCAGAAATCGGTGGATTTTCCAGCGCTTTAATCCAGTAGATTTCTCCATCGCATTCTAACTGAATATACATCTTTCCGTTTATGAGTGCACATTTAATGATTTTTGTTAATGATCCGGTTTTCAGTGTCGTGTTCACCGCAGTAGCATCTGGTCTGGTATATGCCGGAAGATCACTGTTTACTGTGAAATATCGGCTGCTTCCGTCTGCGGAATATATTTCTTTATAGGAGCCATATCTGCTTGTCGGAACAAATTTTCCATTGACATATTTGTAGGTGAAATTAATTGCATTGATACCAAGAGAATAAGAAACGATGCTCTCTGTAATTACAATCTTATTTCCATTTAAATTGGTAACTTCACCTATGCGATGGTTTCCGTATCCTGCCATAATCTCAGTGAAATCAAGGATTTTTCTGAACTTTCCGTTTGTGTATTTTAATAATGCACATACAGGTCCGTCACCATTATCGGCTGGTGCATAGAGATATAAAAACGGCTGTCCGTTTTTCAATGTATAAATATTTGCTATAACATTATAAAAACGTGTATTTTTTAATCTGTAAGCTGTTTTTCCATTAACCGATACAGTAAGTGACGCATATGCTTCATCGTCGGTTTGATTGGCTGCTCTGATTCTGATTTTATCTTTCGTTCCATCACCGGTAACATCATATGCTGTGTATGTCCGATTTGCTTTTAATTGGACCCCATTTGCCGTTGCTTTTACGGGTATGGAGAAGATAATTGCAAAACCAATTGCCAGAAACATAGTAAACACAGAAATAAAATTGTTTCTTTTTCTCATAAAACATGACCCCTTTCGTGTAGGAATTGCTATAATTTTTACATTTTTATTGTATCATTGTATATGTGCAAACTGTATTTTTTACATTACAAAATCCTGAGATAATTTTATGAGAACCAATTCTCTTCTCGGTGCATCTAATTAGTGTAAAAGTAAAAAAGCAAACACGTGTAGTAATCCGGCTGGACAAAAGGAGAAGACAAAGTTATGACAAAAGATGTATTTATTAAGGAGGTTCGGGATGCAGAAGCCATGCTGTATCATATATCAAGGTCCATTCTGAAGAATGACTCTGATTGTGGGGATGCTGTGCAGGAAACAATTCTTAAGGCATATGAAAAACTTCCCACTTTAAAGAAAGTAAGCTTTAAATCTTTTCATTGTCTGTTCCTCCTTTCTTTATCTTATGGCTGTATTATAAAGCAGGTTGACCGGGATTTCATGCCAAATAGAGAGAAAAAACAGACAAATCTTGCAAAAAAAGGAGCGGGTAAATGTTTTCTGTATATGAGGAGAAAAAAGAAAACCTTCATTTTAGAAGTAAAACGTCCAGACATGCTTCTCCACACCTTCATAATTCCATAGAATTTATATATATTACAGAAGGAACCCTGGAGCTTGGGATGGGGCAGGAACATATGTGGAGTTACGTGCATATCTATGTTGGTAAGTTTCAGATATTTTACTATCATATTTCGGACAGATTCTTCAGAATATCTTGTGTGAAGACGGTTGATAAAGAACCATCCTGTTTTAGTGATATCTGTTTTAAAGACTGTATAGTATTCAGATAATATTTCTTTGACATCTTCATTTCCAATTTGTAAAATACGTTCTTTTGAACCTTTCCCGTTTATAATAATTTTGTGAGTAGTGAAATCTATTTGGGTAGGAGTAAGTGAGCATAGTTCAGAAACACGTACTCCGGTTGCAAATAGTAATTCTATTACGGCTATATCACGAAGGAGCGAATTGTATTGATATGTTGTAGGTGCCAGTTTTTTGTTTATACATAGTTCTGAGAAAGATTTCTATAATAGTATCAGGGACTGTTCTGGGAAGGACTTGTGGCTCTCGAAATATGTATAGTAGGTCATTATTGTGCATATTGCTAAAAGCGTAAAATAAACAGATTTTTTTGTTTTTGGGAGTAAATAGATTTTCAAACAAGTGTAAAAAAATTACTCTTAATAAGTAAAAAAAAATGCATTAAGTGTTGACGCATAAAAAATAGTGTGTAAAATATAAATCAAGGAGGAAAACATCATGCTGGCTAAAATGTATCTTACAAATTTTCTTTCATTCAAAGAAAGAACAGAAATTGATTTAACTGCATCTAAGTATTCTATTCTTGGAAAAACAAACGTATATAAAAGCGAAATTCTTAAAGGCGCACTGTTTATCGGACCAAATGCTTCTGGAAAATCAAATGCATTGAAAGGTCTTTCATTTATTATAAAAATGATAAAAGGAGAAGGAGTATCGTTCAATAGATATCGTTGCCTTTTTTCAGATAATCCTATTATTACAATCGAATATGAATTTATATTTGAAAGCAAAAAAGTTGAATATGCGATTGAGTATAACATCCAGACGAATAGTATTTCGGAAAATCTGAAAATAGACGAGATTACCGTTTTAAAAAGGACGGGAAATACAGGAGAATTAAGAATTGGTCAAAGTATAACAACAGATGATCAGGTTGACAGTGAAACATTATTCTTACGAACTGCGTCATTTAATACAGGCCGCTTCCCGCAGGAACCTACATTGAGAAAACTTATGGATTTCTTACAAAATTCATATATTGTTGATGAGTATAATTGGGATGCGAGGGTAGGAAGTACGATAACCAGATATGCAGAGGAGTTTGGTGTTGAAAAAATAAATAAATACCTTACTGCGTTTAAGTATGATTTTTCTATGGAATATGGTTCTGAAAGTGAGGGAGCAGGATTGAAACTGACCCTTGGTGCTGATAATAAAATGGTTTTCCTGAAAAGAAAGAGTTTTCCTTTTCCAAATGTACTTATTAACGAATCTCAGGGCAATCAGGTATTTGCCGATTTATTGCCTCATTTAATTAGAGTGATAGAAAATGCCGGGATGTTGATTGTTGATGAATTTGGCAATAGCTTTCACAATAAATTAGCGGAAAAAATTATTAGTTTTTTTATGGAAAATGCAAAAAACTCTCAGATATTCATTACATCTCATCATACAAATCTGGTTTCAAATTCAGTATTCCGTCCGGATCAGATTAACCTGATTACTTTTCTTAATACGTCAGGAAGTAATGTGAAACGACTTTCACAGTTTAAGCCAAGGGAAGCACAAAATTTGGAAAAAATGTATCTGGGTGGTATGTTCGAGGGTTTACCAATATATGAAGAAGTATAGAATTGATAAGACGAAGAATATTGGAAATGTGATTTTTGTTGTTGAGGGAGGAAGACCGGAAACGGGTGGTACAGAACTCAGGTTATTGAAAAAAATATTCGCAGATATTTTGGGATATGAGGTTCAGGAACTAAGACGAGGCAGTGAGGAATTTATTGGGTATGGACAAAATCCGAACTTTCGTGTATTTGCGCTGAATTTACCCAAAAATCAATTAACGCAATTAACAGAGGAGGCAATGGACGAGTTATTCTGCAAATTAAGAGAAGAATTTCATATCAAACCAGAAGATTGTCCTATTTTCTATTTATATGACAGAGATGTGCTCAGCTATCAACGAAATGAGTTACGCAAGAAATATGTTAAAAAATATACAGATCCTTATGGTACTGAATCCGGAGATCAAGGACAGCTGTTATTAAGTTATCCTGCAATAGAAGCTTATCTTCTGTCATGCGTGAAAGACAATACTATTGAAATGTCATTTAAACTGGGAAAGGATGCAAAAGCGGCTCTTGCAAGAGAAATATGTACTGCAGACTGTGAAGACAAAACAGAGCTGCATTTAAAAACAATCAATCTGGTATTCTCGAACGAAACAGAGGAAATGGAAAAGCGGCTCATTCATTCTATTAATGAAATGGATAATGGGTTAGAAGCATTAGGCATTTACCCATATGATTTGGATGATCTGGCACCAACATTATTGGAAGTATATGATAATCAACAACAAAAATACATGGGAGAGAACACATTTTCAATTCTTTCACTTGTTGGATTGGCATTGCTCGAATTAGGGGTTATTACTGAGGTGGAAGAAGAGGAATAGTAATTATACCAATTCAACAGTATGCAATAACAGAAAAAATTCCACTGCCGATAAAAAAGGCAGCTTTTCCCTATATCTACACGCCATAGGTATCGAAAACCTATGCGTTTTTTATAAAATTTTTTTCTTGAAAGCAAATGGCTGTTTTTCAAGTCTAATAATTATAAGAAGAAAGGGAGGTACTTTATGGATGCTTTAATAACAGAGGCTAAAAATGGAGATAAAGAAGCATTTGTCAGATTAATCCGGATGAATAAGCAGAGCCTGTATAAAACTGCCTGGATTTATCTTCGGGATGAGCAGGACATTGCAGATGCCCTGCAAAATACAATCCTATCCTGCTATGAAAATATACAGAGACTGAGAGAACCGAAATATTTTAAAACCTGGCTGATGCGGATCCTTATAAATGAGTGCAAGGACATTCTCCGCCAAAAGAACCATGCAGCAGAACTGGATGATTTTGCAGAAGGTGTACATTGTGAAGAACTGAATCTCTGTGAATGGAAACAATTGCTTTTATGCCTGGATGAAGAAAGTAGGAAAATCGTGGAACTCTATTATTTTGATGAATTTTCAGTTAAGGAAATCAGTTCCCTTCTTGAAATGAACAGCAATACCGTATCAACCAAACTTTCCCGGGCAAGAGCAAAATTAAAAAAGGTGATCAGGAGGTGAGACTATATGAAGGAAATCAGAAGGATTTTAAAAGAAGAAACTGCAATACCGGAAAATATTGATAAAGCTATGGAAGATGTTCTGAGTGGAATTTTAAATTCCCCAGACGAGAAAGCAACGGGGGCTTTAAGTAAAAAAACAGATGGAGAAAGAACGAAAAATTCAGGAAATAAGAAAAGAATAATTCGGATTCTTCTTCCGGTAGCTGCTATATTAGGAGTTAGTACTGGTGTACTTGCAACAAATATCGGACGACTGTATAAAGAACTTGAACAACAGGGGGTCGCTGAACAGGAGGCAGCTCAAATGGTTGTCACAGAACCTGAGTCAACTGCAGAAAATGTGGAAAATATTACTTCTTATCCAATAACTCCCGAGGCGGTCGATTGGAATCAGTCCATGTTGACTGTTAAAGAAGCGTATTTTGATGGCGGCGGTTTAAGTTTTGTGGGAGAACCTTCCAATGAGGCAAAGAATTATATGATCACTTGCCGTGATCATGCAACGGTGAATGGAAAAGATGCACTGGCTTCTTTAAATAAAATAGAAGGAGAAGATCTTTATTATGGGCATATTACTTTGTATGATGACGCTTTGATTGAGAAAATATTAAATGAAGATTCTGAAGTAGAACTTTCCATGACTATTCAGGCATATCCTGTTTATGACGGTAAAATTTATTATACCTGGAAAGACACTGAAGCTTATGAAAAGATTTTTAAAATTGGTTCTTTTACAGATTCAGAAGAAAGGGTTTCTTATGCACTTCCTGCGGAGGACGTTTACAGAGGATATACGCCTCAGACTCTTACGTTAACCCTTCCATTAAAGGATGAAGTAAGGGACATCATTGAAAAATATAGAAAAGAAGGGAAATTGCAGGCTGCTGACACCGGAGTAGAACCATCTTCGGGTGAGAGTACGCAGAACACAACAGATTTGGAAAGTTCGTCAAATACTACGAGTGTAAATGAAAAATATGATCCGGAAAAAACAATGTTACAGGTAAAGAAAAACCATGTAACAGCTTCTCTGCCAGGGAAATCAGGAACCCTTACAATAGAAGCTGATATTACCGGAAATACTGATGACGTTTCAAAGGGAGTTCTGAAAAAATGCAATATATCAGAGAAAGACATCTGCTCCTGGTTTGGCGGTAAAGATGGATGGGAAAAATCTGTAACAGATGAAACGGTCTGGGAAAATAAAGAAAAAGGACTGCAGTTATTTATTTCGGATGGGATGATAGAGTGTGATGGATTAAGTGAAAAAGATCTGGGATTTTTAGGCGAGAATACGGAAGATGAGAAATTAAATATTATAAATCAACTGTTTTCCAAAGCTGATTTAGCTGGAACTTCTGTAAGAAAATCAATTAGCGACATGACGGAAGGGTATGATTATTACGACACAGAAGTTATGTTGAATGGAATACCGACAGGTGGACTTTCTCAGTATCATTACCAGGGAAGCGCAGGATTTGGTCTCAAGCCTGAAGACTGCTATTTCAAAATATCGATCCCGCTTCAGGTGAAAGAGAAAGAAACAGTTACTATGCTTCCTATGGAAGAAATTATGAAATCTGTGGAACAATATGTAAAAGAAGGAAAAATCGGATTTTTTACGGAAGAGGACACGACGGAGAAAACAGAACCAATCACGATTCCAGTTACGAAAATCCGCCTGAAATATTATATTGATGAAACTGCAGATGGAATTGTTTACAGACCTGTATGGAGTTTTTGCTGTCCTTACCAATGGAAGAATTCACCAGAAGAACAGGAATTGTTTTATATAGACGGAGAAACCGGAGCTTTGATCCGGGACGCATTCGGATGGTAGACAATCATAAACAAGGTATCCGCAGAGTAGAAAATAATTTACACGCCATAGGCATTGGAAAAAACCTATGGCGCTTTTTATGCCTATTTCTGAAGGAGTACCGGAAATAAAACTGGCAAAAGTAAAAATGAAGATGGAGTTTCAGAGTGAAAGTGATGGAGCACCACTCTGAGTGAAATTTACATAACATGATTCACTTGAAAAATCACCTGTTCTTTGTAAAAAATATAAAATTTTGTGCATGTTTTGTATTATATCTTTTATGTAAATTCAGTATAAACAGAGTTATTATAATGACGTAAAATCCAAAAAAATCAGAGAAAATTGTTGAGGTACCATAGCATGAAATCTAAATACATGGCAGTAATACCGTTTTTGTTTGTTTTTGGGGTATTACTGATATCAGGATGTTCAGTTACAACACAGAAAAGTACATCTTCACAGGAAAATATGCCAGAGATAATCATTGGAAGTGACGATTTTCCACCTTTTAATTATTCCGATGAAAATGGAGAACCGGCAGGGATTGATGTTGACATTGCAAATGAAGCTCTGGGACGCCTTGGTTATAAGCCGGTATTTACAAAGATTGTATGGGATGATAAAGATAAAGACCTGGAAAATAAGGAGATAGACTGTTTATGGGGGTGCTTTTCCATGGATGGTCGGGAGAATGATTATAAGTGGGCTGGTCCATATATGGTGAGCCGGCAGGTCGTCGCAGTCAATGAAAACAGCACTATAAAGAAGCTTAGTGATCTGTCGGGAAAAGTAATCGCAGTACAGGCTTCCACAAAGCCTGAGGATATCTTTCTTAACAGGACGAATCCTTCTATTCCATTGGTAAAAGATGTGTATAGCTTAGAAAACCGAAAACTGCTTTTTACCTCTCTTGGAAAATGTTATGTTGATGCTATAGCAGCTCATGAAACTTCCATACAACAATATATAAAAGATTACGGGGCAAAGATAAGAATCCTGGACGAAGCTATCCTGACTACAGGAATTGGAGTAGCTTTTCCTGAAAACACGGATAGTGAACTTCCGGAAAAACTCACAGAAATCTTTAAAGAAATGAGAAAAGATGGAAGTGAAGAGAAAATTCTAAAAAAAATATCTTCCCGAAACCAGTGGATATCTGGAGGTGGATAAAATTGAAAATAACTAAACTGTCCAGACGGAAGACTCAAATCATCGTTATCACGGCGGGACTGATTCTGTTTCTGATAACTATAGTTTATTCTGTAAAAACTGACATAAAAGCAGTTGCCAGGCAAATGGACGAGACTCTGAAATATGTGAAAGAACAATGTTATATTTATAACAGATATAATGAAGCATCCCAAACAAAAGGTTTAATGCGTGCAATTGAAAATGCTCAGCAGGTTAATCGTAATCTGACGTATACAAAGGATGAAGTTACGAAGGATAAGCTGAAAACATATGCAGAGGAGCAGAAACTTACCGGAATTATTATACTTGATGTAAACGGAAAGGTAAAATGTGAATACAGTACAGACGATCTTAATTCCAGGGCTTTACAGGATAAGATCCAAAAGAAAACAGTACTTGATGTAGCAGCACATCCCCGGAAAACATACGCTGCAAGTATCGTTCTTGAGGATGGGTCACAGGTGGATCTGACTGCATATGGACGCTCTGACGAAAAAGGCATAATTATTACTTTTTATCATACATCGGCTGAGTATGCCAGAAACTATATCTTACGATCCAGAGCCTTCTTAGTGGCTATGATACATATTCCAGCGGAATGATCGTTGTAACAGATGGAAAAAATGTGGTTGCTTCAAATGACGAAGATCTGATCGGACAGAGCTCTGGAGGTATTAATATTATCCAACAGGTAAAACAGAAACCAGCTAACAAACTGGTCCGTGTTTCAGACAGAAAATGCAGATATATTGGCAGAATGACTAAGGGACGCGATTACTATGTTTATATGTTTATAGATGAGCAGATGGCGTTTTCTTATAGATTTGTACTTGCTTGTTTATCCAATATACAGGAATATTAAAGTAGCTTCACACCCTTTCGGGAAAACATTAGTAAGTTTGAAATTGCCGTTATGAGCTATGGCGACTTGTTGGACAATCAGCAACCCAAGCCCATGTCTTAAATCAAGCCGTTCATCTGTACTTTCCATGTAATGGGGCTTTTCTTCCAACTTTTGCAACTTTTCAGCAGACAGTCCTGTTCCGTTATCCGTAACCGACAAGATAAGCTGTTTTTTTGATACTGTAAGAGAAAGGCGGATTTCACAGCCCTGTGGGTTGTGTTTCATGCTGTTCTGGACAAGGTTGTTTACAGCCCGCAAAATCAATCTGGCATCACATTCCAACACAGCACTTTCGGCGTCTGGAGCAATCTCAATTTCAATGTTGTAGCTATCGGAAATCCCTGTGTTCAGCAGGTCAGCTACATAGGATCGCAGCAACTTGGATAAGCGAACCATCTCTTTATGAAGCGGCTGCATCTCATATTCCAACTGCAATACTAAATTCAAATCCTGTGCCAACTCTTTGATTTTTACACTTTGCTTCCGTATTATTTCCGCCTGTTCCCGGATGCTCTTGCTGACAGCTTCACTTTCTGCAATACGGCCTGCATACCCCATAATCATGGAGAGAGGTGTGCGGATGTCATGGGAAACGCCGCTGATCCAGTTCGCCCGTGCCTCATTTTGCCTATTCAAAATGGAAGAAGCTTTGTTTACGCTTCTTGCAATTTCCGATAGTTCTCCGCTGATATGAAGTGAAACTGGCTTTCCGTTTGCCAAAGTTTCCACAGCGGACACAATCGGTTCGGTATTGTGAATGATTCTGTGTTTGGAAAAGTAATAGGCTGAAAAGAGGCACAGCACATCCAAGCCAAACATCTCCAGCACAAAGATGGGGAGCCGTTGAAGTGCTGCAATGGAATAGTAATTGCTGGTGAGTTTTGTGTAGCTGTCTGTAGGATAGCCCAGCACCAACAACCCATCATCGGTGTTCCAAATAAAAACCGGGTAATCCTCAATATACCCTTTTGAAAATAGTGCGACATCTTGAATTGTGTAATTTTTCGGCACATTGTCCGGCAAATCAACCGTCCAATAACATTGACCATCTGTGTTCAAGTAGATCGCCCAAATATGATTCTGTCGGAGCATTTGCACCGCCTCATCCGATAATTGTTCCGGCGTAGCGGCGGTAGCAGTCATTTCCAACATGGAATGCGGGGATAAATCGCCATAATCCTCGGTCACAATCTTTTGAAAAGTCAGACCGAATACTACTGCATTAAGAAAAAGCAATATCAGAATAAAGGCAACGAACGACACAAGATATTTAGATATATAACTTCCGAATGATTTCATGACATCACTTCCTTGCTATCAGCTTATAGCCTAATCCTTTAATGGTTATCAGGGACACGGGTTTGGATGGATTGGTTTCAATTTTTTCCCGGACGCGCCGGACATGAGCATTGAGGCTGTTTTCGTAGCCAAAAGGATTATCCCCCCAGAGGGCTTCACAAAGCGCATCTACGGTAACAATCTTTCCAGCATTACGGACAAGCGTTTCAACTGATTTTCTTCATCCGAAAGCGCAGTAAGCATAATAATAGGGACTTGTGACCGTCTACGAATGACCTCACACACCATAGCCGTTGATTTTAGGGAGCATGATGTCTAACAGCACAAGGTCGATGGTATCCCCAAACATTGCAATGCCCGCCACACCGTCAGAAGCAACAGCGACTTCATATCCCGCATCAATCAGATGGTTCTTTAATATATCCTGTTAGCGGGATAATTTTGTGCAATTTTTCAAATTTGCTCATTTATAGTATAAAATAATACTGTAAAAACCGTATGCTCATATTCGAATGGCTGACAGCAGAATCGATTCCGGATCATGGATGATAATATGTAAAAAAGCTGGATAAGAAAGCAGAGATCTCTGCCGCCTTATCCAGCTTACCATTTCCTGCGAATGATTCACCCTTCGAACGAGCACTTGTATTATATCAGATTGTGTGCTAAAGTCAATATGATTTCAGGGAAAGCAGCAGTTTTTGACCGGAAAGTGGCAAAATTCTCTTGACCTTAAACCCTACTTTAATGATATGATTAATCGAAAATCGGAGAGGATCAAGAAAGATTCAATAGAAATGAAAAATGAAATTCACAGAAATTTCTATAAGATTATACATCAGGAGGTTTTGATATGGAAAATAAACTGGAACATTTAAAAAACTATCTCAGAGAGCTTGGCAGTGTCGCAGTTGCTTTCTCAAGCGGTGTGGACTCTACATTTTTATTAAAAGTAGCTCATGATGTGCTGGGAGATAAAGCGATTGCGATCACCGCGCAGTCCTGTTCTTTCCCGAAAAGAGAGCTGAATGAGGCAAAAGCGTTCTGTGAGAAGGAAGGCATTAAGCATGTGATCTGTCAGTCTGAAGAACTGGAGATTGAGGGATTTTCCCAGAACCCGCCGAACAGATGCTACTTATGTAAGAAAGAACTGTTTGAGAAGATTGGGGATATCGCGAAAGAGAATGGAATCGAATACATTGCAGAGGGTTCCAATATGGACGATAACGGTGATTACAGACCGGGTCTGATCGCAGTAAAGGAACTTGGAGTCAAGAGCCCGTTAAGAGAAGCGAAGCTGACAAAAGCAGAGATCAGAGAGTATTCCAGAGAACTGGGGCTTCCGACCTGGGATAAGCAGTCTTTTGCCTGTCTGTCTTCCAGATTTGTATATGGTGAGACGATCAGTGAGGAGAAGCTTGGAATGGTGGAGAAGGCAGAGCAGCTTCTGCTTGACTACGGATTCCATCAGGTACGTGTCCGCATTCACGGACTTCTTGCCAGAATTGAAATCCTTCCGGAAGAATTTCCGAAACTTCTGGAGAAAAATGTCCGTGAAGATATTGCGAAGAAGTTTAAAGAGTATGGATTTACCTATGTAACCATGGATATCCTTGGATATCGTATGGGAAGCATGAATGAGACACTTGACAAAAATGACAGAAAAACTCTTTAGTTACTGTTTATGTGCCGCTATCCGGTGAGAGGTTCTGACATGAATGTGCCAAACTTCCGGGATATCCGACGACAAATGAGTTGACAAATATCTCAGATATCATTACACTGTTAAATAGAGAAAAGGGCTGCTACATTTCTATGTGGCCGCCCTTTTCATGCTTATAGAGGTATGCAAAGGAGAAAAAAGCAATGACAGTAAACGAACGAATTACCGCGCTTCGGGAACGCATGAAAGAAAAAAAGATCGATGCTTATCTGATCCCGACAGATGATTTTCATGCATCTGAATATGTAGGAGAATATTTTAAATGCAGAAAATATATCACAGGTTTTACCGGTTCTGCGGGAACGGCAGTGATCATGCAGGACATGGCCGGTCTGTGGACGGACGGACGTTATTTTATTCAGGCAGCCGCACAGTTAGAGGGAACAGGTGTAGATCTTTTTAAGATGGGAGAGCCGGGAGTTCCGACAATACATCAGTTTCTGGAAGAAAAATTAGGAGAAGGCATGTGCCTTGGATTTGACGGAAGGACCATCAGTGCAAAAGAGGCATCCGAGCTGTCAGAAGCACTCGGAAAGAAAGGTGCTTCCCTTTCTGTAGATTATGATCTGGCAGGAGAGGTATGGGAAGACCGTCCGGCACTTTCCTGCGAGCCGGTGATGGAACTGGATGTAAAATGGGCAGGAGAATCCCGCGCAGATAAATGCGCAAAGATCCGCAAGGCAATGGAAGAAAAGGGAGCAGATGCCTTTGTCCTGACTTCTCTGGATGATATCGCATGGCTGTTAAACATCCGTGGCGGAGATGTACATTGCTGCCCGGTTGTCCTGTCTTATCTGGTAATGACTCAGAAAGAGATTGAGCTGTTTGCCAATGAGAATGCATTTCCGGCAGAAGTTCTGGATGCTCTGGCAAAAGACGGCGTGACTCTTCTTCCATATGACAGCATCTACGAATATGTAAAAACATTTGCAAAAGATATGAAAGTTCTTCTCTGCAAACAGAAAGTAAACAGCCGCCTGGTAAGCAATATCCCGGCAGAGGTTGAAATTCTGGATGAAGAGAACCTGACCCTTCTTCCAAAAGCGATCAAAAATCCGGTAGAAGTGGAGAATGAACGTATCGCACATATCAGAGATGGTGTGGCACTTACAAAGTTTATCTACTGGTTAAAGAAAAATGTAGGTAAGATTCCGATGACCGAATTAAGTGCAGAGGAGAAGCTGTACAGTTTCCGTGCACAGCAGGAGAACTTTATTGACAACAGCTTTGATCCGATCATTTCCTATGGAGTTCATGCTGCGATCAACCATTATTCAGCAACACCAGAGACCGATATCCCGATCGAGCCGAGAAGCTTCCTGCTGGCAGATACAGGCGGAAACTATTATGAAGGTACTACAGATACCACACGTACCATCGTTATGGGACCTGTAACAGATGAGCAGAAGAAATTTTTCACTGCGGTTTTACGTGGTATGCTGAATCTGGGAAATGCGAAATTCCGTTATGGATGCACAGGTGTAAATCTGGATTATCTGGCACGTGGGCCGCTGTGGGAACTGGGACAGGATTTTAATCACGGAACCGGACATGGGGTCGGCTATCTGCTGAATGTCCATGAAGGACCAAACAGCTTCCGCTGGAAAGTAGTTCCGGGAAATAATGCAGTGCTGGAAGAAGGCATGATCACATCTGACGAGCCTGGATACTATGTAGAAGACGGATACGGAATCCGCCATGAGAACATGATCGTATGCAAAAAAGCAGAAAAGACACAGTTCGGCCAGTTTATGTGCTTTGAGTTCCTGACTATGGTACCATTTGACCTTGATGCCGTGGTTCCGGAGCAGATGACCGCACATGAGAGAGAACTTCTTAATAATTATCATGCGCAGGTATATGAGAAGATTTCCCCGTATCTGGATGAGGATGAGAAAGCATGGCTGAAAGAAGCCACAAGAGCAATCTGATAACAAATCAAAAAAAGAGGAGCTACCGTGATGAGCAGTAGTTCCTCTTTTTATTTGGCTCTGCATTTTCTTTATGCAGATGAATATGAACTTATTATGAAATTATTCAGAAACCCTGGCAAACTGACTGTTATACAGAGTATGATAGAAGCCGCCTTTTGCGATCAGTTCATCATGAGTACCCTGTTCGATAATGCTTCCATCTTTCATCACAAGGATCAGGTTTGCGTTGCGGATGGTGGAGAGACGGTGAGCAACGATAAAGCTTGTACGGCCTTCCATCATTCGTTCAAAAGCTTCCTGAATCTGTAATTCCGTTCTGGTATCGATGCTGGAAGTTGCCTCGTCCAGGATCAGCATCGGAGGCAGGCAGAGCATTACTCGAGTGATACAAAGAAGCTGTTTCTGTCCCTGACTTAAACTGTCCTCGGTAAGCATCGTATCCAACCCTTTCGGAAGACGGTGGATAAATTCCCAGCTATGGGTGAGTTTGGCTGCTTCGATGATCTCAGCATCGGTTGCTTCCGGTTTTCCGATGGAAATATTGTCACGTACAGTACCGTTTTTGATCCATGTTTCCTGAAGAACCATACCATAGCTGCTTCTGAGGGAATGACGGGTAATCTCCCTGATCGGCTTGCCGTCAACAGAAATGGATCCGGCATTTACATCATAGAATCTCATCAGAAGGTTGATGAAAGTTGATTTACCGCATCCGGTAGGTCCTACGATGGCAACTCGCATACCTGGTTTTACATGAAGATTAAAGTCTTCGATCAGTTTCTTTGACTCATCATAGTGGAAGCATACGTTCTTAATATCCACTTCCCCTTTTACGTCTTTCAATGTATCAGAAGTTTCTGCCACTTCCGGTTCTTCTTCCAGCAGGTCGAAGATTCTGCCCGCACATGCAAGGGCGTTCTGAAGTTCTGTGACAACAGAACTGATGTCATTAAATGGTTTCATATACTGGTTGGCATAGGAGAGAAGTACGGAAAGTCCTCCGACTGTCAGCTTACCACCGGGAATAATGAAAGCACCTGCCAGTGCCACGCAGGCATAAATCACGTTGTTTATAAAACGGGTAGAAGGGTTGGTCAGACTGCTGTAAAAAACAGCCTTCAGACTGCATTCCTGTAATTCTTCATTGACCTTCGCGAAGCGTTCAGAAGATTTCTCTTCATATCCGAATGCCTGGACTACTTTCTGGTTTCCGATCATTTCTTCGATAAGGGCAGTCTGACGTCCGCGGGCATCACTCTGCTTCCGGAACATCTGGAAGGTATGAGAGGAAATAAATTTTGCTACCAGGAAACTTAACGGTGTCAGGACAATGACCATTAATGTGATCCAGAAGTTTTTGGAAAACATGAAGATCAGTGTGCCGATGATCGTTACGATTCCGGAGAAAAGCTGGGTAAATCCAAGCAGCAGACCGTCTGACAGAATATCCGCATCTGCGATCACACGGCTGATGATGTCACCGGTGCTGTGTCCGTCAAGATAGGACAGCGGAAGTTTCTGAATATGGCGGATTGCTTTTGCACGGATATCTTTTACTGTCTGATAGGTCATTCGGTTGTTGATGACATTCATCAGCCAGGTGGCAACAGAAGAAAGAATGACCATTACCAGAATCCGGGACAGATAATACCACATCATCTCGAAGTTAACCTGTTTTTCGGCAACAACCTGGTCGATCGCATTTCCGAAAAGAATCGGGACATAAAGCTGAAGGATCACGGTAACAGCCGCCAGTATGATACTAAGGATCAGAAGAAAACGGTATCTTCCGATAAAACGGAGTACCTTGAAAAAGGTTTCGCTGCTTTTTCCTCTGGATGTGTCGTTTGTGGTTACTTTGCTCATACTGTCACCTCCGTCATGATACCATCTGCACCGGCAGAGGTGTATCTGGCTTTCTCTTCAGGGAACTGAGAGAAATAAATTTCACGGTATGTCTCGCAGGTACGAAGCAGTTCGGCATGTGTGCCTTTTCCTGCCAGGGTTCCATTGTCAAGGACAAGGATCAGGTCTGCCTGTTGAATACTGGAAGAACGCTGGGATACCAGGAATGTGGTTACATTCCAGTCAAGTCTGTTGAGGGATTTGCGCAGTGCTGCGTCTGTTGCGAAGTCAAGGGCACTGGCACTGTCATCCAGGATCAGGATTTCAGGTTTTTTCACCAGGGCGCGGGCGATGGTGAGTCGCTGCTTCTGACCGCCGGAAAGATTCTTTCCGTTCTGTTCCAGACCGAAATCAAGCTGGCCTGGCTTGCCTTCTACGACTTCTTTTCCCTGTGCGGTGGTAAGTGCCTGCCACAGATCGTTGTCAGTGGCATCTTCCCGGCCCCATTTCAGGTTATCGCGGATCGTACCTTTAAAAAGGGCTGCCTTCTGCGGAACGACACCGACTCTGGAACGGAGGTCGTTTCTGGTATAAGTTTCGATATTCTGACCATCCAGAAGAACGGTTCCCTCGCTTGCGTCATAGAATCTGGAGATCAGGTTGACCAGAGTGGTTTTACCGCTTCCGGTACCGCCGATGATACCAACAGTCTGACCTTTTTTTACAGAAAAACTGATGTTTGAAAGGCTGGGAGCTCCGGCACCGCTGTACTCAAAGCTTACATTGTCAAATACAACCGCATTTTCGGAATCTGTGGAAGTGGAAGCTTTGGCAGATTCTGTGGCAGCAGGATAACTCATGGAAGATTTTACTTTCAGAATGTCTGCCACACGTCCGGCGCAGGCTGCGGATTTGTTTAAGGTAATGATCAGGGAGGCAAGTTTGATCAGTTCGACGATCATCTGTGCCATGTAGTTGTACAGAGCAACAACCTGTCCCTGCTGCATACCGCCTAAATTAACTTCAACACCGGCTTTCTGGATCAGGATTACAGTAGCGATATTGATCAGCACATAAGTAACCGGGTTTAATAAAGCGGAAAGTTTTCCGACAAAGAGGTTTAACTTTGTCAGTTCCTGATTGCGGGTGTCAAATTCGGAAACTGCTTCTTTCTCGCGGCAGAATGCACGGATGACACGGACACCTGTGAGATTCTCTCTGGTAAGTCTTGTGACAGTATCCAGTTTTCCCTGTACTTTCTTGAATAACGGGATGCTCAGGAACATGATGACAAAAACTACCAGAAACAGAAACGGGATGGCAACGGCGAATACCAGTGCACATTTAAAATCAATGGTAAATGCCATGACCATGGAACCCAGTACGATGAACGGACTTCGAAGAATAAGACGAAGTCCCATGTTCAGACCGTTCTGTACCTGATTGATATCATCGGTAAGTCTGGTGATCAGGGTATCTGTTCCGAGAGTGTCAAGTTCTGTGAAAGACAGTTTCTGTACATGATCATAAACTGCCTGTCTTAATCTGGTGGCAAAACCTACGCTGGCTTTGGCTGCGAAGAACTGAGCCGTGATGCTGCAGGTAAGACCGAAGGCTGCCATTAAATGAGAATAAAAAATCTCTGGACAATGTATCCGTTGTCATGATTGGCGATACCAACGTCGATGACCTGTGCGATAATGACCGGTACGATCAGATCGAATACAACTTCCAGAAATTTAAAAAATGGCGCCAGAATGCTTTCTTTTTTGTAGTTTTTTAAATAAACTGCCAGTGAACGCATTTTTTAATTTCCTTCCTTTCCTGAAAAATCTTTCTTATATTATTAATTCGTCCTCTTTCTGAAAAATAATACAATCAAAAGTGTACCATTTGAGATTTTTTTGTCAAGAAGAATGTATGAAAACAGAACTTTTTTGGAAAAAATTCTGCTTGACTTCTAAAAAAGATATCACTAAAATATCCCGTAGCGCTGTTTTATTTTGAATATCAAATATTATAATGAGAATTGTTGTTGCTTTGTATTGAAAATAATGAGCCGAAAACTGAGAAATGAGAAATGATCACATATCATAATGAGGAAGAAAACTATGCAGATTATCGAGACATTTGGTCATTATGTGGAAAATTTGACTGACACAAAGCCGGAGTCCGCCCGCCGGCTGTTAAAAACAGGATGGGAAGCACAGAATCTGAAATTCCGTTTTATGCAGGATAAGAAACTGATGCCTGCAGACAGACATCTTGCGAATCTGATGATGGATACCATGCTGAAACCATTACAGAAACCGGAAGATTCCGTTATTGTAAGTATTTTTACACCGTGCGAGATGATGCAGGAAGTAGGGCTGAATCCGTATAATGTAGAGGGATTTTCCTGTTATCTTTCTGCGAGCAGGGCAGAGCGGGCATTTTTACAGCAGGCAGAGAATCAGGGGATTGCGGAGACGCTGTGCAGCTATCATAAGACATTTCTGGGAGCCGCACAGAAAGGACTTCTGCCGAAGCCAAAATGCATCGTATATACAAATTTAACCTGTGACGCAAATCTGCTCACATTCCGTACACTGGCTGATTTTTACCAGGTGCCTGCATTTGCCATTGATGTGCCGTGGCAGCAGAATGAGGAGAACGTGCAGTATGTGGCAGATCAGTTAAGAGAACTGAAAGGATTTCTGGAAAAGCATACGGGAAAAACGATTTCAGAGGATGCCTTGAAGAAACGTCTTGCAAGCAGCAAACGTACGCTGGAAAACTATAAAAAGTATCAGCAGATGCGTGCGGACAGATATGTGCCGTCAGATCTGGTCACCCCGCTTTATGCAGGAATGACAAACAATATCCTGCTTGGAACAGCAGAAGAAGAACACTATACACAGATGCTCCTCGAAGACATTAAGAAAGCACCGACAGCGAAGGGAAAGCATATTTACTGGATGCATACAATTCCATTTTGGTCTGATGCGGTGAAACAGGAGCTTTGCTTTAATGAGAAAGCTCAGATCGTGGGATGTGAGCTGGCTGAAGTCTGTGAACCGGATTTTGATCCTGAGAAACCGTTTGAGGCGATGGCAGGGAGAATGGTTTATCATTCCCTGAACGGAAGCGCGTTAAGAAGAATCGAAGCAGGAATCCGCCATGCAAAACAGGCTGGTGCGGACGGTGCCGTGTGGTTCGGACACTGGGGATGTAAGCATACTCTGGGTGCCGCGCAGCTTGCGAAAAAGAAATTCGAGGAAGCAGGTCTGCCGCTTCTGATCCTGGACGGTGACGGCTGTGACAGAAGCCATGGAGGAGAAGGACAGACTTCCACCAGACTGGGAGCTTTTCTGGAAATGCTGGGAGGTGCGGAAAATGAATAAAACTTATTATGTCTGTAAATATACCCCGGTTGAGCTGCTGGAATCTCTGGGCGGGGAATGCGCAAATTTTAATCATATGCCGGACGGTTTTGACCTGGCAGATCAGGTTTCCCATCCGAATATCTGCGGTTTTGGAAAAACACTTCTGGAAGGAGTCATGGAAGGGCAGATTAAGGAACTGGTTCTGGTAAGCTGCTGTGATACGATCCGAAGCGTCTATGATATTCTGCTGGAGAGTGGGAAACTGGATTTTCTGTATATTCTGGATGTGCTTCACTGTGACAGTGCATGCAGCAGGGAACGAATGGCAGTGCAGTTAAAAGGTCTGGCAAAGGCTTATGCGAAATACAAAGGCACAGAGTTTGATTCTGAAAAATTCCGTGCGGCTTTTCATGCCCCTGAAAAAATCACAAAGCCGCACATTGCAGTGCTTGGTGCCAGAATGGGACAGGAATTATTTGAGATGACCAGCAAGGCAATGCCTCTGCCTGTAGAGAATGATACCTGTGTACATAACCGTTCTGTAGGGAATGTACTTCCACCGGAGGATGCTTCCTTTGATGAGCTGATGGACTGGTATGCAGGGGAAATTCTGGGACAGATTCCGTGTATGCGTATGATGGACCCGACAGGCCGTAAGAAACTTTATAATGATCCGTCTGTTGCGGGAATTATCTATCATACGGTGAAATTTTGTGATTTCTACAGTTTTGAATATGCAGATATTAAAAATCATACAGAGGTACCTCTTTTAAAAATCGAATCGGATTATACCATTCAGAGCAGCGGCCAGCTTCTTACCAGACTGGAGGCTTTTGCAGAGAGCATTCAGCCGGAAACACTGGAGCAGGCCATAGACGGAGACATAAAAGGAGAGAGAAAAATGGGAAAAGGTTATTTTGCAGGAATTGACAGCGGTTCCACCAGCACAGATGTGGTGATTTTAAATAAAGATCATGAGATCGTGACAAGTATTATCCTGCCGACAGGCGCAGGTGCGGCTATCGGTGCGGACCGTGCTCTGTCAGAAGCGTTGAATCAGGCGGGATTGCAGAGAGAGGATATTGATGCTCTGGTGACAACCGGATATGGGCGTACTGCCATTAAGAGCGGCGATAAGAGCATTACTGAGATTACCTGCCATGCCAGAGGTGCCCATTTTCTGAATCCGGAAGTCCGTACTGTCATTGATATCGGAGGACAGGACAGCAAGGTGATCCGTCTGGATGAGAACGGGGCAGTTGCAAACTTTGTCATGAATGATAAATGTGCGGCAGGAACCGGACGTTTTCTGGAAATGATGGCACGTACCATGGAAATGAGCTTGGACCAGATGAGCGAGTGTGGACTGGAATTTAAGGAAGACATTACGATTTCCAGTATGTGTACGGTTTTTGCAGAATCTGAGGTGGTATCTCTGATCGCACAGAATAAGGAGACAGACGATATTGTCCATGGACTGAACAAAGCGGTAGCTGTAAAGACTGCGGCGCTTACCAGACGTGTAGGCGGCGAGGAGAAATTTATGATGACCGGTGGAGTCTCAAAAAACAAAGGTCTGGTAAAGACACTGGAAGAGAAACTTGGCACGAAACTGGTGATCAGCGATAAGGCACAGCTCTGCGGTGCGCTTGGTGCGGCACTCTTTGCGGCTGATATGGCTGACGCATAAAAAATATGATATGATACAATGTGATATCCCGGAAGTTCAAGATCAAAGGCTGTTGTCCTGAACCTCCGGGATATTTTGTCGCATAAAAGATTCTGGCTTGTGTTAATTTATACTTTTTTTATAAAAATTTAATTTTCTATTGACGAGTTCAAAATTAAGCGATATAGTATACCACAGTAACAGCAAATTAACGAGGTGAAGTTTGCAGGAAAGAGGAAGCCACACAAAAAGGCTATACCCGCCGAAGGAGTAAAACTCTCAGGTTCCCATAAGTTCAGGGAGGAACTGCAAATGGATCGTTTCTCTGGAGACACCCGTTAGATCGGGGGCCGAAGGTGCAAATAACACGGACTGCATATAACTGCCGACAAATGGTTATCTGACCCGTGTCTTGAATCTCTCAGGCAAAAGGACAGAGGATGCTTTATCATCCCCGCTGATTCATAGGAATTGTATGAATGATATTAATATCAGTGATATCGGACAGATTTAAGGATATTACTATTGATATTATTGATATCAGAAAAGCAATTATGTATGGACAGCATTTTCTGAACTTTCTAAAATTCTGAAACGGTCTGTTATTACTTTGTTTCCCCGCTGTACAATATATTACACTTTTTACAGGGTACAAAAGTAAAGTATGTTTGCTTTTGGTATCTTTATTAAAGAAAAAGGAGACTTATTATTATGTGGGAAGCGATCAATTCATTTTTAACTACAGTAGACGATCTCGTCTGGGGTGTGCCCTGATGGTTCTGATCATGGCAGGTGGTATTCTGCTGACTGCCAGGCTTGGACTTCTTCAGATGAGAAGACTCCCCCTTGCACTGAAATGGATGTTTAAGAACGAAGAAGAAGGCGACGGTGAGATTTCCAGTTTCGCAGCTTTATGTACCGCACTGAGTGCTACGATTGGTACCGGTAATATCGTTGGTGTTGCAACTGCTGTCTGTGCAGGTGGTCCGGGAGCTTTATTCTGGATGATTATTGCAGCATTTTTTGGAATGGCAACAAAATATTCTGAAGGTCTTCTGGCTGTTAAATACCGTGTGGTTGCAGAAGACGGACACAGCCTTGGCGGTCCTTTCTATTATATTGAGAAAGGTATGGGAACAAAATGGAAATGGCTTGCAAAGATTTTTGCATTCTTCGGCGTCTGTGTAGGCCTTTTTGGAATTGGTACCTTCAGCCAGGTAAATGGTATTTCCAGTGCCGTTCAGAACTTTTTTGACCCGAATAAATCCAACTGTGTAAATATTCCGTTCCTTGGAGAATATTCCTGGGCAGTTGTAATTTCTTCCCTGATCCTTGCAGCCTGTGTTGCAGCGATCCTGATCGGCGGACTGAAACGAATCGCAACAGTCAGCCAGATCATTGTTCCATTTATGGCAGTTATTTATCTGATCTTCAGTGTTTCACTGATCATTTTAAATATCACTGAAATTCCGGCAGCTATCGTAACAGTTGTAAAAGGTGCATTTAATCCGTCTGCTGTAACCGGCGGTGTGGTCGGTTCCATGATCGTTGCTATGCAGAAAGGTGTTGCCCGTGGTATCTTCTCAAATGAAGCCGGTCTTGGTAGTGCACCGATCGCAGCGGCAGCAGCTCAGACAAAAGAACCTGTACGTCAGGGCCTTGTAAGTATGACAGGTACCTTTATTGATACCATTGTAATCTGTACAATGACAGGTCTTTCCATCGTACTGACAGGTGCATGGCAGGTAGAAGGTCTGGAAGGTGTGCAGGTAACTACCTATGCATTCCAGCATGGACTTCCGATTCCTGGAAAGATTTCCGCATTTGTACTGATGATCTGTCTGGTATTCTTTGCATTTACTACCATTCTTGGATGGGATTACTACAGTGAAAGATGTCTGGAATATCTGACACAAGGACATAAGAAAACAATCCTTACATATCGCTGGCTTTACATTCTTGCAGTATTTATCGGACCGTATATGACAGTAAGTGCGGTATGGACGATCGCAGATATTTTCAACGGACTGATGGCAATCCCGAATATGATTGCATTGTTTGCATTAAGCGGAGTGATCGTCAAAGAAACAAAAGCGTTCTTTGCGGCTGAGAAGCACAAAATGTAAAGAGCGGAAAGTAATGAATCAATAAAATAATGAAAAATTGTGAATCCTCTGATTGTGGAACTGATATCCCGGTCAGAGGATTTTTTCTATAATCAGAAATTCCTAAGAACTTTCTATATATACAAAAAGCCTTTCTGGAAGGATTCTTTTTTATCTGAACAGGATCTGCCAATGAAAGATAAATGACTGAATTTGAATGAAATAGAGAAATAAGAATGTTTTTTGTGCAAAGTAAACCAAAATCAATCATTATTTTTATGAATTAGTTTGATTGACTTTGAACGAATATGACTGTATACTAAGACCATAAACAAAAGACAGTCACGAACATGCAGGAAGACATGAAAAGATAAATGGGAGGGAAAGACGAGATGATCTACACAGTAACTTTTAATCCGTCTCTGGACTACATCGTTTCCGTAGATGATTTTAAACTGGGACTGACAAACAGAACAAGTTCAGAGCTGATGCTTCCGGGTGGAAAGGGAATCAATGTTTCCACAGTGCTGATGAATCTGAGAATCGGAAATACAGCACTCGGTTTTACCGCAGGATTTGTGGGAGAAGAAATTATCCGCAGACTTCAGGAGATGGGTGTGAAATCTGATTTCATCCAGATCGAGGAGGGTGTTTCCAGAATTAATGTGAAACTGAAATCCATTGATGGAACGGAGATCAACGGTGCAGGACCGGTGATCAGCAAGGATAAAGTAGAAGAACTGATGAAGAAGCTGGATATGCTGGGAGAGGGAGATGTACTTTTTCTGGCAGGAAGCATTCCATCTTCCATGCCGGATGACATGTACGAACAGATCATGGCGCGTCTGGAAGGAAAAGGAGTCATGATCGTAGTGGATGCGACGAAAGACCTCCTGCTGAATGTTCTGAAATATCATCCATTCCTGATTAAGCCGAACAACCATGAACTTGGAGAGATTTTCGGTGTGGAATTAAAGACAAGAGAAGAAGTTGCTCCTTATGCAAAGAAACTTCAGGAAAAAGGCGCCAGAAATGTTCTGATCTCCATGGCTGGAGAGGGAGCGGTTCTGGTAGCCGAGAATGGAGAAGTCTTCGACGAGCCGGCACCGAAAGGAACACTGGTAAACGGTGTGGGAGCCGGAGATTCCATGGTGGCCGGTTTCATGGCCGGATGGATGGAGAAACAGGAATACGAACATGCATTCCACATGGGAATCGCAGCAGGAAGTGCCAGTGCATTTTCCGAGAATCTTGCCACAGAGGAAGAGATTAAAGCGGTTTACCGTCAGGTAACCGGAAAATAATAAAGGGGGAAGAAGAGATGAGAATAACAGATCTGCTTGACAGACGGAGCGTATCACTGACAGAAGCTCCGAAAACAAAGTCAGAAACTCTGGATATGGCAGTTGATCTGATGGTAAAGAGTGAGAAGATCAGCGACCGTGAAGCTTATCGCAAACAGGTATATTTAAGAGAAGAAGAGAGTACGACAGGTATTGGCGAAGGAATCGCCATTCCTCATGGGAAATGTGATGCAGTTAAGAAACCGGGACTTGCAGCGATGGTTATCAGGAATGGTGTAGAGTTCGAAGCACTCGATGACGAACCTGTAACCTTATTGTTCCTGATCGCAGCACCGAATACCGAGGATAACATTCACCTGGATGTGCTCAGCAAGCTCTCTGTAATGCTGATGGACGAAGAATTTACAGCATCTCTGCGCAACGCATCCTCTGTAGATGAGTTTCTGGAGATCATTGACAAGGCAGACAGTGAAAAGAAAGATATTGATGAGAGACTCGCAGATACCGGATCGGCAGAAGGAACACAGGCGAAGATCCTTGCGGTTACTTCCTGTCCGACGGGTATCGCACATACTTACATGGCGGCGGAAGGAATTGAAAAAGCTGCAAAAGCAAAGAACTGTTTTGTCAAGATTGAGACCAGAGGCTCCGGCGGTGCGAAAAACGTGCTGACAGATCAGGAGATTGCAGATGCAGACTGTATTATCGTCGCAGCAGATGCCAAGGTTCCGATGGAACGTTTCGATGGCAAGAAAGTGATCGAGTGTCAGGTATCAGACGGAATCAGCAAAGCTGATCAGCTCATCGAGAGAGCAATCAACGGGGATGCACCGGTCTACCACGCAGCAGCCGGTTCTCAGTCATCTTCTTCCAGTACCAAATCCGGCGGAAGCGTAGGACATAAAATCTATACACAGCTCATGAACGGTGTATCCCATATGCTTCCACTGGTTGTGGGCGGTGGTATTCTGATCGCAATCGCTTTCCTGCTCGATGGATTAAGCGTAGACTTAAGTGCACTTCCGGCAGATCAGAGAGCAAACTTTGGTACCATTACTCCGTTAGCGGCTCTGTTTAAGGGTATCGGTAATACCGCATTCGGATTTATGCTTCCGATCCTTGCAGGATTTATCGCAATGGCGATCGGTGACAGACCGGCACTTGCACTTGGCCTTGTAGGCGGTATGATGGCAGCTAACGGTAAATCCGGTTTCCTTGGTGCATTACTTGCAGGTTTTGCAGCAGGATATATCATCCTTGGACTTCGTAAATTATGTGATAAACTTCCGGAAGCACTGGAAAAGATCGCACCGGTTCTGATCTACCCTGTAGCCGGAATCCTTATTATGGGACTTTTAATGACATTTGTGGTAGAGCCGGTCATGGGCGGTATTAACACAGGTCTGAACAATGCCTTGACAGGAATGGGAAGTTCTAGTAAAGTAATATTGGGTATGGTGCTTGGTGGAATGATGGCAATTGATATGGGCGGCCCGTTCAACAAAGCAGCATATGTATTCGGAACGGCTGCGATTGCAGCAGGTAACTATGATATTATGGCAGCAGTTATGATCGGTGGTATGACGCCTCCTTGTGCGATCGCACTGGCAACTCTGCTGTTTAAGGATAAGTTCACAAAAGAAGAAAGAGACGCAGGTCCGACAAACTTTATCATGGGTCTTGCATTTATTACAGAAGGTGCGATCCCGTTTGCGGCATCTGACCCGCTTCGTGTACTTCCATCCTGTATCATTGGTTCCGCAGTTGCGGGAGCGATTTCCATGGCATTCAACTGTACACTGATGGCACCACACGGTGGAATCTTCGTATTCCCTGTAGTTGGAAATGCGGTTATGTATCTGGTTGCGCTGGTTGTGGGAACAGTGATCTCCGCAGTTCTGCTTGGCCTGTTAAAGAAGAAAGTGGCATAAGCAGTAAAAAAATGATAATAACAAAAAACAATAATGAAAACAAATAAAGAACATGGAGGATATTAAAATGAAAGAATTTAAGTATGTAGTAACAGACAACGAAGGAATCCACGCACGTCCGGCAGGAGAGCTTGTAAAACTGGTAAAAGGTTTTGAGTCCACTATCTCAATCGAAAAAGAAGGAAAGAAAGTAGACTGCAGAAAGCTTCTTGCACTGATGGGACTTGGCGTAAAGAAAGGCCATGAAGTTACTTTTACATTTGACGGAGCAGATGAAGAAGCAGCATACGAGGCAGTTAGCAAATTCATGCAGGAGAACCTGTAATTTACGGAATAACATATATTAAGAGATAAGAAGTGAACGGACAGGAGATGATGCATTCATCTCCTGTTTCTGTTATAATTGATAATAAGATATCAGAGTAAATAGATAATGGGGGCAGAATATATGCTGACAGAACAAAGATACGACATTATTCTGAAGCTTCTGGAAGAACGAAAAAGTGTTACTGTAACAGAACTGAGAGAACTTCTGGATGCGTCAGAATCTACGGTGCGCAGAGATATTATCGCATTGGATAAAGCAGGAAAGCTGACCAAGGTTTTTGGCGGTGCAGTAGCATTAAATCATAAAGTAACTGCCTATGAACCTACCGTAGCGCAGAAGTCGGAATTAAATAAAGAAGAAAAGAAAAAAATTGCCAGATATGCAGCCAGCCTGATCGCAGCAGATGATTTTGTCTATCTGGATGCAGGAACCACCACCGGCTGATGCTGGAATATCTGGAGGGCGCAGGAGCCACTTTTGCCACAAATGCGGTATCTCATGCTCAGACTCTGGCGAAGATGGGGATTCGTGTTTATCTGATCGGAGGGGAACTGAAGAGTTCCACAGAGGCAGTTGTAGGCAGTCAGGCGATGCAGATGATCCAGATGTATCATTTCACGAAAGGGTTTTTTGGAACGAATGGGATTACGAAGAGAGAGGGGTTTACCACACCGGATACCAATGAGGCGATTGTGAAGGGGACGGCTATGAAGCAATGCAGGGATGTGTATGTTCTTGCGGATGGGTCTAAATTTGGGCAGGTGAGTTCTGTAACCTTCGGAGATTTCGGGATGCGCAGATTCTGACAGAAGCAATTCCGGAAGAATATCAGGAAAGTAAAAATATATCAAAAGTGGATTGAGTGTATGTTTGGAGCCAGGCTTATGGGAGCTGGCTCCTTTTTGTGTGGTGGAAGAGGGACGCGTAGAAAAATAATTGGTTGTGTAACAGTAAGGAGCAGTAACAGGGACATCTTTATCTTTGGGGATGTTGTGGTAATTTTGGGGGTGTTTTGGTAAAATGGTATGCAGGAATAAATTTTTGATTGGAGTGAAGTGGGATGAAGTTTGCGCATATTGCGGATCTGCATATTGGAAAAAGGGTGCATGATTTTTCCATGCTGGAGGATCAGAGATATATATTGGAAGAGATGTTGAGGATTTTTGATGAGGAGAAGGTGGATGGTGTCCTGATTGCGGGGGATGTTTATGACAAGACGGTGCCGTCGGCGGAGGCAGTGCAGGTGTTTGATGATTTTATTACGAAACTGGCGAAGATGGAGATGCCGATATATATGATCAGTGGAAATCATGATTCAGCAGAGAGGCTGGCTTTTGGCGCACAGTTGTTTGAGAATGATGGTGTTTATATTTCACCTGTTTATGAGGGAGAGGTGAAGAAGGTGGAAGTGGAGGATGTGTATGGTACGGTTAATATCTGGCTTTTGCCTTTTTTGAAGCCTGCGACGGTGAGACATGCTTTGCAGAGGGAGGATATCAATACTTATGAGGAAGGTATCGTGGCTGCTTTGCAGGGGTGTGAGATTGATACAGAGCAGAGGAATATTCTGGTTGCGCATCAGTTTGTGACCGGGGCGGACAGGAGTGATTCAGAGGAGACTTCAGTAGGCGGTCTTGACAATGTGAGTGCGGAGGTGTTTGAGGATTTTGACTATGTGGCTCTTGGGCATATTCACAGAGCGCAGAAGATGGGAAGGGAGACTTTGCGTTACAGTGGAACACCGTTGAAGTATTCTTTTTCGGAGGCGGATCATAAGAAGTCGGTGACGATTTTGGAACTTCTGGAGAAGGGAAGAGTAGAGATTCATGTTGTGCCGCTGGTTCCGAGACGGGATATGCGTAAGATGAGGGGGACTTATATGGAAGTGACTGCAAAGGATGCCTACACTGAGGAAAATAAGATGGATTATCTTCAGATTACTCTGACAGATGAGGAAGATGTGCCGGGCGCGTTGCAGAAATTGCGGACGGTTTATTCGAATCTGATGCGGCTGGAGTATGACAATGCGCGAACGAGGGAGAACCGGGAGGTTCAGGCGGTGGAAGCGCAGGAACAGAAGTCAGAGCTGGAACTTTTTGAGGAGTTTTATGAATTGTTGAATAATGAATCTATGAAGGATGAACAGGTGGAATTTGTTGAGAAATTGATTCAGGATTTGAAGGAGGTGCGTGTATGAAGCCGTTAAAGTTGACATTATCTGCGTTTGGTCCGTATGCGGATGAGGTGGTGATTGATTTTACGCAGTTTGGCGGCCAGGGGCTTTTTCTGGTGACCGGGGATACCGGGGCTGGTAAGACGACGATTTTTGACGGGATTACATTTGCCTTGTACGGGGAGACGAGTGGGGGTGTCAGAGAGGCGTCCATGCTCAGGAGTAAGTATGCAAAGCCGGAGATGCCTACGTTTGCGGAGTTTGTTTTTGAATATAAGAGTGTAGTGTATACGGTGAAGCGGAGTCCGGATTATGAGCGGCCGAAGGCGCGAGGCACAGGGATGACTGTACAGAAGGGGGAGGCGTTGCTTTCTTTTTCGGATGGGAAAGCTCCTGTGACGAAGCTGAAGGAGGTAAATCAGGCGGTGGCGGAGCTGATCGGGCTGGATATGAAGCAGTTTACGCAGATTGCCATGATCGCACAGGGGGATTTCAGAAAGCTGCTTCTGGCTGATACGGAGGAGAGGAGTAATATCTTTCGGAAGCTCTTTCACACGGATCTTTATAAGACGATTCAGGAGAGACTGAAGTTTGAGGCCGGTGGTCTGGATAAGGCGTATAAGGAGCTGTTAAGGAGTATCAGACAGTATACAGAGCAGGTCAGATATGCAGAGGAGAAGCCTCTGGGACAGCAGTGGATGCAGATGGAGAGAAATGGTTTTGAAGGGAATCTGGAAGAGGGGCTGGAGATTCTGCAAGAGTTTTTGAAGATAGATAAGGAAACTCTGAAAAGTCTAAATAAGAGGATGAAAGAGAATGACGGGGAACTGGAGAAAGTGAACCAGCTTCTGGGAAAAGTGCATAAGGAGGCGGAGGCAGGAAAGAGAAGAGTTCTGCTTACAGAAGAAAGGGAAGAGCTGCTTCCACAGTTAGAACGGGTCAGGGAAGAGGCAGAAAAAGCGGTAAAGGAACCTGGGCAGATTCAGAGGTTAATGCTTTCCATACAGAAGGAAAGAGAGAATCTGGAACGATATATGAAGTTGGAGAAATTGAGTGGAGAAACGGAAGATGCTGCCAGACAGATAGAGAGACTGGAGAAGGACAGTATTATGCTGCAGAACCGCCAGAAAGAAATGAAGAGTATTCTTGAAGAGAAGCAGACAGAATATCAGGTGACGGATTGTGTGGAAAAGGAAAGGGCAGAAACAGATTTTCAGAAGGAGAAGACAGATAATCTTTTTGCAGGAGTTTATAAGAACTGCGGGAATCTGGAGTTTCTTCAGGAGAAAATTAAGGAACTGGAAATTCAGTCCGGTGAAGCGGAAAAGTCACTCCGGCAGATGAAAAAGGAATTGACGGAACTGGAAGAAAAGCTTGCTGTAATGGATGATCTGGAGATAAAAGAAAATAGTTTGCGTATGCGCCAGCAGCAGATACAGAAGATTCATATGCAGCAGAAGCGCTGCCGGGATATGGAAAAAGAGGCTGAGAGTAAAAAGAAGGTATATCTGACTGTTTCTAAGGAACGGATGGAGATAAAAGAAGTTCTGGGCAGAATGGAACAGGCGTATCTGGATGCGCAGGCGGGAGTGTTGGCGGCCGATCTTCAGGAGGGGATGCCGTGTCCTGTATGTGGTTCTGTCCATCATCCGAGACTTACGCAGATTCCACTGGAAGTTCCGACAGAGGAAGAATTGAAGCTGCAGAAAGGAATGGCAGAAGCAGCGGAGAAGGCGGTGTCTGAGGCGAGTGTGCAGGCTGGTGAGGCTGCCGGACTGGTACAGCGTTCGAAGGAGGAACTGCGGGAAAATTTCAGGAATTATTTGGGTCAGTTTCTGGAAACAGAGGATACAGAGAATGTTTTAATGACAAATGAGTTTCTGGATGAGCAGGAGAGAATTGTAAAAACGGAAGAAGGAGAAGTAAGGAAGCAGAAAAAAGTTCAGCAGGATTTGCTGAAGAAGAAGGAGGAACTTGCCGGGCAGTTGGAGCAGGGGACAAGGGAATTTCAGAAACTGCAGATCAGCCTTGAGAAGAGAAAGAGCCAGCAGGAAAGTATTCTGGAACAATTGAAGGAGCAGTTATCGGGTGCTGTTTTTTCATGGCTGGCAGAAGACATGGAGCAGGAGCAGGGATCCGGGGAACTGGTGCTGTTTTTGCGGCAGGGAAAGAAAGCTTCAGACTGGCTGGGACAGCAGAAGAATATTCTGAAACAGAGACAGGAAAAGCTGGCAGCACTTTTGGAACAGAGAAAACTTCTGGGAGAACAGATCAGTAAGACGCAGGCAGAACTGACCGGATTTATGGATCGGATCAATCAGAATCAGAAGCAGACTGCAGCAGAGAAATCCAGATATGAACAGTTGTTAAGACAGATGGAGAGCCTGAAAAAGGAACTGGGAGAGAGGACAAAGGAGGAAATTTTGTCCGGAATCCAGATTCAGACACGGGAACGGGAAGAACGGGAAGCTCATTATAAGACGGTGATGGAGAAAAAGGATGTATTAGAGAAGCGGATGACAGAACTGGATTCTGTAATTGCATCTTTGACAGAGCAGTTAAAGGAAGCAGTTGATCTTTCTGAAGAAGAATTGAATGTTCAGAAAGAGAATCTTGTGGAAAGAAAGAAGGCACTTTCATCAGAGCGTGATGAGATTCATGCAAGGCTTGAGATTAACGGGGATATGTATGAAAAAGTGTGCAGGCAGCAGGTGGAACTTGTAAAGACGGAAAGCCGCTGGAAATGGATGAAGGCTCTTTCGGATACGGCAAATGGCACGATCACGGGCAAAGCAAGGATTATGCTGGAAACTTATATTCAGATGCAGTATTTTGACCGGATTCTGACGAGGGCGAATATCCGGCTGATGACGATGAGCAGCGGGCAGTATGAACTGATCAGAAGAAAGGAGAATAAGAGCAGAGTAGGAAAAACAGGACTGGAGCTGGATGTTGTGGATCATTATAATGGGACAGTGAGAAGTGTCAAGACATTATCCGGTGGAGAAACGTTTCAGGCTTCTTTGTCTCTGGCGTTGGGGCTTTCGGATGAGATTCAGTCAAATTCCGGGGGAATTGAGCTGGATACAATGTTTGTGGATGAAGGTTTTGGCTCACTGGATGAGGATTCACTGGATCAGGCAATCCGTGCTTTGAAAGATCTCAGCCAGGGAAGCAGACTGGTGGGAATTGTTTCCCATGTATCTGAACTGAAGGAGCGGATCGATAAGAAGATTATTGTGACTAAGAAGCGGACAGAGGATGGGATTGGAAGCAGTATTTGTATAGAGAGCTGACCGGATAACGGAGGAGTGTCAGATTTGTGGTGCTCCTCTGATATTTTTGAAAAAAACAGAAAAAGTTATATAAAATTAACTTGACAAAAAATATGTAATAGTATATATTAAGATATGAAGTTAGATATGAATAACTTGAACCGCTTCAGGGCTTTTCGGGGCTTCCTGTAGCAGCCATTCAGGCTTTGCATAAAACAAAGAATTAAGAGAATGTTTTGTAAAGCTTTATTTTTTGATGGCTGGTTAGCATATACTAACTGATATTCTGCCATTAAGAAAGGATACCTGATATGCTGGAAAAATCTGTGATCGAACATTGTTCACCTACATTAGCGTCTATTAAAACCGGAAATCTTTTTACATATAAATATGAATCGGAAGAAGAATTATGGAAGAGTGTGGAAGGCTTTAATGAATGTGTAAAGGAAAAAGGTGTTTCCCTCACAGTACTTCGCAAGAGTGAAAGTAAGGCACTGATTTATGTCTGCCGTCTTTCCAGCCTGGAGAGAGATTTGAAAAGACCTGGTGTGGCGAAGTTCATGAAGAAGTATGGATATGAGAGCATTGATCCTGCGTACGCACTGGAGAGGCTGAGAAGCCGTCTTGCACAGAGAGAGGATTTTCCTCATGAAATTGGACTGTTTCTGGGATATCCTCTGGGAGATGTGATCGGATTTATCAAGAATGCCGGTCAGAATTGTAAGTGTGTGGGATGCTGGAAGGTTTACTGCAATGAATGTGAAGCAGTGAAGGTTTTGCAAAATTCAAGAAATGTACCAGTGTGTATGTGCGTCTCTGGAATCAGGGCAGAAGTGTACGCCAGCTTACAGTGGCAGCCTGAGAGTAACCTGAGAATTACTGCGGATGAAAGAAACAGTAATATCTGTGAGAAAAGATGAAAAACAGAAAATATTTTCAGGTGAAATGAGTACAATAAGAGAATTGGTACAGGAATCAGTATAATAGAAAAGTTGTGAGACTTTTTATTATAAAAGAGGGTTCTGCGAAAAGAGCAGAGCGAATTTTAAGGAGGATTTTAATCATGAGTAAAGTAGCAGTTGTATATTGGAGCAGCACAGGAAACACAGAGGCAATGGCAAACGCAGTTGCAGACGGAATCAAGGAAAAAGGCGGAGAAGCTGTTCTTCATACCTGTGAGGATTTTGATGGATCTAAAGTAGCTGAGTATGATGCAATCGCTTTCGGATGCCCTGCAATGGGAGATGAAGTTCTGGAAGATACAGAATTTGAGCCAATGTTCGATGGATGTAAGGATGCTCTGAAAGGCAAAAATATCGCTCTGTTTGGTTCCTATGGATGGGGAGACGGCGAATGGATGCGTAACTGGGAAGATTCCTGCAAAGAAATCGGTGCTAACCTTGTATGTGACAGCGTAATCTGCCAGGAAGAGCCGGATGATGAAGCTACAGACGCATGCAAAGCTTTAGGTGCAGCATTAGCATAATAATAAATAACAGAATCATAACGGAATAATAACAGAACAGAATCAGTAAGAGATATTTCAGGAGACTGTCAGCATGGGAAATGTGGCAGTCTCCTTTTTGCTGTTATACTATATTATGCAAAATGGACAATCTCCAGCAGTTTTTCGGAGACTGTTCTGCCGGTTTTATCGCTTGCATGCAGAAGCAGATATTCCAGGGAACTGTTTTCCAAAATCGGTGCGAAATGCTGATCATATAGTACCTGATTGTTTACAAATAAAGAAGGATGAAACAAAATACAGACAAAATAGCAGTCCTGCTGTTCACAGGCGTAGCCGTAATGCATCTGCCTTGCGTTGACCATCAGGGAATCTCCCTCATTCAGGATCGTTCGTTTTCCGTTGACCATCAGGGAATCTCCCTCATTCAGGATCGTTCGTTTTCCGTTTACATAATATCTCATTTTTCCCTTGATAATGTAGATCCATTCGATGTCATCGTGCCAGTGGCAGGGTGCACACATATCATAATAGGAAGAAAGATATGCAGCACGGATATATAAGGGGATTCCGGCAATGGGAATTGCGGGTGCGGCACTGGCTACTACGGTTTCCAGAGGGATGGAACTGGCACTGACTTTGTATGAAAATACTTTGCGTTCACAGGTATGTATACGGTTGAAATATATCCGGCACAGTTCAGAAAAATTAAAAAGAGATTTCTGGCATTATACTGCTCCGATTCTTGGCAATGAGCTTGGGAAAGGAAACCTGAAACAGGCAAGGGAATATGGTGACAGGCTTTTTAAGATTGCAGTATTTACAGGTGCGGTTTCAGGCATTATACTGTTAGCAGTGAGCCCGGTGGGTATGATCGCAGCATTTGTGCTTAAACTTCCGGTCATGGTGGTCTATTTTATCATCAGTATGGACGAAGTGATCAAAGTTCCGGCAGTTTACAGACATTATAAGAAATATAAGTGGGTGAAGAATCTTACAGAGAATAACAGTGATTACGGGGTATCCGGCAGTGTCAGTGAAGGATGACAGAAAGTAATAATAAAAATAAAAAATATAAAATCATAAATTTATAAAATGATAAAGGAGAATACGACAATGAATCAGAGAGAAAGAATGTTAAGTGGACTTCCGTATAAGGCATGGTTAGATGGTCTGGAAGAGGACAGACAGGCATGCAAGCAGAAAATTTATGAGTTTAATCAACTTCCACCATCAAGACAGAGCAAGGAAGCACCACAGATGATCAAGAATCTTTTTGGAAAAACAGGAGAGAATGTATGGGTGGAAGCACCGTTTCACTGTGATTATGGATGGAATATTGAGGTGGGAGAAAACTTTTATTCCAATTATAATCTGACCATTCTTGATGTGGGTAAGGTTACGCTGGGAAAAAATGTGCAGATCGCACCGAATGTTTCCATTTATACTGCCGGACATCCGGTACATCCGGACAGCCGTAATTCGGGGTATGAGTATGGAATCCCTGTGACAGTGGGAGATAATGTATGGATCGGAGGAAATACTGTGATCCTTCCGGGCGTAACGATCGGAAACAATGTTGTGATCGGTGCTGGAAGTGTGGTTTCTAAGGACATTCCGGATAATATGATCGCAGTCGGAAATCCATGCAAAGTGATCCGCGAGATTACGGATGAAGACAGAATCTATTATTTTAAGAAGCAGAAATTTGATGAAGAAGCATGGGACGAAATTAAGAATAAATAAGGGACAGATGAAGCGTTTGGATGATTCTGCGAAAGGCAGAGAATCAGGGACAGACAGCAGCATTGTCCGGAAATAAAAGAAAAAGAAGATAAGATAGCTGTTGTATAGACGGGTGGTTTATGCAGCAGCTATTTTCATGCGCTGGAGCGCCATGACGCAGGCAGAGAATTCTGCAAGAAGAATTTATTCCTGTGGTTCATTCATATGATATAACAAGATGTTGTAAAATGACAGAAAAAGGGAGTTTTGGCTCATGACAGACAGGAAAAGCTGTGGTATGATGGGACTATAGAAAGAGAATTCATGTAATTGTAAGAAAATATTACTTCAGGAAAATATTACTTTAAGGGATAATATTTTATGGAATTACAACAGATTCAGAAAGAATGAAAATCAGAAAAGGGGTATAGAATATGGGATTAATAAAAGCGGCAGCAGGTGCATTAGGTGGAACAATGGCGGATCAGTGGAAAGAATTTTTTTACTGTGATGCGATCGAGAATGAGGTACTGGCAGTAAAGGGAGAGAAACGTGTCAGTGGACGTTCTTCCAATAAGAGAGGGAATGACAATATTATTTCAAGCGGTTCCGGAATTGCTGTGGCAGACGGTCAGTGTATGATCATTGTAGAGCAGGGAAAAGTTGTGGAAGTATGTGCGGAACCGGGTGAGTTTACTTATGACAGTTCCACGGAGCCGAGTCTTTTTACAGGCGGACTGGGTCAGGGAATTCTTAAGACTTTTGAGATGGTAAAGAAGCGTTTTGAATATGGCGGAGATACCGGAAAAGATCAGAGAGTGTATTATTTTAACACAAAAGAACTCGTTGGAAATAAGTTTGGAACTGCGAATCCGATTCCTTTCCGTGTAGTAGATCGTAATATTGGTCTGGATATTGATGTTTCTGTGCGCTGCAATGGTGTTTATTCCTATAAGATTGTTGACCCGCTTCTGTTTTATACCAATGTATGTGGAAATTTCGAGCAGCAGTATGACAGAGAAGAAATTTCCGGTCAGCTTAAGACGGAATTTATCAGTGCGTTGCAGCCGGCTTTTGCAAAGATTTCAGAATTGCAGATCCGTCCAAGTGCGATTCCGGGACATGTACAGGAACTGTGTGATGCCATGAATGAGGCACTTACAAAGAAATGGCTGGAGACGAGAGGTCTTGCGGTGGTTTCCATTGCCATGAATCCTGTGACACTTCCGGAAGAAGATGCGCAGATGATCAAAGAAGCGCAGAGAACAGCGATCATGAGAGATCCGACTATGGCGGCAGCGACTCTCGCAGGGGCACAGGCTGATGCCATGAAAGCAGCGGCTTCCAATACTGCCGGTGCGATGACCGGATTTATGGGAATGGGCATGGCAAATCAGGCTGGCGGTGCAGATATGCAGAGCCTTTTCCAGATGGGAGCACAGCAGCAGACTCAGGCAGCACAGACACAGGAAGCGCCGAAGATGCAGCCGTCGTCCGTAGCAGGTACATGGAAATGTGAATGTGGTGCAGAAAACACCGGTAAATTCTGCGCAGAGTGTGGAAAGCCGAAACCACAGCCTGCAACTTGGACCTGTAGCTGTGGCTCTGTAAATACCGGTAAATTCTGTCCGGAATGTGGCAAACCAAAACCACAGGAAGAATGGACCTGCAGCTGCGGTGCTGTAAATAAAGGAAAGTTCTGTGCGGAGTGTGGAAGTCCAAGGCCATGACCGAATATACAAAAATAAGAAAATAATAGAAGCAGAAATAAAGAAATGAGGAGGAGATGCCGATGTCAGATCTGAAAGAGTATAAATGTCCGGCATGTGGCGGTTCGGTAGAGTTTGACAGTCATTCACAGAAAATGAAGTGTCCATACTGCGATACAGAATTTGAACTGGATACGCTCAAAGCCTATGATGAACAGCTGGAAAAAGAAGCAGAACAGAAAGATGATATTTCCGGCTGGCAGACAGATGCGGGAAGTGAGTGGCAGGAGGGTGAGACGGAAGGAATGAATGTTTACACCTGTAAGTCCTGCGGCGGCGAGATTATAGCACATGAGAATACAGGGGCATCGAACTGCCCGTTCTGCGGAAATCCGGTTATTATGACTGAGAAATTCAGCGGAGCTTTAAGACCGGATCTGGTCATTCCTTTCAAACTGGATAAAAAAGCAGCAAAAGAGGCTTATTATAAACACATTAAAGGAAAGAAGCTGCTGCCGAAAGTATTCCGGAAAGAGAACCATATTGATGAGATCAAAGGTGTGTATGTACCATTCTGGCTCTTTGATGCGGATGTGGATGCAAATGCGCGCTATAAGGCGACGAAGGTCAGAGTATGGAGTGACAGCGATTATGATTACACGGAGACCAGCTATTATTCTGTGGAGAGAGCAGGGAATATGGCATTTGCCGCAGTGCCGGTGGATGGCTCTTCCAGCATGGCAGATGATCTGATGGAATCAATTGAGCCATTTAAACTGAAAGATGCGGTGGATTTTCAGACGGCATACCTGTCCGGGTATCTGGCAGATAAATATGATGTGACTTCCGAAGAAACGGTACAGCGTGCGCATGAGCGTATGAAAAGAAGTGCGGAAGAAGTCCTTGCAGACACTGTAAAAGGATATGCAACTGTGACACCGGAAAATACGAATGTCAAAGTATCCGGAGGTGCTGCGAAATATGCACTGTATCCGGTATGGATTCTGAATACAACCTGGAAAGACAAAAAGTATATTTTTGCAATGAACGGACAGACCGGGAAAATGACCGGAGATCTTCCGATTGATAATGGAACTTATGTGAAATGGCTGGCAGGTCTGACGGCAGTATTTTCAGTGATTGCCTATCTGGCTGTCTGGCTGATTTATTAGGGCGGCTGTGAAAGGAGACTGTTTTATGATGAAAAAAAAGATAATTCCCGGTTTTCTGGCGGCAGCCCTGACTGTATCAGGTCTGTTCGTGGTACCGGCTGTGAGTGTGGAGGCAGCAGAGGATTCCCATCCCGTAAGACTGGTCGATTATGCAGAACTGCTGGATGATACTGAATATACGGAACTGGAGTCAAAACTTGACCGGATCAGTGAGGAATATGACTGCGACGTGGCAGTCATCACGGAAGACAGCATCGATGGAGAAGATGAAGTTGCATATGCAGATGACTTCTTTGATTATAATGATTATGGCATGGGAGAAGATAAAAGCGGCGTTCTTTTTCTGATCACCATGTCAGAACGTAAATGGTGTATCTCCACTCATGGAGCTGCCATAGATATTTTTACAGATCGTGGTCAGGAATACATATCCGGAGAGATAAAACCGTCGTTGTCGGCGGGCGATTACTATGAAGCGTTTGATACATTTGCAGATCTGTGCGAACAGTTTATCATTCAGGCTGAGTCAGGGGAGCCTTATGATGTGGACAATATGCCTGAGAAATCCATGTCACCGGCTGTCTGGATTCCTGTTTCCCTGGGGATCGGACTGGTGATCTCACTGATCATCACCGGAGTGATGCGTGGACAGATGAAGTCCGTGCGCAGAAAACCGGACGCTGCGGATTATATGCAGAAAGACAGCCTGCACATTACCAGAAAAAATGACCTGTTTCTGTATCATCAGATTTCCAGAAGTGCAAAACCGAAGAATGAAGATTCCGGAGGAGGAAGCAGTACACATACAAGTTCTTCAGGGGAAACGCACGGGGGATCCAGCGGTTCATTCTAAGCAGAAAGGAAGAGGGTGTATTCTGACGATATCTGCTTTTTGCTGAAACGGATCAGAAAGATTTATTGATAATAAAAGAAAACTACAGAAAATCCTGTTTTTATATCCTTTCTGTCCGGCGTAAAGCTGTGCAGGGAACCGGATTGTGAATATCCGCCTGACAGATGCCGGAAAGGGAACATTTTATATATAGAAATGTTTGCCATGGGGATATAGAATCGGGATTTTCTTTTTGGTACTTTTGTGGAAAAAGGGATTCTGAACAAAAATATGGAGGATATCAGTTGCAAGAGAGATAAGAATATGCTACAGTACAAAGTGGCTTGCTCTGTAAAAAACAGTCAGGCTGCTGCGGTCTGGAAATCATTTGTCCAAATCGTTATGAAACCAAATAAAAAATAGAAACGATGGAGAGAACATGAAAAAATACGTTGAGAATTTTATGCAGTACCAGTTTCTTCTGTCGGAGCTGGTAAAAAAGGGAATCAAGCTGAAATACAGACGTTCTTATCTGGGAATCGTATGGTCCCTTCTGGAGCCATTGCTGACCATGATCGTACTTACCATTGTATTTGGTACCCTCTATGGCAATACAGATAAGACCTTTCCTGTTTATATTCTGACAGGACGTCTGCTGTACAGTTTCTTCTCTCAGGCAACCAAAGCCGCACTGAAATCAATCAGACAGAATTCGGCAATGATCAAGAAAGTTTATGTACCAAAATATCTGTATCCATTGTCCAGTGTTCTTTTTAACTATGTTATCTTTTTGATCTCACTGGTCGTGCTTGCACTGGTAAGCATTATTCTGGGAGTAAAACCTACACACTATTTATGGCAGGCTGCTGTGGCACTGATCCTGATCTTGTTTATTGCCTATGGCTGCGGAATGATCCTGGCTACGATCGGTGTATTTTTCAGGGATATGGAATACCTCTGGTCAGTTGCGCTGATGATGGTCATGTATACCTGTGCGATTTTCTATTATCCGTCAAAACTGCTCAAGAGTGGCTGGGCATGGATTTTGAAATACAATCCGTTATACTGTGTGATCGATATTTTCAGATGTGCAGTATTTGGACAGCCTATGAATATGCAGTATGTTGCGTATGCAGTAGCTTTTGCTGTCGGCAGTATGCTGATCGGACTGCTTTGCTTTAAAAAGAAACAGGATGATTTTATTTTATATATCTGATCCTGAAACCGGGAAACAGAAAGCCTGGCTGAGACCGGGAAATAAAAACAGATAAACAATATCAGATACGAGGAGAAAAAATGAGTAAACCGGCAATTATTGTTGATGATGTCAGTATGAAATTTAATCTGAGTAAAGAAAAAGTAGACAGCCTGAAAGACTATATCATCAAATCTCTGCGAAAAGAAATCAAGTACAATGAATTCTGGGCATTAAAAAATGTCAGCTTCACTGTGGAGAAAGGCGACCGTGTGGGAATCCTTGGCCTGAACGGTGCCGGAAAGAGTACCCTCCTTAAAGTGATCGCAGGAGTTTTCAAACCTACATCCGGAACTGTGACCAAACATGGAAAAATGGTTCCGCTGCTGGAACTTGGTGCGGGATTTGATCCACAATATACAGGAAAAGAAAATATTTATTTATATGGTGCCATGCTTGGCTACACGAAAGCATTTATTGATGAAAAATACGACGAGATCGTGGAATTTTCGGAATTAAAGGAATTTATTGATGTACCGCTTAAAAACTATTCTTCCGGTATGAAATCGAGACTGGGATTCTCGATTGCAACCGTGGTATCTCCGAAAATCCTGATTCTGGATGAGGTTTTATCCGTAGGAGATGCGAAATTCCGTAAGAAAAGCGAGAAAAAAGTGCTCAGTATGTTTGATTCAGGGGTAACAGTACTGTTCGTATCACATTCTCTGGCACAGGTGCAGAGAATCTGCAATAAGGCAATGATCCTGGAAAAAGGAAAGCTGATCGCATACGGAGATATTGATACGATTTCCGAGCAGTATGAGAAGATGACAAATTAGAACAGGCAGGAGGGAAGACCAGTAATGTCAAAAGGGCTGAAAAAAGAGGACTCCATGGCATTAAAGGGAATTGCTGTCCTGATGCTTGTTTTTCATCATTGTTATCGCACAGCTGCCAAATTTGAGCAATATGACGTGGTTTTCTGCGGGTTGTCCGCTTCTCAGGTAATCACTGTAGCAGAAATATGTAAGATCTGCGTGGCCATTTTTGCCTTTGTTTCCGGATATGGACTGATGTATGGATATACAATAGATAAGAAAAAAAGAAATACACGAAGTATTTCTACATGGACTTTAAGGCACATTCTTTCTGTGATGTCCGGATTCTGGTTTGTATCTGTGATCTTTTACGGGATTTATATCTGTCTGGCCAGAAACGGCTTTTATAAATGGGGAGAAAACGCTGTTGAGAAATGTTTTTGTATACTGGCTGATGTCTGCGGCGTTTCCAGTTTCCTTGGAACCAAAAGCCTGAACGGAGCCTGGTGGTATATGAGTGCAGCAGTGACGTTTATTCTGCTGTTTCCTGTACTGGATGCGGTGATGGAGCGTTTCGGGGAGCTGAGCTGCCTTGGAATGATATTTCTTCTGCCAAGGATTACAGGCAAAGGATTTCCGGGAGGATCTTCGCCGTATTCTTTTCTGATGATCTTTGCAGTTGGGATGGTATGCTGCAGACATGATTTTTTCAGGCTTTTTCATGAATATCCCAGGAAAAAAATAAAATTTGTCCTGCTTCTGTTTCTGCTGCTTCTGGCACTGTGGGGATATTCAAAGATGGATATTACGTTTATGTGGGAAATGCAGTATGCAGTCACCCCGTTTCTTGTGATTCTTTTTTCTGTGGAATATCTGTTCCGGCTGCGTCTGCTCGCAGCAGTATTTCAGTATCTGGGAAAACATTCCATGAATATCTGGCTGGTTCATACATTTGTGAGGGACTGGCTGAATACTTATGTATATGCAGTGCGTTTATTCTGGCTGATCCCTGTAGTGATCCTGATGATTTCGCTTGGAATCAGCTATTTCCTGGATTTCCTGAAAAAATATACAGGATATGACCGGCTGTTTGAAAGACTGCAGGAGAGACTGGATGAAGGAGAGAAAAAATGAAGATACTTCAGATTGGAATGGGAAATGTTGCCGGAGGCCTGGAAGCATTTGTGATGAATTACTACAGAGTACTGGTCCGGATGGATGTACAGTTTGACTTTGTATGTATGTATGATAAAATTGCATACGAGGATGAAATTTACAGACTGGGTGGAAAGGTCTACTATGTTCCAAATGTGAAAAGAGATTACAGAGGCTATGCGAAAAGTCTGAAGCAGATTCTGCGAAAAGAGAAGTATGATGCGGTTCATGTGAACATGCTCTCAGCGGCGAATATTGTTCCTCTGCGTATAGCGCATACGATGGGTGTAAAAAAAGTGATCGCTCACAGTCACAGTTCTTCCTGCCCGGGAGTGATCAGAAATCTCATGGACAGCTGGAACAGACCCCGGATTTCCAGATATGCCACAGATAAGGTGGCATGTGCAGAGATTGCCGGAAGATGGATGTTTGGATCAAGAGCTTTTGAACAGGGAGAGGTTACAGTCATTCAGAATGCAATCTGCGCAGATAAGTTCAGTTTTTCTGCTGAGGAACGAAAACTGCTCAGAGAGGAAATGGGATGGCAGGGAAAAACAGTGATCGGTCATGTGGGCAGATTTGATATTCCCAAAAATCATGAGCGGATGATTGAGATTCTGGCAAGTCTCAGGGACAGAGAAGAGAACGTGGTACTGTGTCTGGTAGGGCCGAAAGAAGGACTGTATCCGTCAGTCAGGGAAAAGGCACAGAAACTTGGAGTGGAAGATAAAATCTGTTTTGCGGGAAAACAGGAAAATATACGCAGATATTTATCGGCTATGGATGTTTTTTTGTTCCCGTCTCTTTTCGAGGGAGTTCCGTTTGCGCTGATCGAGGCACAGACGAATGGTCTGGCGTGCGTCATGTCAGATGCTGTTTCCGAGGAAGCTGTTGTTTTTCCGGAGGCAGTGAAACGTCTGCCTCTTCAGGAAGAGAACCGGGTGTGGGCAGATACACTGCTGGAGATGAGCAGATTAAGGAAAACAGATGCAGATTCCACAAAACAGCGTCTGGCAGAAGCTCATTTTGATATTACAAAAGAAGCACAGCGTCTGAAACAGCTTTATGAGGAGTGAAAAAGATGAATGAGATCGACTTTGTATTACCATGGGTAGATGGCTCAGATACAGACTGGATCAGAGAAAGAAACCATTATCTGGGGATTAAGGAAGAAAATGTGGAAACCAGCAGATTTCGGGACTGGGAGAATCTTCAGTACTGGTTTCGCGGAGTGGAGAAGTTTGCACCCTGGGTTCGCAGGATTTATTTTGTGACATGGGGACATGTCCCAAAATGGCTGAACACGGCTCATCCAAAACTGACGGTTGTCAGACATGAAGATTATATCCCCGCGGAATATCTTCCGACATTCAGCAGTCATCCCATTGAGCTGAATCTTCACAGAATTAAGGGACTTTCTGACAGATTTGTCTATTTTAATGATGATACCTTTCTGATCCGCCAGGTACAGCCGGAAGATTTTTTTAAAAACGGGCTGCCAAGGGACTGCTGTATTGAAACGGCTCTTGTACAGGATGATATCCATAATCCGTTTGCCTCAATCCTGATGAATGATGCGGCACTGGTAAATATGCATTATTCCAAGAAAGAGGTGATAAAGAAGCACTGGAAACTCTGGTTTCATCCGGCCTGCGGGACAATGGTGCTGCGTAATCTGCTGATGCTTCCATACAGAGAATTTTCCAGTTTTAAATATTCTCATATTGCGAGTTCGTTTCTGAAAGAAACCTTTGAGAGGGTCTGGCAGGAAGAAGGGGAGATTCTTGACCGGGTGTGCAGGACACGTTTCCGATCCGCTTCTGATGTCAATCAGTATGTGATGAAGTACTGGCAGTACATGGAAGGAAAATACGTTCCACAGTCACCGAAGACCGGAAGATTTTATACTGTGGGGATTCATGATGAACAGATTCATGATACGCTGCGCAGACAGCAGTGTAAAATGATCTGCATCAATGATACTGACAATGTGGGAGACTTTGAAAAACAGAAAAAAAGAATCATAGAATCTTTTGAAAGCATTTTACCTGAAAAGTCATCATTTGAAAAAGGACTCTGACCGGGGAAAGAATGAAATGAAAAAGGAAGCAATTAAAAAATATACAGAAGAACTGGGAGTCGGCGGGATGATCCTGCATTACATCTGCCGTTTCCTGACAAAGGCGGAAATGCAGATCATCGGAAAACTGACACAGCGGTTCAAAAAAGTAAAAAAGAACCGGCTGGTGTTTAAAAACCGTGAAAAGATGGATTATACGGATAATCCCCGTGCTTTTTCTGATTATCTGGTTCAAAATGGATATAATGAGAAGTATGAGATCATCTGGCTGGTTTCTGACAAAAGAAAATTCAGAAATATAAAAATCAGGAATGTACGGTTTGTCACAGCAGAAAACAGGTATGGCTGGAGCAGTCCGGCAGCTTATTATTATGCAGCTACTGCGTCGTATTTTTTCTATTCACATAACAGCGGTGGCTTAAACAGATTTCGATGTCAGGGACAACAGGTGGTAAATCTCTGGCATGGATGCGGATATAAAGATGCAGAACAGGGAAGAAAAAAAAGCCAGACTTCTCCGGATTTCGATTATGCACTGGTACCGGGACCTGTCTTTGTAAAAACGAAATCCCTTCTCTGGAACTGTGACCCTGACCGGCTGCTGATGATGGGATATCCCAGATATGACTGGATGCTTGCACCGTCTTTACAGAAAACAGAGATTCTGAAGAGGCTGTTTGGATGGAAAGGGGACAAAGCAGTTCTGTGGATGCCTACTTTCAGAAAAAGTGAGCTGGGCGGATGTGCGGAAAACGAGATTGAACTGCCATATCAGCTTCCGGCAGTCCGAAACAGGAAAGAATTAGAAGAGATTGATTTGTTTCTGAGAATGAAGAAGATGCTGCTGATTATAAAAAAACATCCGCTTCAGACCGGCTGGTCTCAGGACACACAGGAATTTACCAATATCCGTTATGTGTCGGAAGCCATGCTGAAAAAAGAAAAACTTCAGTTATACGAACTGATCGGGATCAGCGATGCACTGATCTCTGATTATTCCTCTGTGGCTGTAGATTATCTGCTCCTGGACAGACCTCTGGGATATGTACTTGCAGACTATGAAATTTACAGAGAAAAAAGAGGATTTGTGTTTGAAGATCCCCTGGAATATATGCCGGGAGAAAAGATATATAATGCCTGTGACCTGAAACAGTTTCTGCTGCATATATCTGACGGGACGGATGATTACCGGGCAGAACGACGGAAAATGCTGTCACAGATGCATAATCAGACAGAAAACTATTGCAAAAGGCTTGCAACATATTTTAAACTGTAAGAAAAGAGGGAGGAACTTTTATGGAAAAAGTAATAGGGTACACACAGGGAACATTCGACATGTTTCATATCGGACATCTGAATCTGATCAAAAATGCAAAAAGACACTGTGATTATCTGGTGGTAGGAGTTAATTCCGATGATCTTGTGGAGTCATATAAGAATAAAAGACCGATCATACCGCTGGATGAGCGTGTGGAGATTATGCGCGCCATTAAATATGTGGACGAAGTGATCGTGACAAATACACTGGATAAAAAAGAGATCTGGGAAAAAGTGCGCTTTAATGAAATCTACATTGGTGATGACTGGAAGGGAAACGAGCGCTGGGAAAAAACCGGAAAAGAAATGGAACAGCTGGGAGCCAAACTGGTATTCCTGCCTTATACCAAAGATACTTCATCAACCATGCTTCGTGAAAAGTTAAAGGAATTTTAAGTGGATTATGAATATAATAAAGAGAATTCTGAGAAAAAGTAAGAAAATCGCAAAAAAAGTAAAAAAGAAAATCAAAAAGATTAAAAAAACAAACAAAAAAACGATCAATAAATTTAAAAAAGTAAAAGAACAAAAAGGCACAAAAGCAATGTACCAGGAAATCTGGGCTACGATCACTTTTGGAATATATGACAAACGCAGGATCAAACGTCTGAAGAAGTTTCCGCCTGCACTGGTAGAGAACAGAATGCTGTTTGAGACAAACGATGATTTCACAGATAACGGCCGTGCCCTGTTCGATTATCTGATCGAAAACGGATATAACAAAAAATATGAGATCGTCTGGCTGGTTCATGAACCGAAAAAATATAAAGAATATGAAACAGAAAATGTAAAATTTGTCCAGAACTTTAAAAAAGGTTCTACCATCCGAAGAGCAGAAGCGTATAAATATGCACTGACATCCAGATATATTTTCTATACACAGGCATTTAACTGGATCGCCATGTCCAGAAGAAATCAGCTGTTTATCGATTTATGGCATGGATGTGGATATAAGGCAAACAAAAATGGAAGAAAAGTATTCTTTGACTACTGTCTGGTGCCGGGAGATATTTTTATCAGGACCAAAATGGAATTTTTCGGATGTACTTCCAAAAAACTCTTATCCTTTGGATATCCACGTTATGATATGATGTTAAGGGGAAGCAGCCGTGCAGATGAATATAAAGCAGAACTGCTGAAAAAGACAGACAGCACCAAACTGATCCTGTGGATGCCTACTTACAGACATGCTTCCAGCGAACGTCTGAATGAAGAGACATTAAATAATGAGTTCAATATTCCGATCATTGATGATGCGGATAAACTTCTGGAACTGAACCGTTTCTGTAAAGAGAATCATATCCTGATCGTGATCAAGAAACATTATCTTCAGATTCCGTACGATTTCGGAGATAATGTTCTGACCAATATTGTTTATCTGGAGAATAAAGATCTTGCAGACAATGGTCTTCAGCTTTATGAATTTATCAACTGTTCAGACGCTCTGGTTTCAGACTATTCTTCTGTTGCAATCGATTATCTGCTTCTGGATCGCCCTCTCGGCTTTACACTGGATGATTATGAGGCGTACACAGAATCCAGAGGCTGGGTATTTGATGATCCGCTGGAATATATGCCGGGAAGTCATATGTATAATATGCAGGATTTTGAACAGTTTATTCTTGATGTCAAAGAGGAAAAAGATCTCTACAAAGAGCAGCGTGCTGTTGTAAGGGCAAAGACACACAATGTCTGCGATAATTACTGTCAGAGAGTGCTGGACTATTTTGATATTACTTTATAATTGTACCGGAAACAGGAGAAGAAAATGAAAATATGTATTTGGTGTACCAAGATATTTGATCTTGGAGGAACAAAGAGAGTTGTCACACTTCTTGCCAATGAACTGGTAAAAGAACACGATGTAACGATTATGGTATATCAGGACCGTTTTAAAGAGGACCGGAATATGTATCATATGAGTGAGGATATCAAGGTTGACTTTATTGACAATAATGAATTTGTCAACCGTCATCATACACCGGCGTTCTTCTGGCGGTATCTGGTAAGAAAACTCAATGCGAAATATGGAACATTTAACAAAGAGAAATACAATGACATTCTGGCAGATGCAATCTTTCCCAAAAAGACCAGAGAAAAATGGGTAGAATACTTAAATGAACAGAATTATGACATTATCATCACAACCGCTTCTCTGAGTCTGCGTCTTGGCATGCTGGCACCTGATCTGAATGCCAAAACGATTGGCTGGCAGCACAACTGCTATGCCGGATATCTGGATGTCCCGAACGTTGTTTTCTGGAAGCAGGAATGCCTTCTTCAGGAATATCTTCCAAAACTGGACAGATATATCGTACTCAGCGATTATGACAAGCGGGATTATAAAAAATTCCTCGATATTGATACGGAAGTCAAGATCAATCCGAGAAGCTTTGTCAGTGACCGTAAATGTGATCCGAAGTCCAAGCGTTTCCTGATGGCAACCCGTTTTGTATATGCCAAGGGCCTTGATATGATGATGGAATCCTTTGAGGAATTCTGTAAATATGATGATGAATGGCAGCTGGATATTATAGGAGCCGGTGATCTCTGGAATCAGATTATAGCAGATGCGAAACGACGCCACATTGAGGACAGAGTAAACTTTGTCGGTTATACCAATGAACCAGAGAAGTATTATCTGAATTCTTCTGTTTTCCTTCTTCCATCCAGATGGGAAGGATGGCCTATGGTTATTATGGAAGCTTTTGAATTCGGACTTCCTGTCATCGCATTCCATACAGGAGCCATGGATCTGATCATTGATGACCAGAAAACAGGATTTCTTCCGGAAGCCTTTGACACCCATAAATTTACAGAGGCAATGCTGAAACTGGCTCATGATGAGGAACTGCGCAGGGAAATGTCCAGAAATGCCATCTGGAAATCAGAAGACTTTACCATTGAGAAAGCGGTAAAAGAATGGAATCGTCTGTTTAACCGTGTAATGGGAATTGAAACTTTTTATGAGAAGAATAAAGCCGAGATCCAGGAATATCAGGAAAAGTACCCGCTCCGTACCAGCTATGCGGAATATGTAAAGGAATATCCGGTAAGAGAGAATACGATTCTTTATGAGGCATTTGGAGGACGCGGAATGATCTGCAACCCTTATGCGATTTTTCAGTATCTGCTGGAGAAAGAAGAATATCAGGACTATACACATATCTGGGTGATCGATGATTTTGCGGATAATAAATTACAGATTGAGAAATATGAGCAGTATCCGAATGTCCGTTTTGTAAAATATAAAACAAAAGAGTACTGTAAGGCACTGGCTACAACCAAATATCTGATCAATAATGTAAGTTTTCCGAGTTATTTCCTGAAAAGAGAGGAGCAGATTTATCTGAATACCTGGCATGGAACTCCTCTGAAAAATATGGGATTTGATATTCCGGGTGCGAATATCACACAGGGAAATACGATGAAGAATCTTCTGAGCGCAGATTATCTGATTTCTTCAGGTCCTTATATGACCCGGACAGCTTATGAGAATTCTTATAAGCTGAAGAATCTGTATGAGGGTACGATTCTGGAAGAAGGGTTCCCGAGAAATGATAAATTTGCAGACAGCAGTGACAGGGATGCGATCCTTCAGAAGCTTCAGGCTTATGGAGTGGATGTAAAAGAAGATAAGAAAATCGTTCTTTATGCACCTACCTGGAGAGGAGATCAGTATGGCCAGCCGGAAACAGATCTGCAGGAAATTTACCGGCTGCTTCAGAAGATGGAAGACAGTATTGATACAGAGGAATATCAGATTCTGATAAAACTTCATCAGACTGTTTACTGCTATATGAAGGAACAGAATATTGAACTGGATCAGGAACAGAATAAATTTGTTCCTGCAACTATGGATACCAATGAGATTTTATCAGTGACAGATGTGCTGATTTCTGATTATTCCAGTATTTTTTATGATTTTCTTATTACCGGAAAACCTGTTTTATTCTATACTCCGGATATTCAGAAATTCGAAGAATACAGAGGTTTATATTTTTCAACAGAAAATCTTCCGGGACCTGTGGCTGCTGATGCAGATATGCTGGGAGAGTTTCTGAAAGATATCGCAGCGGCAACTGCACCGTATCAGGAGAAATATCAGAAAGCACGGGAACAGATTTGCCCGAAAGATGACGGAAATGTATGCCGCAGAGTTACGGATGTGGTTTTCAAAGGTGCAAAATCAGAGAATGCGGTAGTTCTGAATCAGACAGATAAGATTAAACTTCTAATCTATGCAGGTGATTTTGCAAACGGTGGTGCAAAAGGGAAATTTAATAAAATTCTGCAGGAAATTGATTTTGCACATATAGATATTTCACTGGTTGCAAGTGGTGTGAAAGATGAGAAAGCAGCAGAACGTGTGGCAGATCTTCCGAAAAAAGTAAGGGTTCTCTACTGGAAACGTTCTTATCCTGCCACAGATGAAGAATATGTATGCCATGATCAGTTCATAAAATCTGAATCAGAAGAAGTACCGGAAATGCTGAAAGATTTTTACAGCAGAGAATTACGCAGAGTGATCGGAATGTCTCATTTTGATTATGCAGTCGTGCTTACCAAAATGAAGAGATTTTTCCCGATTATGTCAGGCTCCCTGGATGTGAAAAAAATTTATACAACAGAAAACTGGGAAGAAATTCTGAAACTGTAAAAAATAAGGTATGTAAGGGCAGTCTGGCTTATCCGGCCGGGCTGCTTTTGCGTTAAAACTGAATCTGGAACTATGGATTTACTGGTTTGTGCTGCCAGAATCAGGAATCAGAGAGAAAGATGATAAGAAAAAATTATGGGCGCAGATAATTGCGCATATATTTCAGCGCGCTTTTTTCGAGACGGCTGACCTGTGCCTGGGAGATACCAATTTCCTGAGCGACTTCCATCTGGGTTTTTCCTTCATAAAAACGCAGCTCGATAATATGTTTTTCCCTGGGGGCGAGTCTGCGCATGGCTTCCCGCAGGGCAAGATTCTCAATCCAGCGTTCTTCTTTATTCTTTTTATCGCTGATCTGGTCCATGACATATAAAGTGTCTCCGCCTTCTGTATAAACCGGCTCAAAGAGGCTGACCGGATTCTGGATCGCATCCATGGCATAAACGATCATTTCTTTTTCGATACCGATTTCTTCTGCGATTTCCGTGATCGTAGGTTCTTTTAAGTGCTGTTTCATGTAATTTTCTCTGGTATAGATCGCCTTATATGCAATATCACGCAGAGAGCGGCTGACACGGATACTGTTATTGTCACGCAGGTAGCGGCGGATCTCCCCAATGATCATTGGAACCGCATAAGTGGAAAACTTTACCTGCAGGGTTGTATCGAAATTGTCGATTGCTTTGATCAAACCGATGCAGCCGATTTGAAACAGGTCATCGGCATTTTCGTTACTGTTCTGAAAACGGCGTATCACGCTTAAAACGAGGCGGAGATTTCCTCTGATATAAAGTTCTCTTGCCTGCTCATCTCCTTCTTTGATCCTTTTGAAAAGTTCTTCTTTTTCTTCTGCTTTGAGAACAGGAAGTTTCGATGTATTGACTCCACAGATTTCTACTTTGTTCAGTGCCATCTTTTGAATCCTCCTTTAATTCACCTGAATGGTTCCGCTATAAAAATGATTCTCAAAGACAGGAATATTTATACTTTTTTCCGGAAAATATAAAAAATATAAGCCCTTGACAAAGTGGCTGTTTACAGACTGGCAGTACGAAAGAACAGATTATGTATGGGAGAAGGAAGGACGGGAAGCAGGACAGGATACTTATTTTTCCGTCAGTTTTTGTGGAAACATTTTTCCTCATCGATTTCCACAAGAATAATGTCATCTCCGATCTGGCAGATGCAGTCCCAGGGGATAACATATTCGTTATCTCTTCCGAAAAGACAGCATAATTTGCCCGGTCCCGGAACAATCAGTGCGGTGAGAACACCGGTCTTGCAGTTGAATTCGATGTCAACAGGACAGCCGAGACTCCGGCAGGTACAGGTGTTGATGACTTCTTTTTGTTTTAATTCGCAGATGCGCATGGAAAATTCCTTATAATCAGATTGTTTTATTAAATTTATGTATTTTTTTGAACATTTATGCAAGTCCTTTTATTGACACAGGAAAGTGAAATACAGTATAATAAGACTATACAATGTTACGGAAAACAGAACGAATAATAACGAATGATAGGACTTAAGGGGGACTTTTTATGAAATGTCCATTTTGCAATCAGGATAATACAAGAGTTGTGGATTCAAGACCTGTAGAAGATACTAATTCCATCCGCCGCCGTCGTCTGTGTGATGCATGTGGCAGGAGGTTTACTACATATGAGAAGGTGGAGAGTATTCCGCTTACAGTCATTAAGAAAGACCAGAACAGGGAACAGTATGACCGTTCCAAAATCCAGGCCGGGATCCTGCGTGCCTGCTATAAGAGACCGATCCCTATAGAAAAAGTGGAAGAGATGATGGATGCGGTAGAGGGCGAGATCTTTAATACAGAAGAAAAAGAAATTTCCAGCAACAAGATCGGAGAGATCGTGATGGAACATCTGAAAGAACTCGATGCGGTAGCTTATGTGAGATTTGCGTCTGTTTACCGGGAATTTAAAGATGTGAGTACATTTATGGATGAACTGAAGAAATTTATGAACTGAAGAAGTTTATGAATCGAAGAAGTTTATGAATCGAAGAAGTTTATGAATCGAAGAAGTTTATGAATCGAAGAAGTTTATGGCAGTCCGGAAAACTGATTGTATCCGGACTGCCATAATTTTATAAAATTCAGAAAACCGGTCAGAACTGGCAAAGCAGATCCGGACCGGTTTTCTGTGATATTTTTTATGGGGTAGTTAACTATATAACGTATATGAATTAAACAATACCCTGAGCTTTCATAGCATCTACAACTTTTTCGAAGCCTGCGATGTTAGCACCTACAACGTAGTTGCCTTCCATGCCGTAACGTTTGGAAGCATCGTCAACTTTATTGAAGATGTCTACCATGATCTGGTGAAGTTTGGAATCAACTTCTTCTGCTGTCCAGGAAAGTCTTGCAGAGTTCTGGCACATTTCAAGTGCGGAAGTAGCAACACCACCAGCGTTTGCTGCTTTACCAGGCATGAATGTTACGCCGTTTGCCATAAGATAATCTGTTGCTTCACGGGTAGTAGGCATGTTAGCACCCTCTGCAACATATTTGCATCCGTTTGCAATAAGAGTCTTAACAGCATCAAGGTCAAGTTCGTTCTGAGTTGCACATGGAAGATAGATATCGCATTTGATGTTCCAGATGCCTTTTCCTTCTGTGTAAGTAGCACCCTCCACACGGTCAGCGTATTCTTTGATACGTCCACGTTTTACTTCTTTGATATCTTTTACGATGTCAAGTTTGATTCCTTCCGGATCATAGATATATCCGTTGGAGTCGCACATAGCAACAACTTTACCGCCAAGTTCAGTAGCTTTTTCTACAGCGTAGATAGCAACGTTACCGGAACCTGTTACGATGAGAGTTTTACCGGAAATGGTATCATTTTTAGCTTTAACCATTTCGTCAAGCATATATACAAGACCATATCCTGTAGCCTGTGTACGGATTAAAGATCCGCCGTAGGAAAGTCCTTTACCTGTAAGAACACCTTCATATAATCCACGGTTTCTCTTGTACTGTCCGTAAAGGTAACCGATCTCACGTCCGCCTACACCGATATCACCTGCAGGAACGTCCATGTCAGCACCGATATATTTGGAAAGTTCTGTCATAAAGCTCTGGCAGAATGCCATTACTTCTCTGTCGGATTTTCCTTTAGGATCGAAGTTGGAACCACCTTTGCCGCCGCCGATCGGAAGACCTGTAAGAGAGTTTTTAAAGATCTGCTCGAAACCTAAGAATTTAAGGATTCCCTGGTTTACTGACGGATGGAATCTTAAACCACCCTTGTATGGTCCGATTGCACTGTTGAACTGTACACGGTAACCTTTGTTAACCTGTACAACGCCTTTGTCATCTACCCACGGAACACGGAAAGAAATGATTCTTTCTGGCTCAACAAGACGCTCAAGAATGGAAAGTTTACGATATTCTTCTTCATTTTTGTCGATTACGACTTTAAGGGAGTCTAAAACTTCCTTTACTGCCTGGTGGAATTCAGGCTCATTTGGATTCTGTGCTACGACTCTTTCGTATACCTCTTCAGTATAAGACATAATGATTTCCTCCTCGTCGATCGTTTAATGTATTTTTTAAATCGACGTTATTATACACTAAAGTGTTACAAATGGAAAGAGTCAAATGCGATTTTTTTGTAAAAAAATTTTGAACAAAGTTAAGACTTGCGAAATGCGGTCAAATATGAGAAAATGATAGGAATTAGAAATTAACGGGAGATTTTTTCTCCTTTCAGACAAAATCTCCGGCGGATTTGAAAAGGAGCATAATTATGAGAAAATTTGAAAAATCTTCAAAACTTGATAATGTGTTATATGATGTACGTGGTCCGGTTGTAGATGAAGCGAACCGTATGGTGGAAGATGGAATGGAAGTTCTGAAGCTGAATATCGGAAATCCATATCCGTTTGGTTTCTCCGCACCGCAGGAAGTGATCCTGGATATGCTGAGCAATATCCGTACTTCTCAGGGATATTCTGATTCCAAAGGTATTTTCTCCGCCAGAAAAGCAATTATGCAGTATTCTCAGTTAAAACATATTCCAAATGTTACCATGAGCGACATTTATACAGGAAATGGTGTCAGTGAGCTGATCAATCTGTGTATGCAGGCACTTCTGAATAACGGGGATGAGATTCTGATCCCTGCGCCGGATTATCCGTTATGGACAGCCTGTGCGACACTTGCAGGAGGAAAAGCAGTCCACTATATCTGTGATGAGCAGTCAGAATGGTATCCGGATATTGAAGACATTAAGAGTAAGATCACAGACAGAACCAAGGCGATCGTTATCATCAATCCGAATAACCCGACCGGTGCGGTTTATCCGAAAGAAGTTCTGGAACAGATCGCACAGGTTGCGAGAGAACATGAGCTGATCATTTTCTCAGATGAGATTTATGACAGACTGGTCATGGATGGATATGAGCACACTTCTATTGCATCCCTGGCTCCGGATGTCTTCTGTGTGACATTCTCCGGACTGTCCAAATCCCATATGATTGCAGGATTTCGAATTGGCTGGATGATCTTAAGCGGTGCGAAAGACAAGGCAAAAGGATATATCGAAGGGTTAAATATGCTTTCTTCCATGCGTCTGTGCTCCAATGTACCGGCACAGTCGATCGTGCAGACTGCACTGGGCGGATATCAGAGTGTAAATGAATATATCCAGCCGGGCGGAAGAATTTATGAACAGAGAGAGTATGTATACAAAGCACTGACGGATATTCCGGGAATTACCGCAGTAAAACCGAAAGCTGCTTTTTATATCTTCCCTAAGATTGATACAGAGAAATTTAATATTACCAATGATGAACAGTTTGCCCTGGATTTCCTGCATGAAAAACAGGTTCTTCTTGTTCCTGGAAAAGGATTCAACTGGGGACAGCCGGATCATTTCCGTGTGGTTTATCTGCCGAATGTGCTGCAGCTTGAGAAGGCGATCGGCAAGCTGAAAGATTTCCTTGCAGCGTATAAACAGAAATAAGGAAATCGGAGTTACGGTAAATGGAAATGATGTCCGGAAAAATTCGGATGTAGACCGGAACAGAAAAAAATGCTATACTTTATTTAGAAATACATAGAATAACAGACAATACGATGACAGGGAATGAGGAGGGGACCTTTATCGAAAGAATTGTAAAGAAAGGGGATTTAATTACATGGCGGGATTTAAAACAAAAGTAACACCTGAAATTGAAAATCTGACAGATATCTGCAAGGAGCATACAAGTCTGGATCTTTCTCTTTACGGGAAATATGACGTAAAGAGAGGTCTCCGTGACATCAACGGAAAAGGTGTCCTGGCAGGTCTGACTCAGGTTTCCAATGTCAAAGCTACGAAAATTGTGGATGGTAAGGAAGTTCCATGCGCAGGAAGTCTTTCTTACAGAGGATATGATATCAAGGATCTGACAAAGGGATTTATCGAAGATGACAGATACGGTTTTGAGGAAGTAACATATCTTCTGTTGTTCGGAAGCCTTCCGGATAAGAAACAACTGGCAGATTTCACGGAACTTCTGGCAGATCAGAGATCACTTCCTACGAATTTTGTCCGCGATGTCGTGATGAAAGCACCAAGTAAGGACATTATGAATGCTCTTTCAAGAAGTGTACTTACGCTGTATTCTTATGATACAAATCCGGATGATACTTCACTTCCGAATGTACTCAGACAGTGTCTGAACCTGATCAGCGTATTTCCACTGTTATCTGTGTATGGCTATCAGGCATATAATCATTACATTAAGGGTAAGAGTCTTTATATTCATAATCCGAAGAAGGAACTGACTACGGCTGAAAACATTCTGAGAATGCTTCGTCCGGATAAGAAATATACCCATCTGGAAGCGAAGATCCTGGATATCGCACTGATCCTTCATATGGAGCATGGCGGTGGTAATAACTCTACGTTTACCACTCATGTAGTGTCTTCTTCCGGTACAGATACTTATTCTGCCATTGCGGCAGCACTGGGTTCTCTGAAAGGTCCGAAACACGGTGGTGCCAACATTAAGGTTGTAAAAATGTTCAATGATATGAAGAAAGAAGTAAAAGACTGGCAGGATGAAGAGGAAGTACGTGCTTATCTGAAACGACTTCTTCATAAAGAAGCATTTGATCAGAAAGGTCTGATCTATGGTATGGGACATGCCATTTATTCTGTATCCGATCCAAGAGCTGAAGTTTTTAAAGGATATGTGGAAACTCTGGCGAGAGAGAAAGGAAGAATGAAAGATTATGGCCTTTATTCCATGGTAGAGCGTCTGGCTCCGGAAGTCATTGCAGAAGAGAGACGTATCTATAAAGGTGTCAGTGCCAATGTGGACTTTTACAGTGGATTTGTTTACAGTATGCTGGATCTGCCGCTGGAGTTATTTACTCCTATGTTTGCAGTTGCACGTATCGTCGGATGGAGTGCACATCGAATGGAAGAGCTGATCAATGCGGATAAGATCATCCGTCCTGCATACAAGAACGTACTGGAGCCGGCTGTATATGTTCCGCTCAACGAGCGCTGAATATCTGTGAATCTGTCAGATCACAGGTTCACGGCAAATACAAATAACGGAAGAACGAACTAAAGGAAAGAATTGGGAATGTTTAAATGTTTTTTTCCGGATGAATATCTGGATTCCACGTATGTAATTGATTTTGACAGCCTGTATGCGCAGGGATACAGAGGATTGTTGTTTGATATTGACAATACTCTGGTACCTCACGGTGCACCGGCAGATAAAAGGGCCTGTGCGTTATTTTCACATCTGAAGGAACTGGGATTTAAATGCTGTTTTCTTTCCAACAATCAATATGAGAGAGTTTCCTCTTTTAATGATGTGATAGGAGAACAGTTTATAGAAAATGCCCACAAGCCTTCTGTGAAAAATTATGTCAGGGCAATGGAACTTCTGGGGACAGATAAAAGCAATACGATTTTCATAGGAGACCAGTTATTTACTGACATTTATGGGGCAAAGCGCGCCGGAATCCGAAATATTCTGGTGAAGCCCATTGATTCAAAAGAAGAAATTCAAATTGTACTCAAGCGCTATCTTGAAAAAATTGTACTATATTTTTACCGTAAAGAGGAGGGGAATTCATGAACCATATCGTGATCATAGGATTTATGGGTTCAGGTAAGACAAGAGTAGGAAAACGACTGTCTAAAGATTTTGATATACCATTTATTGATATTGACCGTGTTGTCACAAGAAAAATGAATCTTTCTGCAAAAGAGATTTTTGACAGATTCGGAGAACCTTTTTATCGTGCACTGGAAACAACAGCAGTAAAAGCACTGATCGAGGACCCGGAACAGAAGATCATTTCTCTGGGTTCCGGGCTTCCGATGCAGGAGCAGAATGAGAAATACATTAAAAAACTGGGAACCGTTGTGTACTTAAAAGGCTCTTATGCAACTCTGAAGAAACGACTCGAGAATTCCAGCAATAATCCGCTGATCGAAGGCGATGATAAAGAGGACAAGATTAAGAAACTTCTCAAACAGCGTGATCCGGTTTATACCAAATTTGCAGATATCGAAATGATCACAGGGGACAAGCCTTTTGAGGAACTGATCGCGCAGCTTGAAGAAAAATTAAAAACATATGTAAAAAATAGTTGAAAAAAACGCCGGAATATTATAAAATCAGATAAGAGTGTGTCACGAAACTGAAGAAAAGGAAAGACACACACTTTGAACCGGCTGTTGCAGTCCGATGCAACGCCAGAGTGTACTATTAAGGAGGAAATATAACTATGATTTCAGCAGGTGATTTCAAAAACGGTATCACACTTGAAATTGACGGAAATGTATGTCAGATCGTTGAATTCCAGCATGTAAAACCAGGAAAGGGTGCTGCCTTCGTAAGAACAAAATACAAAAACATCATTACAGGAGCAGTTCTGGAAAAATCTTTCCGTCCTACAGAGAAATTCCCGGCAGCACGTATCGAGCGTGTAGATATGCAGTATCTGTATGATGATGGTGATTTATACTACTTCATGAATGTAGAGACATACGATCAGGTTGGTCTTACAAAAGATCAGGTTGGCGATTCTCTGAAATTCGTAAAAGAGAACGAAATGGTTAAAATCTGTTCCCATAACGGAAATGTATTTGCAATCGAGCCACCTCTGTTTGTAGAACTTGAAGTTACAGAAACAGAGCCAGGATTCGCTGGAAATACAGCACAGGGTGCTACAAAACCGGCTACTGTAGAAACAGGAGCACAGGTTCAGGTTCCGCTGTTCGTTAACCAGGGTGACAAACTGAAAATCGATACAAGAACAGGAGAATATCTCTCCCGAGTATAACTCAGGTAAGCTGTGAACCGGATGCTTTTATCCGATCAACATGCAGGCGATCGTCAGAGCGCTGTGGTTATAAAGATGTAAACAGACTGCCATCGGTGAATGCCGGTGGCAGTTTTTGCGTAGAGAGAAATCGCTATACGCCGGAGATAAGAAAGCGGGTAACTGTTCAGTATCTTTACAGTCAGTGGACTGCTGAACAGTTATGGTAGCAGACAGTAAACAGGAGGAAAAGAATATGGAGTGTGTAACACTTGGAAAAACAGGTCTGAAAGTCTCCAGAATGGGACTTGGAGGCATCCCGATCCAGAGAATTGATGCGGAAGGAACAAGAATTTTACTGCATAAACTGGCAGATCAGGGAGTGAACTATATTGATACGGCCAGAGGATATACAGTCAGTGAAGAATATTTAGGATATGCACTGGAAGGAATCAGAGATAAATTTATACTTGCAACCAAATCCATGGCACGTACCAGAGAGGCAATGGCGGCAGACATTGAGAAGAGTCTTCATAATCTTCGCACAGATCATATTGATCTGTATCAGGTACATAACCCGAACATGGAACAGTTGGACCAGGTACTGGCAGCAGGCGGAGCTCTTGAAGCATTGCAGGAAGCAAAAGCGGCAGGAAAAATCAATCATATCGGACTGACAGCTCATTCCACAGAGGTATTTGCCCGTGCACTGGAACTTGACTGGGTAGAAACAATTATGTTTCCTTATAATATTGTGGAAAGCCAGGGAGAGGAACTGATCGCGCAGTGTAAAGAGAAGAACATCGGATTTATTGATATGAAGCCACTGGCCGGAGGAGCGATTGAGAACGGAACACTTGCCATGCGTTATATCTGTGCCAACAAAAATGTGACGATCGTGATCCCGGGAATGGCAGAAGAAAAAGAAATCGAAGAAAATATTAACGCCTGTCTTGACCCTTCTCCACTGAGTGAGAAGGAATTAAAAGAAATTGAAACCGTACGTGAACAGCTCGGTACCAATTTCTGCCGCAGATGCAATTACTGTGCACCATGCAGTGTGGGAATCAGTATTCCGAATGTATTTCTGTTTGCAGGATACCTGAACCGCTACGGATTAGGCGACTGGGCAAAAGACAGATACAGCTCTCTGGCAGTAAAAGCTTCTGCCTGTGTAGAATGCGGTGCCTGCGAGACCAGATGTCCTTATCACCTTCCGATTCGGGAAATGATGAAGGAATGTGCACAGCAGTTTGGCGAATAATAGTTACTGTTAACTCCGTTCTCAGTAACACGAATAATATTTATTTGTTAACCGGCTTATAAAAAATTCTTGACAGTTAAGGCTTTTCCTCATATAATAAAGACAGTCGGCATATACTATGCCAGTGTAAAGAAACACGCTTTCGTCTCATCACCAGTGCTGCTTTTTCAGGAAAGCAGGATAAAGTCATATTTCAGGGCTTGTACTGGTTTCGACGGGGGCTTTGAAGTTGGGGAAGCCATCCGCAGACTCCTGGACTGCGTACCAACCGGGAACCTAAATATAAACGCAGACGAACAGTTAGCGTTAGCAGCCTAATTGCTGCTCGTCAGCCCTGATGCACTCACACATCAGGAATCTGGCGTCGACCATGTGAGAAACCTTGCCGGGTAAGCTTTGCCCCGGTAGATGTATCATGAAGCTACTGAGCTGATAAGCCTGTCGGTGGGCGTGTCAGCGAGGGAATGTTAAAACAGCGACTGTGATGGGAGATGCCTTAATGAATAGGCTTTCGGACGCGGGTTCGATTCCCGCCAGGTCCATACAAAAAGCACCGTATTTACGGTGCTTTTTGCTTTTTATGTCATATATTGTGGTATATCATATCAAAATGTGGAGATTTTTTGCAGAACAAAAAGTTTTCACATTTTTTTTGAGTTTTCCTCTTTATTTCTCATCCATGTTCACAAATCTTACATAAATCTCTGCTATAGTACGGTTATAGAAAAAATACAGAGGCATTGTTTTAAAATGCCGGGAAACTGCTGCGTAACTGAGGTTTCTGCTGATAAAGAATAATAATGGAGGAGATAGGATGGATGCATTAAAGATTCTGGTGGTTGACGATGAGAGCCGTATGAGAAAACTGGTAAGGGACTTTCTGACAAAGAAGAATTTCCAGGTGTTAGAGGCCGGTAACGGGGAAGAGGCGATGGATATTTTTTATAATGAGAAAGATATCGCCCTGATCATCCTTGATGTGATGATGCCGAAGATGGATGGATGGGAAGTCTGCCGTGAGATCCGTAAGAATTCCAAAGTGCCGATCATTATGCTGACTGCAAGAAGTGATGAGAGAGACGAACTGCTTGGATTTGACCTTGGAGTGGATGAGTATATTTCCAAACCTTTCAGCCCGAAGATCCTGGTTGCGAGAGTGGAAGCAATCCTTCGCCGTACCGGTCAGGCAAATCCGGAAGATGTGCTGTCTGCGGGTGGTATTGTAATCGATAAAGCTGCACATCTTGCTACTGTAGATGGAAAACAGATGGAATTAAGCTTTAAGGAATTTGAACTTCTGACTTATTTTCTGGAGAATGAAGGGATTGCTCTTTCCAGAGAAAAAATCCTCAATTCAGTATGGAATTACGATTATTTCGGAGATGCCCGTACCATTGACACACATGTTAAGAAACTCAGAAGTAAAATGGGTGACAAGGGAGAATATATAAAGACTGTATGGGGCATGGGATACAAATTTGAGGTAGACGAATGAAACAAAAGAAAGAGACTGCCAGAGAGCAGGACAGACAAAAACAAAATAAGAAATGGAAAAAAAATTCCAGACCAAAGAAATTTCATTCTCTGAAACATCAGATATCCGTGCTTTTCATCTGTCTGCTGCTTCTGTCTATTTTTACGATCACACTGATCAATGGTCTTTTTCTGGAGAAATATTATGTATCCAAAAAAGTGGAAGTGCTGGAAGAAGCAAAAAGTGTTCTTTCTCAGATGAATCTGGATGATATTCTGAAGTATGATGCTGATTCGGAGGAAGATACCGGAGAGACACCAGTCGAGATACCGGATGAGATTGAGAAAAGCAGTTCCAGAAATAATCTTACCTGGATCGTGGTAAATGAAGAAAACAGCGGATATTATTACTGGGGTGAGAACAATATGTCAAAAATGCTCCGGAGCAAACTTTTTGGATACATTAATGATCTGGATAAAGACATGGAACAGAGTCATCTCCTGAAAAAAACAGATAATTGCACCATGTGGCAGGTACATGACCGCTTTGCAGGTATGGAATATGTGGAATGCTGGGGACAGTTTGACAATGGCTACTATTTCCTGATCCGTTCTCCACTGGAAAGCATCAAGGAGAGCGCTTCCATTTCCAACAGTTTTTACTTTGTGGTAGGAGCGATTATTGTGGTGATCAGTGGTCTGATCATTCTGGTGGTAACGAATCGCATCACCCGGCCGATCAGCGAACTGACAAAATTATCTGAAAAGATGTCTGATCTGGACTTTGATGCCAGATACCAGAGCTGGGCCGGAAATGAGATCGATGTACTGGGTGATAATTTCAACAAAATGTCCAGAAAACTGGAAAGTACGATCAGCGAACTGAAATCTGCCAATAACAAACTGCAAAAAGATATTGAAGATAAAATCAAGATTGATGAGATGCGTAAAGAGTTTCTGGATAATGTTTCACATGAGCTGAAAACCCCGATCGCGCTGATCCAGGGATATGCGGAAGGACTGAACGAAAATATTTCCGATGATCCGGAAAGCAGGGAGTTTTACTGTGAGGTTATCATGGATGAAGCATCCAAGATGAATAAACTGGTCAAGAATCTGCTCACGCTGAATCAGCTTGAGTCCGGAAAAGATGCTCCTGTGATGGAACGCTTTGACATTGTTTCCCTGATCCGGGGAGTACTTGGTTCCATGCACATCATGATTGAGCAGAAAGAAGCAACCGTCATTTTTGAAGAAACAGAACCGGTTTATGTCTGGGCAGATGAGTTTAAGATTGAGGAAGTTGTGACAAACTACACGAGCAATGCCCTGAATCATCTGGACGGGGAACGAAAAGTTGAGATTAAAGTGATTCAGGAAAGCGACTGTGTGAAAGTAACAGTATTTAATACAGGCACTCCGATTCCGGAAGAGGATATTCCGAACCTGTGGAATAAATTCTACAAAGTAGACAAAGCCCGCACAAGAGAGTATGGCGGAAGCGGTATCGGACTTTCCATAGTTAAGGCGATCATTGAGGGCATGAACCAGAAGTATGGTGTATGCAACTACGATAACGGCGTAGAATTCTGGTTTACACTGGACTGCCGACAGTAGACGAGTAAGTATGCTGGCGGAGACAGGGCAACCCTGATATGACCATAACAAAAACAGACAGAAGCAAAGAAAGCACTTTGCAACTGTCTGTTTTTAGGTTATACTATATGGTAGCGATTTGATTGAATTTAACCAAATCAAGTAAGTCCCCTGCTTCAATTGCGAAAAGCAATAATCAGTGGGTGGGGACTTGCTTGCATCAGGAGGAGTGCAAGCTCATCCTGATAAACTGCGGGGCAGTTATTTGGTTATGAGCAAGTAGCGAAGCGGATGCTTTTATCCGCTTGACACAGCAAAACAGAAGATTTTATTTTCTGATCCGGGCCGGAAAAGGTTTTGGCTGGTATCGAGCCATGCGGAAAGGAAAGATTCTGCAGGTTTTGCCGGAAATTGCTAATGAGGAAAACAGATAATGATAATATCGGATAATGACACATCAGGAGGACAACATGATCGGAATTATTGACTACGACGCAGGCAATATCAAAAGCGTAGAAAAAGCACTTCATTATCTTGGAGAGGAGACAGTGGTATCCCGTGATCCGCAGGTTCTGTTAAAGGCAGATAAGGTAATTCTGCCGGGAGTGGGAAGTTTTGGACAGGCAATGGAAAATCTTCATACATATGGGCTGGTACCTGTGATCCATGAGATGGTTGAGAAGAAAACACCATTTCTCGGAATCTGTCTGGGGTTACAGCTTCTTTTTGAGAGCAGTGAGGAGACACCGGGAGTAGAAGGTCTTGGAATTCTGAAGGGCAGAATCGTAAAGATTCCACCTGCACCGGGTCTTAAGATTCCGCATATGGGATGGAATTCCCTGCATTTACAGAACAATGGAAGATTATTTAAGGATATTCCGGAGCAGACGTATGTGTACTTTGTACATTCTTATTATCTTCAGGCAGAAGATCCGGAGATTGTAAAAGCTACTACACAGTACAGCACGGATATTCATGCTTCTGTAGAAAAAGATAATGTGTTTGCATGCCAGTTCCACCCGGAGAAGAGCAGCAAATGGGGACTGAAGATTCTGGAGAATTTTGCTTCCATCGGAAAAGAAGAAACATTCGGAAAAGAAGAAAAGGAGGGAAAATAAGATGTTTACAAAAAGAATTATTCCCTGCCTGGATGTAAATAACGGAAGAGTGGTAAAAGGTGTAAACTTTGTTCAGCTTCGGGATGCCGGTGATCCGGTAGAGATCGCGAAGGCTTATGATGCGGCTGGCGCAGATGAGTTGGTATTTCTGGACATTACTGCGTCCTGTGAAGAGAGAGATACCGTTGTTGACATGGTGAGACGCGTGGCCGCAAATGTGTTTATTCCCTTTACTGTAGGAGGCGGAATCCGTACAGTAGATGATTTTAAGAAACTGTTAAGAGAGGGTGCGGATAAGATTTCAGTTAATTCTGCGGCCATTGACAGACCGGAGCTGATCCGTGAGGCCGCGGAGAAATTTGGAAGCCAGTGTGTGGTAGTTGCCATTGATGCCAAGAGAAGAGCGGATGGCGGCTGGAATATTTACAAGCATGGCGGAAGACTTGATACAGGAATCGATGCTGTGGAATGGGCGAAGAAGGTGGAAGCCCTTGGAGCCGGAGAAATTCTTCTTACAAGTATGGACTGTGACGGAACAAAAGCCGGATATGATTTGGAACTTACCAGGGCAATTGCAGATGCAGTTTCCATTCCAGTGATCGCATCAGGAGGTGCCGGTACTCTGGAACATTTTTATGATGCGCTGACAGAAGGCGGTGCGGATGCTGCACTGGCTGCGTCGTTGTTCCATTATAAAGAACTTGAAATTTCTCAGGTAAAAGATTATCTGGCAGACAAAGGAATTTCCGTGAGAAGATAAAGAGAGGGGATAGCAGTCATGGGAGCTATATCAGGTGACTGGCTGGATGCGTTAAAAGGTGAATTCCGCCAGCCGTATTATGCAAAATTATATAAAACAGTGATGTCTGAATATCAGACGAGAAAGATTTTCCCGCCTGCGGATGATCTGTTTAATGCGTTTCATTTTACACCACTTCATGAGGTGAAGGTAGTGATCCTGGGACAGGACCCTTATCATAATGACGGACAGGCACATGGACTGTGCTTTTCCGTAAAGAAAGGTGTGGAGGTGCCGCCGTCTCTGGTAAATATCTATCAGGAACTTCATGATGACTGCGGATGCTATATTCCAAATAACGGATATCTGGAAAAATGGGCGAAACAGGGTGTGCTTCTTTTAAACACAGTTCTGACTGTCCGGGCACATCAGGCAAACTCTCACCGTGGAATCGGATGGGAACAGTTCACAGATGCAGCGATCCAGGTATTGAATGAACAGGACCGTCCGATTGTATTTCTGCTCTGGGGACGTCCGGCTCAGATGAAGAAATCCATGCTGAATAATCCGAAGCACCTGATCCTAGAAGCTCCTCATCCGAGCCCGTTATCTGCTTACAGAGGCTTTTTCGGATGTAAGCATTTCAGCAAAACAAATGAATTTCTGATTGCCAACGGTCTGGAGCCGATCGACTGGCAGATAGAAAACATTTAACCAGATCAGGCGGGCAGCAAAACGGATAAACTTATTCACCCTGCAATAATTTATAGTAAGAAAAGAGGTAATGTGCAGTCAGAAAAAAGACGCACAGTAACAATAATGAATCAGAAAAACAGTTTAGTAAAAAATGCATCCTTTCTGATGATCGCGGCGATGATTTCGAAGGTGATCGGACTTCTGTATAAGAGTCCGCTTTCCAACATTATCGGAAGCCTTGGAATGGGATACACCAGTCTTGCACAGAATGCATATATGATCCTTCTGATGATCGCATCATTCAGCATTCCGCAGGCGGTGTCAAAGCTGATCTCCGAGCGCATTGCTCTGAAAGATTACAGAAATGCACATAAGTTTTTTAAGGGTGCCATGATTTATGCCATGGTGGTCGGCGGAGCGGTGGCGCTGTTCTGTCTCTTCGGGGCAGGGCTAATCATCCCGAATAACCAGACAGATGCGATCCTTGCACTTCAGATCCTTGCACCGACAATTTTTCTGTCGGGCATTCTGGGAGTGTTCCGTGGATATTTTCAGGCGTACAGAAATATGATGCCTACTTCAATCTCTCAGATTCTGGAGCAGGTATTTAATGCGGCAGTCAGCCTGCTGGCAGCATGGGGATTTATCACTGCCTTTGCTGATGGAACAGAGAACAGCATTGCGAAGTGGGGAGCGGCAGGTTCTACAGTAGGAACCGGTGCAGGTGTAGTGTCAGCACTGATTTTCATGCTTCTTGTCTATGGCGTGAACCGTGGAAAGATCATGCACCGTGTAAACAGAGACCACAGACATCAGGAGGAATCCTATAAAGAAATCTTCCGTGTGATCGTACTGGTTGTCTCACCGATCATCCTCAGTGCATTTGTCTATAATGTGAATGCCTATATTAATGGATATCTTTTCTCTGATATTCTTGGAAGAAGAGGCGGAGATGCCACACAGATTGGTATTCTCTATGCAGAGTATGCGACATACTTTATGACAATTATCAATATTCCACTTACTTTATCCAGTACAGCTCCTACCTCCATGATTCCGGAAGTATCTGCGCTGTATGCAACAGGTGATATCGAGGCGACCAGAGAGTGTATTGATCAGACGGTACAGCTTTCCATGGTAGTTTCCGCACCGTGTGCAATGGGACTTGCAGTCCTGGCGCAGCCGATCGTATTTCTGCTTTATGGAAATTCCACAGGACTTGCAGCCAATCTGCTGATCCTTGGTTCCTTCTCCATTCTTCTGAATGGAATGTCCAATATTTCCAACGGTGTTCTTCAGGCAATCGGACAGCAGAGAATCCCGGTGATCACGGCGGCAATCGCGCTGGTTGTGGATATCATTGTGGTTGTAGTATTGTTGTTTACGACAAATCTTGGTGTATATGCGCTGCTGATCGCAATGGTGATCTATTCCGTTGTTGTATGTGTACTGAATGATCTGGCAATGAAAAAGTATCTGCAGTATAAGAATCCGTGGAAACAGGGATATCTCTATCCGATCCTCGCTTCCATTCCAATGGGAATCGTTGCAGGATGTATCTGTTATGGACTGAACATCTTTGTGAAATCCAACTTCATCTGTCTGCTGGTATCTATTCCGATAGCGGCAGTGGTTTATCTGTTTACCTATCTGATCATCAGCAGACCGTCAGAGGACGAGCTGAGAAGAATTCCGGGTGGAAGCTATCTTGTGAGAATTGCAGAGAAACTTCCGTTCTGGCAGAATATGTAGGGAATAAAACCTGAAAAATAAGAGTCAGAAAACAGAAGTAAGAAGAAAGATAAAGAATAAAAACAGAAATAACAATAAAAAAATAAGAACAAAAAATAAAAAGCCATATTCCGGGATCCAGGTGTATGTTCCAGATGGAAACAAAAAATACAGAATGGATACGGAATATGGCTTTTTCTATATCATGGAAAGTCATGGAAAATTATTCCATAATAATATCTGTTAGATATATCTGTTATATAAAGAACTTTGAGAAAGATGCTGTTTACGCATCTTTCTCCTGTGCTTTTTTCAGGTTCTTCTGTGCAGTGGAGAGCATCAGTTTGATTCGGTTGAGCTGGTTAACTTCACTTGCACCCGGGTCGTAGTCGATGGCTACGATATTGGCTGTTGGATATTCGCGGCGGATTTCTTTGATCACACCTTTACCAACGATATGATTTGGCAGACATCCGAATGGCTGGATACAAACGATGTTCGGAACATCTCCGTGGATCAGTTCCATCATCTCACCTGTCAGGAACCATCCCTCACCGGTCTGGTTTCCGGTGGAAACGATCGGAGATGCCATTCTTGCAAGGTCTTTAATATCAGCAGGCGGTGCGAAATGACGGCTCTGCGCAAGCGCTTCACTTGCCGGTTTTCTTACCCATTCGATTGCTTTGTTTCCCCAGTTTGCAATGGTTGCTTTAGACTTCTTAAATCCAAGGTTTTCTACCTTGAAGTTCTGGTTATAGAAGCAGTAGCACATGAAATCGATCAGATCCGGTACAACGGCTTCGGCACCTTCGGATTCCAGAAGCTCTGCCAGATGATTGTTTGCGGCAGGCAGGAATTTGACAAGGATCTCGCCTACGATACCGACACGTGGTTTCTTTACATCACTGATCGGGATGGTATCAAATTCATGAACCATTTCGCGGCACATTTTCTTAAACTGACTGTGGCTGACACTGCTTCCGCTTAAGAAGGAGATGACACGCTGCTCCCAGATTTTATGCTTTCTGTTTACGATTCCTTCTTCCAGTTCATATGGACGCATCCGGTAGACACATTTCATCAGGATATCTCCGAATACAGCGCCGTAAGCGACTTTTTTCACCAGTGGAAGAGTCAGCTTGAATCCAGGGTTGCTTTCCAGACCACTCAAGTTAATGGAAATAACCGGAATCTGCTCCATGCCGGCTTTCTTTAAGGCACGGCGGATAAAGGCGATATAGTTGGAAGCACGGCATCCACCGCCCGTCTGGGACATTACAACGGCTGTCTTATTCAGATCGTATTTACCGGAGAGCAGTGCATCCATGATCTGTCCGACTACGATCAGAGACGGATAACATGCATCATTATTTACATATTTCAGACCAACATCTACTGCGTGCTTATTGTCATTCGGAAGCACGTCCAGATTGTATCCGCAGGAATTGAACGCAGCCTGCAGGAGACTGAAATGGAACGGTGACATCTGCGGGCAGAGGATGGTGTAATCTTTTCTCATTTCTTTTGTGAAAGATACCTTGTCGATGGAGGCTGGCTTGATCGTACGTTTCTGCCCCTGTTCTTTCTTTGCACGGATCGCGGCGATCAGGGAACGGATACGGATTCTTGCTGCACCGAGATTATTTACCTCATCAATCTTTAAGCAGGTATAAATCTTATCACTTCCGTCAAGGATTTCATAAACCTCATCTGTGGTAACGGCATCCAGACCACATCCGAAAGAGTTTAACTGGATCAGGTCCAGATCATCGCGGGTCTTTACATAGTTTGCGGCTGCATAGAGTCTGGAATGATACATCCACTGGTCATTGACACGGATCGGACGTTCCACAGGTGCCAGATGAGAGATGGAATCCTCAGTCAGTACGGCGATGCCATAGCTGTTGATCAGATCCGGGATACCGTGATGAATTTCCGGATCAATATGATAGGGACGGCCCGCAAGGACAATACCGTGACGGCCTGTTTCTTCCAGATATTTCAGGGTTTCTTCGCCTTTTTTCTGAACATCGCGGCGGGCAGAAGCCATTTCTTCCCATCCCTTGTGAGCAGCAGCTTTGACTTCTTCTGCCGGGATGTCTTTAAATTCTTCTACCAGACGTTTTGTCAGGATTTCCTCGGAAGTAAATGCGAGGAATGGATTGCGGAACGTGATGGACGGGTCATTTAATTCATCTACGTTGTTCTTGATGTTCTCGGCATATGAAGTAACGATCGGGCAGTTGTAGTGGTTGACTGCATCCGGGAATTCGTTTCTTTCATAAGGAATACATGGGTAGAAAATAAATTTTACACCATTGCGGATCAGCCAGGTAACATGACCGTGTGCAAGCTTCGCCGGATAACATTCGGATTCACTTGGAATGGATTCGATACCCAGTTCATAAATCTTTCTGGTGGAAGTCGGGGAAAGCACCACTTCATATTTCAGCTCTGTAAAGAATGTATACCAGAAAGGATAATTCTCAAACATATTCAGGACGCGCGGGATACCTACCTTGCCTCTGGATGCTTTGTCAGCAGTGAGAGGTGTGTAGGAAAAAATACGTTTATATTTGTATTCGTAAAGATTCGGAATATGATCTTTGTTCTTTTCTTTACCGATACCACGTTCACAGCGGTTACCGCTGACATACTGGCGGCCGCCGGAGAATTTGTTGATGGTCAGACGGCAGTTGTTGGTACATCCACGGCAGTTTGCCATTGCGGTTGTGTATTTCAGTTCATTGATCTTGTCAATGGAGAGCATGGTGGTTTCCTTACCCTCCTGGTGACGTTCGCGGGCGATCAGGGCAGCACCGAACGCACCCATGATTCCGGCGATATCCGGACGGATGGCTTCACAGTTGGCGATTTTTTCAAAGCTTCGCAGAACTGCATCATTATAGAAAGTACCGCCCTGTACAACGATGTGCTTACCAAGTTCGGAAGCATCGGAAACCTTGATAACTTTATAAAGCGCATTCTTGATAACGGAGTAAGCAAGACCTGCGGAAATATCGGAAACTTCAGCGCCTTCTTTCTGCGCCTGCTTTACCTTTGAGTTCATAAATACGGTACATCTGGTACCCAGATCGATCGGATGCTGGGCAAAGATTGCAGCTTTGGCGAAATCCTGTACGGTATAATTCAGAGATTTGGCAAATGTCTCGATGAAAGAACCACATCCGGAGGAACATGCTTCGTTTAACTGTACACTGTCAACGGTCTTGTTACGGATTTTGATACATTTCATATCCTGTCCGCCGATATCAAGGATACAGTCTACTTCCGGGTCAAAGAATGCTGCTGCATAGTAATGGGAAACAGTTTCAACCTCGCCCTCATCAAGGATCAGGGCAGCTTTGATCAGTGCCTCGCCGTAACCTGTAGAACAGGAATAAGCAATCTTTGCATCTTTCGGAAGCAGTTCGTAGATCTCTTTAATGGAACGGATGGTGGTTTTTAACGGATTTCCGTTATTGCTGCTGTAGAAGGAGTAGAGAAGTGTTCCATCCTCACCTACCAGCGCAGTCTTGGTTGTGGTGGAACCTGCATCAATACCAAGATAGCAGTTTCCCTTGTATGTAGCGAGATCTCCGGTTTTTACTTTGTATGAACTCTGGCGTTTCGCGAATGCATCGTATTCTTCCTGGGAAGCGAACAGTGGTTCCATACGCTCTACTTCAAAATCCAGTTTAATGGAATTACGGAGTTTGTCTTTCATCTCTGTCAGAGAAATGGAGTTGTCTTCTTTTGCGTTCAGTGCAGAACCGATCGCTGCGAACAGATGAGAGTTCTCCGGGATAATAGTATGCTCTTCATCCAGTTTCAGGGTACGGATAAAGGATTCTCTCAGCTCGGACAGGAAATGAAGCGGACCTCCCAGGAATGCAACGTGTCCGCGGATTGGCTTTCCGCAGGCAAGACCGGAGATTGTCTGGTTTACAACTGCCTGAAAAATAGAAGCAGATAAGTCCGGCTTGGTCGCACCGTCGTTGATCAGCGGCTGGATATCTGTCTTGGCGAAAACACCACAGCGGGCTGCAATCGGGTAAAGTGCCTTGTAATCTTTGGCATATTCATTCAGACCTGTGGCATCTGTCTGAAGAAGAGAGGCCATCTGGTCGATAAAGGAACCGGTACCGCCTGCGCAGATACCGTTCATACGCTGTTCTACGTTACCGTTTTCAAAGTAAATGATCTTGGCATCCTCACCGCCAAGCTCAATGGCAACATCTGTCTTTGGTGCCAGTTTCTGCAGAGAAGTAGAAACTGCGATAACTTCCTGGGTAAAAGGAACGCCCAGATGGTTGGCAAGAGTCAGACCGCCGGAACCGGTGATCACAGGATGGAGAGTCATCTCGCCATACTGGTCAAAAGCTTCCTGAAGAAGGTCTGCAAGGGTTTCCTGAATGTTTGCAAAATGTCGCTTGTAATCTGCGAAAATGAGATTTTCATTCTCATCCAGAATAGCGATTTTTACAGTAGTGGAACCGATATCGATTCCCAGTGTTTTGGAATTCATAAAATAAATTCAAGCCTCCTCTTAATTGCATATAAAATGTTTCAAATGATTTAAAATCTTTCCTGTTCTTTCCTATTAAATATCTGTTTTCAGATATGGAATATTCCGTAATATTATACGCTAAAGGTCAGGAAAAGACAATATGAAAGTTTACTAAGGATTCTTTGCTTTCCTGTTGAAATTTCGTCTATTTCAGGATATAATAAAATTTACGAAACTGTTTGGCACCCTGCAGAACAATAACACATGTGGGTTACGGGATACAGGAGTGTGAACAGTACATAAAGTACACTGAAAAATCAATGACAATAAAATGAAAAGAGGAAGAATAAATGGCAGAATACAAACTTCTGAAAACAGAGGGTCGTGCCAAACGTGCAGAATTTCATACTGTGCATGGTACGATCCAGACTCCTGTTTTTATGAACGTAGGAACAATCGGCGCTATCAAGGGTGCAGTATCTACCATGGACTTACAGCAGATCGGAACACAGGTGCAGTTATCCAATACCTACCATCTTCATGTACGTCCGGGCGATAAGATCGTGAAGCAGTTAGGCGGTCTTCATAAATTTATGGTATGGGACAAACCGATCCTTACGGATTCCGGCGGATTTCAGGTATTTTCCCTTGCCAAACTAAGAAAGATCAAAGAAGAGGGTGTTTATTTTAACTCCCATATTGACGGACATAAGATCTTTATGGGGCCGGAAGAGAGCATGCAGATCCAGTCAAATCTGGGTTCTACCATTGCCATGGCATTTGATGAATGCCCGAGCAGTGTGGCAGAGAGAGATTATGTACAGAAGTCTGTAGACAGGACAACCCGCTGGCTTGCCCGCTGTAAGGCAGAGATGGCAAGACTGAACAGCCTGCCGGATACCATCAATAAAGAACAGCTTCTTTTTGGTATTAACCAGGGTGCTGTCTATGAAGATATCCGTATTGAGCATGCCAAGCAATCTCAGAGATGGATCTGGACGGTTATGCAGTCGGCGGTCTGGCAGTCGGTGAGACACATGAAGAGATGTACAGAATCCTTGATGAGGTAGTGCCGCATCTTCCACAGAATAAACCGACGTATCTGATGGGAGTGGGAACACCGGCCAACATTCTGGAAGGCGTAGAACGTGGAATTGATTTCTTTGACTGCGTATATCCAAGCCGTAACGGCCGTCATGGACATGTTTATACCAATCATGGAAAGATGAATCTGTTCAATGCAAAATATGAGCTGGATACACGCCCGATCGAGGAAGGATGCCAGTGCCCTGCATGTCAGCATTACAGCAGAGCCTATATCCGTCATCTTCTGAAAGCAAAAGAGATGCTGGGAATGCGCCTCTGTGTACTTCATAACCTGTATTTCTATAATCATATGATGGAAGAAATCAGGGATGCTCTTGACGCAGGAAAATTTGCCGAGTATAAGAAAATGCGTCTGGAAGGCTTTGAAGAGGGAAAGATTAATTCAAAAAGATCATAAAAAGATAATGGAACGGTTACTGAAAACGGATCAAACAGTGACTGGATAATGATAAAATTATTATAAAATCTATCGAAAAGTCTTGAAGAAAGACTGAAATTTGTGTATGATGTACAGTGACGCTGTGATCAGACGGATCACAGAACAACAGGAATAGTTAAAATAACAGGAGGAATGGAAATGGACGCATCAAGCGGAATGAGTATGGTCGGTGCTATTATCTGGATGGTAGTTCTGTTCGGAATTATGTACTTCTTAATGCTTCGCCCTCAGAAAAAAGAGCAGAAGAGACTTCAGGCAATGTTAAATGACATGGAAGTCGGCGACAGCATTGTAACTACCAGCGGATTTTATGGTGTAGTCATTGATATGACAGACGAAGATGTAATCGTAGAATTCGGTAACAACAAAAACTGCCGTATTCCGATGAGAAAACAGGCAATCGCTGAAGTAGAGAAAGCTGTAAGCGCTGCTGAATAATGAAAACTGAAAGAAACATGACAAAAAGCGGAACACATGGTCAGAAATGACTGTGGTTCTGCTTTTTTAATTAAACTGCGGAGCAGTTATTTGGTTATGAGCAAGTAGCGAAGTGGATTGCGAATATCCGCTTGACTAGAAAAATGTCCGAAAAACAGTACTTTTATATTTTTTTACTTTAATAGGTTGAAATCTGTCGGAAAGTGCGTTATTATAATAACAATTACGCAATTAGAGTATTTTTGGAGGAAATTATTATGGATTATAAGATTGCATTGATCCCCGGCGACGGAATCGGACCGGAAATCGTAAGAGAAGCAAAGAAAGTACTGGACAAGGTATGCGAGAAATATGGACACAGCTTTTCCTATTCAGAAGTTCTGTTAGGCGGTGCATCCATCGATGTACACGGCGTACCCCTTACTGATGAGGCAATTGCCACTGCCAAATCATCAGACGCCGTACTGATGGGCTCTATTGGCGGAGATGCAAAAACTTCTCCATGGTATAAGCTTGAGCCATCCAAACGCCCGGAAGCAGGACTTCTTGCAATCCGTAAGGCATTAAATCTTTTTGCAAACTTAAGACCGGCTTACCTTTACAATGAGCTGAGAAAAGCGTGCCCTCTCCGCGATGAGATCATCGGAGACGGATTTGACATGATCATTGTACGTGAGCTTACAGGCGGCCTGTATTTCGGAGAACGTCAGACAATTGAAGAGAATGGTGTGAAGAAAGCAATTGATACACTTTCCTATAACGAAAACGAAATCCGCCGTATTGCCATCAAAGCATTTGAGATCGCACGTAAGAGAAGAAATAAAGTGACAAGCGTAGACAAGGCAAATGTTCTGGATTCTTCCAGACTCTGGAGAAAAGTGGTAGAGGAAGTTGCCAAAGATTATCCGGATGTTACCTTAGAGCATATGCTGGTTGACAACTGCGCAATGCAGCTTGTACGTGATCCGAAACAGTTCGATGTTATCCTTACAGAGAATATGTTTGGAGATATCCTTTCAGATGAGGCAAGTATGGTAACAGGCTCCATCGGAATGCTTTCTTCTGCAAGCTTAAATGAAACAAAATTCGGTCTCTATGAGCCAAGCCATGGTTCTGCACCTGATATTGCAGGACAGGATAAGGCAAACCCTATCGCAACCATCCTTTCCGCAGCAATGATGCTGCGCTTCTCCCTTGACATGGATAAAGAAGCAGATGCAGTGGAAGCAGCAGTACAGAAAGTCCTGACAGAGGGATACCGCACAGGCGATATCATGTCAGAGGGATGCAAACTTGTAGGAACAAAAGAGATGGGCGACCTGATCGCAGCAGCTCTGTAAGAATTGATATTAAGAGGATTCAGCCGGCGCAGGCAGATTACGGAATGATTTGCCTGAGTCAGACAGCAGAAGCGTAATGCGGATTTTTTGACAGCTGAGTCAGGAATGCCGGTTGAATCATTAAAAAATAAATAAAACAGTAAGAAAAGAGGAAATAAAACAATGAGAAGTGATGCAGTAAAAACAGGCACACAGCAGGCACCTCACCGTTCCCTGTTTAATGCTCTTGGAATGACAAAAGAAGAAATGGAAAGACCTCTGGTAGGTATCGTAAGTTCTTACAATGAAATCGTACCGGGTCATATGAACCTTGACAAGATTACACAGGCAGTTAAACTTGGCGTAGCAATGGCAGGCGGTACACCTGTTATGTTCCCAGCAATCGCAGTCTGTGATGGTATCGCAATGGGACACGTTGGAATGAAATACTCTCTGGTAACCAGAGACCTGATCGCAGATTCCACGGAAGCCATGGCAATGGCACATCAGTTTGATGCCCTGGTTATGATCCCGAACTGTGACAAGAACGTACCCGGACTTCTGATGGCAGCAGCCAGACTGAATGTTCCGACTGTATTCGTAAGCGGCGGTCCGATGCTTGCCGGACATCTGAACGGACATAAGACAAGTCTTTCCAGCATGTTTGAAGCAGTTGGTGCTTATGCAGCAGGTAAACTTGATGAGGACGGCCTGACAGAATGTGAAATGAAAACATGTCCTACCTGTGGCTCCTGTTCCGGTATGTACACAGCAAACTCCATGAACTGCCTGACAGAAGTTCTTGGTATGGGCCTGAAAGGAAACGGAACCATCCCGGCTGTATACTCCGAACGTATCCGTCTTGCAAAACACGCAGGTATGCAGGTTATGGAAATGTACAGAAAGAACATCCGTCCAAGAGACATCATGACAAAAGAAGCAATCCTCAATGCCCTGACAGTAGACATGGCACTTGGATGCTCCACAAACAGTATGCTTCACCTTCCGGCTATTGCTCATGAGATCGGAATGGACTTTGATATCAGCTTTGCAAACGAGATCAGCGCAAAGACTCCGAATCTCTGCCACCTTGCACCAGCAGGTCCTACATACATGGAAGACCTGAACGAAGCAGGCGGTGTATACGCAGTTATGAATGAACTGAATAAGAAGGGACTCCTTCATACTGAGTGCATGACAGTCACAGGCAAGACAGTAGGCGAAAACATCAAAGACTGTGTAAACTTAAATCCTGAAGTTATCAGACCGATCGACAATCCATACAGCCAGACAGGCGGACTTGCAGTTCTCAAGGGTAACCTTGCACCGGACGGCGGTGTTGTAAAACGTTCCGCAGTTGTAGAAGAGATGATGGTTCATGAAGGACCTGCAAGAGTCTTCGACTGTGAAGAAGATGCAATCGCAGCAATCAAAGGCGGTAAGATCGTAGAGGGTGACGTAGTCGTTATCCGTTATGAAGGACCAAAAGGCGGCCCTGGTATGAGAGAGATGCTGAACCCGACATCTGCAATCGCAGGTATGGGACTTGGTTCTTCCGTAGCCCTCATCACAGACGGACGTTTCAGCGGTGCATCCAGAGGAGCATCCATCGGACACGTTTCACCGGAAGCAGCAGTTGGCGGTCCGATCGCACTTGTTGAGGAAGGTGATATCATCAGCATCAACATTCCGGAACTGAAACTGGAGATCAAGGTTTCTGATGAAGAAATGCAGGCAAGAAAAGCAAAATGGCAGCCTCGCAAGCCAAAGGTAACAACAGGATATCTTGCAAGATATGCTGCAATGGTAACCTCCGGAAACAGAGGAGCAATCCTTGAGGTACCAAAAGCAAAATAAAGATGAACAAGTACCCGGCGGGAATTACAGCATAACCTGTGATTCCTGCCTGAAAAGTTAGGAGGATACGTAAAGATGCAGCTTACAGGCGCTGAAATCATCGTTGAATGTTTAAAAGAACAGGGCGTTGACACTGTATTCGGATATCCGGGCGGTGCCATCCTGAATGTATATGACGCCCTCTATGAATATAAAGACCAGATCACACATGTACTGACTTCCCATGAACAGGGAGCTTCCCATGCAGCAGACGGATACGCAAGAGCAACCGGCAAAGTCGGCGTATGTCTCGCAACTTCCGGTCCCGGAGCTACCAATCTGGTAACAGGAATCGCTACTGCATACATGGATTCCGTACCAATGGTGGCAATCACATGTAATGTAGGAACTCCGCTTCTCGGAAAGGATTCTTTCCAGGAGGTTGATATTACAGGAATTGTAATGCCCATCACAAAGCACAGCTTTATCGTAAAAGACATTACAACTCTGGCAGATACCGTCCGCAGAGCTTTCTATATCGCAAAAAGCGGACGCCCGGGACCTGTACTCGTAGATGTGACAAAGGATGTGACAGGTGCGAAATATGAATACAATGCCTGCACTCCGGCAGCCATTACACCAAAAGTAGATACAATCAAAGATATGGACATCGAAACAGCAGTCCAGATGATCAAAGATGCAAAGAAACCGTTCATCTTCACAGGCGGCGGAACAATTATCTCCGAAGCATCCAAAGAAGTGACAGAACTTGCTCACAAAATCGATGCTCCGGTATGTGACAGCCTTATGGGGAAAGGTGGATTTTCCGGCGAAGATCCTTTCTATACAGGAATGCTTGGAATGCATGGAACAAAAGCATCTAACCTCGGCGTTTCCGAGTGTGACCTTCTGATCGTTCTGGGAGCCAGATTCAGCGACCGTGTCACAGGAAATACAAAGACTTTCGCTAAGAATGCAAAGATTCTCCAGATCGATGTAGATGCTGCGGAGATTAATAAGAACATTATCGTAGATGCAAGTATCGTAGGAGATGAGAAAGAAGTTCTGAAACGAATCCTGAAAGAACTCCCGGAGATGAAACATCCGGAGTGGACAGCACATATCAGCGAAATGAAAGAGAAATATCCGCTAAGATATGATCATTCCCAGCTGACAGGTCCATACATTATCGAGAAACTTTACGAGCTGACAAAAGGTGACGCGATCATCACCACAGAAGTAGGCCAGAACCAGATGTGGGCAGCTCAGTATTTCAAATATAAAGAACCAAGAACATTCCTTTCATCCGGTGGATTAGGAACGATGGGATATGGACTTGGAGCGGCAATCGGTGCGAAAATGGGAAGACCGGACAAGACGGTAGTAAATATCGCAGGTGACGGATGCTTCCGTATGAATATGAATGAGATCGCCACAGCAGTCCGCTGCGGCAAACCATTGATTGAAATCGTACTTAATAACCATGTACTTGGAATGGTGCGTCAGTGGCAGACATTGTTCTACGACCACAGATATTCCCATACAATTTTAAATGATTCCGTTGATTTTGTAAAACTGGCAGAGGCTATGGGTGCGAAGGCAATCCGTATCACTACCATGGATGAAGTGGAACCTGCTTTGAAAGAAGCACTTGCATGTTCGGGAACAATCGTACTTGACTGTATGATCGATCAGGATCTCAGTGTATTCCCGATGGTACCGGCAGGCGCAAGCATTGATGACATTTTTGACGAGGAGGATATGAAAAACAATGAGCAGAGTGTATAATTTTTCCGCAGGACCGGCTGTATTGCCGGAAGAAGTGTTAAAAGAGGTTGCTGAGGAGATGATGGACTATCAGGGAACTGGTATGTCTGTAATGGAAATGAGCCACAGAAGTGCTGATTTCCAGAAGATCATCGACGAAGCAGAGCAGGATCTGCGTGATCTGATGAAGATTCCGGATAATTACAAGGTATTATTCCTTCAGGGCGGAGCTTCCCAGCAGTTCGCAGCAATCCCGATGAACCTTATGAAGAACAAAGTTGCTGATTATATCGTAACAGGACAGTGGGCAAAGAAAGCATATCAGGAAGCACAGAAATATGGAAAAGTAAACAAGATCGCTTCTTCCGAGGACAAGACTTTCTCCTATATTCCTGACTGCAGCGACCTTTCGATCAGCCCGGATGCGGACTATGTATACATTTGTGAAAACAACACAATTTACGGAACAAAATTCAAGAAACTCCCGAACACAAAAGGAAAAACTCTGGTAGCAGACGTTTCCTCCTGCTTCTTATCTGAGCCGGTTGATGTATCCAAATATGGCATCATCTATGGCGGTGTACAGAAGAATATCGGACCTGCAGGTATGGTAATCTCCATTATCCGCGAAGATCTGATCACAGATGATGTTCTCGAAGGCACACCGACCATGCTGAAATTCAAAACACAGGCTGATGCAGGTTCTCTTTACAACACACCGAACTGCTACTGCATCTATGTATGTGGTAAAGTCTTCAAATGGCTGAAGAAAATGGGTGGTCTGGAAGAAATGCAGAGACGTAACATCGAGAAGGCAAAAATTCTCTATGATTTTCTTGACCAGAGCAAACTCTTCAAAGGAACTGTTGTACCGGAAGACCGTTCTCTTATGAACGTACCGTTCGTAACAGGTGACAAGGACATGGATGCCAAATTTGTAAAAGAAGCAAAAGAGGCAGGACTTGTAAACTTAAAAGGACACCGTACAGTCGGTGGTATGCGTGCAAGTATCTACAACGCTATGCCAAAAGAGGGTGTAGAAGCACTGGTTGCTTTCATGAAGAAGTTTGAGGAGGAGAATGCATAATGTTTCAGTATCATTGCCTGAATCCCATTGCAGAAAAAGGTCTGGGATTATTTGATGAAGAATATAAAAAGAGTGAAGATCTGCAGGAGTGTGATGCAGTCCTTGTAAGAAGTGCAAAGATGCATGATATGGAACTCCCGGAGAGTGTAAAAGTAATCGCACGTGCAGGTGCAGGTGTCAACAACATTCCTGTAAAAGAATGCGCAGAGAAAGGTGTTGTAGTATTCAATACACCAGGTGCAAATGCAAACGGTGTGAAAGAACTTGTTCTGGCAGGTATGCTCCTTGCTTCCCGTGATATCGTAGGCGGTATCGAATGGGTTGCCAAAGAGAAAGACCAGGAAGACATCGATAAACTTGCCGAGAAGCAGAAGAAACAGTTCGCAGGATGCGAGATCATGGGTAAAAAGCTCGGTATCATCGGTCTTGGTGCGATCGGAGCCATGGTAGCAAATGCTGCTTCTGCACTTGGAATGGAAGTTTACGGATATGACCCATACATCTCCATTGATGCTGCATGGAATCTTTCCCGTACTATCAAACATATCAAGAGCCTGGATGAGATTTATTCCCAGTGTGATTACATAACTATTCACGTACCGCTTCTTGACAGCACAAGACAGATGATCAACAAAGAAGCATTCAGCAAGATGAAAGACGGCGTGGTATTTCTGAACTTTGCCCGCGACCTTCTGGTTGATGAGGATGCGCTGATCGAAGCATTAGACAACGGAAAAGTTAAGAAATATGTGACAGACTTTGCAAACCATACAGTAGCAGGACACAAAGGAATCCTGGTAACTCCACATCTTGGAGCATCTACAGAAGAATCCGAAGAAAACTGCGCAGTGATGGCTGTAAAAGAAGTCAGAGATTTCCTTGAGAACGGAAATATCAAGAACTCTGTAAACTTTCCGAACTGCGACATGGGAACCTGCGTGGCAGTAGGACGTATTTCTATCTGCCACAAAAATATCCCGAACATGATCAGCCAGTTCACCAAGATTCTTGGTGCAGAGGGTCTGAACATCGCAGATATGACAAACAAGAGTAAAGGCGAATACGCTTACACTCTGATCGACCTGGAAAGTGCAGCTTCCAAAGAGGCACTGGATGAACTGAAAGCAATTGAAGGTGTTTCTAAGGTTCGTGTGGTAAAATAATAAATAAGAATTTGTAAAGTAAAAGTTTCCTGCCAGATGGGTTATAAGCCCTCTGGCAGGAATTTTTTGCGTTAAAAAGGGAAGCCCCTGACGTTGTCAGAAAGGGCTTCCCAAATTAATCATCTATAGCAATCCTCGTAAATAATGCATTTAAGACAGTTCAGCAGAGGGTGAAAGACAAGGAAGATATCTGCAGGCGTGCTGACGCACGGCAAAGATATCTGACGCAGGATTTCACCCTCTGATGGACTAGATTAAGATGCGTTATTTTAGAGGATCGCTATAGTAAGAGGATGATTAATTGACACCTCTTGATTTCATAAAATCAAGAACTTCTTCTTTTGTGGACATTACACGAAGAGCACCTTTACGTGTAGTGATAAGAGAAGCTGCCGCATTTGCGAATGTAAGCAGTTCTTTTAAGTTCTCTTCTGTCAGGTTATCCAGACCGTGTTCCAGAACATAGTTCAGGGAACTTGCACAGAAGGTATCACCTGCACCGGTTGTCTCGATGGTGTTCTCCTGAAGGAAAGGAGCTGCCTCTACTTTCATGTCTTTGTAGTAAGCACGGCTTCCGTCTTTACCCAGTGTGATAAGGATAAGCGGAATGTTATATTTCTCTTTCAGAAGTGCGGCACCTTTGTCATAGTCTGTGGTTCCGAACAGAAATTCTACTTCATTGTCGGAGATTTTCAGAATATCGCATTTGCCAAGACCATATTCAATCTCTGCCTTTGCATCATCGAGAGATTTCCATAATGGTGGACGAAGGTTCGGGTCGAAGCTGACGATACATCCGGCTTCTTTGGCAACATCAATGGCATGACGGGTTGCTTCTCTTACTCCTTCATGAGTAGAAGAAAGAGTTCCGAAGTGGAAGACTTTAGAATCTCTGATCAGATCTTCCTGGACTTCATCTTTGGTGAGCATCATGTCAGCACCCGGATTGCGGTAGAAGGAGAAATCTCTGTCTCCGTCCGGATAAGTATGTACGAATGCCAGGGTTGTATGTACTTCGTTATCAATTACAAGATTGCGGGTGTCGATCCCTACTTCTTCTATAGCATTTTTAAGCTGGGTTCCGAACATATCATTTCCAACTTTTCCGATAAATGCGGTCTTTTTGCCAAGTTTCTCAAGCATGGCAAGTACGTTGCACGGAGCACCGCCAGGATTGGCTTCCAGCATCGGATTTCCCTGTGCGCTGGTTCCGTTCTCTGTAAAGTCGATCAATAATTCGCCTAATGCGGTTACATCAAAGGCTTTGTTTTCCATTTTTTGTATCCTCCCTATATTCCTCTCTGTATATTGATAACATAAATTTAGCGCAGGAACGGGAATTTGTCAAACAATTTCCTTTATTTTTTTGTGCAAAAATGCTAAAATAAAAACAGCTTGATTTGTTTCTGCCCGTACATGTCCGGGAGACAGCCGGAAAATGTGGAAACGGTTACAGCCGTTTACGCAGAATGCTTTACATATGACGAAGAAAGCCATTGCGGACAGGAAACAAAAAATGACTTCGACAACAGGGGAGGAAAGCATGGTTATGGATGAAAAATTATACGGTTATATGAACTGGCCCAGAATTGAAGCAATTGTATATGGAGAAGAAACTGCTCCAAGAGATGTGATGGGACCGAGGATCACTCAGGATGGTGTTCTGGTGCAGGGATTTTTTCCGGATGCAGAAGAAGTAAGCGTCATCAGCGGGAAGAAGACCTATGTCTGTGAGAAAGAAGATGAGGCGGGATATTTTGCAGCATTACTGCCTGTACGGAAGGTACCGCAGTATAAGTTCCGTGTCAAAATGGGTGAGAATGTAACAGAGCTTTATGATCCATATGCTTTTGCATGCCAGATTACAGAAGAAGAGGAGAAGGCTTTCTGTGCCGGTGTTTATTATGAAGCATACAAAAAACTGGGTGCACATCCGATGGAGATCAGAGGAGTAAAAGGTACTCTGTTTGCTGTCTGGGCACCGAATGCCATCAGTGTAAATGTTGTGGGTGATTTTAACGGATGGATCGGACGTGCGACGATCATGCACCGTATGCCGATGTCCGGTATTTTTGAACTGTTTCTTCCGGGAGTGAAAGCAGGGGCACACTATAAATATGAAATCAAGGTAAAAGGCGGGGAAGTTCTTCTGAAAGCAGATCCATATGGAAATGCGGCAGAACATGATCCGGAAGGTGCATCCGTTGTGGCTGATGTGAGCAGCTTTACATGGAATGATGCGGACTGGATGGAGGAACGCTCCAGATTTGACAACAGAAAACAGCCGGTTTCCATTTATGAAACTTCTCTGGAAGATTGGGAATCCGCAGAAGAACTGGTGGAATTTCTGGCAGAGGAAGATTTCACTCATGTGGAGCTTCACCCGGTCATGGAATATCTGGATGACATTACGGGCGGATATTCCACTTACGCTTATTATGCTCCGACTTCCAGATTCGGAACTCCGCAGGATTTTCAGAAGCTTGTGGATGAACTGCATCAGGCAGGAATTGGTGTACTTCTTGACTGGACACCTGCGCAGTTCCCGAGATATGCCTGTGGGCTTGAGAGATTTGACGGAACGTCTCTTTATGAGCGGCAGAAGGAAGCTGAGGCCATTCATCCATTCTGGGGAACGTTACTTTATAATTATGCCAGCCCTATGGTAAAAGATTTCCTCATTTCCAATGCATGTTTCTGGGCTGAGGTTTATCATGCAGACGGACTTCGCATGGATGATGTGGATGCGATGCTTTATCTGGATTATGGCAGAAATCCGGGAGAGTGGACACCAAATATGTATGGAACCAATGAGAATCTGGATGCTCTGGAATTTCTGAAACATCTGAATTCCGTGATCAAACAGAGAAATCCGGGACTGCTTCTGATCGCGCAGGAAGATGGTCTCTGGCCGGAGCTGACAGACAGTGTGGAAAATGATCATGCAGGATTCGATTATAAATGGAGTGGCGGATGGACAAAAGATCTTCTGGAATACCTGGGCAAAGATCCGATCGAACGGAAAAATTATCATGATCAGCTTACGGTTTCCATGCTTTATGCATACTGCGAACATTATATCCTGACACTTGGCAGCAGGGATGTAGGTTCCTTAAAGGATTTTGCAGATAAATTACCGGGAACAGAGGAACAAAAGCGTGCACAGATCCGTGCGGCATATGCTTATATGATGCTTCATCCGGGATGCAAAATGATGGCACCGGATAAAGATATGCCGAAAGAACTGGAAACATATATTAAAGATCTGAATAACATGTATCTGGCTCACCAGGCTCTTTACCAGATGGATGATGAGTATGATGGATTTGAATGGATTCAGTTGATGAAATACGAGGAGAATGTAGTGGCATTTTTAAGAAAAACAGAGAAACCGGAGGAGACGATCCTGGCTGTCTGCAACTTTGCGGCAGTTCCGTATGAAAATTATCAGGTGGGTGTTCCGTTTGCCGGTAAATATAAAGAAATTTTTAACAGTGATGATAAGAAATACGGCGGAGAAGGTCTGGTAAATTTAAGGGCAAAATCTGCGAAGAAAGCGGAGTGTGATGAGAGAGAGTATTCTGTTACGCTGAAACTTCCGGCACTTGGCGTAGCAATCTTTACCTGCGCACCGGAAGAAGAGCCAAAAGAGAAGACAACTGCGGCGCACAGCCAGATCAAAAAATCTATTACCAAGGCAAGAACCGTTCGAAAAGCTGCCGCAAAGGTAAAAACAGCAGCAAAAACAGCAGTAAAACCGGCAACAAAGAAAGTTACAAAAACAGCCCCTAAAGCAGTCCCCAAAGCAGCTCCAAAAGCAAAGACAGCGAAAACAAAAGTGACTGTGAAAAAGGACTTGACAGAAAATAAATAATATTATAAACTAGATGCTGTGGTTGTCAGAAATAACTATTTCTGGCAGCACAGTATAAGCTGAAATAGCTCAGTCGGTAGAGCACTTCACTCGTAATGAAGGGGTCGTGAGTTCGAGTCTCATTTTCAGCTTGACGTTCAAATTGCTCCAGATTCTTATAAATTGAGAATCTGGATGTTTTTATGCCGTTGAAGTGCCCTGCCGCGTAAAGAACGCCGGGATTATCCGTGAAAGACTTCAGGCCACAGCACTGTGCGATGGGACAGATTCTCAGGATCGGGATTCCGGTAGCCATGCAGGACGGGCTGATCCGGATTGCATTTATCATTATCACGATCATTGCAAACCGCCGTGGTTTAAGTGATGCAGCAGCGGTGGGCATTGTTGAGAAAATCATCAGCTTCCTTTTCCTCGTACCGTCTTCGATGCTCTCCACAGTATCTGCACTTGGAGCACAGAATATCGGGGCAGGTAAACCGGAGAGGGCAGCACAGACGCTGAAATATGCAGCGATGATCGCAGTTGGATTCGGACTGACCGTAGCCATTATCATCCAGTTTTATTGCAGAACCCGTTGTGAGATTGTTTACCACAGATGCGGCAGTCCGAATGGCAGGAGGACAGTATATCCGCGGATATATCTGGGACTGCATTTTTGCAGGGGTACATTTCAGTTTCAGTGGTTATTTCTGTGCATGTGGCAGATCAGACTGTCGTTTCTGCATAATATCACTGCGATCGTGCTGGTGCGCGTACCGGGTGTTTATCTTACATCGAAACTGTTTCCGCAGACGCTTTTCCCATGGGACTGGCAACCGCTGCAGGCTCACTTCTGTCAGTGATCATCTGTGTCACAGCTTATCTGCTGATATTCAAAAAAGTAAGAAGAAAGTAAAGGATTGTAAAGATAAATTTACTTGACAATCCCTTATCTATCCTTTAATATAACTCTTGGACTGTATAAAAATAAACACTAACCGGGAATCTATCAAGAAGAATGGTTGATTTCCGGTTTTCTTATGTGGATATCAGAAAGGAGGTCAGTAAAAGTGAAAAAGGATGTAACCGTGCAGAGAGTATCAGGTGTTGTAAATTTATCTGATTTTCCGTCAGAAGCTTTTGCTGCTTCCGGGTGGTATGTAAATGATACCATAGAATATCAGGCAGCCGAATATGCAGAAGAAACCGCAGTTCATACTGCGGGTATTTTGCGTGAACTGGGAATTGCTGTACATGGAGACCATGCCCGTACAGGAGTGCGCGCAGACTGGATGGAACAGGACGGACCAGCACTTTTTATAACTGGAGAAACGGACACATACAGATGCGAAACCACGCAGAGACTGGCATTGTAACAGATGCCGGCATTGGCACAGGCCGATGTAGGGGCGAAAGCTTTTACGCATGGTTTCGTATCTTTTTTTATCCTGAAAAGATAGTTTATGAAAACTGGTTTCCGGCAGAAAATCAGGATTTCACAGATGCCTGAACGAAAGGAGTTGAGCAGAGTTGGCAGACATTTCACTTGAACTAAAAAACATAAAGAAAAGTTTTACAGAGGGCGAAGCAGTACTGGATGATATCAGTCTGGTGATCAGTCAGGGGGAATTTATCACACTTCTGGGCTCGTCCGGATGTGGAAAGACGACGACTCTCCGCATTATTGCCGGACTGGAACAGCCGGATGAGGGAAGCGTCTGGCTGGACGGCAGGGAAGTAACCGGTCTGGAGCCGAATCAGAGGGATGTAAATACGGTCTTTCAGAATTATGCACTTTTTCCGCATATGAATGTGGCAGAGAACATCGGCTATGGACTCAAACTGAAGAAAGTTCCGAAGGCAGAGATTAAGAAGAAAGTTTCCAGAATGCTGGAGCTGGTTCAGCTTGAGGGATATGAGAAAAGAAAGCCGTCAGAACTTTCCGGCGGGCAGAAGCAGCGAGTTGCGATTGCGAGGGCACTGGTCAATAATCCGAAAGTTCTGCTTTTGGATGAGCCTCTGGGAGCGCTGGATCTGCAGCTTCGGCGTGCGATGCAGATAGAACTGAAGCATTTGCAGAAAAAGCTGGGGATTACCTTTATTTATATCACGCATGATCAGGAAGAAGCCATCAATATGTCGGACAGGATTGCAGTGATGAAAGGCGGACGCATTGAGCAGATGGGGACGCCGGATGAAATCTATAATCATCCAAAGACCAGTTATGTAGCAACATTTGTGGGAAATGCAAACATTCTGCATGGAGTTGTGGAAAGCGTTCAGGGAGAGACGGCGGTCGTAAAGATTGGAAATGATAAAGTGGCTGTGGTTCTGGGAACAGATCAGCAGAATGCAGGTACAGGACGATATCCGGCAGCAGGAGAGAAGGTAACTCTGGCCGTGAGAAGCGAAAATGTACAGTTAGAGGAAACCATGACATCGGAGAATCTGGCGGGCAGAACAGATGATAGGGACAAGGCGATGGAGCGTGTCTCTGACAGATATAATGTGGAAAATATTTCCGGATTGCAGGCAGCCGTAACAGAGAAGAATTTCGCAGGTGGCCAGCTTCGGGTGACACTGAAACTAAATGACGGTACAGAACTGATTGCCAGCAGATATGGAATTGATGCATCTGTGACAGAGGGGCAGACAGTACGGTGCAGTTTCCTGCCGACAGATGCAGTGCTGGTAGACAGGGAGGATGCTCATGAAGAAGCGTAGGAATCATGCAGACAGTTCTGTATGGATGGCACTTCCGCTATATATTTTCACCATCGTATTTGTGGTATGTCCTCTGATCTATATGGTGGCGCTGAGTTTTGCGACACCGTCCCGGGGATTTGGAGTGACCTGGAAGTTTACACTGGATAATTATAAGAATATTCTGGAACCTGTGTATCTGAATACCTTTGTGGAATCACTGAAGCTGGCTCTGACCAGTACGGTGGTGATCGCCCTGATCGGATATCCTTTCGGGTACTTCATGGCAAGACTGCCGGAACACAGGAAAAAGAAAGCACAGCTTCTGCTGTCCACGCCGTTCTGGGTCAATTCCCTGATCCGTCTGTACGGATGGATCATCATCCTGCAGAAAAAAGGACTGCTGAATTTCATATTACTGAAACTGGGGATCATTGAGAAACCACTGTCGATCCTGTACAGCTATCCGGCGATCGTGATCGGTATGATCTATGTGCTTCTTCCGTTTATGATCATGTCTGTATATTCCAGTGCGGAGAAGCTGGACTGGTCTTATGTGGAAGCAGCCAGGGACCTGGGTGCTTCCAGAATGCAGGCATTTTTCAGCATAACACTGAAGCTCACCCTGCCGGGACTGCTCTCCGGTGTGATCCTGACTTTTGTACCGTCTATGGGACTGTTCTTCATTGCAGATATCCTGGGAGGAAATAAAGTTGTGCTCGTTGGAAGCCTGATCCAGGATCAGATGACCAGAGGAAACAACTGGCCGTTTGCAGCAGCGCTTGCTGTCGTGATGATGCTGCTGACAACCGTGCTGATCATGATCTACAGAAAAGTGACCAATGCAAAAGAACTGGAGGGAATCGGATGAAAAAGAATTCAAAATTTGCCGGATTTTATATGGGGCTGATTTTCTTTCTGATGTATCTCCCCATTGCGGTGGTGATCGTATTCTCGTTTAATGAATCGAAACTGCCGGTGAAGTTTACGGGATTTTCCCTGAAATGGTATCAGGAGCTGATCCATGACAGAGAGATGCTGGAAGCACTGGTAAACAGTCTGATCCTTGGAGTCTTAAGCTGTCTGGTAAGTGCAGTGATCGGTACATTGGGGGCAGTTGGCCTGTCGAGGATCCACTGGAAGTCAAAAGGGGCACTGGAATATATTTCCATTCTGCCTTTGATGATACCGGAGATCATTCTTGGTATGGTGCTGATGGCATTCTTTTATATGTTGAACCTGCCGTTTGGTATGCTGACGCTGCTGATCGGTCATACGGTATTCTGTGTGCCTTATATTCTGATGGAAGTGAAAGCGAGACTGGCGGGCATGGACCCGGCGCTGGAAGAAGCGGCAAGGGATCTGGGCGCAGGACCTTTTCGGGCATTCTGGGATATTACCCTGCCATTGATCATGCCTGCGGTCATTTCAGGATCACTGCTTGCATTTGCCATGTCCATGGACGATGTGGTGATCAGTATTTTTGTAAACGGGCCGCGTCTGTCTACGCTGCCGATTAAGGTATATACTCAGTTAAAAACAGGAGTAACGCCGGAGATCAATGCGCTATGTACGATTCTGCTGGCGGCTACACTGGTAATTTTTATCGTCTATTCACTGATAACGAAGAAGAAAAAGTAGATGATCAGTTACTGCTCACAGGCAGATATCCTGTATATTATGAGGGAATGGAGTGAGCAGGGAAATGATAATGATTCTGGAATATTTTGAGCAGTCCGCAGACGATTCTGTCTGTCGGACTATAAGAAATAGAGAACAAAAAATAAAAAACATTTAGAGGAAGGAAAAGATGATGAACAAACTGATTGAATTAAAAAATCTGACAAAGAATTTTGATGATCAGCAGGTTTTGCGCGGCATCAATCTGGACATTTACGAAAAGGAATTCCTGACGCTGCTCGGACCGAGTGGCTGTGGAAAGACGACCACACTTCGAATCATTGCAGGCTTTGAAGAACCGAGTGACGGAGAAGTATTGTTTAACGGGATTGAGATTTCAAAACTTCCCCCTTATAAAAGAGAAGTAAATACCGTATTTCAGAAGTACGCCCTTTTCCTCATTTAAATGTGGCGGAGAATATCGGTTTCGGTCTGAATCTGAAGAAAGTAGACAAGACAGTCATCGCGCAGAAAGTAGAGCGTATGTTGAAAATGGTTGGTCTGGAAGGCTTTGAGAAAAGAGATGTCACCCTGCTTTCAGGCGGACAGCAGCAGCGAGTTGCCATTGCCAGAGCCCTGGTAAATGAACCGAAAGTCCTGCTTCTGGATGAGCCGCTGGGTGCGCTGGATGCGAAAATCCGTAAGCAGATGCAGGTAGAGCTAAAGAAGATCCAGCAGGAAGTTGGAATTACCTTTATCTATGTCACACATGACCAGGAAGAAGCACTGTCCATGTCTGACACGGTCGTTGTCATGAATAATGGCGAAATCCAGCAGATCGGTTCTCCTACAGATATCTACAATGAACCGGAAAACCGTTTTGTTGCAAGCTTTATCGGGGAATCCAATATCATCGAAGGAACCATGATCCGTGACTATCTGGTTGCATTTGACGGATTTGAGTTCGAGTGCGTGGATAAGGGATTTGAAGATCACGAAGAGATCGAAGTGGTATTAAGACCGGAGGATCTGGATATCGTAGATCCGGATCAGGCGAAGATCAGAGGAATCGTGCGCAATATTACATTCAAAGGTGTGCATTACGAAATCCTGATCGAGACAGAGCTTCGTACCTATATGGTTCACACCACAGATTATGCGGAAGTCGGAAGGGAAGTGGGACTGAAATTCGGGCCTGAAGACATCCATGTTATGTGCAAGATGGGAAGCTACTGATGAAACAGTATAAGAACCTCATCAAGCCATATCTTGTATGGGCATTTGTGATCATTGTCATCCCGCTGATCCTGATCGCATTATATGCTTTTACAGAAGATGGAAACGAAGTGCTGACTTTCTCCTTTACCCTGGAGAATTTCCGCAAATTCCTGGAAGCTACTTACATGAGCGTTATTTTCAAGTCGTTCAAACTTGGAATCCTGACGACGGTCATCTGTCTGGGACTTGGTTATCCTCTCGCATTTATCATTTCAAAATGTCCGGAGAAATCCCAGAGCTTTCTGATCCTGCTGGTAACCATTCCGGAGTGGATCAATATGCTTCTGCGTACTTATGCGTGGATGAATCTTTTATCTGATAACGGAATCATCAATCATCTGCTGGGATTCCTGGGAATCTCTCCGGTGACGATGATGTATACGGACTTCTCCGTAGTGGTTGGTCTGGTCTGTAACTTTATGCCGTTTATGATCATCCCGATCCATACATCCCTGAGCAAAATGGATAAATCCTTTATCGAGGCTGCCTATGATCTGGGAGCAAATAAATTCCAGACTTTTACAAAGGTAATCTGGAAGCTGTCCATTCCCGGTGTTCTCAATGGAATCATGATGGTATTTTTGCTGTCCATTTCCACATTCGTTATTCCGAAACTTCTCGGCGGCGGACAGTATATGCTGATCGGTAACCTGATTGAGTCTCAGTTCATCTCTGTCGGTGACTGGAACTTCGGAAGCGCAATTTCTCTGATTCTGGCTGTGATCATTCTGATTTTTATGAGCCTGATGAAGAAGATGGATAAAGACGAATAAGGGAGGACGGCATGAAACGTAATAATAAATTTTTTTCAATGTTATATGTGGTACTGTGCCTTGCTTTCTTTTACCTGCCGATCCTGGTGACGATGATCTTTTCTTTTAACTCATCCAAGTCACTGACCAGATTTACGGGATTTTCCCTGCGCTGGTATCAGGAACTGCTCAGTAACGGGGAAGTTATCAAGGCGGTCTATGTATCAGTGACCATTGCGATCATCGCAACGATCGTTTCTACCATACTTGGAACCATCACTGCGATCGGTTTATCCAAGTCAAAGAAAGTAGTCAAGGAACTGCTTTTAAATATTAACAATATCCCGATCCTGAATCCGGAGATCGTAACAGCGATCAGTCTGATGCTGCTGTTTTCTTCTCTTGGTCTGAGAAAAGGATACCTGACGATGCTGCTGGCGCATATCGCATTCTGTACGCCGTATGTAATTACCAGTGTTTATCCGAAAGTAAGAGCACTGGATCCGAACATGGCAAATGCTGCCATGGACCTTGGTGCAACTCCTTTTCAGGCGTTGACGAAGGTTATCGTGCCAATGATCAAAGAGGGTATTTTTGCTGGTGCACTGCTTGCATTTACAATGTCCTTTGACGATTTCGTAATTTCTTATTTCGTGTCAGGAAATGGTGTAAAGAATATCTCCATCGTTGTATATAATATGACGAAGCGTATCAACCCTACCATCAATGCTCTGTCAACGATCGTGATCGTAGTCATCATTGTAGTCCTGCTTCTGGCAAATCTGATCCCGAAACTCAGAAGCAAAGCGAAGAAGATGAACCAGAAAGCAATGAAGATCGTATCTGTGATCGTGGTGGCCGCAGTTACCGTTGGACTGGTCAAATGGGGATTTGTGGCGCAGTCCACGCATGTGCTGAAAGTTTACAATGCAGGAGAGTATATGGATCTTTCTCTGATCGAAGATTTCGAAAAAGAGTACAACTGTACGGTCGTATATGAGACTTTTGAGTCAAATGAGATGATGTATACCAAACTGTCAAGTGGTGAGACCTATGATGTGCTGATCCCGTCTGACTATATGATCGAGAGACTGATCAAGGAGGAATACCTGCAGGCTCTTGACTGGAAAGAAATTCCAAACAAAAAGAATCTGATGGATGATGTCATGAACCAGAGCTATGATCCGGGCAACCGTTACTCCTGCCCGTATTTCTGGGGAACCGTAGGAATCCTCTATGATAAGACAGTGGTAGATGAGGCTGATCTGAAGGATGGATGGAATCTTCTGTGTAATCCGAAATATAAAGGAAATATTTACATGTATGATTCTGAGCGAGATTCCTTTATGATAGCATTAAAGGCACTTGGATATTCCATGAATACCACAAATGAAGCTGAGATCGAGGAAGCTTATCAGTGGCTGATCGAACAGCGTGATACCATGGACCCGATCTATGCAGGGGATGACGTGATCGACAATATGATTTCAGGAAACAAAGCACTGGCAGTTGTGTACTCCGGAGATGCATCTTACATTATCAGCGAAAACCCGAATCTGGACTACTTTACACCGGAACAGGGAACCAACAGATGGTACGATGCGATGGTTATCACAAAGGACTGTAGTGAGGTACAGCTTGCCCATGAATTCATCAATTTTATGATCAGTGATAAATCTGCTCTTTCCAATACGGAAGAAGTAGGGTATACTTCTACAGTGAAAAGTGCTTTTGAAACAATGAAGGAGGGGGACTATGCCGGAATCAGTTCTTATATTCCGGATACAACCAACCTGAATAACGAAATCTTTGCTTATCAGCAACCGAAGATCAAGCAGAAATTTGCGGAACTCTGGACAAAAGTAAAAGCAAAGTAAAAAAGGATAGCCGCTGTCTGCCGATACAGTGAAAGGCGGATTGGGGCTGCTACAGACAACAATGCAAAGCATAAGAAGGGAGACTGTTTATGAAAAAAAGAGTACTTGCAGTAGTAATGTGTGCATTAATGGCAGGAACAGCATTAACCGGATTTAAAGATGCCGGAGATGACAAAGAACTGGTTCTCTTTACCTGGGAAGGAATGTTCCCGCAGGAAGTTCTTGATGACTTTGAAAAAGAGACAGGTGTTAAAGTCGTTTATTCAAACTTTGATACAGATGAAACCATGCTTGAGAAACTTTCCATGGCAAAGGGCGGAGACTATGATATCGTAATTGCAGATGATTATATTCTGGAAACTGCGATCCAGGAAGGACTTGCAGAGAAACTTGACAAAGATTCTCTGGAGAACATCGGAAACATCAATCCGTTATATCAGGGACAGTTCTATGATCCGGATGATGAATACACAGTTCCTTACGGAGCCGGTATCCCGCTGATCGTTTATGATCCGGAACAGGTTGATATTGATATCAAAGGTTATAAAGATCTCTGGGATTCCTCCCTTGAGGACAGCATCGCGCTGACAGCAAACTATCGTGTTATTAACGGTATCACTCAGCTTTCCATGGGAGAAAGCATGAATGAAGAGGATGTTGACGTGATCAAAAAGACCGGAGAAAAACTTCTGGAGCTTGCTCCGAATGTACGTCTGATCCAGGATGACAACACACAGAATGCGCTTCTTAACGGTGAGGCAAGTGTTGCATTCCTTTACACTTCTCAGGTAACAGCAGCGCTGGCTGAAAATCCGGATCTGAAAGTCGTATATCCGGAAGAGGGACTTGGCTTTGGCATCATGGGTATGTTTATCCCGAGCGAAGCACCGGACAAAGATGCAGCATATTCTTTCATGGACTATATCATGCAGCCGGAAGTTGCAGCAAAATGCACAGACTATATCGGCTATTACAGCACAAATAAGGCAGCAGATGAACTGGTAAATCCGGATCTGGTAGTTCCGGATGACGTTACCAAGGGCGAGATCGTCCAGAACGTAAGCCAGGAAGCAGATGAACAGTATCAGAAAAACTGGACAGAATTTAAAGCTGCCTGCGATTAAGGGGGCAGAATCAAATGGATATTTACAAAGGAACCGGTGCCTTTTCCGGAATTGCCATCGGTAAAATACTGTATTATCACAAAAGTGAGTATCAGATACGACAGTATGAGATTACGGATATTAAGGGAGAGCTAAATGTTTTCCGTCAGGCCCGGGCCAATGTGATGGAACAGCTTACTGCGCTTTATGAGAAGAACTGCACGATCCAGGAATCTCAGGCAGAACTTTTTCTTAAACAGAAAAATCTTCTGGAGGGAAAAAGTTTCCAGCGTGCCATTGAGAGTATCATACAGAGCGAGAAAGTAAATTCCGCTTATGCGGTGATGACTACCAGAGATGAGATCATTTCTACCTTTCGGAATCTGGAGGAGCCTGCGATTAAGGAGAGACTTGTCAATATACGGGAAATATCAGACCGTCTGATCAATGAACTGGGAGGCGTTTCTCCGAGAATCGATCTTGGAGAGGAACCGGTGATCCTTGTCACGGAGAGCATTACGCCTACTGAACTGATGGAGATGGACAAAGACAAGCTGATGGCGATCGTTATGCATCACGGTTCGGATATTTCACATGCAGCGATTCTGGTAAAAACCATGAATATACCTGCGCTGATAGAGATTGATACGGATTCAGAGTGGGATGGGCAGCAGGCAATCGTAGACGGATATACAGGATGCCTGTACATCAACCCTGATGAAGAAGTGAGAAAAGAATATGAGATTCGCAGGCAGGCGGATATGGAAGAAAGAGAAGAACTTCTGAAGCTGAGAGAAGAGCCGGATATGACAAAGGACGGCAGGCGGATCGAGATTTATGCGAACATCGGAAACATGGATGACCTGAACAGCGTCCTTTACTACGGTGCAGCCGGAATCGGACTTCTGCGCAGTGAATTTCAGTACCTCGGAAGAGAGAATTATCCGAGAGAGAATGAGCTGTTTCTGGCATATAAAAAGATTGCAGAAACCATGGGCGACCGTCTTGCCGTGATCCGTACCGCAGATCTGGGAGCAGATAAACAGGCTTCCTATCTGAACATTCCGGATGAAACGAATCCGATCATGGGAAACCGTGGAATCCGTCTCTGTCTGGACAGGAAAAGAATGTTTAAGGCTCAGCTTCGTGCGATATTCAGAGCTAGTACGTATGGAAATCTGGCACTGATGTATCCGATGATCACTTCGGAAGAAGAAATGGATGAGATCGAGGCGATCATTCAGGAAGTGGTTCAGGGACTGGACGAGAAAGGAATTCCGTATAAAAAACATAAAAACAGGAATTATGATCGAAACACCGGCAGCAGTCATGATCAGCCGTGAACTTGCCAGAAGAGTAGATTTCCTGAGTCTGGGAACGAACGACCTGAGTCAGTATACGCTGGCAATGGACAGGCAGAATCCACTGCTGAGAAACAAATATAATGACCATCATCCTGCGGTCCTGCGTATGATCCGAATGGTTGTTGAGGCAGGGCATGCAGAGCATAAACGGGTCTGCATCTGCGGAGAACTTGCAGCAGATACAGCACTGACAGAAGAATTTCTGAAGATGGGAGTTGACTGTCTCTCTGTTGTTCCGGCATGCATCCTTCCTGTCAGAAAAGCACTCAGACAGGTTGATCTGTCAGAGGATGAAAAGGATGAAAAGTAAAGTAGTATTACTTCCATGTGGAGAATATGATGAGGAAAAAATCTATAGCCTGCTGAAACAGGGACTGGATCTTCTGGGAGGAGTGGAGGCACTGATTCCAAAGGAAGCAAAGATTCTGCTGAAGCCGAACCTGCTCAAGAAGGCAGAGGTAGAAAAAGCAGTGATCACACATCCGGTTGTCGTGGGAGCTTTTGCACGAATCCTGAGAGAGAATGGATATGAGCATATCGTACTTGCAGATTCCTGTGGACATGGAACCACACAGGCAGTGATCCGTGGTACCGGAATGGATACTTATCTGGAAAAATATCATATTCCGGCGATTGATTATTCCGAAGGTGTGAAAACTGCTTACCCGCAGGGAATTCAGGCGAAGGAATTTATCCTGCCAAAAGAACTGCTGGATCAGGACTGTGTGATCTCACTGAGCAAGATGAAAACGCATGCGCTGGAACGGATCACAGGTGCAGTCAAGAACAGCTATGGTTTCGTATATGGCTTTCATAAAGCAAAAGGGCACACACAGTATCCAAGTGCAGACAGCTTTGCCAGAATGTTGATTGATTTAAATAAATGCGTAGCACCGAAACTGTATGTGATGGACGGAATTGTAGCCATGGAAGGTAACGGACCGGGTTCCGGTGATCCGGTTCCCATGAATGTGATGCTGATGTCTACAGACCCGGTTGCACTGGACAGCGTATTCAGCTGCCTGATTTATCTGAAACCGGAGATGGTTCCGACGAACTATCACGGTGAGAAAATGGGACTTGGTACATGGAAAGAGGAGAAAATCACACTCATGGCACCGGATGGAGAAATTTCCATGGCAGATGCGGTAAAGAGATACGGAAATCCTGACTTTAACGTAGACCGCACAGAAGTGCGAAAGAATATCTGGACAAGAATGGCAGGAGCATTAAAAATTTTCCAGAAAAAGCCATATATAGAAACAGATAAATGTGTCCGCTGCGGAATCTGCGTTCAGAGCTGCCCGGTTCCGGGAAAAGCAGTGGATTTCAGAAAAGGAAAAGACAAGCCACCGGTCTATGATTACAGAAAATGTATCCGGTGCTTCTGTTGCCAGGAAATGTGTCCGAAAAAAGCGATAAAAGTCAAATAAGAAATAAAAAGCAAATAAGAAATAAAAAGCACATGACAGGCATTCTCAGCCTTGAAGTCATGTGCTTTTCTGATACTACAGATAAATAATTATCTTCCGAGAATTTTATTCACTTCACGGATAAATTCCGGAGTCGTGCCGCAGCATCCTCCGATGACAGATGCACCGTTTTCAACCAGAACTTTCATATGTTCTGCGAAACTCTGTGCATTCATGCTGTAAATGGCATTTCCCTGATCATCGATCGTCGGCATACCTGCATTCGGTTTGGCGATGACCGGAATAGATACGTTCTCTTTGATATTGCGGACAACGGATACAAGCTGGTCAGGTCCTACGGAACAGTTGATACCAACTGCCACAGCACCTGCACCCTCAAGGGCAATCGCAGCCTCCACAGCATTTCCTCCGCTGAAAATGCTTCCGTCAGCTTCTACGGTCATTGTACACATTACAGGAAGAGAACTTACAGATGCCGCAGCATCCAGTGCAGCAAGTGTTTCCTCAATATTGATCATAGTTTCCGCAGCGATCAGATCAACACCTGCTTCATCAAGAACTTTGATCTGCTCACAGTATGCTTCGTATGCCATCTCATAAGTGAGGTCACCGGCAGGTTCCATCATCTTACCGGTTGTGGTGATATCACCGGCAACGTAAACCTTATGTCCGACAGCTTCTCTGGAAATATTTACAAGTGCATGATTCATCTCTGCAAGCTTATCCTGCAGGCCGTGAAGTCCGAGACTGTAACGGTTGCCGCCGAAAGTAGGCGCATATACGATCTGGCTTCCTGCCTCCACATATGCCTTCTGCAGATTCTGCAGAACTTCTCTGTGATCCATGATCCATGCCTCTGTACAGATTCCTCTTGGCATTCCGGCGGCCATAAGATTGGAACCGGTAGCGCCGTCAAGCAGTACAACATCCTGTGTCAGTTTCTGAAATTCTTCTTTTGTCATGGGAATTTCCTCCTGTTTCATATAGTCGTTGCTGCGTTTTGTGCCATAACCTGTGACATAAGTGCGACGGGTTTCAGACTTGGAAACGAAAAAGCAACGGGCATTTGTCTCTTTTGTCTGCAAATGCTATCTGCCATTATAGCACAATGCAGAGGTAAATGGGGAAAATCAGTAAATTTTTATTTCATAGGAGGCATTAAAAATTTCATCAGCATTCAGTGCGTTGATATTTGCCTTTTCAGAAAGGTTACCCTTGAAGCCGCAGTCATCACATCTTCCCATCCATGGTTCCAGACACACGAAAGAAGAACCAGGCACAGACCAGATGCCAAAGTTCGGGAAACGGTGGCAGTTAAGTTCCAGGTAAGGAGTTCCGTCAGGAAAAGCAATACCGGCTTTTTCAATCTGGTTGTCAAAGACCAGAGCATCGTTGTCAAACATATGGGCATCAATATGACAGGTTCCATCTGTAAGCTCCAGTGTTTTGGTCTGATCCGGAAGAGCAGTTCCGGAAGCAGGGTCCAGAAGCAGATAAGTCAGAGATTTTTCTCCGTTAAATGTCAACAGATAATCCTCTTTTTGGGAATCATTTCCCTGGGCAGGAACATTAAATGCAGGATGTCCGCCGATTGTGAAATACATAGTCTCATTACTGTGGTTGACAACTTCCCAGCACACACTGACCTGATTTTTTTCCAGAACATGTTTGATCTTCAGTTCGAAATCAAAAGGATAATTTTCTTTTGTAGCATCTGAAGATTTCAGTTTATGTGTGATAGAATCCGCAGTCATATCCACACAGGTAAATTTACTGTCTCTGGCGAAGCCGTGCTGTTTGGACGGATATTCTGTTCCGTTAATACGGTAATGATCCTCAAAATGACGGCCTACATTCGGGAAAAGAACCGGCGCATGGCGTTTCCAGTAAGCCGGATCTGCCTGCCAGATCACTTCTCTGTTATGTACTTTATCAAAAATGCTGCAAAGTTCAGCACCATGATCATCTACAGATACTCTCAGATAGTCGTTTTCAATTGTATGAAGCATAGGTGAATCCTCCTTGATATCATTGATATTGTAAATTATAGCACAGTCCTTCCAATATCACAAATATATGAAAGTACAGATGCGCAAAACATGACATAATATATAAAAATATATGGTAAAAATACGGATATAAACATAATAATGCAAAAGAATAATGAAATCAAATAAATAAATATGTATAAAAATACCAAAAAATATTGACTCAACCAAAATATTTGTTACAATTCACCTTAACGAGTCTTATAACAAAAAAGACATGACAACGAAGACGTGAAAACAAGGAGGTCATTGCTATGGCGAAAAAAAGAAATATTATTGTTGGACAATCAGGAGGACCTACTGCTGTAATTAATTCCAGTCTCGCAGGAGTTTACAAGAATGCTATCGAACGTGGATTTGACAAAGTGTACGGAATGCTTCACGGTATTCAGGGACTGCTGGACGAACAGTACATTGACTTATCAACACAGATTCATTCAGAACTGGATATCGAATTACTGAAGAGAACCCCTTCCGCATTCTTAGGTTCCTGCCGTTACAAACTTCCTGAAATTCATGAAGATAAAGCAATTTATGAGAAGATCTTTGAAATTTTAAATAAACTGGATATCTACGCATTTATCTATATCGGCGGAAACGATTCCATGGATACCATCAAGAAACTTTCTGACTATGCAATCCTTACAGGACAGACTCAGAAATTCCTTGGTGTTCCGAAAACCATTGACAATGACCTGGCACTGACAGATCATACACCTGGATTCGGAAGTGCAGCGAAATACATCGGTGCTTCCACAAAAGAAGTAATCCGCGATGCACAGGGCCTTACCTACAAGAAAAATATGATCACCATCATGGAAATCATGGGACGTAATGCCGGATGGCTTACCGGCGCTACGGCACTTGCAAAATCCGAAGACTGTGACGGACCTGACCTGATCTATCTTCCGGAAGTTCCTTTTGATGTTGAGAAATTCCTTGCAAAAGTAAAAGAACTGCTGAAGAAAAAATCTTCCATCGTGATTGCGGTTTCAGAGGGAATCAAGCTGGCAGACGGCAGATATGTATGTGAACTTGGAAGCGTAGGCGATTATGTAGATGCTTTCGGACACAAACAGCTTCAGGGAACCGCTACATATCTGGCGAATTTCCTGGCAGCAGAATGCGGATGCAAGACAAGAGCGGTTGAACTTTCCACCTTACAGAGAAGTGCTTCCCACATGGCATCCAGAGTGGATATCGATGAAGCGTTCATGGTAGGCGGTGCAGCAGTTAAGGCAGCAGATGAGGGTGACACAGGTAAAATGGTTGTTATCGACCGTGTTTCTGATGACCCGTATATGGCAGCGACAGGCATCTATGATGTACACAGAATTGCAAATGAAGAGAAACTGGTACCGAGAGAATGGATGAACAAGGATGCCACAAATGTAACCAAAGATTTTGTAGATTATATCAAACCACTGATCCAGGGCGATTATCAGCCGATCATGGTAAATGGTATGCCAAGACATCTGGTACTGAACCTGAAAAAAGGCAGAAAGAAATAAAAGAAAAGAGACTGCAGCGGGCAGAAAGCGGACAGAAAAATATCGGCTTTGCTGTCCGCTTTTGACATGTGAGACCGAAATAAGGGACAGTGAAAAACCGGATAAAGATAAGAATGATAAAATAAATCATATTATGCAGAATGTATAAAAAAATTAGCTAATTTTAGCAGAATAACCTTGACGAAATGACACAAACTCTATAAAATAATTATGTGCGTATAAGAAACATATTTTTTATATTTACTTATGTGTGAAAGAACGTAACTGTTCCGTGCTGGATAACAGAATATCGGACAGTTGCAAAAGAACAATAATTAGGAGGAAAATGTAAAATGGCAAAATGGGTTTACATGTTTACAGAAGGTAACGCTAATATGAGAAACCTTCTGGGTGGTAAAGGTGCTAACCTTGCTGAAATGACAAACCTTGGTCTTCCTGTACCGCAGGGCTTCACAATCACAACTGAAGCTTGTACTCAGTACTATGAAGACGGAAGACAGATCAATGATGAGATCATGGCTCAGATCATGGAAGCAATCACCAAAATGGAAGGAGTTACCGGAAAGAAATTCGGTGACAAAGAAAATCCTCTGCTTGTTTCCGTTCGTTCTGGTGCAAGAGCTTCTATGCCAGGTATGATGGATACTATCCTGAACCTTGGTTTAAATGAAGACGTAGTTAACGTACTCGCTGAGAAATCCGGCAATGCTCGTTGGGCATGGGACTGCTACAGAAGATTCATCCAGATGTACTCTGACGTAGTTATGGAAGTCGGAAAGAAATATTTCGAAGAACTTATCGATGAGATGAAAGCTAAGAGAGGTGTTAAGCAGGACGTTGAACTTACTGCAGAAGACCTTCATGAATTAGCTGAACAGTTCAAAGCTGAATATAAAGCAAAAATCGGTGCTGATTTCCCAACTGATCCTAAGGAACAGTTAATGGGCGCTATCAAAGCCGTATTCCGTTCCTGGGACAACCCACGTGCGAACGTATATCGTCGTGACAACGATATCCCATATTCCTGGGGTACTGCAGTTAACGTACAGATGATGGCATTTGGTAACATGGGTGATGACTGTGGTACAGGTGTTGCCTTCACACGTGACCCTGCTACAGGAGCTAACGGTCTGTTTGGTGAATTCCTTACAAATGCTCAGGGTGAAGACGTTGTTGCTGGTGTTCGTACACCTATGCACATCTCCGAAATGGAACAGAAATTCCCGGAAGCATTCGTACAGTTCAAACAGGTTTGCGAAACACTTGAAAAACACTACAGAGATATGCAGGATATGGAGTTTACTGTAGAGCATGGTAAACTGTATATGCTTCAGACACGTAATGGTAAGAGAACAGCTCAGGCTGCTTTAAAGATCGCTTGTGACCTTGTTGACGAGGGAATGAGAACAGAAGAAGAAGCTGTAGCTATGATCGACCCACGTAACCTTGATACTCTTCTTCACCCACAGTTTGATGCTGCTGCTCTTAAAGCTGCTACACCAATGGGTAAAGGCCTTGGTGCTTCTCCAGGAGCTGCTTGTGGTAAGATTGTATTCACAGCTGATGACGCTGTTGAATGGGCTGAAAGAGGAGAGAAAGTCGTACTTGTACGTCTTGAGACATCTCCGGAAGACATCACAGGTATGAAATCTGCTCAGGGTATCCTGACAGTTCGTGGTGGTATGACATCTCACGCAGCAGTTGTTGCCCGTGGTATGGGTGAGTGCTGTGTATCCGGATGCGGTGATATCGCTATGGACGAAGAAAACAAGAAATTCACACTTGCTGGTAAAGAGTTCCATGAAGGAGACTTCATCTCCATCGATGGTACAACAGGTAACATCTACGACGGAATCATCCCGACTGTAGACGCTACAATCGCTGGTGAGTTCGGACGCATCATGGCATGGGCTGACAAGTACAGAACAATGAAAGTTCGTACAAACGCAGATACTCCTGCAGATGCTAAGAAAGCTGTAGAGCTTGGTGCAGAAGGTATCGGTCTTTGCCGTACAGAGCATATGTTCTTCGGTGAGGGACGTATCGATGCATTCCGTGAAATGATCTGCTCCGAAACAGCAGAAGAGAGAGAAAAAGCTCTTGCAAAAGTTCTTCCATTCCAGCAGGAAGACTTCGAAGGACTCTTCGAAGCTCTGGAAGGCAACCCGGTTACAATCCGTTTCCTTGACCCGCCGCTTCATGAATTCGTTCCTACAGAAGAGGAAGACATCAAGAAACTGGCTGACGCTCAGGGCAAAACAGTTGAGCAGATTAAGACTATCATCGCTTCTCTTCATGAGTTCAACCCGATGATGGGACATCGTGGATGCCGTCTTGCAGTTACTTATCCGGAAATTGCCAAGATGCAGACACGTGCCGTAATCCGTGCAGCAATCAAAGTTCAGAAAGCTCATCCGGACTGGACAATCAAACCGGAAATCATGATCCCGCTTGTTGGCGATATCAAAGAGCTTAAATATGTTAAGAAATTCGTTGTAGAAACAGCAGATGAAGAAATCAAAGCAGCAGCTTCTGATCTTCAGTATGAAGTTGGTACAATGATCGAGATCCCGAGAGCAGCTCTTACTGCTGATGAGATCGCTAAAGAAGCAGACTTCTTCTGCTTCGGTACAAACGACCTTACTCAGATGACATACGGCTTCTCCCGTGATGATGCAGGTAAATTCCTCAACGCATACTATGACGCTAAGATCTTCGAGAACGATCCATTTGCAAAACTGGATCAGGTTGGCGTTGGCAAGCTGATGAAGATGGCTATCGAACTCGGCAAACCGGTTAACCCGAACCTTCACGTAGGTATCTGCGGCGAGCATGGTGGAGATCCGTCTTCTGTAGAATTCTGCCACAAGATCGGTCTTAACTATGTATCCTGCTCACCATTCCGTGTACCGATCGCTCGTCTTGCAGCAGCACAGGCAGCAATCGCTGAGAAGAATGCATAATTAACATAAAAATATAGATTCATGCGCGAGCATGAGAGTGTCCAAACGGAGTAATACCGGACCTCACAGTATGAGAAATTGTACTGTGGGGTCTTTTTTTGTCTTGTAATATTCCTGGTTGCTGAGAACGGAATGAACAGTAACTATTCTTGTCCGAATGGATTAGGGTTATGGATGACGGACAGATCGTGCAGCAGGGCACTCATGAAGAACTGATCCGGGTTCCGGGCAGATACCGTGATTTTATTGACATCAGGAAAAAGTCAGAAGGATGGGTAATCAGTTAGGATTTATGTCAGGATCAGCAATTATGCTGTTTTTTCCATGCCTGAATGAATTCTATCTGTTCCTGGTCGGAGAGTTCCTGCGAGGCAGCGTCATTTCCTGCGGCAACGCAGCAGAGCAGAACAAAAGTCTGAAAAAGAAAAAAGATAATGATAAATAATGCAATCATAAAATTAATACCTCCCTGGTTTTACAGTCAGAGTATTCGCATCTGAACGGAATTTATACATTTTATATAAAAATCAAAAGATTTATGTTAAAAAAACCTTCAAATTGTTATAAATATCCAAAATGAAATTACGGAATAGAGTAAAGTAAAGAAGTTTTGGAGTTATCAGTTCGGAGGTTTTTATGATTCGGTCAGATTATACGGGAAAGGGGATTGGAGTCTGTGTACTGGATACCGGAATTTTTCCACATATAGATTTTACAGGAAGAATATGGGCGTTTCAGGACTTTATAGGATACAGACGGGCACCGTATGATGATAATTCTCATGGAACCCATGTGTGCGGCATTATTGGAGGGGACGGGAAGGCGTCAGATGGCAGAATTACGGGAATTGCACCGGAATGTGGACTGATCGTATTAAAAGTGCTGGATCGTATGGGAAATGGAAAAAAGGGGGATATCCTGAAAGCCGTTCGATGGATACTTGAAAACAGGAGACGCTATAAAATCCGGGTTGTAAATATTTCCGTGGGAACGACATGCAGATCAGGAAACGATCATCAGATCCTGATCGAAGGCGTAGAGCAGCTGTGGGATGAGGGACTTGTGGTGGTGGCAGCAGCCGGTAATCAGGGACCAGGATACGGGAGTATCACGGCACCTGGGAGCAGCAGGAAGATTATTACTGTTGGCTCAAGCGATCTTCTGACCGGAAAAACAGCGATTTCCGGAAGAGGACCCACATTTGAATGTGTCTGCAAGCCGGATCTGGTGGCACCTGGAAGCCGTGTGCTTGCCTGTGCACCTGGAAGTGATTATGCTTATGGGATCAAAAGCGGGACTTCAATGTCTACGCCGCTGATTTCCGGGGCAGCAGCTTTAATGCTGGAAAAAAATCCGGCTCTTACAAATGTGCAGATTAAAATAAAACTCAAAGAAAGTGCCAGAGATATGGGACTTCCAAAGAACCAGCAGGGTTGGGGAAAATTTGACCTGGAGCGATTCATGGAACTGTGACAGGTACAAAAAAGCTAGTCAAACATAAGCACAAGCCAGACATAAGCAGGGAAAAAGGTACTGTGTGATGTGAAATTCAGATGGAGAGATATCTGAAAAGACATATTATGGGATCACAGTATGTGAAATTAGTAACAAAAAGTATCACTTTAGTGTATAAAAGCATTGACGAATCGAAGTATTTCCGCTACAATGGTAGGTAATTTGACCGGGTAAACACAAATGAGTGGATATTCCGTTAATTTTCGAAGCCAAAGAGGAGGACCTATATGAAAAAAATTCAGATGCAGACACCACTTGTCGAAATGGATGGAGATGAAATGACCAGAATTCTCTGGAAGATCATCAAAGATGAACTTCTTCTTCCATACATTGATTTGAACACAGAGTATTATGACCTTGGTCTGGAATACAGAAACGAAACAGATGACCAGGTAACTGTTGATGCGGCAGAAGCGACCAAGAAGTATGGCGTTGCTGTAAAATGTGCAACCATCACTCCAAATAAGGCGAGAATGGAAGAGTACACATTAAAGAAAATGTACAAAAGCCCTAACGGAACGATCCGTGCGATCCTTGACGGTACCGTATTCCGCGCACCGATTGTTGTAAAAGGAATCGAACCTTGTGTAAAGAACTGGAAGAAACCGATCACAATCGCACGTCATGCATACGGTGATGTATACAAGAATACAGAGATGTACATCGATGGACCTGGAGATGCTTATCTGGTATTTGAAGGTGCCAACGGAGAACAGAAGAAAGAGTTGATCCATCATTATGACGGAGCTGGTGTTCTTCAGGGTATGCACAATCTGGATGATTCTATCAGCAGTTTTGCAAGATGCTGCTTCAGCTATGCGCTGGATACCAGACAGAGCATCTGGCTTGGCGCAAAAGATACGATTTCCAAGATTTATGACGGACGTTTCAAAGAAATCTTTGCAACCATTTATGAGAATGAGTTCAAAGAAAAATTTGAAGCAGCAGGCATTGAATACTTCTACAGCCTGATCGATGATATTGTTGCCCGTGTTATGAAGGCAGAAGGCGGATTTATCTGGGCATGCAAGAACTATGACGGAGATGTCATGAGTGACATGGTTTCCTCTGCATTTGGCTCTCTTGCAATGATGACTTCCGTTCTGGTATCTCCGCAGGGATACTATGAATATGAAGCTGCTCACGGAACCGTACAGAGACATTATTACCGTCATTTGAAAGGCGAAGAAACATCTACCAACTCCGTAGCGACCATTTTTGCATGGACAGGTGCTCTGAGAAAAAGAGGAGAGCTGGACGGCAATCAGGAGCTGATGAATTTTGCAGACAAGCTGGAACAGGCAACTCTGGAGACAATCGAGAGCGGAAAGATGACCAAAGACCTTGCACTGATCACTTCTCTTGAGAATGTAACTGTACTTAACAGCAAAGAATTTATCCTTGCGATCAGAGAAAGACTGGACGAGATTTTATAATAACAGATAGATATGAATAAAAATGGGAGGAACCTGCATTATGCAAGTTCTTCCCATTTTTCATATAAGGTTTCCAGTTCTTCTGTGATCGCGGCTTTCTCTTTGCTGAGTCTTGCGCATTCTGCCACGTTTGTGCAGACATCCGGAAGAACCATGGTTTCATCAATTTCTTTGTCTCTGGTTTCCAGTTCTTCGATCCGGGCTTCGACTTTTTTCAGTTCGTTTTCCCGTTTTCTCTGGCGGGCCTGTTCTTCTTTCTGCTGCTGCCAGGAGAGCTTGTTATCGGAAGCCTGTTTTGCCTCTGCTGCTGCCTGTGCTGCGGCAGGTGCATATTTCTCTGTCAGCTCCTCTTTTTTCTCCAGATAATAATCGTAATCACCGATATAATTTACAATTGCCTGGTTGGTAAGATCCAGAATACGGGTGGCAGTCTGGTTGATGAAATATCGGTCGTGGGAAACGTAAAATACAGTTCCGGTATAGCTGTTTAACGCTTCTTCCAGAATCTCCTTGGATGCGATATCCAGATGGTTGGTAGGCTCATCGAGAATCAGGAAATTCGCTTCAGAGAGCATCAGCTTCGCGAGGGATACACGGCCTCTTTCCCCACCGGAGAGGGCGGAGATCAGTTTGAATACATCATCCCTGTGAAAAGAAATGCGGCAAGCATATTTCGGATTTCGGTTTCCGTAAGGGTCGGATAAGTATCGGAGATCTCTTCGAAGATTGTTTTCTCCATATGCAGGACATGGTGCTCCTGATCGTAGTAACCGATCTGTACTTTGGAACCAAGAGAGAATCGGCCGTCGTCTGCATCCACCAGACCATTGATGATCTTCAGCATTGTGGTTTTGCCGGTACCGTTATTCCCGATCAGTGCAACACGCTCTCCACGTTTGATCTCAAAAGAGATATCACTGAAAAGAGTCTGTCCGGGAAAGGATTTGGAAAGATTTTCCACAGTAAGGACATCATTTCCGCTCACAAATCTCGGTTCCAGAGAGATTCGCATCTGATTCTGCACTTCTACCGGTTTGTCGATACGCTGAATCTTATCCAGCATTTTTTCACGGCTTTCCGCACGTTTGATGGATTTCTCACGGTTAAAGGATTTCAGTTTGGCGATAACTGCTTCCTGATGTTTGATATCTCGCTGCTGGTTCAGGTAGGCTTTGTACTGTGCGTCACGAAGCTGGGCCTTTTTCAGGGCATAGGCGGAATAATTGCCGCTGTACATGCGCATGGCACCGGCTTCAATCTCTACAACTTTAGTTACAACTTTGTCAAGAAAATAACGGTCATGGGAGACGATGAATACTGCACCCGGGTAGTTGAGCAGGTAAGTTTCCAGCCAGGAAATACTCTCCATATCCAGATGGTTGGTCGGCTCATCCAGAAGAAGAATGTCAGGGCTGGAAAGAAGAAGTTTACCCAGAGCCACACGGGTTTTCTGGCCTCCGGAAAGGGTTTCAATCTGACGTTCGAAATCCTCTTCCGTAAATCCAAGACCTTTTAAAACGCCTAAGATTTCGCTCTTATATGCATAGCCGTTTTCAAGTTCAAACCGATGGCTGAGTCTTGTGTAAGTATTCATAAGACTGTCCAGTGCATCTCCGGTGGTTGTTTTCATCTCCTGTTCGAGAGAACGGAGACGGTTTTCCATATCAATGATATGCTGCTTGGTGGAGATCAGCTCTTCATAGATGGTATGATGACCGTGGATGTCCTGATACTGGGCAAGATAGCCGATATTTTTATCTTTGGCAAGGACAACGTTTCCGGAATCCGGAGAGATTTCGTGCATGATGATACGCAGCAGAGTGGTTTTGCCGGCACCATTGTTACCGATCAGTGCGGCTTTTTCCCGGTCTTCTATATGGAAACTTGCATCTTCAAGGATTACTTTTTCGCCAAAGGATTTACAGATGTTCTGACATGATAAGATCATGGTAATTCCTCCAGTTTTTTGATAAATTAAACTTCCGGTCTTATAAGGATTCTGTAAGTGATAAATCCCTGTGCCAGGGAAGAAAAATCCGATAAGACATGGTATGGATCAGAGCACCGGTTGCGGGGATTCAGATTCATACCGGATTACAGTCGATTCTTATTATAACGGAATCCGGGAGGTTTTGAAAGTAAATTCTTATGGAATTTGATGTTTTTTGGAGGGAAAAATCGAATTTCATAAAAAAACTGATAAATATTTGTCTAAAAAGTACAAGTTTAATTTGACAATAAAATAACATTTGGGTATAATTGACGTAGACAAATCAAGGAGGGAAAATTTGTGGAAGCTAAGGAAATTTCAAAAGCGGTTATCAAACGTCTGCCACGGTACTATCGCTACCTCGGTGAGCTGATGGAGGAGAATGTAGAGAGAATTTCTTCCAATGATCTCAGCAAGAAAATGCATGTGACAGCTTCCCAGATTCGTCAGGATTTAAATAATTTCGGCGGTTTTGGTCAGCAGGGTTATGGCTACAATGTACGGTATTTATATACAGAGATCGGTAAGATTCTTGGTCTGGACACCGTTCATCCGATGATCATTCTGGGTGCAGGTAATCTGGGACAGGCGCTGGCCAATTATGTGGATTTTGAGAAACGTGGTTTTAAACTGGTGGGGATTTTTGACGTAAATCCTGTGCTGGAGGGAATCGCGGTGCGCGGGATTGAAATCCAGATGCTCAGTGATCTGCCGCTGTTTCTGAAAGAGAATGAAGTGGAAATTGCAGTTCTGACTCTTCCTAAAAATAAAGCCAAAGAGATGGCGAAGATACTGATTGAAAACGGAATCAAGGCAATCTGGAATTTTGCACATATTGATCTGGATGCTCCGGAGGACGTAATGGTAGAGAACGTTCATCTGTCAGAGAGTCTGATGACTTTATCCTACAATCTGAGTGAGTACCGGAAAGAACATGAGGTGCAGGAAGCTCACGGAGAAACAGAAGAGAGTAAAGAGCATGAATAACCGGCAGGTCGATGCTGATACTGGCTGTGGTCGTAAGATCACAGCTTTTCTTTTGGCTAAAATAGGTGTATACTAAGTGGAAAAATAAAATAATAATTACGAAATATGTTCCCGGCGGGTTTATGATAGACTGAATAATCGAGAACAACCGGTCAGGAGAATATAGAGGTGAGGTGAGAAAATGAGAGATATCGTAACTGCACAGGAGATGAAAGATCTGGACAGGAATACGATAGAGAACGCAGGTGTTTTATCCCTGGTACTGATGGAACGCGCGGCACTGAAAACAGTAGAAGAGATGAAAAAGCGCTGGAAACAGGAGGACAGAGAAAAGGTTCTGGTGGTATGCGGAAGCGGCAATAACGGCGGAGACGGACTGGCGATTGCAAGGCTGCTTCATCTTCAGGGCATTTCAGTCAGTTTTTATTTCCCGGGAAAAGAAGAAAAGATGACACCGGAAACCGCAAAACAGATGGAGATTGCACGAAATTACGAAGTGCCACAGGTGCATAACCTGAATCCGGGTGAATATACTACTATAGTAGATGCCATTTTCGGGGTCGGGCTTGCCCGCCCTGTGGAAGGTATTTATGCGCAGATCCTCCGGGAACTGAACCAGGCGTCTGCTTTTAAAGTGGCAGTGGATCTGCCTTCCGGGATAGATGCGGATAACGGGCAGGAACTGGGAACGGCCTTTCGTGCAGACCTGACAGTGACCTTTGCTTTCAGAAAACGTGGGCTGTGTTTTTATCCGGGACGGATGTATGCAGGGGAGGTTGTTGTCGCAGATATCGGAATTTATAAAGATTCCGGGTATCCGGTTTTTGTACATTCGGTGGAACAGAACGATCTTTCTTTACTGCCGGAGAGAGTGCCTTATGGAAATAAGGGAACATTTGGAAAGGTTCTTCTGGTTGCCGGTTCCCCCGGAATGTGCGGGGCTGCGTATTTAAGTGCTGCGGCTGCGCTGAAATGTTCCGCGGGAATGGTGAAGATCCAGACAGTGGAGGAGAACCGGATTCCGCTTCAGACGCTGCTGCCGGAAGCGATGATCACCTGTGAATTTGATGAAAGTGCAAATCAGAAGATGATGGACTGGTGTGATGTGCTGGTGATAGGACCCGGACTCGGGGTATCCGGACAGAGCAGAGAACGTGCACAGTGGTTTCTGATGCGCGCTGCCATGTGCGGCAAGCCTGTGGTCCTGGATGCAGACGGGCTGAATCTGCTCTCTGTTCATGAGGACTGGCGCAGATTTCTTGGCAGAAATGTGATCATTACTCCTCATCTGGGAGAAATGAGCCGCCTGTGCGGCAGCAGCATCGGTGAAATTCAGAAAACACTGATCCGGACTGCAGTGAATTATGCAAAAGAGACAGGAGCCATCTGTGTGCTGAAAGATGCATGTACAGTGGTGGCGGATGAGACAGGAGAAACCTGTCTGAATCTGTCCGGAAATGCAGGAATGGCGACAGCAGGAAGCGGTGATGTTCTGAGCGGTGTGCTGGCAGGGATTCTCTGTATGTTTCTTTCAGCAGAGAAGAAACTGTCACCGGTTCTGACTGCTGCGCTGGGTGTTTATGTTCACGGAGCAGCGGGAGATAAAGCGGCAGAGACAGTTGGAGAGAGAGGAATGACAGCAAGGGATATCATTCGTTTTCTGCCGGAGGTATTGGCTCAGGCAGGGCGTGAACAGTAAGTTTTATTGCTGCTGTGCACATGCTGGCATTTTTATCAGATGGATAACAGGAAAAACAGAGGAAGATAATTGTTATGGAAAAAAATAGAAGAGTAAAAGCAGTGATTTCCCTGGATGCAGTGGAAGCAAATTTCAGAGAAATGAGAAAAAATATTGCAGAGGATACGAAGATGATTGCAGTGATCAAGGCAGATGCCTATGGCCACGGAGCAGTGCAGATCGCACGTCTGATTCATGATTATGACTATATCTGGGGATTTGCAGCTGCAACTGCGGAGGAGGCAATTCATCTGCGCCAGGCAGGGATTACCAAACCAATCCTGATCCTGGGGATTGTCTTTGATGAATATTATCCGGAACTTGTTCAGTATGAGATACGACCGGCAGTCTGTGAGTATGAGGAAGCAAAGAAACTTTCCGGGGAAGCAGTGCGTCAGGGAAAAACAGTACATATTCATCTGGCATTGGATACGGGAATGACCAGAATTGGTTTTGCGGATGTTCCGGAAAATGTGGAAGTGATCAGAAAAATCGCAGAGCTTCCAAATCTGGAGATCGAGGGAATGTTCACACACTTTGCAAGGGCAGACGAGTATGACAGAAGCCCTGCAATGGTCCAGCTTGACCGTTACCTGAAGTTTGAGAAGCTTCTGGAGGATGCAGGTGTGAAGATTCCGTTTTGCCACTGCTCCAACAGTGCAGGGATCATCCGGATACCGGAGGCAAATCTGAGCATTGTACGTGCAGGTATCACAATCTATGGAATTTATCCTTCCGAAGAAGTGGAAAGGGATATTGTAAAAATGTCTCCTGTCATGGAGCTGAAAAGTCATGTCACTTATGTGAAGGATGTTGCTGCGGGGACTGCGATCAGTTATGGCGGCACTTTCGTGGCTGACAGAAAGCTTCGGGTAGCTACGATCCCGGTAGGATATGCGGACGGATACCCGCGCCAGCTTTCCAATAAGGGTTGGGTCCTGATCCGCGGACAGAAAGCGCCGATCCTTGGAAGAGTCTGCATGGATCAGTTTATGGTTGATGTGACGGAGATTGCGGGAGTGGAAAAAGGAGACGAAGTGACTCTGATGGGAAGAGATGGCGATGAATTTATCGGCATCGAAGAACTGGGCGATCTCTGTGGCCGTTTTTCCTATGAATTTGCCTGTGATATCAGCCCGCGTGTGCCGAGAGTTTATATCAAGGACGGTAAGGAAACAGAGATTTATAATCCGTAATCATATCTCAAACCATAATATTTTTATAACCACGCATGTATACACAAGAAAAAGATGGAAATACTTTATCTTAAAACAAGGTTTTTAAGCAGTTCCGTAAGGTTTCGGAATTGTGTCAGAAGCCGAAAAAGAATCGGAGTGTGAATTGTGTGGTAATTAAAAGAGGGGATATTTTCTATGCGGATCTCCGGCCTGTGGTGGGGAGCGAACAGGGAGGAATCCGACCGGTGCTGATCATTCAGAACAATGTGGGAAACAGACACAGTCCCACAGTGATCTGTGCGGCGATCACATCCAAAATGAACAAGGCAAAGCTTCCCACGCATATTGAGATTGATGCCGGAGTCTATGGAATCGAAAAGGATTCCGTGATCCTGCTGGAACAGCTTCGGACCATAGACAAAAGAAGGTTGAAGGATAAAGTATGCCATCTGGATGATGTCATGCTGGATAAAGTCAACCATGCGTTGGAAATCAGTCTGGAACTTACTTTCTGAATCTTGACGGATATGAGATAAAGTGATATATTTTACCAGTAACTACGCGTTTTCATTACAAAGGAGACTGATTAGAAAAATGGAAGATGGCAGTAGTATGCCCCTCTGGGGCGTATTGGTTTTACTGATATTGCTGTGGCTGAATGGTATTTTTTACGGATTTGCGGCAGCAGTGCGAAACATAAGTGAGAATGAGACACAGAAGAAGGCAGACGAAGGGGATAAGAAAGCACAGATGCTTCTGGCGCTGATCGACAGACCTGCGCAGTTTGTCAATGCGATCCCGTTGATGGTGATGGCATGTGGAATCTGTTTTGGTACGTTTCTGGTACCCTGGGCTGCAGATGTATTTGATCCCTACATAAAACATACACCTGCACTGATCCTGGTTCTGGCTGTGTGTGTGATCCTGCTTGCAGGACTTGGGATTCTTACTTTCCGCCGGGTTGGCACCTATTATCCGGAGAAATACGCATATCGTTATCTGAAGCTGATTCAGTTCTGGGTAAAAGTGCTGAGTCCTTTTACCACGTTTATTACCTGGATCGCAAGGCTTGCGGCAGTACCTTTTGGCGTGGAGCTCGACCGGCAGGAATCGGCCGTGACAGAAGAGGAGATCATTTCCATTGTGGATGAAGCACATGAACAGGGTGTGATCGAGGAAAACGAAGCAGAGATGATCCAGAATATCATATCTTTCAATGAGACGGAAGCGCATGATATCATGACCCACAGAAAGAACGTGGTGGCTTTTGACGAAGAAATCCTGCTGAAAAGTATGATCGATACCATGCTGGAGGAAGGCAATTCCCGCTATCCGGTTTATGAGGAAAATATTGACAATATCAAAGGAATCGTTCATTATAAAGATGCGCTGAAATTTATGACACAGAATCCCTGGGCGAAATTTAAGCCGCTGAAAGAACTTCCGGGAATCATCCGTCAGGCGTCCCTGATACCGGAAACACGCGGAATCGGAGATCTTTTTCACACGATGCAGGCAAAGAAAATCCATATGGCAGTGGTGGTAGATGAATATGGACAGACAGCCGGAATCGTTACCATGGAAGATATTCTGGAGGAGATCGTGGGAGATATCCTGGATGAATACGATGAGGATGAGGTTACGATCCGTGCGCAGAAGGATAACAGTCTGATCATTGACGGTCTGGCGTATCTGGAAGATGTGGAGGAGGAACTGGAAGTAGATTTTGGAGATGTGGAGTTCGAGACGCTGAACGGTTATCTTACGAATATTCTGGGACATATCCCGACAGCGAAAGATGTTGACACTGTGATCACGGCGGTGGGATACTGCTTTACGATCCTGTCGATCGGTAATAAAACCATCGGCAAGGTAAAAGTGGAAAAAGACAGAAAAGATCCTGCCTCAGAGAATACACAGGTTCATAATGATAAAAAAGAGAAACAGTAACTATTCAGGTATTGAACAGTTATGGAAATAATTTTTAACAAAAGGAGAAAAAAGATGTCAGGACATTCAAAATTTGCAAACATTAAGCATAAGAAAGAGAAAAACGATGCAAAGAAAGGTAAAATCTTTACTGTAATCGGACGTGAGCTGGTTATGGCTGTCAAAGCCGGCGGTCCGGACCCGAACAACAACAGCAAACTTCGTGATGTAATCGCAAAAGCAAAGGCAAACAACATGCCGAACGATACCATCGAACGTGGTATCAAAAAAGCAGCAGGTGCTGACTCCGCTGATAACTATGAGAAAGCTGTATACGAAGGATATGGCCCGAACGGTGTTGCGATCATCGTTGAAACTCTGACAGACAACAAGAACCGTACCGCAGGTAATGTGCGTAATGCATTTACAAAAGGTAACGGAAGCATTGGAACTCAGGGATGCGTATCCTACATGTTCGACCAGAAAGGCCAGATCATCATTGACAAAGAAGAGTGTGAGATGGATGCAGACGAACTGATGATGCTCGCTCTGGATGCAGGCGCAGAGGATTTCAACGAGGAAGAAGACAGCTATGAAGTACTGACAGCACCGGATGATTTCAGTGCCGTTCGCGAAGCAATTGAGAAAGCAGGCGCACCGATCGCTGAGGCACAGGTTGCCATGATCCCTCAGACATATGTAGACCTCACAGATGAGCAGGCTCTCAAAGATTTACAGAGAACACTGGATCTTCTGGATGACGATGACGATGTTACCGATTACTGGACAAACTGGAATGAATGATTAAATAACGTTGAGTGATATGAAAATGATCTTTTTGTATGTATGGCTGAGGCAGCGTCATATGAAAAAGATCATTTTTTATTGACAGAAACATGAAAATTTATAGTCTATATTGCACAAATCATACATCTGAAATCTGTAATAAACGCTGAAAAACTTTTTTCACCCAAAACGGCGTTGACATTGATTGTGAAAATGATATAATGAAACCATCTTGAAACGGGTTTCAAAAGTGAAAACATACAACAACAGGAGGCGACGAGGAATGACAAGTATTCGAGATGTAGCAAAACTGGCAGGAGTTTCTCCTTCTACCGTATCCAGAGTAATGAATGGAACTGCAAAAGTAGATGAAGAAAAAATGCAAAGGGTTTTAAATGCTATCTCTGAAACGGGTTTCAAACCAAATGAAGTTGCCCGTTCCCTGTTTAAGAAATCATCAAGGATCATCGGTGTGATTGCTCCGGATATCGAGAATCCATCTTCACAGAAATGGCGAAATCAATCGAAGGCGAAGCATATGCCCGGGGATACCGGATGACATTATGTTATTCTGAGAACAAACCTGAGAAAGAGAAAGAGAGCATTCGAATGCTTTCCAGAATGAATGCAGACGGAATTATCCTTATGACCAATAACGAGGAAATCGATGCGGAAGTTAAGGACTGCGGGATTCCGGTGGTGGTTGTGGACAGACGTATTCACGCAGAAGGAGAACTGGCTTTCGTAGAAGCCGATCATTATGAAGGCGGAAAACTGGCAGCCAGGCATCTGATCCAGTGTGGGTGCAGAAATATTGTAAATATCTCCGGACCACAGAAGTATTCCAGTGCCAGAAACAGATATCGGGGATATGTAGATACCTGTAAACAGTATGGACGGGAAGTTCAGAATCTGGAATGTGAGTACAGCTTCGAACAGGGACAGCAGGTGGCGGAAGAGATTCTGCAGAAATATCCGGCAGTTGACGGAATCATTTCCTGTAATGATATGGTAGCAATCTCTGTGTTCAAAGTTTTAAGACGCCATGGATACCAGATTCCAGAGGATGTGCAGATTATAGGCTTTGATAATGTGGCATTATCACATCTGATGACACCGGAGCTTACGACAATCCGACAGCCGATTGCAGATATGGGAAAGACAGCAGTACAATGCATCATTAATTATGCAACCGGAGCTGAGGTAACGAGGGTAAATAAATTTCCGGTAACTCTGATAAAAAGAGAGACAACAGTTATAAAATGAAAAACAAACAGATCAAGCCAGATAAATGATGGAAGGATCAGTTAAATAATAAATACAAGGAGGAAGAGAAAATGAAAATCTCAGTAGTAGGAAGCATCAATATGGATCAGACAGTAACTGCAGAGAGAATCCCGCTGAAAGGTGAGACACTTCAGGGTGATACCTTAAGTTACATCCCTGGCGGAAAAGGCGCAAATCAGGCAGTTGCAATGGCGAGACTTGGTGCAGATGTAGAGATGTTCGGATGCGTAGGCGATGACAGCAACGGACAGGCACTGATCGATAACCTTGCAAAGAACGGGGTTAAGACAGGAAATATCAGAAAGATCGCAGGTGTGCCGACAGGAGTGGCGATCATTACAGTAGGTGAGAATGATAACACGATTATCGTAGTTGCAGGTGCCAACGGTAAAGTTGACTGTGAATATATCGACAGTATCAAAGACGAACTGCTGAAATCTGACTATGTGGTAATGCAGCATGAGATTCCGGCAAAAACTGTGGAATATGTAGTAAACATCTGCCATGAAAATGGAATCAAAGTTGTATTAAATCCTGCTCCTGCAAGAGAAGTAAAGAAAGAAGTTCTGGACAAGATCACATGGTTGACACCAAATGAACATGAAGCGAAGATCTTATTCGGTGCAGATACCAACACAGAAGAATTACTGAAAACATATCCTGAGAAACTTGTGATTACACTTGGAACTGACGGTGTGGCAGCAGCAAAGAAAGACGGAACCATTGTTCATGTACCGGTCCGCCCTGCAAAAGTTGCAGATACAACAGGAGCAGGTGATACCTTAAACGGTGCATTCTGTACCATGCTTGCAGAGGATGCTGATCTGGAGAGCGCACTTCGTTTTGCAAACACAGCAGCAAGCCTTTCCACAGAGAAGTTTGGAGCACAGACAGGAATGCCGACACGGGAAGAAGTTGAAAAGGAGTTAAAGAAATAAGATGAAACGATTGGGAATTTTAAACAGTGATATCGCAAGAGTACTGGCCTATATGGGACACACCGATACTCTTGCCATCGGTGACTGCGGTCTGCCGGTACCGGATACAACAGAGAGGATCGATCTTGCACTTGAATTTGGCAAACCTTCTTTTATGGACGTTTTGAAACCGGTTTCAAAAGATATGAAGATTGAGAAAATCGTACTTGCCGAGGAAATCCGCGAACAGAACCCAAAGATGCTTGCACAGATCGAGCAGTTATTCAAAGAAATTGAGCAGGAAACAGGAGAGAAAGCAGAAGTTGAATTTGTCTCTCATACAGAATTAAAAAAGAGGACCGGGAGCTGCAAAGCGGTGATCCGCAGTGGAGAAACCACTCCTTATGCAAATATTATCCTGCAGTCAGGCTGTATTTTCGGGTAGAAAAACAGGCAGTATCTGAACTGCCAGTAAATAAAAGGGGGCAAAAATAATGCGAATTGAGATGCGCGGGATCGACAAATCATTCGGTTCCAACCAGGTACTGAAGCAGGCAGGATTCACACTGGAAAGCGGCGAAGTTCATGCGCTGATGGGTGAAAACGGAGCAGGAAAATCTACTTTAATGAAGATTCTTACAGGCGTTTATACCAAGGATGCAGGAACTGTGCTTGTTGACGGAAAAGAAGTAAACTACAAAAATCCGCAGGAGGCTGAAAAAGCGGGAATCGTCTTTATCTATCAGGAGCTAAACGTTATGTTTGACCTGACAGTAGAAGAGAACCTGTTTATGGGAAAAGAGATTCATGGAAAATTAGGAATCTGTGACAGAAAAGCAATGCAGAAAAAAGCCCGGGAAGCACTGAATACACTGGGAGTAGATATTTCTCCTAAGACAGTTATGTCTGAGCTTTCCGTAGGTCAGCAGCAGATGGTTGAAATCTGTAAAGCACTGATGGCAGATGCAAAGGTCATTATCATGGATGAGCCGACGGCTGCACTGACACAAAGCGAGACGGTTGCGCTGTTTAAGGTCATTGAATCTCTGAGAAAGAAAGGCGTGTCCATGGTTTATATCTCACACCGTATGGAAGAAATTTTTGAACTGTGTGACAGAATTACAGTTTTGCGTGATGGTTCTTACATTGGGGTGAAGAACATTCCGGAAACAAACATGAATGAAATCGTCAAGATGATGATCGGACGTGAGATTGGAGAACGTTATCCGTCCAGAGATGTAAAAATCGGCAAAGAAGTTCTGAAAGTAAAAGGACTGACCAGAAAAGGAACATTCCATGATGTATCTTTCTCCGTACGTGCAGGCGAAGTACTTGGAGTTTCCGGTCTGATGGGGGCCGGAAGAACAGAAATCATGCAGGCAATCTTTGGAAATCTTTCTTATGAAAGCGGAAGCATTGAGATTGACGGCAAAGAAGTGAAGATCTCCAATCCGAGACAGGCAATGGAACAGGGAATCGGATTTATCACAGAGGACAGAAAGACAGAAGGTCTGATGCTTGACAAGAGTATCCGGGAGAACATTTCTCTTTGTAATCTGGGACGCATTTCCAAGTCTTCTGTAATTTCTAAGGAAGCAGAGAAGAATATGGTGGCAGAGGCAATTAAAGATCTGCATATCAAATGTTTTGGACCATATCATGAATGCAACAACTTAAGTGGTGGGAATCAGCAGAAAGTTGTTCTTGCAAAATGGATCCTTACTAATCCGAAGATCCTGATCCTGGATGAGCCTACCAGAGGTGTAGATATCGGAGCGAAAAAAGAGATTTACAGTATTATCAATAAACTGGCAGCACAGGGCGTTGCGATCATCATGGTATCCTCAGAACTGCCGGAGGTACTTGGAATGAGTGACAACATCATGGTTGTCCGTGAGGGTGAAGTAAGAGGAATCATTTCCTATGAGGAAGCAAATCAGGAAAGAGTAATGACATTGGCTACGGGAGGTACAATTTAATGGAAACTAAGAAAAAAAGCGTATCTGAATATGTTCAGGAATATGGCGCACTTATCGCATTGATCGTTCTTGTTGTGGGAATCGGTATTGCAAGTCCGGAATTCCGCACATGGAGTAACTTTTTGTCACTGTTAAGACAGTCTTCTATTAATGGATTTATTGCATTTGGTATGACATGCGTAATCCTGACAGATGCGATCGACCTGTCTGTTGGTTCTATTCTGGGCCTGTCTACAGCACTCTGCGCCGGAATGATTGCAAGCGGATTTCCGGTTGTACCGGCACTGATCCTTGCACTGGTAATCGGTACAGGACTTGGCCTTATCAGCGGTATCCTTGTTACAAAAGGCCGTCTGCAGGCATTTATCGCAACTCTTGTTACAATGACTGTTTACCGTGGATTAACCATGATCTTCATGGATGGAAAACCGATTTCCAACCTTGGCGACAGCTTTGCACTGAAACTGGTAGGAAAAGGAAATATCTTCCGCATTCCGATCCCTGTCATCCTTTTTGTGCTTGCATTCCTTGCATTCTATTTCATGCTGAACAAAACAACATTCGGAAGACGTATCTATGCAACCGGAAGTAACAGTAAATGTGCACGTCTTGCAGGTGTTGATATTGACAAGACAAAAATCATTGTTTATGGAATTTCCGGTTTCATGTCTGCTCTTTCCGGTCTGATCCTTCTTTCCAGACTGAATTCCGCTCAGCCTACTCTGGGCAGCGGATATGAAATGGATGCCATCGCAGCAACTGCACTTGGCGGAACAAGTATGAGCGGTGGACGCGGTAAGATTCAGGGAACTCTGATCGGTGTTCTGATCATTGCTGTTCTGAATAATGGTATGAATATCCTTGGCATTTCTTCTTACTATCAGGATGTAGTAAAAGGTATTGTTATTCTGATTGCTGTACTTTCTGACAGAAACCGTTAATCAGAATAGAAAGAAATTACATATTCAGGCAGCTGAGGGATAAGAGCGGCAGTCTGAGAAATTGAATATAAGAGATTTAAATATACAGGAGGGATTTCGAAATGAAAATAAAGAAGATCGTAGCTCTGACAGCCGCGTGTGCAATGTTATCTTCCGCAGCAGGATGCCAGATCATCACTATTGACGGTGAAGGAACTGCTGAAGTCGGTGAAAACGGAGTAGTAGGAAACGGAGCGATCGGATTGTCTGTATCTACATTAAATAACCCGTTTTTCGTAAGTCTTGCAGAGGGTGCACAGGCAGAAGCGGAAGAAAAAGGTGCAAAACTGATCACTGTTGATGCAGGTGATGATGCTGCCAAACAGACCAACGACGTAGAAGACCTGGTATCAAGAAATGTATCTGTCCTGATCGTAAACCCGGTAGACTCTGACGCAGTTGCTCCGGCAGTAAAGGATGCAATTTCAAAAGGAATCAAGGTTATCTCCGTAGACCGTGTTGTAAATGGCGTTGACGTAGACTGCCAGATCGCATCTGATAACGTAGCAGGTGCAAAAATGGCAACAGAGTATCTGGTAGAAACCATCGGTGAGGGTGCACCTGTAGCTGAACTTCAGGGAACAACCGGAGCTTCCGCAACCATCGACAGAGGTGCAGGATTCCATGAGGTAGCTGATGAAAAACTGGATGTAACAGGAAGCCAGACCGCAGACTTCAACCGTGCAACAGGCATGACTGTTATGGAGAACCTGCTTCAGGCAGACGGTTCTATCAAGGGCGTATTTGCACACAATGATGAGATGGCACTTGGCGCATTGGAGGCCATTGCAGCAACCGGAAAAGATATCAAGGTTGTCGGATTTGATGCCACAGACGATGCAGTTGCAGCCGTAAAAGCCGGTAAAATGCTTGCGACAGTAGCGCAGCAGCCAGATCAGATGGGTAAAACAGCAGTAGATACAGCGATCACTCTGGCAGACGGAGATACAGTTGAGAAGTCCATTCCGGTAGAAGTAAAACTGGTCACCAAAGACAGCGCAGAGTAAAAAACAGAATCATCGCAACTTGTCTGATGATCTGAGTGATCATAGCTTTAAAGCGTGTTGGAAGAAGAATAATTTTATAAAAAATGATACATAATACCTCCAGAAGCAAAATCCTGGAGGTATTTTTATGAGTGATAATACAGAAAAAGAACAGAAATTAAAACAGGAAGACACACAGAATGAACAGATCAGAGAAATGGGGCAGGTGGTGCTGGACAGCAATTCCAGAAAGCATAAAGTGGAACTTCTGACGATCATCGGGGAAGTCGAAGGACATGAGTCTGCGCCGTCCCATTCCAAAACAACGAAATACGAACATGTGCTGCCGAAACTTGCAATTATTGAGGATGATGAAGAGATTGAAGGTTTGCTGATCCTGCTGAATACAGTAGGGGGAGATGTGGAAGCTGGGCTTGCTATTGCAGAAATGATCGCATCATTAAGCATCCCAACAGTTTCACTGGTTCTGGGCGGCGGACATTCTATAGGAGTTCCGATGGCAGTGTCAGCAGACTATTCCTTTGTAGTACCAAGTGCCACTATGGTGATCCACCCGGTACGTTCCAGCGGAATGTTTATCGGAGTTGCCCAGACCTACCGGAATATGGAAAAGATTCAGGATCGCATCACCACATTTATTTCAGAACATTCCAAAGCATCCCAGCAGAGACTGGAGGAACTGATGCTGGATACCACGCAGCTTGTAAAAGATGTGGGAACGATGCTGGAAGGAAAAGATGCAGTGAAGGAAGGGCTGATCGATGAAGTTGGCGGGATTAAGGAAGCTTTGGCAAAACTATATGAATTAATAGAAAAACACCAATAAAACATAATATTATAAATCAGACTAATATAGTCTGAAAATATTGCTTAATAAAAAGACGGACATCAGTTGTCAGAATAATATACAGAATTTCTTTCAAAAAGTTAAAATTTTCTGTTCCATCTTGCAAATCAACCCTTGCCATATGTCAGATTTTGGCGTATTATTATTAGAGGTTATTATTTGCGAGGAGGAAAACCATGTATAAGATTTTAAAAGCTGAGACACTGGCAGCTAAGATCCATCTTATGGTTGTACACGCACCGCGTGTTGCAAGCCATTGTCAGCCAGGACAATTTATCATTGTAAAGATGGACGAGAAAGGCGAGAGAATCCCGCTTACTATCTGTGATTATGATCGTGAAGAGGGAACAATTACAATTGTATTCCAGGAAATCGGTGCATCTACGATCAAGATGTCCGAATTAAAAGCCGGAGATTCTTTCCGCGACTTCGTTGGACCTCTTGGATGTCCATCTGAGTTCGTTCACGAAGATATTGAAGAATTAAAGAAAAAGAAAATGGTATTTGTTGCCGGCGGTGTTGGCACAGCACCTGTTTATCCACAGGTTAAATGGCTGCACGAACACGGTATCACAGCAGATGTTATCCTTGGCTCCAAGACAAAGGATATGGTTATCCTTGAGAAGGAACTTGGCGAAGTTTCCAATCTGTATGTTACAACAGATGATGGTTCCTATGGACGTTCCGGTATGGTTACCAAGACTCTTGAGGATTTGGTAACAAATGAAGGCAAACATTATGATGTCTGTGTGGCAATCGGACCGATGATCATGATGAAATTCGTCTGTCTTCTGACCAAGAAACTTGGCATTCATACAATTGTCAGCATGAACCCGATCATGGTTGACGGAACCGGTATGTGCGGAGCATGCCGTCTTCAGGTTGGCGATGAGATTAAATTTGCCTGCGTAGACGGACCGGAATTCGACGGACATCTCGTTGATTTCGATCAGGCTATGAAGAGAAGCCAGATGTACAAGACCGAAGAAGGCCGTGCATTACTGAAGCTTCAGGAAGGCGATACCCACCACGGTGGATGCGGACAGTGCGGAGGTGACAAGTAATGGCAGATGCAAAGATGTTAAAGAAAGTTCCTGTAAGAGAACAGGACCCGAAGGTACGTGCAACAAACTTCGAAGAAGTTTGTCTTGGATATAATCAGGAAGAAGCAATGGAAGAAGCACAGAGATGCTTAGGTTGCAAGAAACCGAAATGCGTAGAAGGCTGCCCGGTATCTATCAATATTCCTGGATTTATTGAACAGATCAAAGAAGGAAAAATCGAAGAAGCATACAAAGTGATCGGATTATCTTCCGCGCTTCCGGCTATCTGCGGACGTGTATGTCCTCAGGAATCCCAGTGCGAGGGTAAATGTATCCGCGGAATCAAAGGTGAGGCCGTTTCTATCGGCAAACTGGAGAGATTTGTTGCTGACTATGCCCTGGAGCATGACATTAAACCGGCAGGAGCTGAAGTTAAGAACGGACATAAGGTTGCAGTGATCGGTTCCGGTCCTTCTGGACTTACCTGTGCTGGTGACCTTGCAAAAGCAGGTTATGATGTAACTGTATTCGAAGCTCTTCACGAACTTGGCGGCGTTCTTGTTTATGGTATTCCGGAGTTCCGTCTGCCTAAACAGAAAGTTGTTAAGAAAGAAATCGAGAAAGTTAAAGAATTAGGTGTTAAATTTGAGACTAACGTAGTTATCGGTAAATCCACAACAATCGATCAGCTGATCGAGGATGAAGGATTTGAAGCTGTATTCATCGGTTCCGGTGCCGGACTTCCGATGTTCATGGGTATTCCGGGTGAGAATGCAAGCGGTGTATTCTCTGCCAACGAATATCTTACAAGAAGCAATCTGATGAAAGCTTTTGATGAATCTTATGACACACCGATCGCAGCTGGTAAGAAAGTAGCAGTTGTAGGCGGCGGTAACGTTGCCATGGATGCAGCAAGAACAGCTTTAAGACTTGGTGCTGAAGTACATATCGTATACAGAAGAAGTGAAGCAGAACTTCCTGCACGAGCAGAAGAAGTTCATCATGCCAAGGAAGAAGGAATCATCTTCGATCTTCTTACAAACCCGAAGGAAATCCTTGTTGACGAGAACGGACATGTAAAAGGTATGAAGGTTGTTAAGATGGAACTTGGCGAGCCGGATGCTTCCGGAAGACGTCGCCCGGTTGAGATCGCAGGATCCGAGTATGACATGGATGTAGATACAGTCATCATGTCCCTTGGTACTTCTCCGAACCCGCTGATTTCTTCTACAACAAAAGGTCTTGAGATCAACAAGAGAAGATGTATCGTTGCTGAAGAAGAAACAGGTAAGACATCCAAAGACGGCGTATATGCCGGCGGTGATGCTGTTACAGGTGCGGCTACAGTTATCCTTGCCATGGGAGCTGGTAAAGCTGGTGCCAGAGGTATCGACGAATATCTGAAAAATAAATAATTCTGATTTTCAGAAATCATAAATTGTGTCCAGACGGGAAAGCTCTCCGGCAGTACATTCGTGTACGCCGGAGGGCTGATTTTATTTTATGGAACAATTATGATCTGTATCATATCTGTACGTTACTGTGAACGGAGTGAACAGTAACATCTGTACAATTATCAAAATTCTCTGTAAACTTCCTGTGTTGTAAACTCGGGTAGGGTGTGCTATAATAGCAAAGGAATCATGTCGCTGAAAGCGGCTCGCCGCAGGTGGAAAATCCTGCGGGCAGGATTCTTTTTTGATTATGAAAGAATAAAAAGAAAAGGAATCGGTTTTATGATAGTTTTGTATTTGATTTTGCTGGCTGTTTTACAGGCAGTGACAGAGTTCCTTCCAGTGAGCAGTTTTGGACATCTGTGTGTTGTGGAGTCTTTACTGGGAATCAGCCATGATACCGGGCTTTTGCTGGAGGCAATGCTTCATCTGGGAACCGCAGCAGCGATCATCTTTCTGTTTAAGAAAGATCTGAAACGGCTTGGGGTGGAACTGCTGGGGATGTTCATGGATCTGATCGGAAATCTCAATCTGTACATTCATAATAAACGTACAGGTGCAGAATTGAAATATGCAAGGATTGTAACAGGAAATTATCGTAAATTTACGGTGCTTCTTCTGGTATCCATGATCCCTACGGTGCTTTTGGGGCTTACAGCCAGAAGACTGACACTTCTGACCGCAGATTCTCCGCTTTTTTCAGGGATCGGTTTTCTTTTATCCGGAATTTTTCTGCTGGTGACAGATTTAAATAAGTCCGGTGGAACAAAAGGACCGAGAGAAGCCTCTTATGACAGCGCCATGTGGATCGGAATCTGTCAGGGACTTGCTGTATTTCCGGGAATCTCCAGAATGGCATTTACTTTGTGCGCAGCACTTTTATGCGGATACAGCCGTAAATTTGCTGTGCGTTTTTCCGTGTTTATGAGCCTGCCTGCAATCATAGGAGCTTTTTTTACGGAAGTCGGATATTTTGGCTCTTCTGAGATGACAGTGGGACTGGGATTTTCATTTATTTTTGCGATGATCGTTTCCGGATTCGTGGGATGTCTGGTGATCCGGAACATGACTTTGCGTGCGCAGAAGGTGAAACTGCGTTATTTTGCATATTATTCTTTTATAATAGGGGCGGCTGCTCTGATTATAAATTTTGTTTAGGAGGGGAGCCTGAGTATGGCAACATCAAAAAGTAAAAACACCGGACGGACAAAAAAGAACAGCAAGGCAAAGAAGGCTGCTGTACAGGCTGAGTCCGGGAAGTTTCAGACAGAAATTATAATATTTGTGATCCTGGCAGCCTGCGTGATCCTGATGGCAAGTAATTTCGGACTGGGCGGATTCGTAGGAGATGCGATCAGTAACTTCTGTTTTGGAGTGATGGGACTGCTGGCATATCTGTTTCCGGTTGCATTTTTTCTGGGAGCTTCTTTTCTGCTGATCAATAAGATGAATCATCTGGCATATAAGAAGTTTGCAGCAGCATTTGTGATGTTTTTATTCCTGTGTGGGGCAGCACAGCTTCTGACAGATGGATATATGACAAGCACGACACTGATGGATTACTTTGCCAGAAGTGCGGATTATAAGACCGGAGGAGGTCTGATCGGAGGAGCACTTTGCATTTCCATTACTTCAGCATTTGGTACAGTGGGAAGTTATGTGATCATCGTACTTGCGTTTATTGTCTGCATGATCATTATCACACAGCGTTCTCTGCTCGATTTTCTCACCATGCTGGTGATGAAAGTATGTGATCTGGTGAAAGCAGGACACAGCCGTTTTAAAGATGGTGGGCCGGAACGCGCGATGCGCAGAGAAGCAAGAGCCAGAGAGAGACAGCAGTTACGTGAGGAACGCAGGGAAGAGCGTATCCGCAGACTGGAAGCAGAACTTGCAGAAGACGGTGAGGAAACAGAGGAAGATGATGAATTCCTTTTAGATCCGAAAGAAGCGAAAAAAATGAAACGGACTTCTTTCTTGGAAGGAACCAAACTGACCGGTTATTCTGAAGAAGAACCGAAGCGCAGACAGAATAAGAAAAAAGAAAGCAAAAAAGAAGATCCGGATGAAAAACTTTCTTCAGATTCAACGGATGCAGGGGAAGAAAAGAAAGAGAAAGCCGCAACACATAAACGTGTTGTAGAACAGGAAGAGATTAAGCCTGTGGCGGATTTTGAAATCCACAGAGCAGCAGATTCAGGGGTGGATACTTCTGATGAAGATGAGGCATTTTACGGGGAGACAGATTTTTCCGGACAGCCTGAAAAAGAGCAGGTAGATTTTGAAAATTCCGGACAGGATTCGGAACAGGAACTACAGCAGGAGGAAGTGCCCCCTTTTCAACCGGAGAGGGCGCAGCGGCAGCCTTCGAGAAATCCAAAATCTTCTGAGAAAGAGATCCAGAGCGGAATTGTAAATATTCAGCACGAGATCAGCCAGACAGAAAATGCCGTAAAAAGAGAATATAAGTATCCGACGTTAAACCTTCTGAAGAAAGGCAGCGGGAAATCTCAGGGAGATTCCGATGCACATCTGCGGAAAACCGCACAGAAGCTGCAGGAAGTTTTACATAATTTTGGTGTCAACGTGACCATTCTGAATGTAAGCTGTGGCCCTACAGTCACCCGTTATGAGCTTCAGCCGGAAATGGGAGTCAAAGTAAGCAAAATTGTAGGTCTTGCAGATGATATCAAACTGAATCTGGCGACACCGGATATCCGTATTGAAGCTCCGATCCCTGGAAAAGCAGCCGTAGGAATTGAGGTTCCGAATAAGGAAAACAGTACGGTTATGCTGAGAGATTTACTTCAGTCTGAAGAATTTCAGCATGCCGGGTCCCGCCTGTCATTTGCAGTAGGAAAAGATATTGCAGGTAAGACTGTGGTAACAGATATTGCAAAAATGCCACATCTTCTGATCGCAGGTGCGACAGGTTCCGGTAAATCCGTATGTATCAATACGCTGATCGTAAGTATCTTATATAAGGCGAAACCGGAAGAAGTCAAGCTGATCATGATCGATCCTAAGGTAGTAGAACTCAGTGTCTACAATGGAATCCCGCATCTGTTTATCCCGGTTGTCACAGACCCGAAGAAGGCGGCGGGAGCCTTAAACTGGGCAGTCAGTGAGATGACCAGCCGTTATAATACTTTTGCGGAATATGGAGTGCGTAATCTGACGGAATACAATAAGAAGATTGAGAGTATTCCTGTTGCAGAAGGAGAGACAGCTCCGGAGAAGATGCCGCAGATTGTTATTATCGTAGACGAGCTTGCAGATCTTATGATGGTGGCACCGGGAGAGGTGGAAGATGCCATCTGCCGTCTGGCACAGTTGGCCCGTGCAGCAGGTATCCATCTGATCATTGCAACACAGAGACCTTCTGTAAATGTCATTACGGGTCTGATCAAGGCGAATATGCCGTCACGAATTGCATTCTCGGTTTCTTCCGGTGTGGATTCCCGTACCATTCTGGATATGAACGGTGCAGAGAAACTTCTGGGAAAAGGAGACATGCTTTTCTATCCGCAGGGATATCCGAAGCCTGTCAGACTTCAGGGAGCGTTCGTTTCCGATGAAGAAGTCAGTGCAGTCGTGGAATTTCTGGCGGACAAAAACCCGGGTGTGCAGTATAATCCGCAGATTGAGCAGCAGGTGAACTCTCCTCTGTCTGCGTCCGTATCCGGAGGCGGAGATGACAGGGATGTACATTTTGAGGAAGCCGGAAAATTTATCATTGAGAAGGAAAAGGCTTCTATCGGTATGTTACAGAGAATGTTCAAGATTGGCTTTAACAGAGCTGCCAGAATTATGGATCAACTCTGCGATGCCGGTGTAGTCGGACCGGAAGAAGGAACAAAACCACGAAAAGTTCTGATGTCCATGGAAGAATTTGAAAATTATCTGGATGGACAGTAAGATATGGACAGTAAGATGTCGATCATAAAAATCGGTGAGGGCGATGTATGAAATGTCCAAAATGTCACAGGGAGGTAGAAAAAGGCTCCCTGTATTGTCCCCATTGCCTTGCGGAGATTCCGTGGGTCAGGGAATTTGATTCTGTGGAAACTCTTTTAAAAAAAGAACAGCAGCGAGGGCCACAGAAAAAGGAAAAAATCGGAAAAAAGAGAAAACAGTGGAAGAAAAAACTCAAAAAGAAAATGAAAAAAAAGCTGTCCTTCAGCAGAAAGCAGATTTTTTGTTGCTGCTGCTGGGACTGCTGCTTTTCTGTGCTGTTTTTTACCGGGAATTTCATACTTTTTCTCATCTGTATTCCTATGCGGAAAAACAGTATGAACTGGGAAATTATGAAATTGCTGCCCGATTTACGGATGAGGCACTGGATCGGGAACCGGATAGTGAAGAGGCCAACATTCTTATGGCGAGGATCATGGAGGCTCAGGGAGATATGAAATCTGCCATTCTGATCCTGCGTCCCATGATCAAAAATCAGACAGCCGGAATCCCTGTTTATCAGGAAATGGTAAAACTTCTCGCGCTGGACGGGCAGATGTCAGGAATTAAAATTCTGCTTAAAAACAGCAGTCAGGAAATCCGGGATGCCTGCAGTGAGTATATCTGTGAGGCTCCGGTGACTAGCCTGGCGCCAGGTACTTATACCTCTGCCCGGGTGGTGGAACTGAGAGCAGACTATGATACGATCTACTATACTCTGGATGGAAGTGTACCGGATCGAAACAGCCAGAAGTATACCGGGCCGATTGTTCTGAAAGAGGGAACCACGGAGTTAAAGGCATTTGGCGTAAACGAAAAAGGGATGGAGAGTGATCTGATCACCAGAAAATATGTGATCGTACTGAAAACTCCCGATGCGCCAAAGGTATCTCCAAAGTCCGGAGACTACAGTAAAAAGACAAAAATTAAAGTGACAGTCCCGGATGGATGTAAGGCTTATTATGCGTTTGACTCAGAACCGGATATTAACAGTACGGTGTATGAACAGCCGATTTCCATGCCTGAGGGATACCATCGCTTTTATGTGATCCTGGTGGCTGCCAATGGAAAAATCAGTAAAACAACCATGAGAGAATACTATCTGCAGTATTGAGCCGGCAGTTATTCGACCATGAGCCGGCAGCGAAGCGGATTGCGGATATCCGCCTGACAGAAAACCGCCGGCAAAATTCAGGAATACTCAGGGATATCTGAAAAAATTCAGGGAAATTCAGAAAAATTCAGATATGTATCAGACAGGGGAAAAAGATGGAAATTCGTATTGTAACAGTTGGAAAGATAAAAGAAAAGTATTTAAGTGCCGGAATTGCAGAATACTCCAAACGACTTGGCAGATACTGTAAGCTGACTTTCTGTCAGGTTCCGGACGAAAAGACACCGGACAAAGCTTCCGATGCACTGAATGAGCAGATCAAAGATACAGAAGGCGAGCGTCTGATGAAGCATATCAGGGATCAGGATTATGTAATTGCACTGGCGATTGACGGAAAGATGCTGGACTCTGTGGAACTTTCTCAGAAGATTGAGAAACTTGGAGTTTCCGGGAACAGTTCCATTGCATTTGTGATCGGCGGTTCTCTGGGATTAAGTGAAAAAGTACTGAAACGGGCAGACTATAAGCTGAGCTTTTCCAGAATGACATTTCCGCATCAGCTCATGCAGATGATCCTTCTGGAACAGATTTACAGAAGCTACCGGATCATGAATCATGAACCATATCATAAATGAGAGATTTCTCATCAGCAGAGAAGGATGGACGAGTACGACAAAAACAGCGGAAAATGTGTCCGGACACACAGCACAAAAGAATCGAGGAAAAATATGAATATAGAAAAGTTTGAAGAATTTATTTCTCAGTATCCGATTTTTGAATATCGATTATTAGATACCGAAGAAATTGGAATTGAAGAGCGGGTTCGCACCATCTGCAGACAGGAATGTGAGAGATATGATTCTACCTGGGCCTGTCCTCCGGCAGTTGGAACGCTGGAAGAATGTGAGAAAAAAATCAAAAGTTTTCCGCAGGCAGTTTTTTTCTCCAGTGTGGCAGAAGTGTCTGACATCATGAACATGGAAGAAATGCTTTCTACCAGACATGCACATGAAGAACTGACGACGAAAGTAGGACAGTATCTCAACAAAGAGGGGTATGAGACTTATATTCTCTCCACAGAATCCTGTGATATCTGCGAGAAATGTGCCTACAAAGAAGGCAAACCATGCAGACATCCGGACAGAATGCATCCGTGTCTGGAGAGTCATGGAGTGGTAGTGAATGAAATTGTGGAACGGGAATCCATGGAATACAATCTCGGCGGAAATACAATTCTGTGGTTTTCCATGGTATTATTCCGCTGAATGCTTCAGATGTCATATAGAAAATCCTTCCGGCATAAAGTTATATGAAAAGCCGGAGGGATTTTTTTATGAAAAAAAGAAAACGGTGGAAGGAGCAGGTTGTGTCGGTTCTGGAGATTCCTCCTGATCTGGCGTATAAGGATACGATCGTAACTCTGACAGGACCGTCAGAAGTTCTGGTTGAGAATTACAGATCGATCTGCAGATACAGTCCTTCTGAGATTGTCCTGCTGTCTCTTCGGGGAAAGGTAACGATCTGTGGAAAGAATCTGGAAATTCTGTGGTATCATTCTTTTGAGATGAAGATCAGGGGTGAGATTTCCGGGATATTTCCACAGAAGTGGTAAATCAGGTGAAGAATGGAAAAAATTCTCAGGCTCGTGTATGGATATCTTACTGTACTCATCAGTGGAGAACAGATCGAACGCTTTCTGAATCTCTGCAAAAGCAGAGGGATTTCCCTGGAAAAAATCCGGTATCTGCAGGAGAGACAGATCATGGCGCAGATGTCAGCTACAGACTTTTTTCAACTGCGAACAGTCCGGAATAAGACGGGAGTACATATCCAGATCAAAAGAAAACGGGGACTGCCCTTCTTTTTTTTCAGAAACAAAAAAAGGAAGGCTTTTTTTGCTGGAATTCTTTTGGGAAGCGTTCTGCTTTTGGGCCTGACCGGAAGGATCTGGAATATTCATATAGAAGGAAATGTAAGAAACAGTACAGCAGAAATCCTGGAATTTCTTGAAAAACAGGGAGTGACACATGCCATGCCCAAAAGGAAAGTGAACTGTTCAGAGATTGCGGCGGCAGTGCGGAGAGAGTTCCCGGAAACAACCTGGGTATCAGCGAGAGTGGAAGGAACGCGGCTGATCCTGGAAATCAAAGAAGGAATTCCTGAGAGTAAAGAAGCGGATACACAGGAGAAGACGTGCAGTCTGGCGGCAGAAAAGGAGGGAGTGATCACCCGGATGATCGTACGCAGCGGGATTCCGTTAAAAAAGACTGGGGATACCTGCAAAGCAGGGGAAATTCTGGTTTCCGGAGAGATCCCCGTCAGGAATGACAGCCAGGAAGTGGTGCGCTATGAATATGTACACGCAGATGCGGATATTTTTATTTCACGGTCTGTTTCATATTATCAGGAAATTCCTCTGGAATATGAAATACAGGAAGTTACGGGAAAGAAAAAGCAGAGATTTTTTATCCGGGCAGGCTCGTGGTATCTGGGATTATATGAAAAAGAAGACGCAGACTGGCGGATTTTCAGCGAAGAGATTCCGCTTTGTCTGACAGAAAACTTTCGGCTGCCTGTTTCGCTTGGAAAAGTCTGTCTGACAGAATATCATTCAGCAAAAGGGAAGTACACGGAAGAGAAAGCCAGAAAAAAAGCGGCTGTTTTATTCTGGCAGTATGAAAAAAGATTGCTGAAACAGGGAATTTCCATAGCAGAGAATCATGTGAGCACGGTCATGAATGGAACTTCATGTATTTGTAAAGGAACCCTGAAGATCATTGAAAAAACGGGAAAAGAGACCGAAACAGAGAGAAAAAGTATGGAAAATACAGAAAAAAACCCGGAAAACTGAAAGGGTTTTACAACTGAAAGATGAAATTTATATTTAAAAAGTATCAGAGAGGTGTTACAATAGAAATATCTGATGTTACAGGAGAACTCTTTCGATATCTTTCAAGGAGGAGGCAGCAGTAACAGACAGAAAGTGAGAGAAAGGACATCACAGGATGACTGGTAACGTTATTGAATTACACACAGAAGTGCCCGCTGATCTGGAATCAAATGTATTCGGGCAGTTCGATGAACATCTGAAACTGATTGAACGGACATTGAATGTGACCGTGATCTCCAGAGATGGAATATTAAAGATACTTGGAAGTGAGCAGAGCGCATCTTCTGCAAAGAAACTGATAGAGGAACTGGTGACTCTTGCCAGACGTGGCAATACGATCACAAAGCAGAATGTAAATTATGCACTTTCTCTGGCAATGGAACAAAAGAACGAGGTTCTGACAGAGATAGATAAAGATTTTATCTGCAATACCATACAGGGCAGACCGATCAAGCCTAAGACACTTGGGCAGAAAGATTATGTAGAACAGATCCGTAAGAAAATGATCGTATTTGGCGTGGGACCTGCCGGTACAGGAAAGACCTATCTGGCGATGGCCATGGCGGTTACCGCATTCAGGAATGAAGAAGTAAGCCGTATTATCCTGACAAGACCTGCAATTGAGGCAGGAGAAAAACTGGGATTTCTGCCGGGAGATCTTCAGAGCAAGGTAGACCCTTATCTTCGTCCTCTTTATGATGCACTCTATCAGATCATGGGAGCAGACAGCTTTGCCAAAAATATGGAGCGTGGACTGATCGAAGTGGCACCACTGGCCTATATGAGAGGCCGTACACTGGATAATGCCTTTATTATTCTGGATGAGGCACAGAATACCACACCTGCTCAGATGAAAATGTTCCTGACACGTATCGGCTTTGGCTCGAAAGTCATTATCACGGGAGATGCCTCGCAGAAAGACCTCCGAGAGATGCCACATCCGGCCTGGATGTAGCGATGAAAGTACTGAAGAAAATTGATGATATCGGCTTCTGCCAGCTCACCAGCAAGGACGTTGTGAGACATCCCCTGGTTCAGCAGATCGTACAGGCATATGATGCATATGAGAAAAAACAGAAACCGGAAAGACCCACAAGACGCAGAAACGGGGGAAACGAAAGATGACCATGCAGATTGATTATGAAACAGAGAGAGAACTTGGAATCGACTATGAGGCACTTGCCGTAAAAGTGGCTGACAAGGTGCTGGAGATGGAAGAATGTCCTTATGATGCACAGGTAAATCTGGTTCTGACAGATAATGAGGAGATTAAGAGGGTGAATACGGAGTTTCGCGATATTCAGGCACCGACGGATGTGCTCTCTTTTCCTATGATTCCTTTTGAGACCCCGGCAGACTACGGGATTGTTGAAGAAGATGAATCTTACTTTGATCTGGACACAGATGAACTGCTGCTTGGAGATATCATGATTTCTGTGGATAAAGTATTTGCGCAGGCAGAAGAATATGGACACAGTGTGACAAGAGAGTTCTGCTTTCTGGTTGCACACAGCATGCTTCATCTTCTGGGATACGATCATATGACTCCTGAGGAAGCTGCGGTAATGGAAGCAAAGCAGGCGAAAGCTCTGGATGAGCTGGGAATCACCCGTTAGTACAGACAGTGCCCGTGATAACAGTGGACATTCTATAAGATTTTTTGTAATTCTTGTAGGTGTTCACTGTTTTTTTGTGAAACAACTGTTAAATCCGTAGACGGGCAGAAAAAAATGGTGTAAGATAAGTGGATGAATATCATAATTTTACGGAGTGACGAACATGAATTACCGGGAAAGACTAAAGAATAAAAAAAGAATTGTCATAAAGATAGGTTCTTCTTCCCTGACGCATCCGGAGACAGGCAGACTGAATCTGCGGAAACTGGAAGTTCTGGCAAGAGAACTCTGTGATCTCAGAAATCAGGGAAAGGATGTCGTGCTTGTCTCTTCAGGAGCCATCGCTACCGGTGTGGCAGCCCTTGGACTGAAGGAAAAACCGACAGAATTAAAGAGAAAACAGGCATGTGCGGCAGTCGGACAGGCAAGACTGATGATGATCTATCAGAAACTGTTCTCTGAATATAATCAGCCTTCTGCACAGATTCTGATGACGAAGAATACCATGGTGAATAATATTAACCGTAAGAATGCCCAGAATACATTTAACGAACTTCTTGATCTGGGAGTAATCCCCATTGTAAATGAGAATGACTCCATTTCCACATACGAGATCCAGACACTGGAGAAATTTGGAGATAATGATACACTGTCAGCGGTGGTTGCCGCACTGGTGCAGGCAGATCTTCTGATCCTCCTGTCGGACATTGACGGACTTTTCACAGACGATCCGAATTCAAATCCGGATGCGAAGTTTATCGATGTGGTTGAGAATCTGGATGAGAATCTTCTGAACATGGGAAAGGTACTTCCGGAAGTAAAGTGGGAACCGGCGGAATGGCCACCAAACTGACGGCTGCACAGATTGCGTCTGCCGCAGGGGTAGATATGGTGATCGCAAACGGCGCAGATTTCCATGTGATCCATAAGATCACAGAAGGAAGGAATCACGGTACTTTGTTTGTGAGTCAGTCAAAAGAAGAAGTGTATCTGATTGATATTATTGATAAACTGTTATAATGAGAATTGCGAAAACTGCTTTTGCAGAGGGATAATAAAAACGGAGGACTACAATGGAAATAGAGAAAATTGACCGTATCAACGCACTGGCACATAAAGCCAAAAGTGTAGGTCTGACAGAAGAAGAAAAAAAAGAAAGAGAGTTACTGCGTAAGGAGTATCTGGCTTCTGTACGCATGAATCTCCGTTCTCAGCTTGATAACATTGATGTTAAGGAAAAAGACGGAAGCATCGTCAACCTGGGTGAAAAATATGGAATCAAAAAAAGACATTAGAAAGAAAATTTTTGCAGCCAGGAAGCATTGTTCAGAAGAACAGATTGAGAAAATGAGCAGGAAAATTACTGAAAAAGTAATCTCTCTTCCGGTCTTTGAACAGGAAAATAAAATTCTGGTATATGCAGATTACAACCATGAGGTTGTAACAAGGTATCTTATAGAAGAAGCATGGCAGGCTGGCAAGGAAGTGGCAGTGCCTAAGGTTGTGGGAAAAGATATGGTATTTTATAAACTGACAGATTTTTCCCAGCTGGAACCCGGATATTTTCAGATTCCGGAACCTGTGTCAGGGGAGATCGTAGACTGGCCAGAAGCACTGATGATCATGCCGGGAGTCGCTTTTGACAGAGAAAATCACAGAGTTGGTTACGGTGGCGGCTTTTACGACCGCTATCTGGAAAAACATCCGAAACTGAAAAGAGTGGCAGTTGCCTTTGAATTTCAGATGATGCCGGAGGTTCCTACAGAACCTACCGATATCTGTCCGCATATCGTAGTGACGGAAGAATCTGTCTATACACTTGACGCTGACAGGGAATCCCTGTGAGAAATACGGTGTATGCCACATACACAGTTGTCAGCCGGCATGAGAATACAGACTGTAAGAGAACATAAATCAGAAAAGTCAGGAAGGAGAGAGAACATGAACGAAATGCTCAGAGAACTTGGAATACATGCAAAAGAAGCCGAAACTGAGGTCAGAAACCTTTCTACAAATAAAAAAAATGAAGTACTTTTTGCTGTCGCAGAGAGCCTGACAGATCACTCAGATATACTGATCAGAGCCAATGCTCTTGATGTGGAAGAAGGAAAAAGAAACCATATGCCGGAAGGACTGCTTGACCGTCTGCTTCTCACACAGGCAAGGATCGAGGGAATGGCAGAGGGTCTTCGCCAGGTAGCTGCCCTTGATGATCCGGTCGGTGAGGTTCTGGGAATGAAAAAACGCCCAAATGGACTTCTGATCGGTCAGAAACGGGTACCGCTGGGTGTGATCGGTATTATTTATGAGGCAAGACCGAATGTGACTGCCGATGCATTTGGACTGTGCTTTAAAACCGGAAATGTAGTGATCCTGAAAGGTGGAAGTGACGCCATACATTCCAATGAAGCAATCGTGGAATGCATCCGTGAGACTCTGAAGGCACAGGGTGTCACAGAAAGTGCGATCCAGCTGATCTCTGACACTTCCAGAGAGACAGCGGCACAGTTTATGAAGATGAACCAGTATGTGGATGTTCTGATTCCAAGAGGCGGTAAGGGACTGATCAGAGCAGTTGTGGAACAGAGTACCATTCCTGTGATCGAGACAGGCACCGGCAACTGCCATACATATGTAGATGAGACAGCAGACCTGAAAATGGCGGCGGATATTATCATGAATGCAAAGACACAGAGAGTCGGTGTCTGCAATGCATGCGAATCTGTTCTGGTTCATGAGAAAGTGAAAGATGCCCTTCTTCCTGTTCTGGCAGAACGTCTTGCGCAGAAACATGTCGAGATCCGTGCAGATGAAGCTGCATATGAGCTGATCCCGGGAGCTGTACATGCGACCGAAGAGGACTGGGGAACCGAGTATCTGGATTATATTCTTTCCATCAAAGTGGTTTCTTCTGTGGACGAAGCGATCGCACATATTAATAAATATAATACAAAGCATTCAGAGGCGATCATTACAAACAATTATGAACATGCACAGAAATTCCTCGATGAAGTGGATGCGGCAGCGGTGTATGTAAATGCATCAACCAGATTTACAGATGGATTTGAGTTTGGTTTTGGAGCTGAGATCGGAATCAGTACACAGAAACTTCATGCAAGAGGCCCGATGGGGCTTCTGGCACTGACAACTACCAAGTACATTATTTACGGAAACGGTCAGGTACGTCCGTAAAGATTTTCAGGAAATTTGATTTTTTAGGAAAGGTGTGCTATACTTTTTTCAGTTTATGAAAATCGCTGTTTCAGGCGGCTTATCAGCTGCATGGCAGACAGGTGAGAAGATTTGTCTGACTGAAAAGATGGCATGTATATTTTTGGAGGTCATAAATAATGAGAAAAAAACAACTTTTAGCATTTTTAATGGCAGGTGCGCTGTCCGTAGGAATGACACCGGCGGCTGCTTTTGCGGCAGAAGATACAGCAGTAGAAGCTTCCGGCGAAGAGGTTGCGGGAGAGCTTGACGGCACAGACGCAGCAGAAGCACCGGCAGAGGAAACTACAGAAGAGGAAACACCGGCAGAATCTGAGACACCGGCAGAAGAGACTGCAGACAATACAGATACAGCAGAGACACCGGCGGAAGAGGAAACACCGGCAGAAAATACCGCAGAGGAAGAAGCACCAGCTCAGGCAGAGGAAACACAGACACCTGCTGAAGAAACGACCGAAACAGCAGCGATTATGATCAATGAAACCGCATATGGCTCACTTGCAGAGGCTTTTGCGGCACTGCCGGATACTTCTGATCCGATCAACGATCCGACTTATATAAAGATCAGAGGAGAGATTGAAGTGGCAGCTTCTGTTGATGTTCCGGCAGGAAAAAGTGCAATGCTGGTTGCAGCAGAAGAAGGAACAACAATCAAACGTGCGGCTGGATTTACCGGAAGTATTTTTACAGTCAGCGGTGGTACTCTGATGATGACAGCAGGTACGATCACAGATGCAGATGGAAATGTAACGGGCAGCGGCAGCCTGAATGTAGATGGAACCGGTGATGCCACAGAAGGCTCTATCGTAGATGTTCAGAGCGGTATTTTCGGAATGGCAGACGGCGTTACACTTACAGGAAACCAGACTTCCGGCAATGGTGGTGCGATCAGCAATGCAGCGGGTGCCAGTGTATATCTGACCGGTGGAACTATTTCAGGAAATGCTGCTGCAGTAGGCGGCGGTATTTACAGTGAGGGAACTGTGAATTTACAGGGAACTGTGACTGTAACAGGTAACGGAGTGAAGGATGCTTCCGAAGTCAGCAGTAATGTTGTACTTGCCGGAGATGGTGTTCTGAATGTGACCGGAGCCATGACTGGTTCTGTAATCGGGGTCAGTGTTCAGGATGCAGTGGCAGGAAAGACAGTTGTCGCACTGGCAGAGGGCGTTCAGGATGTCACGCTGGCAGATGTGCTGACTCAGGTTACATATGAGGGAGATTCCAGCCTGAAGCTTGGAGAAGATGGAGTTCTGGCTGATGCGGCAGAACCAACTGCAACACCAAAACCAACCGGAACACCAAAACCAACCGAAACACCAAAACCGACCTCCACACCGAAACCAACCTCCACACCAAAGCCAACTGAAACACCGGAAGAACCGGTAACCGTTACCGGAAAGAGCGTAGAGTGGTCCGGACACAGCAGTGTAAAGATTACATTCCGTTCGAATGTAAAAGGTACCTACTATATTGACTGGGTAAAACGTGGTGAGAAGGCTCCCACGATCGACAGCTCCATGACAGGTGCGCCGATTGATGCAAATATAGATGTAACAGCAAACGTTACAGATCTTCCGGAAGATGAGGCTGATATTTATGTATGCGTGATCAGTGATAAAGATAAGGGCAATTATGGTTCCTTACTTTTCCAGCCGATCAGTGCAGAACGTCCGTCAGCACCGGTAACAGAGACACCTACACCAACTCCGCCACATACTGCTGTGATTGCAAATGTTTCAGACAGTAAGATTCAGGGATTTGAGAACGCTCTGACATTCTATCCGAATACTTTCTATGAATTTAAGGTAGTAGGTGCAGGTACAGAGAATAATAATCCTGGTGAGGGAGATGTAAGATGGGTTCCGTTATACTGGAGTATGTCTTCCAACCCTGGAGCAAGTGATCAGCATACCGTATGGAAGATTGGTGCACAGAGCGGTATTTATACAGATACCGAGAAAAACTATAACATTTATGTATTCTTCCAGAAAGAAGTATATAACGGAAGTACATGGCAGCGGGAGAGCGGCTCCATTCAGTCCGTACAGTATCAGTTCAAAGCAGCTCCTCTTGCCAAAACCACAGTAACTCCTACCGGAAGTGCGGATGGTACAGGCGGTGACGGCACAAGTGGTAATGGTACAAGCGGCGATGGTACAACCGGTGACGGAACCACAGATGTAACACCGACCTCCTATGCTGACAGCGCAGATGGTACTTCCAAGTCAGCAGTTTCCACAGGTGATGAATCTCCGATCGGTACTATGCTGGCACTGGCAGCAGCGTCCCTTCTTGCAGGCGGATATGTACTTATCAGAAGACGCAAAAAAGAAATGTAATTTACCGCAGAAATCATTAAAAATTTTGAATTGATTTTCTGTTAATATTCACAGATAACAGAGTAAAATATACGAAAGAGACAGATCAGAAAAGGTCTGTCTCTTTTGCGTTATAAAGACATATTGTAAAAAAGCTAAAGATCTGACCGGATTGGAAGGGTGAGAAGGAAGAAAAGAAAGAAAAAGAGCATAAAGGAAAGGGGAAGTATGAATGGAAGTAAAAGCAATGAAACAGGCAATAACCTTAAAGGGAGCAACATTAAAGGATGCAACACCAAAAGATACAACATTAAAAGAAGCCGAATCCTGTATCTATGAGAAAGTATACTTTGCACTGTGGGAAATGGGCCAACGTTACAGTGAGTTTGTACAGTTTCGGGTGATTGGCAGAAGCCATGACGACAGAATGATCCCCATGTTTGAGATTGGAAAGGGGGAAAGGTGTATTTTCTGTGTAAGCGGTCTGGAGGGTGGAGACGGTGAACTCCCACAATATCTGCTGCAGGCTGCAAAAGAATACTGCCAGTTTTATGAATGTGGCTGGATCATGGGAGAGAATTACGAAGTAAAAAAACTTCTGGACAGGGTAAAAATCTGTTTTGTGCCGATCGTAAATCCGGATGCCTATGAAATAGCAGCCTATGGATATGGAGCAATCCGCAATCCAATTTACAGGCAGATGCTGAAAATGCAGGATCGGCCGACAGAAGGATTCCCCTGCAATGCCAGAGGAATCGAGCTGAAGCAGAATTTTCCGACCAATTATTATCAGAGACAGAAAATCCATCAGGAACCTGCCAGCGAGAATGAGACAAGAGCTCTGATCGGTATTTTTCAGGAATATAAGAGTGCGGGACTTCTGACTTTCGGATATTCACACGGAAAGATCATTTACAGCAGGCAGGAGAAAGGATTTGCCTATAATCAGAGAAATTACAGGCTTGCGAGATATCTGCAGAAATGTTCCGGCTATCGTCTGGAAAAAGGAAAGACAGCATCCGGCGGTCTGGGAAGCAAAGGAAACAATCCGGATATGGGATCTCCGGAGCAGTTTTATGCGGAAGTGATCCGCCAGCCTTCCCTTGCGATTGAAATACCGGTTTCACACAGAGATATCATGAAAGAAATCCGTCAGCTTCCCCTGGAATATATTTATTCCTTATAAAGCATTTGACATCCAGATATAAATTTTGTATGATTAAAAAAGTGTCTTAAAACGATAGCAAGTTACAGTGAGTAAAAGAAAGAAGAGGAATCAGGAGTGCATAATACACAGGAAAGTAAAGTACAGTTAGAATATATCAGTAAATGTACGGAAATGATCAAAGACAAATATGACAGCCAGCCGGCATTTTATATCCAGAATGCGGGATGCCAGATGAATTCTCTGCAGACAGAGACAGTTGCCGGGATTGTGAAGAGAATTGGATATAAAGAGGTATTGAAAGAAGAGGAAGCAGATGTAGTGATTTATAATACCTGTACGGTTCGTGAGAATGCGAATCTGAAGATTTACGGGCATCTGGGACATTTAAAGAGCATCAAGAAGAAAAAACCGGAAATGAAGATCGTCTTATTCGGATGCATGATGCAGGAACCGGAAGTAATTGAGAAAATTCACAAAGACTATTCTTTTGTGGATCTGGTATTCGGTACTCATAACTTCCATAAATTCCCGGAACTTTTTTACAGAAGCTTAAATACAGAAGGCCAGATCATTGATGTGTGGAAAGAGTCTGATGAAATCGTGGAGGGAATGCCGGCAGACCGTAAGTATTCCTTTAAGACAGGTGTCAATATTATGTTTGGCTGCAATAACTTCTGCAGCTATTGTATCGTCCCATATGTCAGAGGACGCGAAAAAAGCCGTGAACCGGAGGCAATCGTGGAAGAAATCAGAGAACTGGTGGCAGACGGTGTGACAGAAGTCATGCTTCTGGGACAGAACGTAAACTCTTACGGAAAGACTCTGGAGCATCCGGTGACTTTTGCGCAGCTTCTGAAGCAGGTAGAAGCGATTGAGGGACTGAAGAGAATCCGTTTTATGACTTCTCATCCGAAGGATTTATCGGATGAGCTGATCGAGACTATGGCGGAAAGTAAGAAAATCTGTCATCATCTTCACCTTCCGATGCAGTCCGGAAGCAGCCGGATTTTAAAGATCATGAACCGCCGCTATGACAAAGAAAAATATCTGGAGCTGGTGAGCAAGATCCGCAAAGCAATCCCGGATATTTCCCTGACAACGGATATTATTGTAGGATTTCCGGGAGAAACAGAAGAAGATTTCCAGGATACACTGGATGTTGTAGACCAGTGCTGCTTTGACTCCGCATTTACCTTTATCTATTCCAAGAGAAGCGGAACTCCGGCTGCGAAAATGGAAAATCAGGTACCGGAAGAGGTTGTGAAAGATCGTTTTGACCGCCTTCTTTCACTGGTACAGGAGAAAGGAAGAAAAGAATCTTCCCGTTTCGAGGGAACCGTACAGGAGATTCTGGTAGAGGAAGAAAGTAAGGAAAAAGGAATCTTCACAGGAAGAACAGAGTATAACCTTCTGGTTCATTTCCCGGGATGCAAAGATCTCATCGGAAAATATGTGAAAGTAAAACTGGATACCTGCAAAGGATTCTATTATTTCGGAAGTCTGGTAGACTAAAGAGAATACTGGCGGGATCAAAGAAGAGACCGGCAGAGGGGTGGAGAGAAAATGAAACAAAATAAGTACGAAATAGATATGTGCAACGGAACCATCATGGACAAACTGATTTCGTTTTCGCTGCCTTTAATGCTGTCCGGCATTTTACAGCTTATGTTTAATGCTGTGGATATTGTTGTGGTAGGAAGATTCAGCGGCAGTCAGGCTCTGGCAGCCGTTGGCTCTACCACTGCACTGATCAATGTGTTTACCAATCTGTTTATCGGGATTTCTCTAGGAGCCAATGTGCTGGCAGCACGTTTCTTCGCAGCAGGAAAGGACAGAGAAATGTCAGAGACGGTTCATACATCGATCACGCTTGCTCTGATCAGCGGGGTGATCATGGCATTTGTGGGTTTATTTTTCTCCAGGGGAGCATTGGAACTGATGGCAACGCCTTCGGATGTCATTGACCAGTCAGCCCTGTATATGAAGATTTATTTTCTGGGAATGCCGTTTTTCATGTTGTACAATTATGGTGCGGCGATTCTGAGGCTGTCGGGGATACGAAACGTCCTTTGATCTTCCTGATCATATCCGGCAGTGTCAATGCGGTTCTGAATATGATCCTGGTCATTGTATTTCACCTGGATGTGGCCGGAGTTGCGATTGCGACGGTGATCTCTCAGATGATCTCCTGTATTCTGGTTCTGCGGTGCCTGTACAGGTCAGAGGGCAGTTATCAGTTACGTTTTTCCAGACTGATGATCAATAAGACTTATCTGAAACAGATTTTTCAGGTAGGTATTCCGGCAGGAATCCAGAGTACGGTGATCAATTTCTCGAATGTACTTCTTCAGTCATCCGTTAATTCCTTCGGTTCGACTGCCATGGCGGGATATACGGCTGCCAACAATATTTTCGGTTTCCTGTATGTCGCGGTCAACTCCGTGACACAGGCGTGTATGAGTTTTACCAGCCAGAACTATGGTGTCCGGAAATATAAACGTATGGATAAGGTGCTGATCGACTGTATTATCATATCCATGACAACTTCCCTTGTGCTTGGATGCAGTGCCTATTTCTTCGGACCGGAGATTCTGAAAATTTATACAAAAGATTCGGAAGTGATCCGCTGCGGAATGGAAATCCTTGCGTATACCACGGTACCCTATTTCCTGTGTGGAATTATGGATCTGTTTCCGGGCGCTCTGCGCGGAATGGGGCATTCCGGTGTCCCGATGATCCTGTCGGTGATCGGAACGGTAGGAACCAGAATTGTGTGGATCTTCGGGATTTTCCCATATCACAGATCTCTTTCCATTCTGTTTATTTCCTATCCGGCATCCTGGATACTGACGATCGTGATGCAGGTGATCTGTTTTTATTTTGTGAGGAGAAAGGTACACAGTGAAATGAGAGAATAATCTCAGAGTCGAAAAATGTTCCTCTCTGAGGTGGTATTTCAACATACATAAAATGATAGAGCTTTTACAGCAACGCTGCCGCATTTGCGGGTAACAGCAGAGCTGTGGAGGCTCTTTTTATTTAACCAAATCAAGTAAGTCCCCTACTTCAATTGCGAATATCCGCTTGACTCCGGACAGGAAGAAATCTGTTTTGGTATGAAAATGTGAAAAATACTATTGACAAATACCCCATAAGGGTATATAGTGATCCATGTAAAGAGGATACCCCATGAGGGTATTTAAAATAAACGAGAAAATAAAAACTGTCATATTGTACAGAAGAAAGGAGCATAATGATGGCAGATACTACAGAGAAAAAAGCCTGTTCCTGTTGTGGAAAACATACAGATCGTTCTGAGGAAGAACGAAGAAAACTGATCAACCGTCTGAAACGTGTGGAAGGGCAGATCCGTGGGATCATAGGAATGCTGGAGAATGATGCTTACTGTAATGATATTCTGATTCAGTCTGCGGCAGTAAATGCAGCGGTAAATTCGTTCAATAAAGAACTGCTTGCCAATCATATCCGGACCTGTGTTGCGAGAGATATCCGCGAAGGTAAGGATGAAACAATTGATGAGCTGGTCACCACATTACAGAAACTGATGAAATAAAAGTCTGTATTAAAAAACATCAGAGGCAACATTACTTTTCAGGGAGGAATGAGAAAATGGAACAATACAATGTAACCGGAATGAGCTGTGCAGCCTGCAGCAGCAGGGTGGAAAAAGCAGTTTCCAAAGTTCCTGGTGTCACATCCTGTTCAGTCAGCCTGCTGACCAATTCCATGGGTGTGGAAGGAACGGCAACCTCCGGTGAGATTATCAAAGCAGTACAGGATGCCGGATATGGAGCATCCTTAAAAGGAGCAGCAGGGGTGCAGGCTTCTGCTTCCGCAGCGGAGGAAGCACTGGAAGATCACGAAACACCGGTGCTGAAAAGACGACTGATCGCATCTGTAGGTTTTTTGCTGGTACTGATGTACTTTTCCATGGGACATATGATGTGGGGCTGGCCGCTTCCGGCATGGTTCGACGGTAATCATGTAGCCATGGGCCTGGCACAGCTTCTGCTTGCAGGAATCGTCATGGTGATCAACCAGAAATTCTTTATCAGCGGATTTAAGAGCCTGTGGCATCGTGCACCGAATATGGATACACTGGTAGCACTTGGTTCCATGGCATCTTTTGTCTGGAGTGTCTATGCACTCTTTGCCATGACAAGAGCTCAGGTGGACGGAGATTCCGCAGCAGTCATGAACTATATGATGGAATTTTACTTTGAATCTGCTGCCATGATCCTGACACTGATCACTGTGGGAAAAATGCTGGAAGCCCGTTCAAAGGGAAAAACCACAGATGCACTGAAGGAACTTATGAAACTGGCACCTAAAACCGCGGTGGTAGTCCGTGACGGACAGGAAGTGACAGTACCTGTGGAGCAGGTAAAAAAAGGTGATGTTTTCGTGGTACGTCCTGGTGAAAACATTCCTGTAGACGGTGTGGTTCTGGAAGGAACCAGTGCAGTAAATGAAGCTGCGCTCACCGGAGAAAGCATCCCGGTCGATAAAAATCCGGGAGATGCGGTATCCGCAGCAACCGTAAACCAGTCCGGATTTATCCGCTGTGAGGCAACCCGTGTAGGAGAAGATACCACCCTTTCACAGATCATCAAAATGGTCAGTGATGCAGCAGCGACCAAGGCACCGATCGCAAAGATCGCAGACCGTGTTTCCGGAGTATTTGTACCGGCGGTTATCAGCATTGCAGTCATTACCACGATCATCTGGCTTCTTGTGGGAAAACCGTTTGGATTTGCACTGGCAAGAGGAATTTCTGTTCTGGTCATCAGCTGTCCGTGTGCACTGGGACTTGCCACACCGGTTGCCATCATGGTAGGAAACGGTATGGGTGCGAAGAATGGAATCTTGTTCAAAACAGCCGTTTCTCTGGAAGAGGCAGGAAAAATCCAGATCGTAGCACTGGATAAAACAGGAACGATCACCAAAGGAGAACCACAGGTAACAGACTTCGTACCGGCAGATGGAATTTCAGAAACAGAACTGTTAAGTTATGCCGGTGTACTGGAACAGAAAAGTGAGCATCCACTGGCAAAAGCAATCCTTGCAAATGCAGGAGAGCGTAACATGGAGATTCCGGAAGTTACAGAATTTCAGGCGCTTCCGGGAAATGGCCTTACCGCAGTTTTAAACGGAGAGACTTTGACCGGCGGAAGCATGAAATTTATCAGCAGCCGTGCTGCAGTTTCAGAGAAACTGAAAAAACAGGCTGAAAAACTGGCAGAAGAAGGCAAGACACCGCTTCTCTTTGCAAAAAATGACAAATTACTGGGAATGATCGCAGTGGCAGACGTGATCAAGGAAGACAGTCCTCAGGCTGTCCGCGAACTTCAGAACATGGGAATCCGTGTGGTAATGCTTACCGGTGACAACGAACGGACTGCAAAGGCAATCGGTGCACAGGCAGGTGTGGATGAAGTAATTGCGGGCGTTCTTCCGGATGGTAAGGAAAGCGTGATCCGCGCTCTGAAAGAAAAGGGCAAAGTAGCCATGGTAGGCGATGGAATCAACGATGCACCGGCACTGACCAGAGCTGATATCGGAATCGCAATCGGTGCGGGAACTGACGTTGCGATTGATGCGGCAGATGTTGTATTGATGAAAAGCCAGCTCAGTGATGTACCAGCGGCTATCCGCCTCAGCAGAGCTGCTTTAAGAAATATCCACGAAAATCTTTTCTGGGCATTTTTCTACAATGTAATCGGAATACCACTTGCAGCAGGCGTATGGATTCCAATCTTCGGATGGACATTAAATCCGATGTTCGGTGCAGCAGCCATGAGCCTTTCCAGTTTCTGCGTAGTGACCAATGCGCTGAGACTGAATCTGTTTAAGGTACATGATGCATCAAAGGACAAAAAGATCAAAAATGAAATCTCAGAGCTTCATGCAGGAAATGAAATTCATGAAAATGGAAGTTGTGAAAACGAAATTCATGATCGTAAAGATCAGGAAAATATAAAAGAAAACAAGGAGAATAACAACATGACAACAATCACAGTAAATGTAACAGGAATGATGTGCGGACATTGCGAGGCACACGTAAACAAGGCAGTGAAAGAAGCGTTTGGAGTAGAGGATGTGGTTTCCTCCCATGAAAAAGGAACGACTGTAATCCAGGCACCACAGAAACTGGATGAGGACAAGATCCGCGAAGTGATCAAAGAAGCAGGTTATGAAGTAACAGGCATTACACAGGAATAAGAAAAAGTTGATCTGTTTGCCGCATCTGCACCGGGAGAATTTGAACTGATCATGATGGATATCATGATGCCGGTCATGGACGGACTGGAAGCGACTGCGGCGATCCGCGCCATGAACGAGCATCTTTCCAAACCCCTGGATTCAGAAGCAGTTAAAGCTGCAATCCTGAGAAATATATAAGAGGGAGATGATAGATTTCCGAGAGGTGAAAGGCGATACAGCCAATCGTAACCAGAATACCGATCCGGAACATCAGACGGTTTACGGTTCCCTTGGAAGAACACAGACCAAGCTGAAAGCCTTTTCTGAAAGGAAACAGCAGGCGCTCTCCCTTTTTGTTCAGGACATCGATTGCCAGATGAGAAAGAAAGGCAATTCCGAAATAAGGTGCCAGCAATGGCAGAAATACAGCCACACAGCCAGTCAGCATTCCACACGCAAGAAAGGAGTGCATAAAGGACCTGTGTGGCTGTTCTTTTCCAATCGCGCAGATAACGAAAAAAGCAGCGACAGAAGGTGCGGTCTGACGGATACTGGTATAATTGAGCAGTCTCTGCCAGATTCCCAGATGCCACACAGAATCCATAAGAATGATGGCGATCAATGTAAAAACCGTAAATCCGATGATTTTGTCTGCCTCCTTGTGAGAATCGGAAGTTCCGATATCAATATCACTGATCACAGAGCCGATCATGGCAGCTCCGGTGCCAAGGATCAGTTCTGTGATATTTTGTGGCTGCATGATGAGTAAACCGGCAGCAGTACCTACAGCCATATGTGTCTTTCCTAACATTCGTTTTCTCCAGAGTTTTTATGTATTTTCTGATAGTGGGACCGTTTTTGCAGATACATCAGAATATCTGCTTTCTGAATGATATCGTTCACCTGAATATTTTCCGGGTGATCTTCCGGGATTTCCACGATTCCGTAGCTGAAACTTTTTTCGTATTCGCGGGATTTGTCTCCGGTAAATGAGGAAAGAATCTGCTGCATTTTCTGTTCTGCCATTGCTTTTGGGCATTTTTTCAGAATAATACAGAATTCATCCCCGCCCAGACGGGCAAAAATGTCCTCTTTTCGGATAGAACGCTTTACAATATCTGCAAAAAGGGTCAGATACCAGTCGCCCTCCAGATGTCCATATTCATCGTTGATATATTTCAGATGATCCAGGTCACAGTAGCAGAATACAAGTTTCTCATTTGATGATAACAGTTCGTTCGCTTTTTCCTGAAAGAAATAGCGGTTTCCGAGTTTGGTAAGTTTATCCTGATATGCCTCTGCCTTAAGAAGTTTTTCACGCTTTTTCTCATTGGTGATTTCGTGGATGATATGTGTATAGGCACTTTCTCCCTGCCATTTCATACGGCCGGATGTGACTTTGTAGAAACGGTGGGAGGAATCTTCAGCCTCCCAGTTCCATTCGTAAGAATCCTCCACTGAAAAATACTGCCCGGAATGGGATTTGGTCTGTTCCACACAAAGTTTATGAATTTCATAATTCTGTATGGCAGAGTCATCCTTCTGGCTGCAGTATAAGACAGTCAGGTCGTGGGCGCGCAGCACCAGAATATCTTCTTTGCTTCTGTTGATGAGTTCCATTAATAACTGGCTGTAGCTCTCCATCATACTGGCATGTTTTTTCTGTATTTCAGCTTCTCGTTTCAGGGAATCTTCTCGTTCCCGAAGCTGGCGGGTCATTGTGTTAAAGGCTTCAGAAAATTCTCCCAGATAAGAAACCGTCTGAGAGTAGTCACCCTTGGCAACCTGCTTGGCCTGCCAGGTCAGATGATTTAAATTTGCATGAATATTCTTCAGGTTTGAACACAGGAAGTTATCTCTGGGAGGAATGAAACCGGAGAGAACGCCTGTTGACAGCTCTGCGGAATATTCCTTCATTTCCTGAACTGATTTTTCCAGATACTGCAGTCCCATCCCAAGCTTCTGATACGGTTCATCCAGACTGCTGATATCCAGCGGCTGAACAGAAGGGTCATAGAGGATGCTTTTCAGATACTGGAAAAGCAGTTCACAGTTTTTGTCTTCCATTTAATTTTTTATTTTCCTTAAATTTTTGATTCTTTTACTTTCGTTTTTTACAGGTTATTTCTGATCCTCGTCCACATCTGCATGGAAACGGCATACTCTGTCGCCGGTAGCCCAGCAGTCCATCTCGATCGCGGTATAAGGCTTTCCGGAATAGGTGGAAAGAATACCTGCGATAAATCCTTCATCGTAGTTGCAGACGGTTTCTCCCAGAACAGGGAGGCCGGAGCAGTCAGCATCCTCGGCAACCGTCAGGATGATCTTTCCGCTTTCCTCGTCTATGTGCTCAATTCTGAGAACACCGATCTTTAAATCCTGCATCTTTTTCTGCAGCTCACTGACGAACTGATCCAGAGGCTGGTCCAGATTCAACATTTTTCTGGCAAAATATTCTCCGGCCTCCCGGCCTGCACAGCGGAAGATATCCACCTGTGTCTCTTTCCCGAAACGTCTGGTCAGTTCTCCTTTCAGGGAAAATTCCAGAAGTCTGTATACCAGAACCGGAAGTTCGGCACCCAGATTCTCGCGGCTGCTTTGGTCGTATTTTAAGTATTCCTCAAGGGTTAATGCTTTTTTGTCGTCTTTAAAAAATATATTTTCTATTTTTGCTATCTCCTTCCGGTTCTCTTGTGATTTGTCTCTGATTTGTCCGTATGATGGCTGCCAGCTGCGCCCGGTGCTGTAACTTGTTTCATATACGGAAAAAAGCGGATAGTAAATATCCGCTTCACTGTAAACAGTATACCATTTCCGGCCGTGACATTCAATTGAAAACTTTACTTTTTAAGTAAAAAAAAGAAGATTTTGCTTGTATTGGGAAAAAATATGTATTATAATACCCACGAACTTGTTACAGAGGTTTGAATAACTGCGCGTCGCATTCTCGTTACTTCCAGTGATGAGTTAGACGCGCAAATTTTTTTACAAAACAACAGAACAAATGTTTACATAAACCAATACATATGGTATAATATTTATATGGAAAAAGATATATTTAATATAGATAAAAACAAACTTTCATATGGTAGGGGATATGTCTATTCCTTGCAGTAT
>NZ_QUDO01000040.1 GCF_003477525.1 Ruminococcus sp. AF41-9
TAGTCAAGCGGATATTCGCAATCCGCTTCGCTACTTGCTCATAACCAAATAACTGCTCCGCAGTTTATCAGAAGGCGCTTGCACGCCTCCTGATACAAGCAAGTCCCCATACACTGCTTATTGCTTTTCGCAATTGAAGCAGGGGACTTACTTGATTTGGTTAAATTTCCATATATAAAGTTCTTGCAAAATACATAAATTTCTCTGCAAAAAATGGATAAAACAACAGGCAGAACCAACCCCTGTGTGGTATCAGTCCTGCCTGCTTTTTCTCATTTTTTGTTATATTTATCTGATTAAGCACTGCTCACAGCAGCATATCCCGGAATCTTTCGTCTTTCCCCCGTAAAAGCTTTCCACAGGGAAAATAAATGATACTCTTATTTTGTTCCCACACATTCCAGGATACGAAGCAGCATGGTTCCTGTTCCTACATTATAACCGCTTGTGGCATAAATACCAGTAAGACTTCCGTCAAATACGATGATCAGCGGTAATTTATCCGGATCTACATACATACGTCTTCCCAGCATATTTACGTTTTCAGAGAAATCATCGTAATAGATTCCGATTCCTTCGACTGCATCCAGAACTTCTTTAATCTTTCCATCCTTTAACGCTTCCTCAGAGCGTACCACGAATCTCAGAGAATCTGCATAGGCTGCAAATTCCTCTTTCTGCTCCAGAATCTCATTCAGGATGTGCTCGGTAGGTTCCCTGCCTTCTTCCAGCCAGAACATAATACAAGGTTTTCCTTCTGTCACGGAAGAAGCAGTGATCTCTGCTTTTTCTTCTGTCTGAACCATAAATTCCGGTACGGAAATGCGCTCCAGCATCTCCTTCAGGTCAGCCTGACGCAGAACGAGTTCCACTGTTTTTGTTTCTCCCGGCAGGACTTCAAATTCTGTCTGTCTTGCAAGCTGGTTTCCGTTTGGAAGGCGGTTTCTGGTGATCAGGCGGTATTTTCCGGACTGTACCGGGATGGTCATTTCCTGATCCAGTGTTGTGCCTTCATAGTTTAAGCTCACATAAGTTCTGCCATTCCAGCAGCCAAGACTCCAGTTCTGCAGATATACCCATTCTGTATTGTCACCGCTTACGATCTTTACCGCTGCATCCTTCTCCTGTGCAGCGATCACCGGTACAAACTCTTCTTTTTCTTTATCCCAGTATTCCATGGAAAGGTCTTCCGGATTCAGCCTTGCCGGAATTCCAAAGGTACGGGCAACTGCCACAAATAATACTTTCTGTGAACGCTCACTGCCGATCTTATATTTTAAGCATCCCACCGGAGTGGTCATCACGGTATCACGCTCTCTGTCCGGTCTGTCTGTGATCTGCTTCTGGATCATCTTCCAGATCTCTGTCGGGTCTTTGCGGAATTTTTCAGCCTCTTCTTCCGTAAATACACTCAGGATATACTGACGGTAAGCAGTCATAATCTCGTATTCTACTCTTGGATTCAGTACATAATTCAGGAACAGTTCATCGGACATGCTTCCTTCATACTGTAAACTATATTTCAGATGTTCTTCCAGTACAGACTGTTTTAAATCTGTCTGATCTTTGTCACTGAGAATATCCAGAAGTAGTTTTCTCCATTTCTCTCCCGGTTCTTTCTGTGCAAGAAAAGCGATGCGTTCCGGATTTTCCCAGTTTTCGCTTCTCTCTGTGCGGAGTTTATCTGCCAGTGCAGTACGGCGTTTACATTCTTCCTTCTGCTCTTTACTTGGAACTGCGGTGTTTACCGGTGTGTCCACCGGTGCAAACATATCAATGTCTCCGTTCTCACTTGTATCCCCCAATACAACTGTCAGTTCACTTTCTTTTTCGCAGTGGAATGCTTTGCCTGTGTAAACGCCGTCTTTCTCTACCTGTACATATAAGGAGCCATATCCTGTCTCCAGCACAGCCTTACCCTGTGCATCTGTGACAGCAAGGGCTGCCGGTGAATATTCTGAATAATTCAGGACGCAAAACTCAATACTGGCATTCTCTACAGCTGTCCCTTCTGTATCGACTACCGTAACTGTAACCTCATGTGTGGCAGCATATCTGGAAAGCTGGTTGTAAAGATGAACCATGCCTTCCTGTCCTGCCTCTTTTTCATCTGCGGTTTCATATCCGAACATTCTGGAATGGATCATCATGGTTCTGGAAGAAGCTGCGGTAAACCATCCTCTGTTTAAGATCATTTCCGGCTCGCAGGCTCCCAGGAATACCCATTTTCCATCGCACCATGCCTCTACCCAGGCATGATTGTCATCGCAGTGGGACCATCTCGGTGCATAGACCTGTCTTGCCGGGATTCCCACACTTCTTAAGGCATTGATGGTAAATACGGATTCTTCTCCGCATCTTCCATAACCTCTGTTATAGACAGCCAGTGCGGAAAGTGTACGGTCGTCTCCGCAGTGGTAAGTCACATGCTCTGCACACCAGAAATTTGTCTCCAGAATGATTTCTTCAGTGGAAAGACTTCCCAGTTTTTCCACGGAGCCCTGACTGATTTTTTCAATAATGTCACGGCCGAACAGCTCCCGGCAGGGACGGATTTCTTCTTCATTGACTCTGTGCAGAAGAACATAATTTAAATAGATTTCATCCGGAAGCTCCTGTACGCTTTTCAGGTTCTTCCACAGCCAGACACCCTGTTTCACAGAATCCATAAATACTTCACAGTCATAATTGGCCATATCGCTTACCGGCATTGCGATATAAAGATAGCGAAGTGCCAGTGATTCCTCCGGGCTCAGCGTTTCCATCAGCTTCTCTGGCTCTTTTAATAATTCCGGAAATTCTTTTACAAGTTCTGCGTAATCCGCGTTGATCCTGTCTCTTGTATTCTTCAGAAATGTCATATTCTACAGCCTTTCCAATAACTCTTTTACTTCTTTTACTTTCGCTTCATCTGTGCGCATCAGTTCATATTCACTGATGGACGGCAGTCCCATGCTCACGCCCTCTTTTCGATACTTCATGGCACTGTCCAGTACTTTTTTTCCAGACATATGGTATGCCTGGATTCCGGTTTTCGGATAGAGAATTTTTACTGCCTCTGCATCCACTCCGGCACCTGCCTGGATCACAATACGTCCCTGGCTCTTCTCCTGAAGCTCTGCGAGCAGGTCAGCCCCCTGTGTACAGCATTCTTTCTGTCCGGATGTAAGGATTGTGTTGATTCCAAGCTCTATCGCCTGTTCCATGGCTTCCATCGGGTCTGCGCAGACATCAAAGGCTCTGTGCAGTGTCACGGACATATCCCCTGCTGCCTCTTTCAGACCAGCCATTCTTTCCAGATCCAGATGTCCGTCCGGGCGCAGCATACCGATCACAACTCCCTGTGCGCCCAGCTCACGAAACATACCGATCTCATCTTTCATGATATCAAATTCATAATCGGAATAAAGAAAATCCCCGTAACGCGGGCGTATCAGAATGTGAATGCAGATATCACTGTATCTGCGGATTTCCTTAAACAGACTTGCATCCGGTGTGGTTCCGCCGATCACCAGATTCTGACAAAGTTCAATTCTTGTCGCTCCACCACTCTCAGCAGCGAGTACAGATTCTACGGAGTCTGCACAGACCTCAAGTGTATAATTTTTCATCCCCTGCCTCCTTCTTCTTTTTGTTTTATTACTTTTTCATATCAGGAGTCAAAAGGTCAGAAATCGTTTCGTGTACGCACGATCAGATTTTTGACCCTGAGATTCTGATATCATTTTTTATTACTTTATTGCTTATTTCTTACTTTGCGTACTGCCTGTGCTGCTTTTTTATTTCGCAAATTCAGAACATGCAACAAAATGTCCCGGTTTGATCTCTTTCAGCGGCGGCTGTGCGCTCTTGCAGCGTTCTGTACAGTACGGACAGCGGGAAGCAAATTTACACTCATTTCCCAGATTGATCGGGCTTGGAAGTGTTCCCTCCAGCATGATTCTCTTTCTGTTCTTCTCGATCTCCGGTTCCGGAATCGGGATTGCGGAAAGCAGTGCCTTGGTATATGGATGAACCGGGTTGTTAAAGAGTTCTTCACTGTCAGCCAGTTCCACCAGATAGCCCAGGTACATAACACCGATGCGGTCACTGATGTGCTTGACCATGGAAAGGTCATGTGCGATAAAGAGGTAAGTCAGACCTCTCTTTTCCTGAAGTTCTTCCAGAAGGTTGACTACCTGTGCCTGAATGGAAACGTCCAGCGCAGAGATCGGCTCATCACATACGATGAAATCCGGGTTTACAGCCAGTGCACGGGCAATACCGACACGCTGTCTCTGTCCGCCTGAAAACTCATGAGGAAAACGGTCTGCATGTTCTGCCTGAAGTCCTACTGTTTCGAGAAGACGTACCACCTGCTCTTCTTTGTCTCTTCTGTTCTTTGCAAGGCCATGAGAATCCAGACCCTCTCCTACGATATCCATGATCTTACGTCTTGGATTCAGGGATGCATACGGGTCCTGGAAGATCATCTGCATTCTTCCGGTCAGGTCATGTGCCTGTTTTTTGCTCATGCTTTTGTCTACTTTCATTCCGTCAAAGGTAACGGTTCCTGAGGTCGGCTCGTAAAGATGGATGACTGTTCTTCCAAATGTGGATTTTCCACATCCGGACTCGCCTACCAGACCAAGTGTCTCGCCTTTGTATATCTGAAGTGTTACATCATCGACTGCCTTTAAAGTCTGGTTTTTGCCTACTTCAAAGTATTTTTTCAGATGCTGGACATCAAGAAGCACTTCTTTTTCTGTTTTGTTGTTTCCCATCAGGCTTTTCCTCCTTTTGCCCGCGGATCAAGAAGCCAGCAGGCTGATTTGTGGAACTTTCCACATTCTGTATATTCCGGCATAAACTGCTGGCATACAACCATTGTCTCATTACATCTTGCTGCGAACGGACATCCTTTCGGCGGGTCCATCAGATCCGGAGGTGTTCCCGGGATTGCGCGGAGACGGTTTCCTTTTTCATGTGCTTTCGGAATAGATGCAAGCAGTCCTTTGGTATATTCGTGACACGGATTTTTGAAAATCTCGTATACATCACCGGTTTCTACCAGCTTGCCGCCGTACATAACTGCCACACGGTCTGCAATGTTGGCAACAACACCCAGATTGTGTGTGATGATAATGATAGAAGTTTTTGTTTTCTTCTGAAGATCACGCATCAGGTCAAGGATCTGTGCCTGAATGGTTACATCCAGAGCTGTAGTCGGCTCATCCGCGATCAGGACTTTCGGATCACATGCCAGCGCAATGGCGATGACAACTCGCTGTCTCATACCACCGGATAACTGATGCGGATACTGTTTGTAACGCTCTTCCGGATTGGAAATACCAACCAGAGAAAGAAGCTCAATGGCTCTTGCTTTTCTCTGTTCTGCTGTCATGTCCTTTTTATGTGCTTTCAGCATTTCTTCGATCTGTTTTCCGATCCTCATGGTCGGGTTCAGAGAAGTCATCGGGTCCTGGAATACCATGGCAATTTCAGAACCACGAATTGTCTGCATTTCTCTCTCTGTATATTTGGTCAGGTCTTTTCCGTTGTACATAACGGTTCCTTCGGTCACTTTTCCATTCTTCGGAAGGATTCCCATGATTCCTTTCATAGTGATGGATTTACCGGAACCGGACTCTCCAACGACCGCCAGAGTTTCCTGCTCGTTCAGATAAAAGTTTACGTCACGGACCGCCTGTACGATGCCTTTGTGTGTTTTGATATGTATTGTCAGATTACTGACTTCCAGTATTTTTCCCATGTTTCTACCTACTTTCTCATCTGCGGGTCCAGTGCGTCTCTTAAGCCGTCGCCCAGGATACTGAAGCATACCATGATCAGTACGATTACGATTGCCGGGCAGATCAGTACGTGCGGATAGTTCTGAAGAACCTGATATCCACCGTTGATCAATACACCCAGAGAAGCCTGCGGTTCTGCAAGACCGATACCGATGAAGCTTAAGAATGCCTCTGTAAAGATTGCACTTGGAATTGTGAACATAACCTGAATTACGATGATACCTACAGTATTCGGGATCAGGTCTTTCATAATAATATAGAAGTTATTGCTTCCGAGAACATGGGAAGCCATGACAAATTCCTGATTTTTCAGTTTCAGGATCTCAGCACGTACCAGACGTGCCATGTTTACCCATCCTGTAATGGAAAGTGCTGCGATGATCGTTCCTACACCTGCCGGGAACGCCATCAGGAACAGGATTACGATGATCAGACTTGGAATACCAACCAGAATCTCGATGATACGCTGCATAAGAGCATCGACTCTTCCGCCAAGTAATGCGGAAACCGCACCGTAAAGGACACCTACTACGAGGTCAAGCACTGCTGCTACCAGTGCGATCATCAGGGAAATTCGGGTTCCCATCCATACACGGTCCATAAGTCTCGTCCAAACTGGTCACATCCGAAGATATGCTCTTTGGTCGGTGTGGAATATACATTGCTGTAATCTGTAAATGCAAAATCATATTTGGAAAAAACCGGTGCAAAGATCGCCAGTAAAATAATGACGATCAGAATCCCCAGGGATACAACTGCCGCTTTATTCTTTCGAAGTCTTGCCCATGCATCTGCGATCATGCTGGAGGCCGGTGCTGCGATATGCTCTTTCTCGTCTGCCGCAACCTCTGCTTTTACGAACATGGAGTCCTTGATCATTTCGTTATTCATGCTTTAGTTCTCCTTTCCTCTCGCCAGACGGATACGTGGATCGATCAGAGAGTATACAACGTCAACCAGTAACACGATCAGCATATAGAATGCTGCATAGAAAACAGTGATCCCCATGATAACCGGGTAGTCATTTGCTTTGATACAGTCTACGAAAAGACTTCCGATTCCAGGGATACTGAAAATGTTCTCTACTGCCAGAGAACCGGTCAGTAAGTTAACCACGATCGGACCAAGTACTGTGACAACCGGGATGATGGAGTTCTTTACTGCATGTTTCATCAGGACTTTTGCCTGACTGATACCTTTGGCGCGTGCAGTTACGATGTAATCCTGATCCAGAACGTCCAGCATCTCTGTACGCATGAAACGAGCCACCTGCGCAGTTGCCGAGAATGACAGGGCAATGGATGGCAGGATGGAACATGACCAGCTTGTCCAGAATGCGATCGGCAGGACTCCCCATTTCAGACCGATGAAATACTGAAGAAGGGCTGCCGCTACGAAGTTCGGGACCGAGACTCCAAGGACCGCCAGGATCATGGTAAAGTAGTCGATTCCGCTGTTATGTTTCCATGCGGCAAGCACTCCGAGGATCAGACCGAGGGCCAGACCGATGAGAACTGCCTGAAGACCGATCAGTGCTGACGGTCCGAGACGGCTTCCGATTACTTTTGCAACATCCTGATTTACATATGTGAATGAAGTTCCCAGATCCCCATGAAGCATGTTTCCTATGTATTTTACATACTGAACCGGTACCGGATCATTTAATCCGTACATTTCCAGCACTTTTTCCTGCTGTGCAGGAGTCATGATACTGAAACGTTCTGCATCAAAAGGTGTTCCAGGAAGATTTTTCATCAGGAAAAATGTACAGGTGATAATGATCCAGAGGGTTACAAGGATATAACCCAGACGTTTAAATACATATTTTACCATGCTTTTGTCTTCCTTTCTTATTTCAAGTCGTTCGCTTTTTGCAGTGGTTCTCATGGAACGAAACTGCTTCCTATTTAAAAGGCAGGCAGCCATTTTTTCCGCCGCCTGCCCTCTTACAGCTTATCAGGCAAAAATTTCATTCGCCTGACAGACTGCACTGTTCGCTGATTTTATTATCGTAACTGCTCAGTACCTTTACAGTTATTATTCAAAATAAGCGTATTTAAATTCCATCGGAACTCCGATCGGATGTGTGATCAGGTTCTTAACGTTGGATTTTGTTAATGTTGCAGATCCTTTGTGGTAGATTGGAGAAACAACTGCATCTTCTGCTACAAGTTTCTTCTCAGCTTTGAGCATGTCATCCAGACGTGTTGCGTCATCTGTCTGTGTCTTTGCATCTGCGATCAGAGAGTTGTATTCTTCGTCTACATAGTTTCCACGGTATGGTGTTCCGTTTGTCCACAGGTCAAGGTATGTCATGGCATCGTCATAGTCTGCGCCCCATGCAGTAACACCCATCTGATAGTTGTTTGCATCCATCTGCTCGCCACGGCCCTGCATGGTCTTTGTATCGATCTCTACTGTCAGGCCAAGGTTTTTGCTCAGTTCACTCTGAAGGAAGGTTGCTACGGATTTGGATACACTGTCGTCACCAACCAGAACAGTCAGAGATTTTACTTCGCCAAGTTCTTTTAATGCTTCATCATAATATTTCTTAGCTTCGTCTACGTCATATACAGCTACATCGCCGTTGAGTTCACGGAATGTTTTTTCTCCGTCACCGCTCATGCCGTCAGCTACCAGTCCGTTTCCTGGTACAGAACCGTCAGCAAGGATGAACTCTGTCAGAGCGTTTCTGTCGATTGCGTGGGAGATTGCCTGACGCATATTTACGTTTCCAACCACATCATCTGTCAGGTTGAACTGAAGGTATGTTGTACGGAAGTCAACAGTCTGAGAAAATTCCGGGTTGTCTTTGTTTGCTGCTACGTTTGTAGAGTCAAGTTCTACCTGGGAAAGTTCTCCTGACTGGTATGCGTTGTATGCTGCGGAAGCATCTTTCATAACACGTACTTTTGCATTCTCGATCTGTACGTTGTCTTTATCCCAGTAGTTGTCATTCTTTGCAAAAGTAACACCTACTGCCGGATCATATTCTGTGATCACATACGGTCCGCAGTATACCATGTTATCCGGTGTCAGGCCATACTGATCGCCTACGCTGTTGTAGAATTCTTCGTTTACAGGGAAGAACATTGCCATTGTACACAGGTTTGTGAAATAAGGTGTCGGGCTCTTAAGCTGTACTTCAAGAGTCTGATCATCTACTGCTTTTACACCAACTTCGTCAGCTTCTACAGTTCCTTCGCTGTATTCCTGACCGTTTACGATATAGTCGTTCATGATGAAGCTGTAGCCGTTTGTAGCTTCTGCGCTCATCTGTTTCAGCCATGAGAATACGAAGTCTGATGCTTTTACTGCATCTCCGTTGCTCCACTGGATACCGTCTCTTAAATGGAAGGTGTAAGTAAGCTTATCATCGCTGACATCATATGTGTCGCAGAGTGCAGGCTGTGGCTGATTGTTCTCATCCATACGGAAAAGACCTTCCTGTGCCTGGTTGTTTACGAGGGATGCCTGCTCTTCAGATGCAGCCCACTGTACCAGAGTTTTTACCTCTGCTGTTACTGCTACGCTGAGTGTCTGGGATGCGTCTGCTGCGTATGCACTTACAGGTGCTGCTGCCATAGCCATTGTGAGCATAAGTGCTGCCATTCTTTTCTTCATATTACTTTTTCTCCTTTCACTTCTGTGAACCTGTGTAAATTGCCGGTACAGCTCAGTCAGATATCTGATTTCACTGTCCATTTTCAACCGTATCACTGCCCTGCAGGATCTCCGGTTTATTTACTGCTTTACTTTAGTTGTATGAAGTATATCAGATATGCGTCTTGTTGTCAATTGTTTTGTATTGATTTGTTCGATTTTTATTATTTTTCTTTATCAAAATCTTCCATTATATTTTTGTATGTTCTTTATAAAGTTTCGTCATTTTGCACAATTTCCATGATTTTCTACTAAATAAGCAATTCAAAACAAGAAAAAATACCCAAATGATACTTTTGTTTCCAGCATCATCCGGGTATTTCCAGTTGGTTTTTTTGTTTTCTTTTGTTCGTCTTGTTTTATATTGTTTGTAATATTGTTTCTTATTTTTTATTGTTTTATCTGAATTTCCGTGTGTTCTGGCAGCGGTTCAGCAGTTTTTTATTTGAGACTGTTGAAATATTCATCCCACGGTTTCGGCTCGTTGTCCTCTTCCTCCTGGACGGCATCGGTCTGCGTAGATGACTTCTCCCTGTCAGTCTCATATGAAGTAGCGTTTTTTTCATTTGCAGCAGTATTCTGATTCTCACTGCTTTCCTTCATTTCTTCCTTCCAGCCGGTTTCATGATTTTCCTGTGCATATGCAGCTGCTGTAGAATCAATATCTTCAGCGTTCCGGAACTGATGTCTGCTTTCCTGGTTGTAAGTACTGCTCTGAGCCTCCATCCGGTCATCTGTTTCCGGAGTTCCGCCGAACATTGGATTTACAAATTCCTTCGCCTCACGTTCTTCCTGTTCTTTCTGTGCGGTAAGTTCTCCGGTCAGGTCACGGTAAAACATGGTTTCCGTCATAGTCAGATACGGCAGAATCCACAACAGCGCAATATAGAACGTAAAGACAGAAAGAAACATCAGAGGAAGGAAGCTGATCTTCAGCATCAGGTATCTTCCCCAGTTTCCATGCATCATCTCGATGCTTTCTTTCAGAGCCTCTGTTCCTTTGATATCCGGCTGATCTGCCAGTATATAATACGTCATTTCCAGCGGAATGGACAGAATCTGAAAAACGATCATTCCCACAAGCATCAGGATCAGGCTTTTGTACAGCCAGGTGATCTGAGATTCTATGGAATTTCCAATCTCCGCTGTATTTCCGTAAATCGTGTACGGCAGCATGGTAAGCACATTTAACACTGCCAGGAAAAACGTCGCAACAATCACTCTATCCGGATGATGTTTATAAAAATAAATCAGGTCATTGAGCGAATATGCCTTCCCTCTGGCAATATTCAGATACATATAATTCAGTCCTGCTGCAACCACATTGACCAGCAGGGTCAGAATAAAGGAAAACGCATATCCCAGCACAATGTCAAGTTTTTCTGTTCCTGGAAATAAGGACGAAGATACCATACTGCTGATTACGGCAAGAGCCTGCACTGCCACAAATCCCAGAATGATCGTACCATATTTCCCTGACATTGCTTCTTTTGCATATTTTTTCAGTTCACGTCTTGGTGTCATCAAATTCTCCTAAAAATAATCAGTCTGCCAGATTAAAAGCATCATGTACGGCATTCATCGCACGTACTCCGTCCTTTTCATTGATCAGAACTGTCACACGGATCTCGGAAGTAGAGATCATGTTGATATTTACGCCTTCATTGTAAAGGCTCTCAAACATTTTCGCTGCCACACCCGGATTGCTCATCATGCCGGCTCCTACAATGGAAAGCTTGGCAATATTTCTCTCGGAATGCAGTTCTGCATATCCAAGTCTTGCCTGGTTTGCTTCCAGAGTTGCCACTGCGTCATCCAGGTCATTGCCGTCTACTGTAAAGGAAATATCTTTCTTTCCTGCACGTCCGATAGACTGAAGGATTACATCCACATTAATATTTTTCTTTGCAAGGGTATCAAATAACTTAAATGCCACTCCTGGGGTATCATTTAATCCAATTACTGCGATTCTCACTGCATCTGTATCCAGAGCAACACCGCTGATCAACATTCTCTCCACTGTAACTTCCTCCTTTACCACGGTTCCTTCGCTGTTATTCAGACTGGAGCGTACCACAAGCGGCACACCATATTTCTTTGCCATCTCCACAGAACGGTTATGGAGCACACCGGCTCCCAGAGTAGCAAGATCCAGCATTTCATCATATGTGATCTCTTTGAGCTTTCTTGCAGTCGGAACTTTACGCGGGTCTGCGGTGTAAACACCGTCTACATCTGTGTAGATTTCACAGGCATCTGCGTGAAGGGCTGCTGCAAGGGCAACGGCTGTCGTATCAGAACCGCCTCTTCCCAGGGTTGTATAATCATCATACTTATCTACGCCCTGGAATCCGGTAACTACTACGATCTTCTTATTGTCCAGTTCCCGTCTGATACGTTCGGTATCAATTCTCTTTAAACGTGCATTTCCATGACTGCTGGTTGTATGCATGGCAACCTGAAACGCATTCAGGGAAACCGCCGGAACTCCCAGCTCATCCATCGCCATCGCCATCAGTGCCACAGACATCTGTTCTCCGATGGTAAAGAGCATATCCATCTCTCTTTTCGGAGGTTTCTCATTGATATCTTTTGCCATGGTGATCAGTTCGTCTGTATATTTTCCCATTGCAGACAGAACGACTACCACGTCATTTCCCTTTCTGTACTCCTCGATGCAGCGGTTGGCAACATTGAAGATACGTTCTTTATTTGCCACCGATGTACCGCCAAATTTCTTGACAATTAACATTGTTTTTTGTTTCCTCCATAATAAGTTTACAGGAAAGAGAAAATTTTCATCTTCCCTTTCCTGTTTCCAAGTAAGTATCTATGATACACGAAATCCGTTGGTTTATCAATCTTTTACGCGGATTTTTGCAAGTACCTGACTCTCGATCTGAGCCAGTTTCTCCTTAAATTCACCCTGTGTCATCTCAGCAGTGATAAATGCGCATTCTTCCGGAAGCTGATCCAGGCTGAGAACTTCGATCTGGCCGAATACTTTCTTCGCTTCCTCTGCTGCATCTTTCCTGATTCGTACAAAGAATCTTCCTGTCACTTCATCCAGTGGTTTCAGAACCGCCGGAGTGCTGTTCCAGTTTGTGACAATGTTGGTATGAAGATGTTTGGCTGCATCCACGATATCACCGACTACTGCACTTGCAGTCGGAAGTTTGCCTGCGCCGCTTCCATAGAACATGGCATCTCCCAGCATATTTCCGTGTACAAAAACTGCATTGAATACATCATTGACACTGTAAAGAGGGCTGTCCTGTCCGATCATAAACGGTGCAACCATTGCATAGCAGCTTCCGTCTGCCAGTCTGCGGCTGGTTCCCAGAAGTTTGATGGTTCTGCCAAGTTTTGCGGCATATTCCATATCTTCCGGTGTGATCTTTGTGATTCCCTCTGTATAAATATCTTCGAAATCAAAATATCTCTCATAAGCAAGGGAGGAAAGGATCGCAATTTTACGGCAGGCATCATAACCTTCCACATCTGCAGTAGGATCTGCTTCTGCATATCCCTTCTGCTGTGCTTCTTTTAATACGGTATCAAACTCACAGCCTTCTGTGTTCATCTTATAAAGCATGTAGTTGGTTGTTCCGTTAAGAATACCTGTCACTTCGTCGATTTCATCTCCTGTAAGGGAAGAGTTGATCACACGGATGATCGGGATTCCGCCACCGCAGCTTGCTTCAAATAAGAAGTTAACTCTCTTTTCCTTTGCAATATCCATCAGCTCACGGCCATGTTTGGCAACCAGTGCTTTATTGGAAGTGCATACATTTTTTCCTGCCAGAAGTGCTTTCTTTACGAATGTAAAAGCCGGTTCCACACCGCCCATTACTTCCACTACGATATCGACTTCCGGGTCATTTACGATCTGCTCATAATCATGAACCAGAACTTTCTCTACAGGCTGTCCCGGAAACTCACGAAGGTCCAGAACATATTTTACATTGAGTTCCTGTCCGGCACGTCTTGCAATGCTTTCTTTATTTGTGTTTAACACTTCAAATACACCGCTTCCAACTGTGCCATATCCTAAAATTGCTACATTGATCATTTTCTTTTACTCCCTGCCTAGTATTTTCAGATAATGAATCCCTTCACTCTGTTCAATCGTCTCCACCATTCCTTCTGCATCTCCCTCTCCCGGAAGAATGTCCACACTCAGCGTCAATGTGGCAACCCCATTGATGGGAATACTCTGGTGAATGGTAAGAATGTTTCCATGAAACCGTGCAATCGTCTGCAGGACAACCGACAAAAGCCCCGGTTCGTCATCCATCTGGATGATAAAGGTGATTGTCTTTCCCCTGGTTTCTTCATGAAATGGAAAAATATCATCTTTGTATTTGTAGAAAGAACTCCTGCTGATTCCTGTCCGCTCTGCCGCATCCTGCACGGTATCCACCTTGCCGGAGTCCAGAAGCTTCTTGGCTTCCACAACCTTCAGCAGAACTTCCGGAACTGCCCGTTCCCTTACTACAAAATATTTCTTTTTTTCTGATACTGGTTTCTGCATATCAATTTACCTGTCCGTTTCTTAAAGACATTTGTTTTCATATAATGGATATCTTATCACATCAGATGAAAATACGCAAGAAAAAGACTGCCAGTATTTTGACAGCCTTTTATTCTTTTTATTTCTTCAGTGCGATCCATTTCAGGTAAGCATTGATAAAAATGTCAATTCCGCCGTCCAGCACTGCATCCACGTTTCCGGTCTCTTCACTTGTACGGTGATCTTTGACCATAGTGTATGGCTGCATGACATAGGAACGGATCTGATTTCCCCATCCAATATCAGTTACTTCACCACGGATACCGGAAAGTTTTTCTTCTGCTTCCTGCTGTTTGAGAAGATACAGCTTTGCCTTCAGCATCTGCATGGCTTTATCTTTATTCATATGCTGAGAACGTTCATTCTGACACTGTACCACGATTCCTGTCGGGAAATGTGTGATACGGATGGCAGATGATGTCTTGTTGATATGCTGTCCGCCGGCACCACTGCTTCGGTAGGTATCAATACGGATATCATCGTCATTGATCTCCACATCCAGATCCTTCTTGATATCCGGCATAACATCACAGGATACGAAAGAAGTCTGGCGTTTGCCTGCTGCATTGAAAGGAGAGATACGCACCAGACGGTGAACTCCCTTTTCAGATTTCAGGTATCCGTAAGCGTTGGTTCCGTTTACCTGGAAAGTAACAGATTTGATTCCTGCTTCATCACCGTCCAGATAATCCAGCACTTCCAGAGTGAATCCTTTCTTATCTACCAGCGGCTGTACATACGGTAAAGCATACCGCACCAGTCACAGGCTTCAGTTCCGCCCGCACCTGCATTCAGCTTGATGATGGCATTCTCACTGTCATATTCTCCGGAAAGAAGTGTCTTGATACGGATATTGTCAAAATCTCTCTGGAACTCATCCAGCATCTCCTGAATCTCAGGGATCAGTGCCGGATCGTTCTCCTCATATCCCATCTCAATCATGGTTTCCATATCTTCCATCTGCGTGATCAGATTCTGATAGGTCTCCATGTCATCTTTCATGTCTTTTAATTCTTTCATTTTTTTCTGGGAAACTTCTGCGTCATCCCAGAAATCAGGCGCTTCCATTTCGCGCTCTAATTCCTCGACCTTCTGCTCTTTGTTAGCGAGGTCAAAGTGAATCCCTCACTTCCACTAATGGTTCTGTATAAGTTGCAAGAATGCTCTTGAACTGGTCTAATTCAACCACAGCTTCACCCACTTTCTTATTTTATAATACGGATAAAAGTGTCCTGCCGGTTTTTCCCCTGCGGAACACTGTTTCGCAGTTAAAATAATAGCATATCCATGTAGAAATTACAAACAAAGAATTACCCACAGCCAAATTTTGCTTCCGGCTGTGGGTATTATTTTTATGAGAAGAAGCTCTCCGCAATACTCATATCTGCAATATAACCAACGGTTCCTGTCATATAGATAGTTCCGTCTTCTTCAATATCGATCTGAATCATTCCACCCGGCTGGTTCACATTGATACGTGATTCTACCAGTCCCAGTCTGTAGGCTGCCGCCGCTGCTGCACAGCTTCCGGTTCCGGATGCCTTGGTATAACCGGAACCTCTTTCCCAGATTTCGATATCCAGATTTCCCGTGTCAATCTGACGGCAGATCTGCAGGTTCATTCTCTCCGGAAATTCATCTGCGTTTTCCACATAAGGTCCCAGATTCTTTACTGCTTCTGCACTTACGTTATCTGTAAAAATGATGCAGTGTGGATTTCCCACTGTCAGGCAGGTAGCCTTGTATTCTTTTCCATGGAATACGAAGCCTTCTTTAATGACTTCACGGACCTCACCGGACACCGGAATATCACTGGAGATAAAAGAAGGTTTTCCCATATTTACCTTAAACTCTGTGGCACGACTGTTCAGGCACTCTACCTGAATGGTGCCGGACATGGTTTCAATGTCAAATTTCTTCTCTGTAACATATCCCTGGTCCATCAGATATTTGGCAAAAATACGCACACCGTTTCCACTGATGGCAGATTCACTTCCATCTGCATTAAAAATACGCACACCCAGTTTTCCGTCAATTTCCACCGGACCATACAGCACACCGTCTGCGCCCAGACCCAATCCTCTCTGGCAGAGAAGGGCGATCTTCTTGCCCTGAAGCTGCACCTGATTCTTCTTCGGGTCCAGAATTAGATAATCATTTCCAAGTCCCTGATATTTACTCATGATAATTGTATTTGCCATAACCGCATCCCTCTCCTGTTTCAGATTTTTATGTAATGCCGGACTCAAAAGGCATATCCACTCTGCCCGCTGTCCGCCAGTTTTTTTCTGCTCACTTATAATGCTATTATATGTTATGTTTTTTGTCATGTACAGGTATTAAAATGCGCTTGATATTGCAAAAAATGCTATTATCATACCAATTTTTATATTCTCATAGAAACATTACGGAGTAATTCCTCTGCCATAAAAAAATAACATAAAAAGACCATTATACCTTTTACAGATATAACAGTCTTCCCGGTATCACCCCTTCCTTATTCTGTTTTCTATTTCTTTACCCATTTCGAAATAGTTACAAAGTTTTTACAATTACTTTGTGTTTTTATGATACTATCATTGTCAGATAATGTCAATATCTTTATAGCATATTCTTTAATTCCTGATTATCTTTTTGAACAGTAACTATCTTTTTACTGTAGATCATATCTTTTCTTCCGCAGTTCTCTTTTCCACAAAATTCCAAGACAGAACAAACCCACCAGAGATATCGTAACACCTTCCGGGAGTCCCGGTGTTGTATAATGCAATTCAATCTGGTGAGAACCTTCCGATATCTTCGCTCCCAGAAACATCCTGTTTGCTTTATTGGTATCCTGTTTCACACCATCTACAGTCAGGCTCCATCCTGTGCTGTATGGAATGGAAAATACCAGCTCCCTTTCTCTGCTGAAATCAACACTGCAGCTGATATGTCCGCCGTCAATCTTCAGATCCTGCGGTGCTTCCTCCCTGCGTTTCTCAGAAAACTCCGAAATCCCGTCCATTGTCTGGGAAAAAATCTGAATATCTTTCACTTTATATTTTCCCGGAGAGCGAAACTCCAGCTTAATTTCTGACACAGGTTCTTCCTGATACAGAAGATTGGTTCCGTAATTCGTTCTTCCACTGCTGAAATTATCCTTCACAGATAAAACCTGTATCGTCTGGGAAATGGTTTTGCCATTATGTGGATAACGGATTTTTATCTTTCCGTTTGTGCAGTCCTTTTCTTCAAATAATGGTCGGAACACTTTGTTTTTCCCCTTATAGAAAATATCTGTAAAAGTCACATACGTCTCGCAGTTCTTTTCGCCCTGAAATTCCAGCACACAGCTTCCGCCTTTTTTCGCCTCAATCACACCATTTTCCCATGTCATATTTTCCATCTCTCTTACTGTATAAGGAAGCTCTTTTGTGTGAGACTCCATCCGGGTTTCCTTCAGTCCCTGTGCATCTTTTTCTCCGAGAACCACACCCTGCAGAAGTGCCTCCTGCTTTTCTAGCGCATTCATTTTTTCGTATTCCTTTACAGGAATATAATTGTCATACGTGTAAGCCAGCGGCAGTGCATCCTCATCTTTATAAATGGCACGTTTTTTCTGTCCCGCTTTTTTGGTTTCTTTCACAAAACCATAAGGTGCAATTCCTTTTCTGGATACAAAATATTTCACGGAAAAAATCTTCGAAAGCCAGCTTCTGCTGTTCAGATTAAAGATGGACTGTTCCATAAAATTACTCATACAGATTTCATTAAAAAACGTCCCCAGACCTTCCGGCGCAATGGAAAAACGGAATTTTCCGCCATTGAGGTCATTGAGCATAGCATTGTTGCTCACGATCTCCATATATTTCTGGTCAAACCGAAACTCTGAACTGTCCGGAAGCCGTTTTAATGCTTTTTCAACCTTTGTATGGCATCTGGAAGCAACCGTTCCCCGATCCACATAAGCAGAAATAATATGTTCCTTCTCTGAGCTTCCCCTTCCACTTCCTGTATAATAAAACCAGATATTCGTTCCCACACTTACCGTCAGAAACGCAGCCAGAAAAAGAGCCATTTTTCTTCTGTCCCTGATCAGGACCTGATAACTGGCGGAAAAGATAACTATAAATAGGAACAGCAAAATTCCTGCCATTGTATTATTACTGCTTCTTACCTCCCCAAAAACAGTCAGATAACTTCCATACAATCCAGCCACCAGAGCAAGCACGATCCTTTTTCTGCGTGACAGATGGAAAAATTCCGGAAACATTTTCACAAAAATATAAGCCCACAGCATTCCTGCAGCCCAGGTCCAGCGGTTTGTGGTGTAAGAAAAACCATTCATGATCCTCCCGGCCAGAGGAATACATGCCATAGCTGCAACCAGCAGGGTTCCCGCTTTCAGACTCCGGTATTTTCCTTTCTGCATAAAAAGTACAGCCACCGCAGACACACAGACACACGCAGCCCCGATATAGGAAAATCTCGTCTTATTATTTCCTCCCGCAAATGCAGCAAGAAGGGTGAAATAAAACCGTTTGCTGTAAAGGATCGGCATGTACCTTTCTGTGCTCATTCTGGAGTTCCCCATCATCACTTTTACAACAGGCACCAGTATAAATGCTGATATCATCAGTGCGATCACACTGTAGAGGCAGAATTTTCCCAGTACAGGTGCCAGTTCTTTTAACCGTATCTTCTGATATCTGGTAAAATACCGGAACACCGCATAGATCACTGTAAAAATTCCCAGCATATAGAAAAAATAAAAATTACTCACCGCCGAAAGTACAATCGACCAGATATAGAAATATGGCTTTTTTCCATCAAAAATCCGGTCCACTCCAAGCATGATCAAAGGCAGATAAATGCACGGATTCATAAAATACGGGTGTTCCAGCCCTGTCACGATCATCCACTGAGAATAAACATAGATCAGGCTACCCAGCAATACCGGAAGTTTTCCGTTCTTATGATAGAAGCAGTACATGGAAAATGTGATTCCCGCCAGATAATACCGGAGGAAGCACAGAAATCCATAAAGATATTCCATATATGCCGCCGGGACAAAAACTGCCAGCAGGTTCAGTGGATCTCCAATCACATAATAATGAAGCGTTGTCAGAATATCCGCCCCGTATCCGATATGTAAATCCCACTGAGGGATGTTCAGCCGATGTTCCAGCAGAATGCCCTTTACAATCCGGCGGAGATATTTCCCCCAGTATTCCAGTGCCACATAATGCTGTCCCAGCCCGTCTCCTCCACGGATAAAGGATTTCCCGTTCTTCTGGAATATCAGCAGGATCACACAGAAAAGTCCGGTCACCGCTGCCGAATAAGCCAGATAATATCGTTGGTACTCCTTCTTTTTCTCTTTTTTCATCACCAGATAAAACTCCTTTTTTCTTTTGTATGTTCCGAAATTACTGTTATCCTAATCTGTTTACTTTACCAGAAAAAGAACCCGAATGGTTTTATCTGGCATGAAAAAGCAAAAACTGACCGCGAATCGTTGTCCTCACATTTTGTCCTTGCAAGATTCCTGCTTCGAGTGATATGCTGTAAAAAAATAATGCAGTTCACTCCGTGTCCGGTAAGTCTGTCTGATCAAAACTGGCAGCTTACCTCGCGGGATACTGCCAGTGAACGGTAACAAAAACTATCCTTCAGAAAGGAGAAATCGCAGATGCTGCTGTCCGATCAGTTTTATCAGACCGAGAAAACCGGATATCTGAATGAGGAATTCCGGCTTTTTCATATCAAAGATCAGACCAGCCGGGAATTTTCCTGGCATTATCATGATTTTCATAAAGTTGTTGTTTTTCTTTCCGGAAAAGCCTCCTATCATATAGAAGGAAAAACTTATCATCTGAAACCCTGGGATATCCTTCTGGTAGACCGCCATGCCATTCACAGACCGGAAATTGATGCTTCTGTTCCCTATGACCGCTTTATTCTGTGGATTCAGAATGACATCCCTCAGCAGGAACTTCTGAAATGTTTCCAGAAAGCAAACGACCGCAGTTACAATCTGATCCGTCTGCACCCTTCTCTTCAGGAAAAGCTGAAAGAGCTTCTTATGGACCTGGAATCTGCTGCCAGATCCGAAGATTTCGCCAAAGATATTCTGACACAGGCATTATTTCTGCAGTTTATGGTATACCTGAACCGTATTTTTCTGGAGAAACAATATATTTTTGACAGAAAATCCTACTCTTTTGACTCTCAGATTGCCGAAATCCTGCAATATATCAATCACAACCTGCAGGATGATCTGTCCGTAGATGAACTCGCCTCCAGATATTACATCAGCAAATACCATTTAATGAGAAAATTCAAGGAGGAAACCGGCTATACGCTCCACAATTATATTGTGAGCAAGCGGCTTCTGATGGCTCGGAATCTGATTTCCGAGGGAATGCCCGTAGTAAAAGCCGCCCATGAGAGCGGTTTTACAGAATACAGTACTTTTTCCCGAGCCTACCGCAGACAGTTCGGGCAGACCCCCAGTGAGTCCCGCTGAACTTCGGTCAGGCGGATATTCGTAATTAAAGCAGAGGACTTACCTGATTCAGTTAAATTTCAATAAACTTTGATAAATCCCGGAAAATTTCTACGAATTCAATCAGTTCCTTCCAGTCAATAACCACTGAATTTTTCACTGCTTGTACGTCCATACAGCCAGATTCCTTCTTTGGTTACACCATATGGCTGTATGGAATAATAATAGGCTGCATCTTTTTTTACTTTGGTATCTGTATATTGTCTGATATTTGCTTTGGAAACTGTAGCAATCTTTACCCCATTTCTTCTGACAATGTATCCTGCTGCCCCGTCAGAAGTGGTCCACTTAATGGTAATTCCCTTCTGTGATCTCGAAGCGGTTGTAATCCTGCAGTCTCCCGGCAATTCCTGCACAGTCACAGGTGCGCTGAACGGGCTGTTATCTTTTTCATAAACCCCGCTGCTGGAATAGGCTTTAATCTTAAAAGTCCGTTTCGTTCCTCTTCCAAGATATGGAAGGAAAGTAAGTTTGTTTTTATTTTCTGTATGAAGCAGTTTATATTTTTTCGTTTCTGTATTGTACAGATAAATCTTGTATACATCTGCATATTCCACTTTTGACCACTTCAGAACTGCATATCCATTTTTGTCATAGTAATACGTCAGTTTCGGTGCTTTCACCTGCTCTACATTCCATGTTTTACAGGTGATTCCATGTTTCTTTGCATATTTCTCCGCATAAGATCCCTTCGGCGCACGGATAGTAATGTCAGAAGCGTTCAGAAACGCATCTTTACTGATACTGGTCACACTCTTCGGAATGCTGATTGTCATACTTCTGCACCATGCAAATGCCTGAGAATCAATTTTCTTTAAGCTTCCCGGAAGCAGCACTTTCGTCACGTTTGTACAGTCATAAAAGGCCTTTCTTCCAATTACACCAGTCCCTTTTTCCACCTGCACTGCTGTACGGCTGTTGTCAAAGTCCACACATACCTCGCTATTCTCATACTCGCTGTACATATAGGTAATGCCTTTTGAATAGCTGGAATAGTTTCCGTCCGTATCCGGTACTTCTGTAAGGATCTGATGCTCATTGATAAACCGTATGACAGATTCATCCCATCCATATTCACCACCATTTATGATCATCTTCGTATCCGGGTCAAAACTGTCCTGCTCAATTACCGTATCATTGCCTGCGTTTCCTATCGTTCCATATTCAGCCAGTTTCGGGCAGTTATAAAAGGCTCTTCTTTTAATCTTAGCCTCACCGGATACACTCACGGAACGTAAATTCGAACAGTTTTCAAATGCAGATTCCCCTATCGTAATCCTGCTTCGATTGTTGATACGGATTTTTTCTACATCATCGAAACCATAAAATGCCTTATCAGCTATCTCTGTAATCTCTTTTCCATTATAGAAGGCCGGAATCGTGATTTCTTTTACATCCCACGTGCCGACTATTTTATAGCTGTCTGTTTCCAGCAGATAAATATAGACAAAACTCTCATCCGTAATCATCGGACTGCTTTCATCCCCATAATAAAATCCATTATCTACGGTACAGAACGCTTTCACTTTATAATAATAAGTCTTCTTCATATCTGTATCTCTGTCCAAATATGTAGTCTGATCTCCTCCCGTGACTTTACCAGCTTCCTCCCATGGTCCTTTCCGGGCTTCGGAGCGGTATACGGCATATCCTTCTGCATTTTCGACACTGCTCCAGGATATTCGCAGACCATTGTCTTTTTTCTCTATTGCTTTCATGTCCGGCCGTCCGGGTACTGCTTTGGCCGTTACATCGCAGAACTCCCCATAGGCTTCCTTATAAATTCCACTGTTGGAATATGCACGGATTTTATAATAATGATCCTGCGAAAATTTCTCATAATATCCCAGAGTATATTTGCTGTACCGTGTGTTTCCCTTCAGTTCATATTTTCCCTTATCCGGATTATACAGATAAATTTCATATTCCTCGGCTTCCTCAATGGGGTCCCATTCCATATAAAATTCCCGTTCCGTGTAAATCATCCTGACCTGCATCTGCCCGATTTCTCTGACAGTCAGCGGTTCCCATGTAAAACCGGCTTTTTTTGCAAATTCACAGGCAACCGTATTCTCCGGTGCCTGGATTGTCAGTCCTGTAGCATCGCCAAACGCGTCTTCACTGATTGCTGTAATATTGTCAGATATTACAACCTTTTTCAGATCAGAAACATTCACAAATGCTTTTTCACCGATCTGAGTTACTGTTCTTCCTTCCACTGTTCTGTTCACGGAATATGTGCTGAGATATCCATACTGTGTTCCGGTTACCTTATAGGTATCTGTCTCCGGAACATATTCATAGATGATGTCATTCTTTATAACCCTGGCTGTCGGAACAGGATTTGCCTGTGCACTGTCCTGCGTCTCCACTTCTGCCACGGGTGCTTCATTTTCCCCTGATATAAAAGTATCTTCACCATTGTTTTGCTCTGCTTCCGGAGCCGTTATTTCCGTTTCCTGCTCCGTTTCTTCGCCGCCTGTTACCGGTACTTTTGACTCCTGTCCTTCTTCCGTGTCCGCAGCTGAAACTTCTGCTTCCTGCTCTGTCTGGCTTTCTGCATCAGAAAATGCTGACACTCCTCCATCTGTAAACTCCGCCCCGCTTACCGATGCTGCTGTCAGAGACATACATAACGCCGCCAGTAAAACCGGCTGCATTTTCAACCTCTTCTTCATTCTGGCTCTCCTCCTTGTCTGCTTCTCTGGTTAAGATTTTTATATTTATAGTACTATATGTATATGATATCACATATCTTTATATATGCAACATATATTTTACATTTCTGTAATATTTTTACATTTTCAATGTTACCATTCGATACCGTCAAGCGGATATTCGCAATCCGCTTCGCTACTTGCTCATAACCAAATAACTGCTCCGCAGTTTATCCTGCAAGCAGGATTCTCCGCCGCACTGCGATCCTTTCCGGAGGGCTTTTTATATCCCGGGAACATTATGGTATTATTTCCTATGACATAAAATAAAAAAGAAAATCCTGCATACACAGCCGAAGCCATATATACAGGATCTTCTTTTTTATTTTCTTACTTTTTCTGTCATTGCCCTGCCGTTGTTTTGTTCTGTCAGCAGACAACCGGCAGCTTATTTATTTTTCTTTTTTGCAACTGCACAGTAGAATACAAATCCCAGCAGTACAAACGCTACGATCATCCATCCGGCCAGTGCTGCTGTTCCCAGGCCTGCGAATTTATCATAGTAGCCTTTCAGATAGATCACAATGATGATCGCCGGGATTCCATAGGATACATAGCCTTTCAGGGATTTCGGGAACTTCATTCCGTATCCGGCATTTGCTTCCGCGATAAAGTTATCCCATCCCCAACCATTCTTTCTGGTACAGAACAGAAGGTATCCAAGACTTCCCAGAGGAAGAAGGTTATTGGAAACAATAAAGTCTTCCAGATCCATGATATTGCTTCCATCGCCAAACGGCTGGAATCCGGAAAGTACATTAAATCCAAGTACACACGGAATACTTAAGATCACAACCAGAACCGCACATACAATGACACTCTTCTTACGGTCCCAGTGGAACAGTTCCATGTTAAATACGATCAGGTTCTCAAATACTGCAATGATCGTTGAGATCGCTGCGAATGTCAGGAACAGGAAGAACAGACTTCCCCATAATGCTCCGCCGCTCATCTGTGCAAAAATATTCGGCAGAGTGATAAAAATCAGGCTCGGACCTGCATCCGGCTGGATTCCATAGGCAAAACATGCCGGAATAATGATAAATCCTGCTGTCAGAGCTACAAAAGTATCCAGGATTGTGATATTTACCGCCTCACCTGTCAGGCTTCTGGTTCTGTCCAGATAACTTCCAAAGATCAGCATGGCACCAATACCGATGGATAAAGTAAAGAAAGACTGGCTTAATGCCGCAAATACAACATTACCAATTCCTGCATCTTTGATCTTCTGGAAATCCGGAACCAGATAGAAACGGATTCCCTCTCCTGCACCATCCATCATAACGGAATGAACCGCCAGAACTACCATAATGATCAGCAGCGCACTCATCATGACTTTGGAAATTTTTTCAATTCCGTTCTGAAGTCCCATAAAGCAGACTGCAAATCCGATCAGGCAGATGATCACCATCCACAACGTCATGGTCGGTGCATTTCCCAGCATATCAGAGAAAGACTGTGTCACCATATCCGGTGTTGCTCCCACGAAATCTCCGCGGAGACTCTTTACACAATAGTAGAGCATCCATCCGCCTACTGTGGTATAGAACATCATTAACATGTAACATCCAATGATACCAATGGATTTCAGCGGCTTCCAGCAGGTTCCTTCCGGAGCCAGCTTATCGAAGCACTTTGCAACACTTGTATGACTTCCACGTCCTACTGTAAATTCAGATACCAGGACCGGAATACCAAGGATTACCAGGAAGCAGAGATAAATCAGGATAAAAGCTGCTCCTCCATATGCTCCGCAGATATACGGAAACTTCCACACGTTTCCGATTCCAATGGCACATCCTGCTGATACCAGAATGAAACCAAGCCGTGAGCCAAACGCCTCTCTTTTCATACTGTTTTTCCCCCTTTTAGGTTTTTTATCATAAGCCGGACCAGCACATTAACGCTTTGCCAGAGCGCTGTGCCGATTCAACGCATTAACGTATTTCAGCGCACGATAAAAGGGCCTCGTATTTTCAGCCCTTTTATCGTATCAGCAGGGATCAGTTTCCCTGCATTCAGTATTTTGTTTTCAATATTCATGTATTCCTGCAAGTGCAGTCTCAGGCTTTGTTCTTACGTCCACAGCACTGTTTGTATTTCTTACCGCTTCCGCATGGACACGGATCGTTCGGATATACTTTGATTTCTTTTCTCTGGACAGGTTTCTTACCGGCGCTGTCATCCTTGTTTGTTCCGGTCACTTTGGCTACCTGCTCACGCTCGATTTTCTGCTCTACATGTACATGATACAGCATACGAAGGGTGTCTTCCTGAATGGATGCGATCATGTTGTTGAACATTTCGAATGCGCTCATCTTGTACTCGACAACCGGATCTCTCTGTCCGTATGCGGCAAGTCCGATACCCTGACGAAGGATTTCCATGTCATCAATGTGATCCATCCACTTGCTGTCGATACATTTCAGAAGTACAACTCGCTCTAATTCACGAAGCTGTTCCGGTTCCGGGAACTCTGCTTCTTTTGCCTCGTAGAGTTTCACTGCTTCTTCTTTCAGCGCATGCTTGATCTCATCACGTTTCTTGCCTTTTACACTCTCCAGAGTCAGCGGCTGAACCGGAATGATCGGAAGAAGAACACCATTGAATTCATTCAGATCCCATTCTTCAGAATCTACGTCATCAGAGAAGCACATATCCACATAAGTGTCTACCGTATCCTGGAGCATCTTGTAGATTGCTTCACGCATGTTCTCACCGTCCAGAACCTGACGACGCTCTTTGTAAATGATCTCACGCTGTTCGTTGTTTACCTGGTCATAGTCGAGAAGATTCTTACGGATACCAAAGTTGTTAAACTCGATCTTCTCCTGTGCTTTCTCGATCGCATTGGAAAGCATCTTATGTTCGATCTGCTCATTCTCTGCAACACCCAGAGAAGTAAAGATCTTCATCAGTCTCTCAGAACCGAACAGACGCATCAGATCATCTTCCAGGGAAATGTAGAAACGGGATTCACCCGGGTCACCCTGACGGCCGGAACGTCCACGGAGCTGATTATCAATACGTCTGGACTCATGACGCTCTGTACCAATGATCATCAGACCACCGGCATTTCTTGCCACCTCATCCAGTTTAATATCTGTACCACGACCTGCCATGTTAGTAGCGATGGTAACCGCACCTGCATGTCCGGCCTGTTTAACGATCTCTGCCTCAAGTTCATGGAACTTCGCATTCAGTACGTTATGTTTGATTCCCTGTCTCTTCAGCATACGGCTGAGAAGTTCAGATGTTTCAATGGTAATCGTACCAACCAGTACAGGCTGCTGTTTTGCATGAGCTTCCACTACAGCATTGACAACTGCATTGAATTTCTCTTTCTTTGTCATGTAAACGGCATCTTCATGGTCCTGACGGATGACCGGTCTGTTGGTCGGAATCTCAACAACGTCCATTGCATAGATATCACGGAACTCTTTTTCCTCTGTAAGAGCTGTACCTGTCATACCACCCTTCTTATCATATTTGTTAAAGAAGTTCTGGAATGTGATGGTTGCCAGAGTCTTGCTCTCACGTTTGATCTTAACATGCTCTTTTGCTTCGATTGCCTGATGAAGGCCATCAGAATAACGACGTCCCGGCATGATACGTCCGGTAAACTCATCGACAATAAGGATCTCGTCATCTTTTACTACATAGTCCTGATCCTTGTGCATCAGGTTGTGTGCACGAAGTGCAAGAGTGATGTTGTGCTGGATCTCCAGATTCTCCGGATCGGCCAGGTTCTCAATGTGGAAGAATTTCTCTACTTTATGAACACCCTGCTCGGTCAGGTTGACGATCTTATCTTTCTCATTAACAACGAAGTCACCGGTTTCGATAACTTCCTCACCCATGATGGCTGCCATCTTTGTCATCTCATGGCTGGCTTCACCACGCTCTAACTGCTGGGCAAGGATATCGCAGGCTTCATACAGCTTTGTAGATTTGCCGCTCTGTCCGGAAATGATCAGAGGAGTACGGGCCTCATCAATAAGAATGGAGTCAACCTCATCGATGATACAGTAATGCAGATCTCTCTGTACCAGCTGTTCTTTATAGATAACCATGTTGTCACGCAGATAATCGAAACCAAGTTCGTTATTGGTAACATAAGTAATATCACATCCATATGCAGCACGGCGTTCATCCTGCTTCATATCATTTAAAATAACACCGACAGTCAGGCCAAGGAATTCATGGATCTGTCCCATCTCTTCCGCATCTCGTTTTGCCAGATAATCATTGACTGTTACGATATGCACGCCTTTGCCTTCCAGAGCGTTTAAGTATGCCGGAAGTGTGGCAACAAGTGTCTTACCTTCACCGGTTCTCATCTCTGCGATACGTCCCTGGTGAAGAATGATACCACCGATAAGCTGTACACGGTAATGCTCCATTCCAAGGACACGTTTGCCGGCCTCACGTACAACGGCAAATGCCTCCGGAAGCAGGTCATCCAGTGTCTCTCCCTCTTCAAGACGTTTCTTGAACTCTCTCGTTTTTCCTTTCAGTTCCTCGTCGCTTAACTTCTGCATGTCCGGGCGCAGGCTCTCGATTTTCTCAACCAGAGGCATGATACGTTTTACCTCTCGCTGGCTGCGGGTCCCGAATACTTTTGAAAACATATTCATAGGTCTGTCTTACTCCTGTTTATCTCTTTATTCTTAAAATTTATAAAACATTACAAAGCATTGTTACTGTCTCTCACAGCAACATGCCTCGCCGGATAGTAACATATGAATACATAAATTATAATATATAAATTATAAATATATAAATATCAGCTATATCAACTATCTTAACATTTCCTGTGAACAGTACACACTATTCTTTTATATACGTAATACTAAACTATTCTAACACTTTCCTATATGGAAAACAATGAATTTTTCATGAACAAACTAAAAAGAATCATCGCTCTGTCTGAATGATCAGTCTGCCAAATTTCTGCAACTCTTTCTCTGCCTGTGCAAAATCCGGCAAATGCCACTCCCAGTTCGGAGAACCGATGGTTCCCGGTGTATTGATGCGGCCCTCTTTTCCCAGTCCCAGAATATCAGAAAGCGGTGTGATCGCATATTCTGCCTGATTCTGCATGGTATACTGTAAAAATCTGTCCTTTACAGAGCCCTGTGAGGCTCCTGCCTTCTTCAGCATGCGGCGGATTTTTCTTCTGGCGGCTGTGCTCAGGCTGTCATACCACTGCATGATCGTGTCATTATCATGTGTTCCTGTATAGAAGATCATGTTTTCCACATCATGGAAGGTATCGCGGGCATATTTTCCACCTGTTTCTATGGAAAAAATCAGAACTTTCATACCTTTCAGATGATAATGGTCTTTCAGCTCCAGAACTTCCGGACGCAGCAGTCCCAGATCCTCTGCGACAAGGTTTACTCCCGGAATCTCTTTTCTCAGAGTATCGATCACTTCATATCCCGGTGCTTCGATCCATTCTCCCTCAATGGCAGTCGGACAGGTTGCCGGAATCTTCCAGAAAGTATCAAATGCGCGGAAATGGTCAATTCTGATAATGTCAAACAGCTTACTGTTGTAACCGATGCGTTCTACCCAGAACTGATAATTATTTTCTTTCAGATAGTCCCAGTCATAGATCGGATTTCCCCATCTCTGGCCTGTGGCACTGAAATAGTCCGGCGGTACTCCTGCGATAAAGATCGGTCTGCCATCTGTGTCCAGAAGGAAGTTATCTTTGCCGCCCCAGACGTCTACGGAATCCTGGCCTACATAGAACGGAACATCTCCCATGATCTCAATACCAGCTTCATTGGCAGCGCGTTTCACAGCCATCCACTGTGTATAGAAAAGATACTGAAGAAACATCTGATACTGAGCTTCTGCCTCTACCTCTGCGGATAATTCCTGTCTGTTCTCCGGCCAGGTCCGGTATTCTTCCGGCCAGTCGTTCCAGCAGTCCCCGTTGTTCGCCTTCTTTAATGCACGGAATACGCCATACTCATAGACCCATTCCTGTGCTGCAAACTCTTTATAAGCGGCCTCTTCCTGTCCTTTTTTCTCTGTAAAGGCAGCAAATGCTTCTCGTAAAAAAGGTTCTCTGTATGCACGGACAGCCTCATAATCTACCTTTCGTGCATTCTCCTGAAATGCCTCCGGTTTCGTTTTCAGCAGACCTTCCTCTGCGAGCGTGTCCAGACTGATATACAGTTCATCTCCTGCACAGGAGGAATATGGCTGATACGGAGAATTTCCATAGCCAACCGGGTTCAGCGGCAGGATCTGCCAGATTTTTACGTGGTTCTTTTTTAATAATTCTATAAAATGAAATGCCGCCTCTCCAAGCTCTCCGGCACCGATACGTGACGGAAGTGCAGAAACCGGCATTAAAACTCCGGCTTTTCTCATTATTTTTTACCCCTTCCTTTTAATTTCATCTGTTTATAGCGATCCTCTAAAATAACGCATCTTAATCCAGTCCATCAGAGGGTGAAATCCTGCGTCAGATATCTTTGCCGTGCGTCAGCACGCCTGCAGATATCTTCCTTGTCTTTCACCCTCTGCTGAACTGTCTTAAATGCATTATTTACGAGGATTGCTATAGCATTTTACCATACTTTAAGTACTGCGTCAAAAAAACTCCATGCAGAAGTTTCTTTTTCTGCATGGAGTTTTTTTATGCTGTTACAGTTCCCCTCAGGTCTGGTAACATTATGTTTTCTGATTTAATTTTTTATTCTCTTTTCAACTCTTTTTGTCTGATCAGAATTCCGGTTCAATAAGACCGTAAGTATTGCCTTTACGTTTGTAAACAACATTTACCTGCTCGGTTTCTGCATTGTAGAATACAAAGAAGTTGTGTCCGAGAAGTTCCATCTGTACGCATGCATCTTCCGGATACATTGGTTTGATTCCGAATTTCTTGGTACGGATGATCTTAACTTCTTCATCTTCCTCATAATCTTTGTCCAGATATGCTTTCTGGAAGTTCGCAGCCGCCTGCTGTTTGTCTACGATTTTATTTTTGTACTTGCGAAGCTGACGTTCAATGACTTCTTCAACCAGATCGATTGATACATACATGTCATTGCTTACCTGTTCAGAACGGATAATGTTTCCTTTTACAGGAATTGTAACTTCGATTTTCTGTCTTTCTTTTTCCACACTTAAAGTTACTACAACTTCGGTGTCAGGAGTGAAATACCTTTCCAGTTTACCGAGCTTGTCTTCGACCGCTGTCTTAAGCCCTTCTGTAACTGTAATATTTTTTCCGCTGATGATAAATTTCATGCTTCCATCCCCTTTGCTGTTTGATGAATCTATTATAACACACATTTTTGAATTTTAACACTATTTTATTAAAATTTCACATTTTTTCTGTTTACTTTAGGAATAAGTTCCAAGTTCTTGTCCCAATAGTGACAGAATATACTTAAATTCACCCATTTTCGTAACGGTTCTGTGACTTTAGAGTTACTTTTTTCTTATAATTTTACAAGTTCTGTAAACGGAATCGTTCCGCCGAAAAGATCCAGTGCGCTTCCCACCGTAACATCCAGACGGCCTTTTCCATAAGTTCTCAGATCTTCAATATCTTTCATGGAACCGACCCCTCCTGCATAGGTTACCGGGCGTCCGGTATATTCGCTCAGCAGTGCTGCAAGTTCTGTCTCCACTCCATGAGCTTTGCCTTCCACATCCACTGCATGAACCAGAAATTCATCACAATAGCTTCCCAGTTTCTCCATTGTCTCCAGAGTTACCGGAACTTCTGTAAATTTCTGCCAGCGGTCTGTTACAATGTAATAACTGTCTCCTTTTTTGCGGCAGCTCAGATCCAGCACAAGATGTTCTTTTCCTGCTGCCTGCTCCATCTGTTCCAGTTTTTCCCAGGAAATTTTTCCATCTTTAAATACATAGGAAGTCACGATCACATGACTGGCACCGGCTTTCAGATACTCTCCTGCATTGTCCGGACTGACTCCCCCTCCAATCTGAAGTCCGCCCTGATATGCAGCAAGCGCGAGCATTGCCTGTGCTTTTGTCGCTTCATAATAAGGAGAATCCTGACTGTTGAGCAGGATCACATGGCCGCCTCTGATCCCGGCATCTTTATAAAGTCTGGCATAAAAAGCAGCATCCTGTTCCGACACAAAGTTCTCCTGTGCCTGATCCTGAACATCTGTCAGGCTGCCTCCCACGATCTGTTTCACTTTTCCATTATGTATATCAATACATGGTCGAAATTTCATCTTTCTTTCTGTCCCTTCTTCATTCTACATCAGGTGGATAAAAAGCATTCTCTTCGAAACCTGCCTGATTCGAGTCAAGCGGATAAAAACATCCGCTTCGCTATTTGGTTAAAACATTCCGGCGGCTCTGCACTTTTCCACATTACCTCAGGAAAGTTTTGATATCTACAGGATATCACACCCTGCCCGTCTCCTGCAACCCCAAAAGAATCTGTTTACAGGAAAAAGGCCGTGCCTTCCCGCATCAGCCTTTTCCCTGGATCATTTCTTCTCGTTTTCTGTTCTTTTTTATCTGCCTTCAGCAGCGTTTCCGACTGCATCACCTACATCTTCCACTGCGTTCCCCACACCCTCGCCAAGGTCTCTGACACTGTTTCCAAGCTCACCTGATACGGTTCCGTCACCATTATTGTTTCTGTCCACATTTGCATCGCCGGAATTTATGTCTGTATCATTGCCTGCCATTCCGTCTTCTGCGGCTCCGTTTCCGGTCAGGTTATCATCTGCCACACCGTTTTCTGTGACAGCTCCGGCGTTATCTGTCGTATTATCTGCACTGTCATTTGCCGTATTATTTTCATTTCTGTTATTGGCGGCATTACCTGCTGCATCGTTTCGGTTATTGTCAGTGCCATTATTCCGGTCATTTGCATCTGTATTGCCAATATCATCCACGTTGTCATCTTCTGTCATGTTTTCGTCTGTCATATTTTCCTCATTCGTGTCAACCTCGTCTGCCGCATTATTGTTATTTCCACAGGCAGTAAACATACACAGTGTCAGAATCAGTGCTGTACTCATAAGAATCTTTTTTGCTTTTTTTCTCATATTCGTCTCCTGTTCCCGGAATATGCTCTGCCATTTTCTCCCGCAGATGCTCTCCGAACTTTATATTTTCCTGGTTACTGCCCGTTCCGTGAACAGTAACAATTTCTGTACCCTTAATATGTGCATAAAATCAGATCATATTCTGGAAAAATTTTACTGTAAGTGTTATATTGATAATTGCCTGAGAGCAGAAAATAATTACAAAGAAGTCAAAGGAGAATTTTTATGAAAAGAAAAAGTAATCACTCACTGCGCAACACTGTTTTTTTGTTTTTCACTGTTCTGTTTCTGCTTTTCACATGCAGTCTGTCAACAGTCTATGCTGCGTCTACTCTTCAGAAGCCGGAAAAAGCTGCTGCCGGAAAATTCGTCCCTGATGGTGATTTCTGGAAATATCAGTACAAAGACAAAACGTTTGCCAAAAATGTCTTTCTGAAGATCAACAATAAAACATATCGTTTTAATCACCTTGGTCATCGCTGGTGCAGCTGGCACACTTATAACGGAAAACAATATTATTTCGGTAGCAGATCTCAGGGCTACCTGATCAAAAACTCTCTGATCCGTTATAAAAATAACTACTACTATGTAGGCAAAGACGGTGCAATGGTCACCGGATGGATCACAGATAAATCCGGGACAACCTATTATTTCGGCAAAGACGGAAAGGCAGTCACCGGAAAACACCGGATCCAGAAAACCAATTATTATTTTAATGCAAACGGAACCCTGGAACATACCGGTCTCGATTACAATCTTTCTTCCGACTGTGCCCTTCTCATTAATGCGAACACCGGAAAAGTTGTATATGCCAAAAACGAAAATGTACGCCATGCAAACGCCAGTACAACCAAGATCATGACCTGTATCCTTGCACTGGAAAACTGTAAACTGAATGAAAAAGTAACCTTTTCTCCCTATGCAGCTTCCATTGAACCAAGCAAGCTTTATGCAAATGCAGGGGAAGTTTTTTACCTGAAGGATCTTCTTTATTCCCTCATGCTTCCTTCGCACAATGACACTGCGGTTGCCATTGCAGAACACGTCAGTGGTTCCACCGCAAAATTTGTGAACTTAATGAATAAAAAAGCGGCAGCGATCGGATGCACCAATACCCATTTTGCCACACCAAATGGACTGGATTTCGGCTATGATCATTACACCACTGCTTCTGACCTTGCCAAAATCGCCCGCTATGCAATCAAACGAAATATGTTCCGTAAACTGATCAGCACCGGCTATTATTCTTTCTCCAATCTGAACACAGGACGTACCTATTATATCGGCACCACCAATGCACTGCTCGGAAATCTTCCGGGTGTCCAGGGAATGAAAACCGGTTATACAAACAAGGCCGGATATTGTTTCGTAGGTCTTTCTTATTCCCAGAAAGGAAATACTTATATCTCGGTAGTATTAGGCGGAAGTTCTTCAGCCAGCCGCTGGGAGGATTCCCGCAGGCTTCTGACCTATGCCTATTACCATTAAGTTATTGCCATTAAGTTACTGTCATTAAGTTATTTCCACTCAGTCATGCATCCGTCAAACGGATCAAATCGTCCGCATTGCTGACTGATTTACAGTAACTTCATGCAAAACATTCTGTCTTGTATTTTCTTGTTATCAGAATAAATTGTCAGAATAAAAAAGAAGTGCTTCCACCATCCGGAAAACACTTCTTTTTTATTTATTTTTATATATTTATATTTTTATGATATCAGACACCACTTTACAACTTTTTCATAAAAATATCGTACAGGACTTTCTGATGTATAATGAATTTGACCCAAAACATTACAAAGGAAAGTGACCCTGTACGATAAAAACATTATACAACGAAAAAACACTGATTG
>NZ_QUDO01000041.1 GCF_003477525.1 Ruminococcus sp. AF41-9
GGAGATGATACTTCCGGTGGAGACAACAGTGGAGGAGATGATACTTCCGGTGGAGACAACAGTGGAGGAGATGATACTTCCGGTGGAGATTACAGCGGAGGAGACGATACTTCCGGCGGTGATGATTACAGCGGAGGAGACGAGTTTGCGGAAAGCGCAGAATAAGAAAACAGTGAAAAGACCATCTGATAAGGATGGTCTTTTCTTTCATATCTTTTCGAGATCCAAATAATTAACCAAATCAAGCGCGAAGCGGATGCTTTTATCCGCCTGACTATAACAAACAGGAAAAGTGAGGAAGAGAAGATGGAAAAAAGAAAAATTGATGTGATTATTCCCACATATAAACCAGGAGAAGAGTTTGGAAAACTGATCCACAGACTGGAAGAACAGGAATATCGTCCAGACAGGATTCTGGTCATGAATACAGGAAAGCAGTACTGGAATACAGAGTGGGAGAAATCTTCGATTCTGGAAGTGCATCATCTGGAGCAGAAAGATTTTGACCATGGCGGAACCAGAAAGCGGGCAGCAGAAATGTCGGATGCGGATATTATGGTATTTATGACGCAGGATGCACTTCCGGCGGACCGGCATCTGATCGGGAATCTGGTTCGTGCATTGACAGAGAGTGAGAAGGTGGGAGCTGCGTATGCAAGACAGCTTCCCAAAAAGGACTGCCGTTTTCTGGAGAAATATACCCGTTCCTTTAATTACCCGGAGGAGTCATCTGTGAAGAGGGCTGCGGATATTGAGAAGTATGGGATTAAGACGTTTTTCTGCTCCAATGTGTGTGCGGCTTATGACAGGAAGGTTTATCTGGAGTCAGGTGGATTTACGAACCGGGCGATTTTTAATGAAGATATGATCTATGCCGGAACGATGGTGAAGGCGGGATATGGAGTTGCCTATGCTGCGGATGCGCGGGTGTATCATTCTCATAATTATTCGGCCGGACAGCAGTTTCACCGGAATTTTGACCTGGGCGTTTCACAGGCAGAGCATCCGGAGATTTTTGCGGAGGTTCCGTCAGAAGGCGAAGGGATCCGGCTTGTGAAAAAGAGTCTGAAGTATCTGATAAAGACAGGCCATGTGTGGCTGATCCCGCAGCTTGTAATTCAGAGTGGTGCCAAATATGCGGGATATTTTCTTGGAAAGCGGTATGAGAAACTTCCGGAGAGGCTGGTTCTTAAGTGTACGATGAGTCCTTATTACTGGAAAAAGTTCTGAGGGAAAACAAAAGAGCAGCGAAGTTTTTGGTTTGATGATAAAGAAGGTCATTCACGGCTTTTTACGAGAGTTGTCACACATTCAACACAATTAATTGTTATACTGAACCTACAGTAAAGATAGAAAAGAAACAGCTGTTGTTTTTGAGTACGCAGACAGATATTTTGGAGTCGGCAGACAGAAAAAAATCGGTGGAGCAGGAGAGAGTACAGCAGTGTCTGAAAATAGAAGGGAGCAGATAACATGAGTGAGGAGAGAGACTGGGATGAGGCTCACAGAGAGCCGGTGCAGACAACGCCCAGATATGAACATTATCAGTTTCAGGAAAAAACGAGAACGGTTGTGACGAAGCCGGGGAAAAGCGGAAATCGGAAGCCGGGAAGTTCTTTTGGGAAAAAGCTGGGGACTACGGTGGCTCTTGCTGTTGTTTTTGGCCTGGTTGCGTCGGCAGTGTTTCAGGCGGCAAATTTTGCAGCAGATAAATATCTGGATGAGGGGACCGGTTCCGGGAATGTTCAGATTGGAATGACGGAGAGTGTGGCGGATACGGCTGGCCTGGATACGGATGCGGGTACAGACACAGATGAAGCGGTGGAGAACACTGTAGCTGAGAACGGAACGGTTGCTGCGGTGGCGCAGGCGTCCATGCCTTCGGTTGTGGCGATCACTTCTGTAAGTGTGCAGGAGATTCCGAGTTTCTTTGGGTATGGAACGAGGAAGTATAAGAGTGCGGGAAGTGGTTCCGGTATCATCGTGGGTGACAATGATGATGAGCTTTTGATCGCTACGAATAATCATGTGGTGGAAGGTGCGACTACTCTGAGTGTGTGTTTTATCGGAAATGATGTTGTGAATGCGGAAACTGAGACAGAGAATGCAGATAACGGTGATCTGAATGTGGAGGATGCGGTCAGTGCCCAGATCAAGGGTACGGATGCGGATAATGATCTGGCGGTGGTTGCAGTTAAGAAGGCGGATATTCCGGAGGATACGTTGAGTCAGATCAAGATTGCGCAGATCGGAAGTTCGGATGATCTGGTGGTCGGACAGCAGGTGGTTGCCATCGGGAATGCGCTGGGTTATGGCCAGTCTGTGACTTCCGGATGGGTCAGTGCGCTGAACAGAACGATCACGACGGAGGATGGAACCAGCAGTGACGGGCTGCTCCAGACGGATGCGGCGATCAATCCTGGTAACAGTGGTGGTGCGCTGCTGAATATGAAAGGGGAATTGATCGGGATCAATTCTGCAAAGTATGCGGACAGTTCTGTAGAGGGTATGGGTTATGCCATTCCGATTTCGAAGGCGCAGCCGATCCTGGAGGATCTGATGAGCCGGGAGACGAGAGAGAAAGTGGATGACAGTGAGAAAGGTTATCTGGGGGTTGTGCTTTCGAATCTGACTACGGAGGCGATCCAGATGTATAATATGCCGGCAGGTGCTTTTGTCAGAGGCGTGGAGCAGGATTCTCCGGCGCAGCAGGGTGGTATCTGTAAAGGGGATATTATTGTGAAGTTTGATGGTCAGAAGGTCAGTGACGGGGATGATCTGCTGGATAAGCTGCAGTATTATCAGGCCGGGGAGACGGTTGAGGCTGTGGTTGCGCGGGCGGACGGTGGAGAGTATACGGAGAGTACGCTTGAGATTACGCTGGGGGAGCGGCCGCAGGAGCAGTAGTTTTTTACTTGGATTTATGTAGCAGGATGATAAAAGATAAGAGATAAGAGAGGTGCTTTTGGGGCATCTCTTTTGTTGTTTTTGAGAGAAGGAGCAGGAGGGACGCGCATCAGAAAAATATTTTATTTCAGGTGCGGTTTCGGAGCCTAAGATATTCTAAGTCCTCAAAAATCTGCTAAAACCATGAGAAAACAGAGCCAAACTCGCCTGCGGCTCAGACAGTGTCTCTGTTTTCTCATAACGCAGATTTTTGAGAACTAAGAATATCTAAGACTCCTGCAAATGCACCTGAAATAAAATATTTTTCTGATACGCTGATAATGGCAGGAACTATTTTGATTACCGCGAAGCGTGTTACTGAGAACGGAGTGAACAGTGACATCTAATCTGATAATTAATGTGAATTTTATAAAAACTTCATTTTGAGATATGGGCAGAGTGTGATATAATTCAGGATAAGCAGTAGCAGCAGATAAATGGATATGGGTGTTGATACTGGGTTATTGAGTGATAGAAGAGGGATAGAAAGGAGTCATTATGAGCGAGAATTATAATGATGATGAGATAATAGAGACTGATGATGTGGAAGAGAAAGATAAGAATGAGAAATTTTGCTTTCTCTGCCGCAGACCGGAGAGTAAGGCTGGCCCGATGATCGAGCTGCCGAATAATATACATATCTGTACAGACTGTATGCAGAAGAGTTTTACTCTATGAATCAGCAGTTCAATGAGGGTAAATTTAATTATTCTGATTTGCTGAATATGCCGAATGTGAGTATGATTGACTTAAGTAGTTTTCAGAATCCGGTTCAGCAGCCGAAGAAGGCGAAGAAGAAAAAGAAGGAAGAGAAGCCGGTTCTGGATCTGAAGAATATTCCGGCGCCGCATAAGATCAAGGAGACACTGGATCAGTATGTGATCGGTCAGGAGAGAGCGAAGAAGGTGATGTCTGTTGCTGTTTATAATCATTATAAACGTGTGGCAACGGATACCATGGATGAGATCGAGATTGAGAAATCCAATATGCTGATGATCGGTCCGACTGGTTGTGGAAAGACTTATCTGGTCAAGACTCTGGCGAAGCTTCTGGATGTGCCGCTTGCGATCGCAGATGCGACTTCGCTGACGGAAGCAGGATATATCGGTGATGATATTGAGAGTGTGGTTTCCAAGCTGCTGGCAGCCGCAGATAATGATGTAGAGCGTGCGGAGCATGGAATTATTTTTATCGATGAGATTGATAAGATTGCGAAGAAGAAGAATACGAATCAGCGTGATGTGAGTGGGGAGGCTGTGCAGCAGGGGATGCTGAAGCTTCTCGAAGGCAGTGAAGTGGAAGTGCCGGTGGGTGCGAACAGTAAGAATGCCATGGTTCCGCTGGTGACTGTGAATACAAGAAATATTCTGTTTATCTGTGGAGGTGCTTTCCCGGATCTGGAGAATATTATCAAGGAGAGATTGAATAAGCAGGCTTCGATTGGTTTTTATGCGGATCTGAAGGATAAGTATGATAATGATCCGCATCTTCTGGAGAAGGTGACTGTGGAGGATATCCGGAATTTTGGTATGATTCCTGAGTTTATCGGGCGTTTGCCGATCATCTTTACGCTGAGTGGTCTTACTGAGGATATGCTGGTGAAGATTCTTCAGGAGCCGAAGAATGCGATTCTGAAGCAGTATCAGAAGCTTCTGGCACTGGATGAAGTGAATCTGGAGTTTGAGGACGGAGCACTTCATGCGATTGCGGCTAAGGCACTGGAGAAGGATACTGGTGCGAGAGCACTGAGAGCCATTCTGGAAGAATATATGCTGGATATTATGTATGAGATTCCGAAGGATGACAGTATTGGTGAAGTTGTGATCACGAAGGAATATATTGAGGGAACCGGTGGACCGAGGATTTTGCTGAGAGGTCAGGAACCGGCACTTCTGGGAGGAACTCATTGACCCTGTTAACTGAGTGAATATCTGCCTGGAATCGTTGCGGTGGCAGATATTTGGGATGGATTTGTGTAGTGATGTGGATGTTTTTATCCGCTTGATAAAAAGTTTTACAGAAAGGGGAAGTAAATTATGGCAGCAGATTTTATTGATGGATTGGTAAAGACGATTTCACAGACAACGAAGGAGCTGGGAAAGGCGACAAAAGGCTTAAGTGAGCGTGCAGAGCAGACGATCGAGGCTCAGAAGATCCGCAACAGGATTGCAGGAGAAGAGAAGATTATTGAGAAGATCAAGGTGGATATCGGAAACTGGATTTATAAGAAGCATGCGGATGGAGAAGGGCTTGACAGTGAACTGAGTGTGCTGTGTCAGGAGATTGACCAGCATTATCTTAAGATCAGAGAATTCAGAGACAGTGCGGCGAACATTAAGGGACAGAAGGTATGTCCGTCCTGCGAGAGAGAAGTGGATATGAGTGTAAGTTTCTGTCCATACTGTGGAACTCCATGTCCGACACCGGAACCGGCTGAGAATGTAGAGGGAGAGGCTGTTCAGGCAGAGGAAGAAACAAAAACAGAAGATACAGCGGATGTGCAGGAGAAGGCTGCCGACGGGAGTAACGGGTCTGAGGAAGAAAAAAATGGCGAACCAAAGACTGAAAGTGCGGAGTCAGAAGAGAATGCCGAAGACACAGTGGAAAAAGAAGCAGTGGAAGAAATAGCGAAAGAAGAAATAGAAGAAACAGAAATAGTGGAAGAATCTGAAGGGGAATCAGAAGAAAAATAAATATTGTGGGAATGAAGGGACCTTCTCAATGTTTTTTGGGGAGGTCTTTTCTTTTGCAGAGAGTTATTCCGGATTATGGGTAAGATGCGGAGGGGATGACTTTATCCGTCTGTTTTATCTGTTGTATGGAGGGGAAAGGCGTTTGGGAGGAGTTTTATTGTGAATTGTGTAGAAAAGGTGTGGATCAGTGGAAACTATATTTTACAGAAATGTAAAAAGTTTACACTATAATTAAAAAAGTGTTGCAAACTATGATAAAATGTGATAAATTGATATCATATCAAAGGAACAAAATGGAAAAAGCAAACAGAAATGACAGCGATTTCAGATTTTGAGGAAGTGCTGTTATCATGTGAAAACAAAGAGTATGACAGTAATATAAGGAGAGGATGAACAAGATGAAAAACAGAAAATTATACCAGTTATTTATTGCCAGTGTGGTCAGTGCAGCTATGATGACTTCCGGAGTCAGTGTCGGGGCAGCTGATTTCAGTGATGATGCAGCTGTTGCAGCAGAGCAGAGTGTGACTTCTGAGGAGGATGCAGCACCGGTAGTTGATGCAGGATCAGATTTTTCAGCAGATACAGCAGAGGCCACTTCTGATGTGGCTATTGATTCAACAAATTTCCCGGATGAACAGTTCCGTATCTACTTACAGAATAATTTTGATCTTGATAATGATGGAAAGCTTTCTGCATCTGAGATCAGTGCGGCAAAAACCATCAATGTGTCAGGACTTGGTATTTCAAAACTGACCGGTATTGAATATTTTACTTCACTGACAGAGCTGAATGCTTCTGATAATAAACTTAGTTCTGTAAATCTTACAAAGAATACGAAACTTACCTATATTAATGTGGGAAAGAACAGTTTGAAAACCCTGGATCTGAGCAAATGTACAAAAATGCAGATTGTAGTATATTCTAATAATCAGCTGACTAAGGTTACCATGCCTGCAAAGAAGTATCTGGGTAATCTGGATTATGTGGATGCAAGTTATAATAAATTTACAACACAGGCAAATGCAGGTCTGAATATTGGTGACAGTGAGGCAGTTGGAAGTCTTTCACAGGTAAATGCAAGCAACAATGCGATCACATCTTTTAACTGTGCCGGATTTGTGGGAATCCTGGATCTGAGAAATAATAAGATTGCAACGTTATCTTTGTCCAATGACACAGAGGGATGCCAGGCTACAGCACTTTATATCGACGGAAATACTCTGAGCAAAACAAGTTCTGTTGATTTTACTCCGGAGTGGATTAATGTGCCGCAGCAGTTCAGCTGTGACACAGCCGTAGCAAGTAAAGTAAAAATGGTAAAATCCAAATTGTCAGGAAGTGCTACATGGAATAAAGTGACTCTGAGCATTGGTTCCAGCTCTAATGATGCAACTTATAAACTTCAGAGAAAGACCGGAAGCGGTTCTTATAAGACAATTAAGACATGGGGCGAGGGAGAACTGGATGATCCGGAATTTGGTGATACTTATACAGATCCTTCTGTAACACCGGGAACAACTTATACTTACAGACTGCTTACTACGGTCCAGGTACAGGATGCCAACAGAGAACTGAAATCTTATACCAATACTTCTTCTGCTCTGACATTAAAGGTTACAGGAAGTACACCGTCAGTCACAGTAAAATCTTCCAAGACCCGTACAGCTACAGTTACCTGGAAGGCTGTATCCGGAGCAAGTGGATATGATGTATATTATGGAACTTCCAAGGCGAAGGTTACATCTACAGTTAAAAAAGGAACAAAAGCACTGACAGTAACCAAGAGAAAACTGACCAAGAATAAAACTTATTATTTCAGAGTACGTGCATATAAAGTGATCAATGGTAAGAAGGTATATACTGCTTACAGCAGTGTAAAATCTGTAAAGGTGAAATAACAAACAGATTTGCTTACAGGCAGAAAATATGAGAGAAGCAGACTGCAGGTAACAGGCGGTATGTGAATGGTATCATGTGGAAAGGAGCATGCAGTACATCCGGTATGTACGATGCTCCTTTCCTGATAAAATTGCACTTATTGTATGTTTTTTAGCTATTTGAAAAAAAATTAAAAAAATTTCAAATTTCCTATTGACTTTTATTCAAACATCGGTTATTATAAATGAGCAGTCGAGAGAACGGCTGATAAATAAAGGAAATGCAGAAGTGGCGGAATTGGCAGACGCGCAGGCTTCAGGTGCCTGTGGTAGCAATATCGTGTGGGTTCAAGTCCCATCTTCTGCATTATTTTTTTGCCCTGAAGGAGCTTCTTGTGAAGCTCCTTTATTTAATGTTTTTATACAAAAAGTTTTTTGGTACAAACATAATTATTTTTAGTGTTGCATAAGGTTGAAAAAAGCACTTTGCTGTGATACAATCTTGAAGATTTAGGAAAAAATAAGTGAGACATAAAGAATAAACGATAAGAAAGGGAGATTGTATGAAAGCATTTCTGATATTAGAAGATGGCCATGTGTTCAAAGGTACAAGCATTGGTTCAACAAGAGACGTTATCAGCGAAATCGTCTTTAATACTTCCATGACAGGTTATCTGGAGGTAATGACCGACCCTTCCTATGCAGGACAGGCAGTATGTATGACCTATCCTCTGATTGGGAACTACGGAATCTGTTATGATGACCAGGAGTCATCTAAACCATGGGTGGACGGTTTTATTGTCCGCGAATTATCCCGTGTCCCAAGTAATTTCAGAAGCGTGGACACGATTCAGCATTTCTTAACAAAACATGATATTCCAGGTATTGCCGGAATTGATACCAGAGCATTGACGAAGATCCTTCGTGAGAAAGGTACCATGAACGGTATGATCACCGTCAATGAAAATTACGATTTAGATACAATTATCCCCCAGTTAAAAGCATATACAACAGGTAAGGTAGTAGAGAAGGTAACATGCCGCGAGAAAGAAGTCTTAAAAGGAGATGGTCCGAAAGTAGCACTTCTTGACCTGGGAGCAAAGAAAAACATTGCACGTTCCCTGAATGAAAGAGGATGTGAGGTTACAATTTATCCGGCACTGACACCTGCGGAAGAGATCCTGGAGGCAAATCCGGATGGCATTATGTTAAGTAACGGCCCTGGAGATCCAAAGGAATGTACTTCTATTATAAAGGAAATAAAAAAATTATACGATTCTGAAGTTCCGATCTTTGCAATCTGTCTTGGACATCAGCTTATGGCTCTTGCAACAGGTGGAGATACCCATAAGATGAAATACGGACACAGAGGCGGAAACCATCCGGTTAAAGACCTTGCAACAGGACGTGTTTACATTTCTTCCCAGAACCATGGCTATGTAGTAGATGCTGAGGGACTTGAAGAGAAAAACATTGCAAAACCTGCATTCGTTAACGTCAATGACGGCACAAACGAAGGTATGGCATACGAAGGAAAGAATATCTTTACTGTACAGTTCCATCCTGAAGCATGCCCGGGACCGCAGGATTCCAGTTACCTGTTTGACAGATTTATGGATATGATGGGAGGAAATAAATAATGCCAAGAAATAAAGACATTAAAAAAGTACTTGTAATTGGTTCCGGCCCGATTATCATCGGCCAGGCAGCAGAGTTTGACTATGCAGGAACACAGGCATGCCGTTCCCTGAAGGAAGAAGGCATTGAGGTTGTTCTTCTTAATTCCAACCCTGCAACCATCATGACAGATAAAGATATCGCTGACAGAGTTTATATCGAGCCTCTGACAGTAGAAGTAGTAGAACAGCTTATCCTGAAAGAGAAACCGGACAGCGTCCTTCCTACACTGGGCGGCCAGGCGGGATTAAACCTTGCTATGGAGCTGGATGAGAAAGGTTTCCTGAAAGAACACAATATAAGACTGATCGGTACCACAGCTCTGACCATCAAGAAGGCAGAGGACCGTCAGGAATTTAAAGATACCATGGAGAAGATCGGTGAGCCGATCGCAGCATCCAAGGTTGTTACAACAGTAGAAGATGGTCTTGCATTTACAAACACCATCGGTTATCCGGTAGTTCTTCGTCCTGCTTACACACTCGGTGGAAGCGGCGGCGGTATCGCCCATAATGAATATGAACTCCGTGAAATCCTGGAGAATGGTCTTCGTCTTTCACGTGTAGGTGAAGTACTGGTAGAACGATGCATCGCAGGATGGAAAGAGATTGAATACGAAGTAATGCGTGACAGTGCAGGAAACTGCATCACAGTCTGCAACATGGAGAACATCGACCCGGTTGGTGTTCACACAGGTGACTCCATCGTAGTGGCTCCGTCCCAGACACTTGGAGACAAAGAATATCAGATGCTCCGTACTTCTGCGTTGAATATCATCACAGAGCTTGGAATCACAGGCGGATGTAACGTTCAGTACGCTCTGAAACCGGACAGCTTTGAATACTGTGTTATCGAGGTTAACCCGCGTGTAAGTCGTTCCTCTGCACTTGCAAGTAAGGCAACCGGTTACCCGATCGCAAAGGTTGCAGCAAAGATTGCTCTGGGTTACACACTGGATGAGATTCCGAACGCAATTACAGGAAAAACATACGCAAGTTTCGAGCCAATGCTTGACTACTGTGTAGTTAAGATTCCGAGACTTCCATTCGATAAATTTATCACTGCAAAGAGAACCCTTACTACTCAGATGAAAGCGACCGGTGAGGTTATGAGTATCTGCCATAACTTCGAAGGTGCTCTGATGAAAGCCATCCGTTCTCTGGAGCAGCACGTAGACAGCCTGATGTCCTATGACTTCACACAGCTTACAGATGAGGAACTTCTCGCAGAGCTGGAGATCGTAGATGACCGCAGAATCTGGAAGATCGCAGAAGCCATCCGCCGTGGTATGCCGCAGTCCATGCTTCACGATATCACAAAGATTGATATCTGGTTCATTGATAAACTGGCGATCCTTGTGGGAATGGAAAATGCCTTAAGACCAGAAAGCTGACAAAAGAGCTCCTTCTGGAAGCAAAACGCATGGAATTCCCGGACTATATCATTGCACGTCTGACAGGTAAAACGGAAGATGAGATCAAAGCTCTCCGTGAAGAATATCAGATCAAAGCAGCATATAAGATGGTTGATACCTGCGCAGCAGAGTTTGCAGCAGCGACACCATATTACTATTCTGTATACGGAGATGAAGGTACAGAAAATGAAGCAGTGGCAACACCGGATAAGAAAAAAATCCTGGTACTTGGTTCCGGTCCGATCCGTATCGGTCAGGGTATCGAGTTCGACTTCTGTTCTGTACACTGTACATGGGCATTCGCAAAAGAAGGCTATGAGACAATCATCATCAACAACAACCCGGAAACAGTAAGTACAGACTTCGATATCGCAGACAAACTGTATTTCGAGCCTCTGACACCGGAAGATGTTGAGAACGTTGTAAATATCGAGAAACCGGACGGAGCAGTCGTACAGTTCGGTGGACAGACAGCAATCAAACTGACAGAAGCACTTACAAAGATGGGTGTGAAGATTCTCGGAACATCTGCTGAGAACGTTGACGCAGCAGAGGACCGTGAGCTCTTCGATGAGATCCTTGAACAGTGCCAGATCCCGAGACCAAAGGGACACACTGTATTTACCGCAGAGGAAGCAAAGAAAGCGGCCAACGAACTTGGTTATCCGGTTCTGGTTCGTCCTTCCTATGTACTTGGCGGCCAGGGTATGAGAATTGCTGTAAGTGACGAGGATGTAGAAGAGTATATCGGTGTGATCAACCAGATTGCACAGGAACACCCGATCCTTGTTGATAAATATCTGATGGGTAAAGAAATCGAAGTTGATGCCGTATGCGACGGAGAAGACATTCTGATTCCTGGTATCATGGAGCATATCGAACGTGCCGGAATCCACTCCGGTGACAGTATCTCCGTATATCCGGCTAAGACCATCAGCGCGAAAGCAAAAGAAACAATCGCAGAATACACCAAACGTCTTGCAAGAGCACTGCATGTTATCGGTATGATCAACATCCAGTTCATCGTTCTTGGAGATGATGTATATGTGATCGAAGTTAACCCGCGTTCCAGCCGTACGGTACCGTACATCAGCAAGGTAACCGGAATCCCGATCGTTCCGCTTGCAACTAAGGTAATTCTTGGATACAAACTGAAAGACATGGGTTATGAGCCAGGACTTCAGCCGGAGGCAAAACACTATGCGATCAAGATGCCGGTATTCTCCTTCGAGAAGATCCGTGGTGCTGATATCAGCCTTGGACCGGAAATGAAATCCACAGGTGAGTGCCTTGGTATCGCTGAGACATTCAACGAAGCACTTTACAAAGCATTTATCGGAGCCGGTATTCGTCTTCCGAAATATAAGAACATGATCATCACAGTCAAGGACGAAGACAAACAGGATATCATCCCGATCGCAAGAAGATTCGAAGCACTTGGCTACAGAATCTACGCTACATTGGGAACTGCAAAAGTTCTTAAAGAAAACGGAATCAAGGTTATCCGTACAAATAAACTGGAGCAGCCTGCACCGAACCTTATGGACCTTATCCTTGGCCATAAGATTGATGTTGTCATCGATACACCGCCGCAGGGTGTTGAGCATCAGAAAGACGGATTTGTCATCAGACGTAACGCCATCGAGACAGGTGTCAATGTCCTCACTTCTCTGGATACAGCAGAAGCACTGGCAACCAGCCTTGAGAACACAGATCTGAATAAATTATCTCTTATTGATATTGCTACGATCGCAAGAAGATAATTTTAAAGCAGATAAATGATATAGTATAAAATGAAAAGACAGCAGTTGCATTTTCTTTGTGGAAGATGGCAGCTGCTGTCATATTTTATCTTATATGAGAATTGCTATTGTACGAAAATTGCAAATTACAGTTGTGCTGGCATCATGGTGTGTAATATAATCATATAAGCAGATAAAAGAAAATAGATGAATGCTGTAAGAAAGGAAAGATTATGGATTTTATTGAACTGTTAAAGGTCATTTTCCTTGGGATTGTGGAGGGAATCACAGAATGGCTCCCGATCAGCAGTACCGGACATATGATCCTGGTGGATGAGTTTCTGAAACTGAATGTGACAGAGGATTTTAAGAATCTGTTTTTCGTAGTGATCCAGCTTGGTGCGATCCTCGCGGTTGTAGTTCTCTACTGGAACAAATTGTGGCCGTTTTATATCAGACCAATTTCAAAGAAACAGCAGGCAGTGCTTAACAGGCATGGTGCAGTATCCAGAGGAATTCTTACTTTTGTGGAGAAGTTCTGTGATAAAGAGAAATGGGTACTCTGGTTTAAAATTATAGTAGCCTGTATACCGACGATTGTTATCGCACTTCCGTTTAATGATGTCATTGAAGAGAAATTTAATAACTATGTAGTAGTTGCCATTGCACTGATCGTATATGGTATCCTCTTCATTGTCATTGAGAATTATAACAAGAGAAGAAGACCAACCTGTACAAATCTGGAAAATCTGTCATTTAAGACTGCACTCATCATCGGTCTGTTCCAGGTACTCTCCGTAGTTCCGGGTACATCCCGCTCAGGTTCCACCATTATCGGTGGTATCCTTGCAGGAACCTCCCGTACAGTAGCAGCAGAATTTACCTTCTTCCTGGGAATCCCGGTCATGTTCGGAGCCAGTCTTCTGAAAATCCTGAAATTCGGTTTCTCTTTCACAGGAACAGAGGTGATGATCCTGATCGTGGGAATGGTAGTGGCATTTGTAGTTTCCATTATCGCGATCAAATTCCTGATGGGATACATAAAGAAACATGACTTTAAGGCATTCGGATGGTACAGAATCGCACTTGGTATTCTGGTGCTTGGATACTTTATCGGAAAAACACTTCTTGGTTGATGCTATAAAAAGAACTTTTTATAGCAGTCCTCGTAAATAATGTATAAGAAAAGCCCTGCTGTATAAGCGGCATGTACGTCATAAGCGTATATCCCGGACAGCAGGGCTTTTTATTATGTTACAGGTTTCTTATATACAGATCATTTCGCCGGTATAAGAGGTATCATAACCTGTCAGATGATGAATCTCAGTTTTGAAATCTTCAGACTGTACAATTTCCACAAGAGCAGAGAACCCCGGCTTTCTCACAGATTCCGCAGGAATTGCCAGATACATTTGCATATCAGTTACAGGGACGAAATCAAGTCCCGGAAAATAACGTGCGATCATTTCTTCTCCCAAAGCAACATTCGCTCTGTGCTCAAAAACAGCAGATGCAGATGACATATCAGAGACAGCTTCATTTCTGTATCCGCTGATCTTTTCAGAAGAGATTCCCCGTTTTTTTAACAGACGGTCCAGATAAACCCTGCGGGCACTTCCCTTTTCACGATTCATAAAGACAACTTTCGGATCCGTCAGGTCCTCCACAGAAGAAATTTTTTCAGGATTTCCGGCTGGTACATAGAAGCCGACAGAGTATTTATATAAAGAAAGAAGTACCAGCGGGATTCCGGGAACCAGGTGACGGATATCATCTACATCCAGACTGGTAGCAGCGATATGTGCCTTTTCGAAATACAGGGAATAAAGTCCGTTATAGTCATTCATATGAGACTGCAGGACAGGAAGCCCATCAGGATGAGCGGACATTTTGCCGAGAAGAAGTTCCAGGGCAGCAGAAGTCTGGCCGCCTAAAATGATACCACTGGAATGAAGCAGATAATCCCTCTTCAGCAGAGAGCTCTCAGGTTCAAAATTAACAGAAGTGTACGGAATATCCTGCCCGCTTCCGAAATTGCCGGAACTGCTTCTGTTAAGATACTGTGTCAACTGTTCTTCGCTGACCCTGAGCTGTTTTCCGATTTTGGAAGATTCCAGCTCACCGCGCTTGATAAGTTCATAGACCGTCGTCTTCTTGATCTTCAGACGGTCTGCGACTTCCTGAGCTGTAAAAAGCTTATTCATCAATACCTACCATAACATTAGTAGCTTTGATCACTGCATAAGCATCAGAACCAACTTTCAGGTTTAATTCGTCAACTGCTGCGCAGGAGATAGTTGCTGTGATGATGTTTCCACCACCGATATCAATAGAAACGATGGAGTTTACAGCTCCGTTGTTGATGCTTACTACTTTTCCTTTTAACTGATTACGTGCACTTAATTTCATGATAATTACCTCACTGGTTATTAATTTTTTCTATATATGTACTTGATACCAGAGCAAAGGCAGGAAAGTTATTTTTGTCAGTAATAATAAGGTTTTCCGCCTGCTATCATTTCTATGATAACATATACAAATAAAATTGACAAGAATGCAAAAGTTTTGTACAATAGACACAAAAGGAAACAAAACTGAATAAAATCAAATCAAACCAAATCAAACCAAATAAAAGGCGGTAAAAAACATGAGAAAGAAATTTATTGCAGCAATGATGGCAGGAGCACTGAGCGTAGGAATGCTCAGCACAGGAGTTTTCGCAGCAGATGCAGATTTAAAAGGTGAGGTTAACACATTCATTGCAGCAAGCTTAAGCAATGCAATGGAAGAAATCCAGAAAGATTTCAATGAGACATATCCTGATGTTGAAATCCTCTACAATGCAGACAGCTCAGGCACATTACAGACACAGATCGAAGAGGGCGCACGTTGCGATATCTTCTTCTCAGCAGCTGATAAACAGATGAATGCTCTGGTAGACGAAGATCTGGCTAAGAAAGATACTGTAGAAGATATCCTTGAGAATAAAGTCGTTCTGATCAAACCTAAGGATGGAGAAACAAAAGTTACAGGATTTGAGAACATTACAGATGCAGCCAATATTGCACTTGCAGGTGACAGTGTTCCGGTTGGACAGTATGCCAGAGAAATTTTTGACAACCTTGGAATTACAGATGAAGTAAATAAGATGGAGATCAATGAAGGTAAGAACGTATCTGAAGTTCTTGCAGCAGTAAGTGAAGGAAGTAATGAGATCGGTATCGTTTATGCTACAGATGCAGCTTCCGTTGCAGATAAAGTAGACGTTATCTCAGAAGCTCCGGCTGATGCACTGAAGACACCTGTTCTCTATCCGGTAGGTCTTATCGAAGACAAAGAGGCATCTGAAGATGATACAGCAGCTGCAGAAGCATTCCTTGAGTACATCAAATCTGACGACGCTATGAAAGTATTCGAGAAATACGGATTCACAGCATACAAAGCAGAGGATGCTGATGCTTCAGAGGAAGATGACGCAGAAGCAACAGAAGAAGCAGATGACACAGAAACAAATGCTGAGACAGAGATAACAGAGGAAGCTAAATAAGAATGAGTGAATTTCTGGCAGAAATAAACTGGAGTCCTTTATGGATTTCACTGAAAACAGGTTTCGCGGCTACTGTGATCGCGTTCTTTCTGGGGATATTCTTTGCGAGACTGGTAATGAAGATGAAACCTGTTTCCAGAGGCATACTGGATGGTATCCTGACCATGCCTCTGGTACTTCCCCCGACAGTGGCCGGTTTCATTCTGCTTCTGCTGTTCAGTCTGAGACGTCCGTTCGGGGCATTTCTGCTGGATAATTTTGATATTAAGATCGTACAGACCTGGAAGGGCTGCGTGATCGCAGCATCTGTAATTGCGTTTCCACTGATGTATCGAAATGCACGCGCTGCATTTGAACAGGTGGATGTGAATCTGATCGCAGCAGGCAAGACACTTGGCATGAGTGACAGAAGAATCTTCTGGACAGTTGTCATGCCGACAGCAGGACCCGGAATCGCATCCGGTACAGTCCTTGCCTTTGCCAGAGCAATCGGAGAATACGGTGCTACATCCATGCTCGCAGGAAATATTCTTGGCAAGACCAGAACCGTTTCCGTTGCCATTGCTTCGGAGACTGCGGCAGGAAATTATGGCATGGCCGGTTTCTGGGTAGTTGTGATCTTGATCATTTCATTTGTGATCGTTGCGGCGATCAATATCGTTTCCGGTAAGGGAATGAAGATGGGCAGGTGGATGTAATGGCAGTCAGTGTGGATATTGAGAAGAAACTTCATGGCTTCACTCTGAAAGTAAAGCTGGAGAGTGATGGTTCTCCAATGGGGATCCTTGGAGCATCCGGAAGCGGAAAAAGTATGACTCTGCGCTGTATTGCAGGAATCCAGACACCGGACTCAGGAAGAATTGTTGTAAATGATAAAGTTCTTTTTGATTCAGAAAAAAAGATCAATCTGAAACCGCAGGAGAGGAAGGTCGGTTATCTTTTTCAGAACTATGCACTTTTTCCTACCATGACTGTAGAGAAGAATATCGCATGCGGATACAGAGGGGATAAGAAACATCTTAAGGCAAAAGTGGCAGATTACATAGAGCGCTATCAGCTTAACGGGCTGGAGAAACGTTATCCGGGACAGCTTTCCGGAGGTCAGCAGCAGCGTGTCGCACTGGCACGAATGATGATCGGAGAACCGGAAGTCATCCTTCTGGATGAACCGTTCTCAGCACTGGATGGATATCTGAAAGATATCATGCAGCGTGATATGCAGAACTTTCTTAATGAGTACACAGGTGATATGATCCTGGTCACTCACAGCCGTGATGAGGCTTACAAGTTCTGCGGACATCTGACAATTCTGGACAGCGGTCAGGCACTTACTACAGGAGAAACCAAGAAACTCTTTGAACGACCCGGTATTCTGCAGGCAGCCAGACTGACAGGGTGTAAAAATTTCTCAACTGTACAGAAAATGGGAAAACACAGTATTTATGCAGTGGACTGGGATCTGATGCTGCAGACCAAAGATGTGGTGCCGGATGATGTTACGCATGTGGGAATCCGCGGTCACTGGATGAAAGGTGCATCTGAAGGCGGAGAGAACCACATGGAAGTGGAAGTTATGGAATATATTGAAACGACCTTTGAACATCAGTATTTACTGAAGAACAAGAAAGGCGGAGACTGTCAGCCGGTCTGGTGGATGTGTCCGAAAGGAGACTTCGAAGAAGACCCGCAGGCAAAAGTCCCGAAATATATCCTATTCCCGGCAGAGCATCTGATGTTGCTGAAAGATATAAAATAAGAACTATAAAAGTCAGTGGAGACTCGTAAGCATCGCAGAAGACTTACCTGATTTGGTTAAAAATGAAAAGTGCTGTATCTTCATTTCCAGGAAAGAAGATACAGCACTTTTTGCAATCTGAATTATGACAGATTACTGTTGAAAAGATAATCAATATAAGACACAGCTTCTGATAAATGAGGGGAGTTGGAAATCACTCCCAGATAAACAGTGCCGTTCATGCCTGCATTTTTTAAATAGACAGATTCGGAAATATCCAGTCCCATGGGATATTCCTTTGTCTCAGCTGAGTAAGTAACAGAAGGGTCCAGATATATATCTACTGAATTATCGTTCAGGATTTCTGTATTTGTCTGAAGAAATGGAGAAACTTCCTTATATAATCCGGGATTTTTTTGCTGAAGCAGTTTCTCAAGATCGCAGAGATAACCATTTTGGGAAAAGGCGTCAAATGCTTCTTTGTTCATGAATACAACATCAAGTGATTCACTGTCAATTGCTCCAAGGATCTTCATACGGGAGGCGTAGGTGTATTCGTGGTTAGGATTATTTTCGTTATCTGTAATATATAAACTTTTGTACAGACGAACCTCATTTCTGGAATCATTAATTTTCTGTGCGTCAAGAAAACCATTTCCAAGCTGTTCACTCAGTTTTTCGCCTGGAACGAAATTTACAAAGGCAGCAGACAGAATCTGATTTTTTTCTGTAAAGTGTCCATACAGAATATATCCTATGATGTATATCACAATACATACAAAAATAATCGGCAGTTTATAATAATCCCAGATATACCTAATTTTTGCTTTTGTGCCTGGCAGATTGGAAATTCTGGTATGAGTGGAAGTCATAAACGAGTCTCCTTTATAAAAATCATGTACGTAAAGGACTGGAAGTTTCTGAAATACTTTTTTCCTCCAGAAGTTTCATAATGTTGGAAAGAAGACAGGAGCATAAAAATGCACAGAGTCCTTCGCCAAAGATAATTGCCGGTGTGAAGAAACGGATTACAACCACTGTCATTATAAAATAGATAACCATCATCAAAACTGTACAGAGGAGAAAACGCATTCCTGTGATAATGGAGTTTTTAAACATGGCAGGAATAGTGTTTTCAAAGCGCGCCATTAATGGGAAAATGTAGAGAAGAACAATGGCATAGGCAATTACTGCAACAATAAAAACAGCTGTTATGATGGTCCAGAAAACATTTTCAAATCGCAGGTGGTATAACACATAGCCGTCTATGCCAAGGATGATTCCAATTCCCAGTAAAATAAGCCATACGATTGTGCTCTGTCGGAAATTACTCTTAAAGGAATGAAAGAAGTCTTTGGTGATGTTTCCTTCTTCATTTCGTGCCATTTTCAGAGTGACATAAAAAAGTGCAGTTGTGGAAGCGCCGGCCGTAACAACGGGAATGCAGCAGATGAACCATAAAATGTTCAGGTAAACGCTGAGTGCTGTTTTGGTTATAAACTGCATAACTGTATTATCCGGATTGAAGAAATTTTTCATAATATAATTACCTCCTGTCAGATTGGGAACTGAATCAGTCTCCGGTGGAGTCTCGATAAATGAGGCTGGTTTCTGTATATATGGTGCGATAGTTCAGAGACGGATTTTTGATCCGGGATATCAGAAGATGAACAGCGGAAAATCCCATGATCTGGCTGTGAATGTGGATGGTAGTCAGAGGCGGCATAACAATCTTTGATTCCGGAGAATCATCAAAACCACAGATATAAACATCTTCAGGAATGGAATATCCCAGTTTGCGAAGCACATGCATGGTATCAATGGCAACAAAATCGTTGGCACATATGATTACTTCCGGAAGCTTTTCTAATTTCACGAAACACCGGGTAAGATAATCCTGATAATCTTCGGAACCGGGATTTTCTACCCCTTCTTTGTTTTCCAACATGCAATAATCTTCATTATAGTCCAGCCCAAGAAGAAACATGGCGTCACGAAATGCCATATAACGTTCCCAGAAGGACTGGCAGTGAAAACGTTCTCCTACAAAACCAAAACTCTTTTTTCCTCGTCGGATCATTTCCTGTATAAAACTGTAGATACAGGACTGGTTATCCATATAAAGCCGGTCTGCCTTTAAGGGGGCAGCAAGACCTGCGACTGGTGAATCTACAAAGAGAACAGGAATATCCAGATTGCAGACCATCTGACTGTAGGCGTGATCGAAAAGTTCATAACAGATGATTCCTGAAGTTCTGGAAGCGTCGAAGGTGACCGGAAGCTTCTGGCTCTTTAATTCATTTCCCAGAATACGGTGCATGGAAAGGCTGTATCCCATCTGAGAGATTTCTCTCTGGAATTTGTCAAGCATGGTAGAAGAAAAGTGGGAATCTCCCAGAAACTTCGTTGTCAGCAGTGCGATTTCCTTATTATTAGACTGTGGATCAGAAGCATTGTTCTGATTTGTGATATCTTCCAGTGTTGCAGCGTAGGAAAACTGTTTATATCCCATTTCTACTGCTTTTCTGAGAACCTTTTCTTTTGTGGCATCAGCCAGGATGCCGGTATTATTGATTGCTTTTGAAACTGTATTTCTGGATAGGCCGAGGGCATCGGCAATATCCTGTATGGTTACTCGTTCAGGCATAATTACCTCCTGTTTTTTAATAATTTTATGGATTTTATGGAGTTATTTCTTATATATATAACTATTGTAATGTAAAATGGATGAAATGTCAAATGATAAATGTAAAAATGTAAAATAAAAGAATGTCACAAATGTAACAGAACATAGATAAAAAGTATAAATATACAATAGGAAATAAAAATATAGTTGTGCAAAGTGTAAAAGCTATATTGACAAATGTAAAAATATATGGTAAAACAATGTTATAAATCAAAAAGATAATTTTACAGATGCACAAACTATGATTGTGAAAAAAGTCAGAAGAATAGTTGCAAATGTAAAATTATCAGGAGAAGGAGAAAGGAGGAGATTCTGAAACTATGAGTGGAAAAACTATGAGTGTTTCAGAAAAGAAACAAGGAGAGAAAAAGCAGGGACTTCATAACACACTGGTCTATGTGAAACAGCACTGGCAGCTTTATGTGATCTTTCTGTTTCCGGCACTTATCCTGACTCTGATATTCAAGTACATACCGATGGGCGGAATCCTGATCGCATTCCAGAGGTATAACCCGATCAGAGGAATTATGGGAAGTGAATGGGTAGGACTGACATATTTCAAACGGTTTTTGTCATCTCCGGATTTTATGAGATATCTGGTAAATACACTGAAGCTTAGTATTTACGGATTATTGTGGGGATTTCCAATACCGATCCTGCTTGCATTTCTGTTAAACAGAATTGAGAGTAAAGGAATTAAGAAAAAAGTCCAGCTTATCCTTTATATGCCAAACTTTGTTTCTGTAATCGTACTGTGCGGTATTGTAAGAATTTTTCTTTCCGTAACAGGTCCGGTAAACCTTTTACTGGGTACAAGCATTAACTTTATGACAATGCCGGAGGCATTCAGATCCATTTATATTATCAGCGGTATCTGGCAGGGTGCAGGATGGGCGTCCATTATGTATACGGCTTCACTTTCCAATGCAAGTCAGGAACTGAAGGAAGCGGCCGTCATTGATGGTGCCAACATTTTCCAGCAGATTAAGGCTGTAGAGTGGCCGGCGATCAAAGATATGGTAGTCATCCAGTTTATTCTCCAGGCCGGTAACATTATGAGTATTGGATTTGAAAAAGCATATGCACTTCAGACAGACCTGAACCTGCCTTCTTCAGAAATCATTGCTACATATGTATACAAAAAAGGTCTGTTGGATGGAGATTACAGCTTTTCTACAGCTGTAGGTCTGTTTAATACAGTGATTAATGTAATCCTGCTGATCATAGTAAATAAAGTTGTTGCAAAAATGAATGACGGTAAAGGTTTATAGGGAGGAAGAATATCATGAAGAAAAAAAGCAGATTTGCCAGATACTCCCTGCAGGATAAGGCATTATTATTAACAGGATATATTTTATTAGGACTTTTTGTAATTGCGATCGTAGTTCCAATGTGTTATATCGTAGTAGCATCCTTTATGGACCCGATCACTCTTCAGAATAAAGGAATTACCTTTGATTTCAGCAAATGGACACTGACAGCTTATCAGAGAGTTATTTCCAATGCACAGATATGGATCGGGTTTAAAAATGCGGTAGTTTATTCAGTTATTTTTACAATTGTATCTGTATTGATCACACTGTTTGTAGCTTATCCTATGTCCAGAGCCGATTTTAAGGGAAGAGGATTTTTCAATGTTATCTTTATGATCACTATGTTCTTTGGAGGCGGACTGATCCCTACATACTTGCTGATCAGCAACCTGGGACTTCTGGACAGCATGTGGGCGGTTATCCTGCCTGGTGCTTTCAGCGTATGGAATATGATCATTGCCAGAACATTTTATCAGGGAATTCCTTCTGAACTTCGTGAGGCAGCAGAAGTAGATGGTGCCAATGAGATGGTATATTTCTTTAAGATCCTTCTTCCGGTATGTACACCGGTTATTGCAGTGCTGGCATTATGGCAGTTTGTAGCAATGTGGAACAGTTACTTTGATGCAATGATCTATCTGAATGATTCTGCAAAACAGCCATTGCAGCTGGTTCTCCGTTCTATTCTTATCCAGAACCAGCCGGAGTCAGGAATGATCTCAGATATGCAGAGTACCGCAGCAAGAGCACAGCTCGCAGAACTTCTGAAATATGCAACAATTATTATATCAAGTTTACCATTGTTGGTAATGTATCCGTTTTTCCAGAAATATTTTGATGCCGGTATTATGGCTGGCTCTATCAAGGGATAAAGAGAGGAGAAGAGTATGAAAGCAAAAAAAATAAAAGCATTTATGGCAGCAGCACTGGCAATTTGTATGGTGGCTTCCATAACAGGATGTGGAAAGAGCAAAGTTGCACTTAATGACGGAGAATTTCAGGAAGTAGATAAAGCAGAACTGGAATTTCCACTGAAAGAAAAAACAGAGATTTCCGGTATGACAAGCTACCCGGCAAACACAGAGTCTGACCCGAATAAGAGAACCATCTTCAAACGTCTCCAGGAAAAAACAAATGTTGAAGTAAAATGGAATGCGATCCAGTCAGACCAGTGGAGTGATAAGATCTCTCTTGCAATGGCAAACCCCAAGGAATTATCGGATTTCGTATTTTCAGCAGGTTTCAGTGACAGTGATCTTCTGAAATATGCAGACCAGGGAATCATCATTGCTCTGGAAGATTACATAGATGCTTATATGCCGAATCTGAAAGCTGTTTTTGATAAGTATCCGGAATACAGAACCATGTGTACAGACACAGAAGGACATATCTGGGCACTTCCGTGGATCGAGCAGCTGGGTTCAGGCAAAACAGCAATCCAGACAGTGGGAAATATGAGCTTTATCAATAAGAAATGGCTGGATTTCCTGAATCTTGAAGTTCCTGAAACTGTAGATGAATTTGAACAGGTTCTGATCGCATTCCGTGACCATGCCTCCGAACTTCAGGAAGAATTTGGTATTGATGGAAGTATTATCCCAATGTCCTGTATTGTAAATGACGGAGACCAGGATCCATCTATCCTGATCAACGGATTTGGAGAAGGATACGGAGATGCAGATAAAACCAGACACATCGCAGTTACAGACGATAAGAAAGTAATCTGCTCTGCCACACAGGAAGGATACAAAAAAGGTATCGAATGGCTGAACAAACTCAATGACGAAGGTCTGATCGATCCGGAAGCATTTACACAGGAATGGTCCACTTATGTATCCAAAGGAAAGTCCGGAAGATACGGTGTATGCTTTAGCTGGGATGTAGCAAACATTGACAACCTGGAAGACTGGGTTCCGCTTCCTGTTCTTACAGCAGATACCAGAAACCTGACACCGCAGAATGGTTCCTTTACAAGTGGATTTGACCGCGGACGTTGTGTTGTAACAGCAGTTGCCAAGAATCCGGCACTTGTATGTGCATGGTTAGACCAGATGTATGATCCGATACAGTCCCCGCAGAACAACTGGGGAACTTACGGTGAAGATGATGACTTTGATATCTTTGAAATGAGCAAGAACGCAGAAGGCGGAGATATGCTGAAGCATGCACCTCTTGGAGATGCTTCCCCTGTAGAAGTAAGAGAGGCAGAGTCTGTAGGAGGACCGCTGGCAGTTCTGGATGAATATTATGATAAATATGTAACCTGTCCGGATGATGCACAGTATCGTCTTGACTGGATTGAAGACTACTTTACTCCGGACATGCACACAGAATATGTATATCCGAACGTATTTATGAACAGAGAAGATACAGAAGAATTGTCCAACCTTCAGGCTGATATTCAGAAAACGATCAATGCAAAGAAATCTGACTGGATCATGAATGGATTTACAGATGCTGACTGGGATGAATATCTCAAGAGTCTGGATTCCTATGGACTGGAAGACTATCTGAAGATTTATCAGAAGTATCTGGATGCATATTATGCTGAACAGAAATAGAAACCTGTTCCTTTGATGGCACTGTAAGGCAATTTGCCTGTGGGAAAAATAATGAAAATGTGAATGATTTCTCCCGGTCAGATAATGTCCGGGAGAGACAGCGAGAGGTTAGAATTTATGAAGAGTATTTTAGATAAGGCAAGAGAATACGAAGCAGTGAATGGTCGGAAAATACCCTCAGAGAAAAGACCGGCTTTTCATATAAGCCCATATGTAGGATGGATGAATGATCCAAACGGTTTTTCATGGTATAAAGGACAGTATCATTTATTTTACCAGTATAATCCATATAAAACACAGTGGGACAGTATGCACTGGGGACATGTGGTCAGTAAAGATCTACTGCATTGGGAATATCTTCCGGTAGCTCTGGCTCCGGACGAAGAATACGATAAGATTGGATGCTTTTCGGGCAGTGCAGCAGAACTGCCTGACGGACAGCAGCTTCTGATCTATACATCTGTAGATCATGAAACTCTGGAAGATGGCACGGTAAGAGATATACAGACACAGTCAGTTGCTGTGGGAGATGGAACAGACTATAAGAAATATGAAAAGAATCCTGTACTTACCGGACAGGATGTGCCGGAAGGCGGAAGTAAGGTGGATTTCCGTGATCCAAAGATATGGAAGGGAAAGGATGGGCTTTTTTACTGTGTGGTCGGCAACCGTCCTTCAGATGGAAGTGGACAGATTCTCCTTTACAGCAGTGAAGATGGATTTCAGTGGAAGTTTGTAAGTATACTTGCAGAGAATAAAAATCGATATGGGAAAATGTGGGAATGTCCTGATTTCTTTAAACTGGACGGCAAATATGTTCTTCTGACCAGTCCGCAGGATATGCTGGCTGAAGGAATGGAATATTACAGTGGAAATGGAACCCTTTGTATTATCGGTGAAATGGATCCTGATACGCATACATTAAAAGAAGAGAACCATCAGTCTGTTGACTATGGCATTGATTTCTATGCAATGCAGACTGTAGAAGCACCGGACGGACGTCGTATCATGATTGGATGGATGCAGAACTGGGATACTCTTTCTCATCGATGCGAAGAGTCAAAATGGTTTGCGCAGATGAGTCTTCCCAGAGAATTATCTGTGAAGAATGGAAGACTGTATCAGAAACCGGTACGGGAACTGGATGCAATCAGAAAGAATAAAACGGAATATAGGAACGTTGTAGTCAAAGACAAGCCGGTTATGCTTAAAGGGGTACAGGGACGTACTATAGATATGGAACTTGCCATCAGCCCGGAAGACAAAGAAACAGGTTATGGAAAATTTACAGTATGTTTTGCGCAGAATGAAAAATTCCATACAGAATTAAGTTTTTGTCCTGAAGATTCGGTGTTAAAGCTGGATAGAAAACTTTCCGGAAGCAGAAGAGCAGTAGTTCATGAGAAAAGCTGTCTGGTAAATAGAAAGACAGATGAATTAAAACTTCGTATGATTCTGGACAGATATAGTGTGGAAGTATTTGTGAATGACGGTGAACAGGTAATGTCCATGGTAATCTTTACAGAACAGGAAGCAGATGGAATTTCCTTCCAGGCGAATGGAAAGGTAAAAATGGACATTACAAAATACGATCTGGTATAAAATATCAGAAATTGCAGAAGGATAAAGGAATTCCTGTAATGGGAATTCCTTTATTATATTATAGAGAGTTATAGAGAAAATTACTCTGCTTTTGGGATTATGACAGATGATTCTTGGAATATTTAATATAATCCACAACCATCATCGCCAGTTTAAATGTTAATGCATCTTCAAACGCGCGGATATCCAGTCCAAATTTTCTCTGCAGCTTCTCAAAGCGGTACACCAGAGTATTTCTGTGTACATAAAGCTGTCTGGAAGTCTCAGAGAGATTCAGGTTATTTTCAAAGAAAGTACGGATAGTGATCAGGGTTTCTTCGTCAATAGAATCCAGAGTTTCCTCTTTGAAGATCTCGTCGATAAACATTTCACATATGGAAACAGGAAGCTGGTAGATCAGTCTGCCGATTCCAAGCTGGTTATATCCGAATACATTCTTATCTGCGTAGAAAATTTTGCCTACTTCAAGGGCTGTATGTGCTTCCTTGTATGCGTCTGGAAGCCTGGAAATATCCTCTGCCAGATTACTGTAGGCAACCCATGCAGAAGTCATTGCTTCTGTATTTAACATATCCACAAGCATATATGCAATTGATTCCAGATCCTCATAAGTTTCTGTAGACTGTAATTCTCTGATGATGATAATTCCTGTATCATCAATAGCTGTGATGAAATCTCTGGTGCGGGCAGAGAAAATATTCCGGATCGTAGCGAGGGCGTTTTCATCCTTGGTCTGTTTGGTTTCTACAAGAAATACGGCACGCTGGACAGAAGTTGTAATGTGCAGTTTCTTGGCGCGGTTAAAGGCATCTACATCAGAATAACTGCCAAGGAGAAGATTCTGCATAAAGGTATTCTTGTCACTTTTTTCTGCATAGGCAGCCAGGAGACTCTGTACCTGGCATACGGCCAGTTCTCCGATGGTAGCAGTACTTTCTGCTTTTCCCCATACGATCAGAATGTAGGAGACAGAATGATTCTCCATGATCTTATACAGGCAGTAGCTTGTATTGGAAACACACAGAGCACTGCTTTGGCGAAATTCTTCCAGTTTTGATTCAGCAGGAAGTTTTTTGTCACAGGTAGAGAGAAAGATATTGTTATCAGAATCCAGCAGACAGAAATCAAGCTGGCTGATATTCTTCCAGTCTGTCAGGCATTTCTGTAAAATCTGTTGTATTTTCATTAGGTCAGTCCTTTCTTTTGGGGTATGAGTCAGCTTATAGCAATCCTTGTAAATTGTCTGATTGAGGTAATCAGGCAGCCAATTCTATATTATAACATAAAAACCCGGGGAAAACTCCCCGGGTTTATTAAAAGATTCCTGAAATTAGTTGCAGATTGTAAGTTCTGTTTCTTTATCAAAGAAATGAGATTTTTCCATATCGAATGCGAATTTGATCGGATCACCGGTTTTAGCTGTTGTACGAGGATCAACTCGTGCTGTAACCTGAGTTCCGTTTACATCGAAGTATAAGAATACTTCAGCTCCGAGAAGCTCGTAAACTTTAACTACGGATGTCATCGGTGCGCTTGGAGAAGCTTCGATGAACATCTGAGAATCATGGATATCTTCCGGACGGATACCGAGAACAACTGTTTTACCTACATAGCCGCCATCTTTAAGAGCTTTTGCTTTAGCAGCCGGGATAGCCAGTTCATGCTCGCCAACTTTAGCGATAAGGTTGCCGCCTTTTTCGGAGATAACAGCGTCAAGGAAGTTCATCTGCGGAGATCCCATGAATCCTGCAACGAATAAGTTGCCTGGTTTCTGATACAGGTTCTGTGGTGTATCTACCTGCTGAACAACACCGTCTTTCATAACAACGATTCTGGTACCAAGAGTCATAGCCTCTGTCTGGTCATGTGTTACATAGATGATTGTAGCACCCAGTCTCTGGTGGATCTTGGAAATCTCGATACGCATCTGTACACGAAGTTTAGCATCCAGGTTGGAAAGAGGCTCATCCATAAGGAATACCTTAGGATTACGTACGATAGCACGTCCCATAGCAACACGCTGTCTCTGACCACCGGAAAGAGCCTTCGGTTTACGATCAAGAAGTTTCTCAAGGTCAAGGATTCTTGCAGCTTCACGAACTGCTTTGTCGATCTGGTCTTTCGGAACTTTACGAAGTTTCAGTCCGAATGCCATGTTATCATATACTGTCATATGAGGATACAGAGCGTAGTTCTGGAATACCATTGCGATATCACGGTCTTTAGGCTCTACATCGTTCATAACTTTGTCACCAATCTTTAATGTACCGCCGGAAATTTCTTCCAGACCGGCAACCATACGAAGTGTAGTAGATTTACCACATCCTGAAGGTCCTACGAAAATGATGAATTCTTTATCTTCGATTTCCAGATTGAAATCTTTAACTGCCTGGAAACCATTTGGGTAAGTTTTGTTAATATGCTGTAATGATAAGCTTGCCATGATTTTTCCTCCAATTATGTTTCATAATTCATATTGTTTTTGCTGATTGATTACTCGTTTTTTCATCTGTAGACAGTATAGCGAAAAGGAGGGGGGATGGCTAGGGAAGAATCGTACAAAGATTTTTTTTGTTTCTTGTCATTCTGACGAAAAGTATAAAAGGGTATAAAGTGATTTCGTCAAACTGTCAGAAGTCATAAGAAAAGCACAGGACAAAATGACGAAATAATGCCTGCGCTTTTCTGGTTTTACATTATAAATAATGCGTTTCGCCTATATGATTTATAAATTGGCAGAAGATAAAAATCAGGAGGCATTCTCTGCAAACTCCGTACTGACCAGTTTATCATAAGGTGTCCGTTCTTTTAATTCTCCTGCATCTTCCAGGATATCCTGCAGAAGTTCAAACCCGTCCTGCCCAAATACCAGATTATCTTTCCAGGTATCCTGATTATAATATCGTTTTACAATGGTGGTGATAGTTTCCAGATCTGTTTCAGGGAACTGTGGCTCGATGATTTTGGCGATTTCCTCCGGAGTATGACTCTGAACATAATCCATACCTTTTTGCAAGGCATTGGTAAACTTCTGGATGATATCAGGATTCTTCTCCATATAACTTGTTTTTGCACTGTAGGAAGTATATGGGACATAACCGGAATCTACACCGAGAGAGGCAACTACATGGCCGGCACCCTGTTTCTCAAGCGCAGTGGCAGATGGTTCAAATTCCACTGTGAAATCAGCTGAGTCATCACCCGTAAATGCAGCTGCAGTAGCACCGAAATCGATACTCTGGTCGATAGTCAGATCTTTTTGCGGATCAAGACTGTTCTGTTTCAGAATATATTCAAATACCATTTCCGGCATGCCACCTTTGCGGCCGCCCAGAACTTTCTTACCTTTCAGATCTTCCCATTTAAAATCCGGCATTTCTTCTCTTGCCACAAGGAAATTTCCTGCCCGTTGGGTAAGCTGCGCGAAATTTACAACAGGATCAGTAGCCCCTTCCTGATAGGCATAGATAGATGCTTCTGCTCCCATAAATCCGATATCCGCCTCACCGGATATGACTGCGGTCATAGTTTTATCTGCCCCAAAGCCAGTTATAAGCGTCAGGTCAAGCCCCTCATCTTTAAAATATCCTTTTTCAATTGCCACATACTGCGGAGCATAGAAAATAGAATGTGCTACTTCGTTCAGAGTGATTTTTGTAAGCATCTTATCATCGGTGCTGTCTTTTTTCTCTGCAAATGCTGTCGCAGGAAGTGCAGTTACAGCAAGCACAACAGCAGCTGCCAGCGCGAGCCATTTTTTATTTTTCATGCAGATACTCCTTTAAGAGATTTCTGCTCTTAGAATATGCTGCAAATCTCAAATGGTGTATGCGCTAACTGTTGTCATGCATGGAAATATGTGTTAAAATAACCACCGAAACTGGTTCGAAACCCTCCCAGTATAAAAAACTAGGCAAAGTAAAAAATATTGCGGTCGTTTATGAGTTGTCATAAGCGGTCTATTTGCTGATGCTTTTGTTTATTGAGGGATAAACAAAAGTATTTTTTTTGCTTTGACAGAAAGGATTTATTTATGAAAAAAAGAAAAGTAATTATTGATTGTGATCCGGGGATTGATGACAGCCTTGCGATTATGCTTGCACTGAAATCACCGGAGATCGAAGTGATCGGAATCACCATTGTGTGTGGAAATTCACCGGTGGAGATGGGATTTGGAAATGCAAAGAAAATCCTGAAGCAGATGAACCGTCTGGATGTTCCCGTATACATTGGGGAAAGTACTCCCTTAAGGAGGGATTATGTGAATGCTCTGGACACTCATGGAGAAGACGGGCTTGGCGAGAGCTTTCTGCCTGAAGTAACCGGTTATCAGCAGCAGATCAGTGCAGTGGATTTTCTTGCTGATATACTGAAAAAAGAGAAAGTATCCATAATTGAACTGGCACCTATGACCAATCTTGCCAGACTGATCCAGAAAGATAAAGTAGCATTTTCCTGTATTGAGGAAATTGTTTCCATGGGCGGCAGCTTTAAAAGTCATGGGAACTGTTCACCTGTTGCAGAATACAATTACTGGTGTGACCCGGACGGGGCTTCCCTGGTGTATGAGACACTCCATCAGAATGGTCAGAAAATTCATATGGTCGGGCTGGATGTAACGAGAAAGATTGTGCTCACGCCTGATCTGCTGGAGTATATGTGCCGTCTGAACAAAGAAACAGGGGAATTTGTAAAGAAGATTACGAAATTCTATTTTGATTTCCACTGGGAATGGGAGCATATCATTGGCTGTGTGATCAATGATCCTCTGGCAGTGGCATATTTTATCAATCCGGAACTCTGTAAAGGCTTTGATTCCTATGTACAGATGAAACAGAGGGGATTTCTCTTGGACAGTCTGTTGTGGATTCTATGAATTTCTATCGGAAAGCATCAAATGCAAGGGTGCTGACTGAGGTAGATGTGTATGGATTCTTTCAGATGTTTCTTTCAAGGATCCTTGATCAGGAACCGGAAAAACTGGATATTTTACAAGATTTAATACGAGGAGATTTAAAATGAAAACTGAAAAAATAAGTGTACAGAAGATTTGTATGATCGCTTTTGCTATCTGCATTAATTTTGTGGGAGGACAGATTGCTTTATTTCTGAAACTTCCTATTTATCTGGACAGTATTGGAACTGTATTTGTGGCTGCTGTCCTGGGACCCTTTTATGGAATGCTGCCCAATCTGCTCAGCGGCCTGCTGATGGGAATGACTGTAGATATTTATTCCCTGTATTACGCTCCGGTAGGAATTCTTCTTGGTTTTGTGACAGGTCTTGTGTACAGAAAATTCCAGCCGAAAAAGTGGCAGATATTTCCGGCTGCTCTTGTAATCACACTTCCATCTACCATAATCAGTTCCTGTATTACGGCGTTTTTATTTGGAGGAATCACCTCCTCCGGATCCACTGTTCTTGTGCAGCTTCTGGCAAAAACACCTCTTGGAATGGTAGGAAGCTGTTTTGTGGTTCAGTTTATCACAGACTATATTGACAGGGTTCTGTGTATTGCAGTAGCAGCAGTTCTTATTACAGCACTGCGTAAAAGTATGAAGGAGAATTTTGCCGGATGAAAGTTCTGATTACAGGCACAGCATCCGGGATCGGGAAGGGCTGTGCAGAATTTTTCCTGAAAGAAAATCATGAAGTCTATGGATTTGATAAAAATATATCCTCGATCCAACATCCGAAATATACTCATTTCTGTCTGGATATCAGAGACAAAAGTGCTTATCCGGAAATCGGACCGGTAGATATTCTGATCAATAACGCAGGGGTTCAGAATGGCGATGATATTGATATAAATCTGAAGGGAACGATTTCTGTTACAGAACATTACGGCATTCATCCCAATATTTATTCTGTTATTATGATTGGATCAGCAAGCGGGCATACAGGATCTGAATTTCCGGAGTATGCGGCAAGCAAAGGAGGAGTCCTTGCCTACACAAAAAACGTGGCCATGAGGATAGCTCCTTATCAGGCCACATGCAACAGCCTGGATTTCGGCGGGGTTATGACTGAGCTGAACCGACCGGTGATGGAGGATGAAAAGCTCTGGGATCAGATTATGGAGCTTACACCTCTGAAACGGTGGATGTCTGTGGAAGAGGCAGCAGAGTGGATTTACTTTATGGCGGTAAAAAACCGCTTCTGTACAGGCCAGAACATTCTCATTGACGGTCTGGAGGCCGGAAATTGTAATTTTATCTGGCCATAAAATAGGTCTGAAAAATCATTCCCCTGATCTGCTGTTATTTTGTGCCTGAATGTGGTAAAATGAGAAAATAATTGTAAAGATATTTCAAAAACAGAGAAAGTATTTAACTGGAGGCACAAAAATTATGGATATCAAAGAACAGATTCATGGATTAACAGAGGAGATGCTTACCAATCTGGGAAGGCTGGTTGCCATTGATTCTCAGCTTGGCACTCCCACAGAGGGAAAACCCTTTGGAGAAGGTCCTGCCAAAGCATTAGAGGAAGGTCTTAAGATTGCACAGGAGCTTGGATTTAAGACAGTCAATCTGGACAATTACTGTGGATATGCAGAAATGGGTGAGGGCGATGAGATTGTTGGTATCGCCGGACATCTCGATATCGTACCTGTAGGCGGAGACTGGAGTTATGATCCATTTAAACTGACCCGCGACGGCGATTATGTTTACGGTCGTGGAACTACGGATGATAAAGGTCCTGTTCTGGAAGCACTTTATGCGATGAAACTTCTCCGCGATTCCGGCGTGAAATTGAACAAGAGAGTCCGTCTCATTATGGGATGCAATGAAGAGACTGGTTCCAAATGTATGGAACATTATAATGAAGTAGCAGAAGAATTATCCTGCGGTTTCACACCAGATGCCAGTTTCCCATGCATCCACGGTGAAAAAGGCCATATGGGAATGATGGCGTATTCAAAGAATACAAAGATCATTTCCGCAGATGGTGGTTTCGTTTCCAATGCAGTATGTGATTCCTGCACCATAGTTGTTCCGGCAGAAGCAGGACTGAAAGAAAAACTGGAAAAAGCACTTTCTGAAACAAAACTTCAGGAGTACAAACTGACAGAAGAAAATGGCCAGCTCAGCATCTATGCAAAAGGAGTTCCTGCACATGCCAGCACACCGACTCTCGGTGTGAATGCGGCAGCGGTTACTTTTGAATGCCTGGAAAAAGCCGGATTTGAAGATGATTTCGTGAAATTTTATAATACACACATCGGAACTTCCTGTGATGGTTCCGGAATCGGTCTGAAATTTGCAGATGAGTACGGAGATCTCACCTTATGCAATGGAATCATCAAGACAGAAAACGGTGTCGTTTCCTGCACCATCGATATCCGTGTTCCTGTTACATTAAAAGCAGACGAAGTTCGCAAAATGTGCGCAGACAGACTGGAAGACGAGAACGGCCGTATGGAAATCCTGAATATCGGTGATCCGTTATTCTTCCCAAGAGAATCTCCGTTGGTAAATGCTTTATACAAAGCATACACAGATGTAACAGGCGATACAGAGAACAAGCCAATGGTAATCGGCGGCGGCACTTATGCAAAATCTCTTAAAAATATCATTGCATTTGGACCTGAGAAGCCGGGAATCGATTATCGTATCCACAGTGCAGATGAATTTATTCTCGTATCCGGCATGGAAGAGGCAGTTCTGGTCTATATGGAAGCAATTAAGAATCTTCTTGCAATCTAATATATGAAAAATAAGTACAATAATTTTAGAGGAGCTGGAGTAATCCGGCTTCTCTTTTGAAACATAAAAGATATTTTTCTAAAATTCTTTACAAAGTATTTCATTTAAAGTAAAATTAATAAAGTCTAGTATATGAGCATGCTTGATTTCATAACTCCTTTATTTGT
>NZ_QUDO01000042.1 GCF_003477525.1 Ruminococcus sp. AF41-9
AAACGCTGAAGGCATCTAAGCGTGAAGCCCCCCTTAAGATGAGATATCCCATTCGAAAGAAGTAAACCCCCTTGAAGACGACGAGGTAGATAGGGCAGAGGTGGAAGTGCAGTAATGCATGGAGCTGACTGTTACTAATCGGGTGAGGGCTTGACCAAGAATCGCAGGAAGTAATGATTTTCAGGGAATGTCAACATGTATGTAGTTTTGAAGGTGCGAAACCTTTAATGGCCCAGTGGCTCAGTTGGTTAGAGCGCCGCCCTGTCACGGCGGAGGTCGAGAGTTCGAGTCTCTTCTGGGTCGTTAGCAATGAGCTAACGAAGTTTAGTAAATTGCATATGGATATGGAATCTTAGCTCAGCTGGGAGAGCATCTGCCTTACAAGCAGAGGGTCATAGGTTCGAGCCCTATAGGTTCCATACTTGGATGGATTCCCGAGTGGCCAAAGGGGGCAGACTGTAAATCTGTTAGCAACGCTTTCGAAGGTTCGAATCCTTCTCCATCCACTTAGCTTAACAGCTAAGCCGATGTGGCTCAATTGGCAGAGCAGCTGATTTGTAATCAGCAGGTTATCGGTTCGAGTCCGATCATCGGCTTTTAAAATTAATATCGCGGGGTGGAGCAGTCTGGAAGCTCGTCGGGCTCATAACCCGAAGGTCATAGGTTCAAATCCTGTCCCCGCTACTATGCCCAGATAGCTCAGTTGGTAGAGCAGAGGACTGAAAATCCTCGTGTCGCTGGTTCGATTCCGGCTCTGGGCATTCACTTTGAAAGATTTCACTTTCAGGTGACAATTTCATAATATGGAGCATTAGCTCAGTCGGTAGAGCACTTGACTTTTAATCAAGTTGTCCGGGGTTCGAATCCCCGATGCTTCACTTTATAACTTCTGTGAGATTTCTCATGGAAGTTTTTTTGTGCTTATTTTTATGTGTATAGTTGTTAAATATAATCAGGAAGTTATTCCTGCGTTCAGAAGATGGAGTAAAAAGATGAAGATGAAGTGAAAGGATGAACTTAAAGAAAAACAGTAAGCACAAAGAGAAAGACAGTAGAAGAATTATAATGTGGAAATACAATAACCATGTGGAAAAAGGAGTGAAGAAAAAACATCATAAGTGGATAAATATTTTCTGGTTCTAAAGTGGAAATGGTTTTGCATAGAGTATTAGTACCTGATAGCCATAGGAAGTGCGCAGTCCTGGTGGCCGGACAGGCTGTAAAAATATTGATGCCGTTTATATGGATTGAATATTGACAGTATCTCTGATATGTCATATGCAGAACAGGAGGAGTTTCCATGAAGAATTCGATAAAGAATCTGAAGAATTATTTTCAACTGATCGTGACTGCTGTTACCTGTTTCATGATGGGAATTGTAAAAGAAAGAGACAGTGAAACAGAAGAAGCATATGATGGAAGCAGAAACAGAACAGGAAGCAGAGTAAAAAAAGTGGGATTCCTGAGCAGGATATGGAGAACTCTGGGGATGAGCTTCGTATGGGAAACTCCGAAGGCTAAGATGATCTCTGATTATCTTGTCAGGGATAAGGGTGCGGATAAAAAGAAAGAACCGGTTTCAGACAGAGAGAGAAAAAGGATATGAGAAAAAATAAAATTATTTACTGGGATGAGCCACGAATCCAGAACAGGATAAGTAAATCGATATATTTCAATACAGGGTGATCCAGATGAGGAAGGGTAAGAATAAATGACAAAAGAAAAAGAGAAAATGTATCTTATTGGGTTAATATTGTTTTGAATGAAAGAGGTTTGTTCTAAAGGTTTGCTCTGCTTCGGAAGATGCCGGAAGCCTGGAATAATGGCACCGGGGCGGAGTGAACCGTCTAATATTCCTGTCTGCGGATTCATATATTAATAAAGAAAAAATTCGGTCAGGTTATCTATGAAAAAATCTTTTTTTCCTGGTGTGTCAGGAGTCTTAGTTCTGTTTTTAATTCCTTATCTTATGGTAATACTTATGAATGGACTGGATACAGCACTGCTGAATCGTACATTTAATGTGGAGATGCTGCTGCCGGTCATTGTTGCTTCCGAGATGGGCAGCGAGTATGAGCTGGAAGCAGTAAAAGCCCAGACAATTATTGCGAGATCAGAATTTTACAGGAAATTGCAGGAGAAGAAAAATCTTTCTTCTGTTCTTACGCAGATCCGAGAGGAAACAGAGTTCAGAGAAGGTGAGATTCTGCAGGCACTTATAGAAAACCTGAATTATGAGAAGGCTGTGACAGAAACAGAATCTGAAGTGCTTGCAGTCGATGGGAAATTACAGTTGACTCCTTATCATGAACTCAGTGCAGGGAGAACAAGAGATGGGGCAGAAGTTTTGCACAGTGAGGAATATGCATATCTCAAATCCGTGGAAAGTGATATGGATAAGGGGTCAGAGGATTTTCTGAACAGCGTATATATTAACCAGAGTGTACTGCCGGAGAGGCTGGTGATCAAATCCAGGGACAGCGCAGGGTATGTGACAGAGATTCTGGCTGACGGGGATATTCTGGAAGGAGAATCTTTTCGCAAAGGCATGGGGCTGTCATCTGCAAATTTTACGATTCAGAAAATAGGAAAAGAAATCCGTTTTCTGTGTAAAGGGAGAGGACATGGGCTTGGCTTTTCTCAATATGGAGGAAACGAGATGGCGAAGGAAAAGAAATCGGCAGAGAAAATTTTGGAGTTTTATTTTCCGGAAATGGAACTTGTGGATATTTACCGGGATGTTTTACAATATTTATAAAAAATGGTCTGACAGTGAATAGATGGACATATTCTGGACACCCTATAGGTATGAAGATGAAAACAGAGGTGAAAGGAATATGATGAATAACAGAATTACAAGAATCATTGCCAACACAGTTGGTCTGGCTGCTGTAGCTGCATTGGGAATTACCGTTTATCAGCTTGGGACTGCTCCGGTTAAGGAGGCGCCGCAGGAACAGACCGAAGAGACACAGCAGGATGAAAACTCCATAGCAGATGCAGGAACCAGTCAGGTGGAATCTGAAAATCAGCCGCTGCTACAGGAAGATGGTGCAGAAAATACGGAAGAAACATCAGGAGATGGAAGTACGGATACAGAAAGTTTTGATGAGGAAGATGCAAATGATACATCAGAGAACAGTGACACAAATGACAACAGCAATATTCAGGACAGTAATGTAAGTGAGAACAGCAGCGGCAGTGAAAGTAATGAAAATACGGAAACAACAAATGTGGAGTCTGCTGTAAGTGATGAGATTGGTGAAACGAAAGATGTATCAGCCTCTGCTGTTAATCTTCCGGTTGTAAATTTTTCAGAGGACACTTTAATGGAATGGCCGGTAAATGGAAATATTCTGCTGGATTACAGTATGGATCAGACGACTTATTTCCCTACACTGGATCAGTATAAATTAAGCCCGGCAATTTCTGTAGGTGCGGTTGAGGGAGCACCTGTGGTTGCAGCAGTCAATGGCACAGTCTATTCCGTGGAACAGAATGCACAGACAGGAACGACTTTAACCATGGAACTGGGAAACGGTTATCAGGCAGTATATGGCCAGCTTACAGATTTAACTGTTTCTGAAGGAGATACCGTTAAGAAAGGAACAACGATCGGATACATTGCACAGCCAACCAAATATTACAGTACAGAAGGAACCAATCTTTATTTTGCAATGAGAAAAAATGGCGAACCAATTGATCCAATCGAATATCTTCCATAATAACAGATAAACAGAACAGAGATATATCTATTACTGCCAAGCAGGCAGGAAGATAGATTTATCTCTGTTTTTTGTGTGCGAAGGTCCCGGCATTTTGTAATGATTTGCAATGGAAAGTGGATATGTAGTATAATTAGCATATCTATTGGAAAGAGGAGTTTTTTGCATGAACATTAATGAGATTGCCAGACTGGCAGGTGTGTCCAGGGCTACGGTGTCGAGATATTTAAATAATGGCTATGTCAGTGAGGAAAAGAAAAAGGTGATCCGTCAGGTGATCGAGGAGACAGGATATCAGCCATCTTCTCAGGCACAGATGCTGCGTACAAAAAAGACAAAACTGGTAGGCGTAATTTTGCCAAAGATCAATTCCAACACGATCAGCCGTGAAGTTGCCGGAATCAGTGATATTCTTACGAAGAAGGGATACCAGATTATTCTGGCAAATACGAATAATGATATTGAAGAGGAACTGAAGTATCTGTCATTGTTCAAGGATAATCAGGTGGATGGGGTAATTTTTATTGCGACAATCCTGACGCAGAAGCACAAAAAGATGTTAAAGGAATACAAGGTTCCGATCGTATTGCTTGGACAGCTTCTGGAAGGGTATCCGTGTATTTATCAGGATGATTATAAGGCAGCAGCCAAACTGACAGAGCAGATGGCAGAAAGCGGGAAACATTTCGGATATATCACGGTTACAGACCAGGATGAAGCAGTCGGACAGAGAAGAAGAGCGGGCGTAGAAGAAACCTTACAAAAGCTGGAAAAAGAACTGAAACCGGAATGTGTGAAGTGTGGAGATTTTACGGTGGAGTCAGGGCATCGGATGACAGCAGAACTGTTTCAGGAAAATCCGAACCTTGACACAGTGATCTGTGCGACAGATACCATGGCGGTAGGTGCAATGACCTGGTTAAAGGAAAACGGATACCGGATTCCGGAAGATGTTCAGGTTGCCGGACTGGGAGATGGTTATCTTGGCAAAATCGTGGAGCCGAAGCTGACGACCGTTCATTTCTTTTATAAAACAAGTGGAATGGAAGCAGCATCCATGCTGGTTGACCTGATGGAATCGGAAGAAACCAAAATATGCAAAGAAATTAAAATGGGATGTGAGCTGGTGTTACGTGAGTCTCACAGACAATGAAATACATAAAAGCAGAATAAACTGCAGATCAGGAAAAAGGGGACAGGGCAAAACTGTTCTCTTTTTTATGTATTATATACAAAAAATGCCAGAGATATTTGTGCTAAGTTACATCTTTACAAATAAAAGGTGGATGGATATAATGAAATCAACATATGAGAACGATTCCATATAAAATAAATACAGAGGAACACATAAAACAAAAGAAAAATCTGTTTAAATCCGAAAGATATTGAAGGATTTTTAAAAATAAAAATATGGGAACGATAACATAAATAAGAAGGAGGATATTATGGACTACAGAAAAACAGCGCAGGAAATCTATGACCATATCGGTAAAAAAGAGAACATTATTTCCGCTGCTCACTGTGCAACCCGTCTTCGTCTGGTAATCGCAGACAATGCGAAGGCTGACAAAGAGTATGTGGAGAATATCGATGGCGTCAAAGGTGTTTTCTTTGCGCAGGGACAGATGCAGATCATTCTGGGAACTGGTGTGGTAAATAAAGTTTACGATGAGTTTATCCAGATTGCCGGTGTTTCAGAAAGCAGTAAGGAGGACCTGAAGAAAGTTGCTGCTTCCAGAGCGAATCCGGTACAGAGACTGATCAAGACACTGGGAGATATTTTTGTGCCGATCATTCCGGCGATTGTTGCCAGCGGTTTCCTGATGGGTATCATGGAAGCCCTGAACTTCATGGTTAACAATGGTTTCCTGAATATTGATACCAGTGGCTCCATCTATACATTTGCACAGCTTTTCAGTAACACAGCGTACACATTCCTGCCAATCCTGATCGCATACAGCGGTGCGAAAGTGTTTGGTGCAAACCCGTATCTGGGTGCGGTTATCGGTATGATCATGATTCATCCGAACCTGCAGAATGCATGGACCGTTGCAACAGAAGGGGTTCAGGCAACGCAGAAAGTATGGTTTGGACTTTATTCGATTGATATGGTTGGTTATCAGGGACATGTAATCCCGGTTATCATTGCAGTATGGGTACTTGCACAGATTGAGAAAAGACTTCATAAAGTTGTACCAGCCATGTTTGACCTGTTTGTGACACCACTTGTCAGTGTATTTGTAACCGGATATCTGACACTGTCCATTATCGGACCAATCTTTGTAGCAGTGGAGAACGGACTTCTGAACGGTATTCAGTGGCTGATCGCATTACCGTTTGGTATCGGAAGCTGTATCATGGGTGCTTTTTATGCACCGACGGTTGTGGCAGGTGTTCATCATATGTACACCATCATTGACCTTGGACAGATTTCCAAATTTGGTGTAACTTACTGGCTGCCACTTGCATCTGCAGCTAACATCGCACAGGGTGGTGCCACACTGGCGGTTGCACTGAAAACAAAAGATCAGAAGATTAAATCCATGGCTGTGCCGTCAGCAGTGAGTGCCTGCATGGGTATCACAGAACCGGCTATCTTTGGTGTGAATCTTCGTTTTGGAAAACCATTTGTTATGGGATGTATCGGCGGAGCAGCAGGTGCGTTGTTTGCTTCCATCACAGGACTGGGCGCTACAGGAACTGGCGTTACCGGTATCTTTGGAATCCTGCTCTGCCTGAACAATCCGGTTGCTTACATTCTGATGTTTGTCATTGCCTTTGGTGTGGCATTTGTGCTTACCTGGATGTTTGGATATAAGGATGCAGCGCAGGCAGGACAGAATGTAAAAGGTGAAGCTGGCAGCAGCTCTGACAATAACGTTTCTGAAAAAGCAGAATCTGCAAAAGCAGTGGAAGCATCAGAAACAGCGACAACAACTGTGGCAGCAGATGGTGTATCTGACACAAAATCAGCCGGTATCCCGGATCTTTACAGTGCATTGACCGGAACTGCAATCCCTCTTTCTCAGGTAAATGATGTAACCTTCGCATCAGAAGTTCTGGGAAAAGGAATCGCTGTGATTCCGGAAAAAGGTGAAGTAGTTGCACCGTGTGATGCAACTGTTGAGACTGTTTTTGACACAAAGCATGCAGTAGGAATGAGTACAGAAAGCGGTGTGGAATTACTGATTCACATCGGGATTAATACCGTAGAACTGGGGGGTAAATATTATACAACTCACGTAAAAGACGGAGATCAGGTAAAGAAAGGACAGCTTCTGGTTTCCTTTGACATGGATAAGATCAAAGAGGCCGGATATGATGTGACTACTCCGCTGATTGTAACAAATTCAGATGACTACAGAGACGTGAAGATTCTTCACGAAGGCATGGTAACACCGGAAGATAAAGTATTGGAGATTGTGAAAGAATGAGTACTTTAACAAAGGTTCTTGAAAGAAATGTAGCAGCAATTGAAAAAAATGCAGACATGACAGAAGGAAGATTCCGACTGGGACATCATCTGATGCCGCCAGTCGGTTGGCTGAATGATCCCAATGGATTATGCTGGTATAAAGGAAAATATCATGTATTCTTTCAGTATGCACCTTTTGATGTAGAAGGTGGTCTGAAGTTCTGGGGACATTACACCAGTGAAGACATGATTGACTGGAAGTATGAAGGAACTGCTCTTTATCCGGATTCTTCTTATGACTGCCATGGTGTTTATTCCGGTTCTGCGCTGGTGGACGATGGAAAACTTCATCTGTTTTTTACAGGAAATGTCAAGATTGACGGTGATTACGATTACATCAATGAAGGCAGAGAAACCAGTACACTTCATGTTGAGAGTGAAGATGGGATTCATTTCAGCAATAAAGAAGAAGTGATTTCTTTCAGTGAATATCCGGAGGAATTTACCTGCCACATCCGTGATCCCAAGGTATGGAAGGAAAACGGGAAATACTTTATGGTTCTTGGCGGACGCCTGAAAGGGGACAAAGGAGCGGTTCTGGTTTACGAATCCGGAGATCTGAAAGAGTGGAAACTGCTCCGGACGATCACTACACCGGAAGTTTTCGGATATATGTGGGAGTGCCCGGATTACTTTGAACTGGACGGAGAGAAAATTCTCTCTGTATCTCCTCAGGGACTTACAAGAGAAGAATTTCGATTCCAGAATATTTACCAGTCCGGATATTTCATTTTAAAAGAGGATGGAAGTGTAGATGTAAAAGACTTCCGCGAATGGGATATGGGATTTGATTTTTATGCGCCACAGACTTTTACGGATGTGCAGGGAAGACGAATCCTGATCGGATGGATGGGAATGCCGGATGCAGATGAAGAATATGTCAACAAGACCATTGAAGAAGGCTGGCAGCACTGCCTGACAGTTCCGAGAGAACTGAAACTGAAAGATGGAAAAATCCTTCAGTATCCGGTAAAGGAACTGGAGAACCTTCGCAAGGAAAAGACTGTACTGAATGACGAGAATTCTGCTGTGGAACTTCGGGTGGAAGTGAATGAGGGCTTTGATCTGGTTCTGGAAGAAATCGCTCTGACAGGCAGCAGCTTTCAGATCAGTATGGGAGGCCAGATGCTTTTCAGATATGAAAACGGGACTGCTGAAATTGGATTTCCGGGAGTCACCGGAGCAGGCCGAAAAGTAAGAAAAGCCCAAATTAATGAATTGAGAAACATCAGATTTCTTGTGGATACTTCGGCAGCAGAGATTTATCTGAATGACGGAGAAACCGTATTTTCTACAAGATACTATCCGGACCGGGAAGATCTGCTTTTGAAAATACAGGGTGGTAAATTTAAGGGAAATCTCTGGAATCTTCGCAGAATGCGGTTCACAAAATAAGAAAATAAACGTATAATAAAAGCAGGTGGGAAAGAAAACATCAGTCGGTTTTCCCAGCCTGCTTTTTTGACATATGGACAGATCAGGGGATGGAAAATATGATTGTTTTCTGAATACAGAAAGAATCGTAAATTCAGTTTTCAGATTAATCTGTATGTCCGGGTAAAATACGTGCTTTGTGCCGGCTGTTTATGATAGAAACAGGGATGATCATGTATGGATATATGATTATCCTTTACATAATATGATGTTAAAGCAAAAGAATATGAAAGGGGGATTTTCCCCTTGATTTTACTGATATGGAGATAGTACGATCATGAACTACACGTATATGGTTCAGTGTGCAGACGGGACACTTTATACAGGATGGACAAACTGTCTGGAGAAACGCCTGAAAGCTCATAATGAGGGAAAAAACGGCGCGAAATACACGAAGCGAAAAGGCCGGTAACACTGGTATATTTTGAAGGTTTTTCCACAAAAGAAGAAGCAATGAGCAGAGAATACCAGATTAAGCAGCTTACACGGGAAAAGAAACGGAAGCTGATGGATTTCTGACAAGGTAACAGCAGTAAAAGGACTGCTATGTTGACTTGCAGGCAGAAACAGAAGGGGTGATTCCTTACCGGATGTAAGGTTATGAACCATAAATAATTGCAGCAGGAGGAAGAAAAGAGCAATGAAAAAGATGACGAAATGGGTTGCTGTGTTTGCGGCATGTCTGATATGCAGCGTTCCGGCAACAGCAGCTGAGGGAGTACAGGCTTCGGAGATTACACAGTTATCCAGTGCAGCAGTGATGCAGGAAGCAGAGTATTCTGATGCAATACCTGTAGCATCTGAAGGTGAAACAGATTCAACAATATCTGCATCAAAGTCAGCAGTAAAAAACGGCTGGTATATTTACGGAGCAAAAAAAAGATACTATAAAAATGGAAAATATCTGACAGGCATGCGTAAGATTCACGGGGATATTTATTATTTCAGCCCAAAAGGATTTATGCGAACCGGATGGATCATATATAATAACAAGAAATATTATTTTGGTTCCAATGGAAAACGATACAGCGGAGTAAAGAAAATCAATGGTAAGTATTATTATTTCAGTGATAAGGGTGTTCTCAGAAGAACGACAGTAACAGAGGGAAAAAATACTTATTACTGTACAGAACATGGAGTTTTGGAAGCGCAGAAAATCGGAGGAAATTATTACTATGCAAATGGGAAGAAGATGGATTCCGCAAAGGCCTATGAATACGAAACTCTGTTGAGAGCCAGAAGTGTTGTAGCAGAAATTACAAACGCAAACATGTCAAAAAGCCAGAAATTTGAAACCTGTTTTAACTGGGTTATCAAACATTATTATGCAACCAGAAGAGTATTTATGAATCAGACTGCATGGCCGGCATTATATGCAAATGATTATCTGATTCCAAGCGGAGGCGGAAACTGTTTTTCTGACGGATGTGCGTTTGCATATCTTGCGAAGGCATTGGGATATAAAAATGTCTATGTGTGTGTGGATACGGATGAGCTTGGTGACAGTGGACACTGCTGGGCTGAAATAGATGGACTGGTATATGATCCGTTATTTGCGGAAGCGAAGAACTATTATAAATATTATGGAGCAACTTATGCAAGTTATGGCTTAACAGCAATCAGAAGAGTTGCAATATAAAAGATATAATAAAGTAAACTCATAAGAATAAAAAAGATATAAAAGATATAAAACATATAAAAAGCCAGTTCGAAACAGAAATGGCTTTTTATGAAAAATAAACAGAGGACACCTCAGGATCACTATAATGCTATGTGATCGGGCGATGTCCTCTGTTATGTTGCCGGGGCGGTTCACCGCAGGTGGAGAATCATACAGGAAGCGGAGCAACGAAGAAATACATTACAACAAAGTGGCAGGCACTTCCGAGCATGACAAAGATATGAAAGATTTCGTGTGAGCCGAAATTTTTATGTCTGGAATCAAAAAGCGGAACTTTCAACGCATAAATAATTCCACCGATCGTATAAATGATTCCTCCGGCAAGAAGCCAGTCAAATCCTGCGCGGGGGAGTGCGTGGAAAATCGGGACAAATGCCAGTACGCACAGCCAGCCCATGCCAATGTATAACACAGAAGAAAGCCATTTCGGGCAGGTGATCCAGCAGCCTTTTAAGATCATGCCAAGAATCGCAATGCCCCATACCAGTGCACAGAGAATGTAACCGATATGGTTATGAAGAACGATCAGGCATACAGGAGTGTAGCTTCCGGCGATCATGATGAAGATCATCATGTGATCCATTTTCCGGAGCCTGCGGTTTACTTTTTCTGTAGAATTTACGGAATGATAAATCGTGCTGGCTGCATACAGAAGGATCATAGTCAGGATAAAAACACTTAAAGCTACAATGTGGAGCACATCATAGGAGCGGGCTGCCTTAATGATAAGAGGAACAGCACCTGCAACTGCAAGAAGAAATGCGATACCATGGGTGATGGCACTTCCGGGATCTTTTAATCTGAATTTCATAAAACCGCCTCCAATTCAAATCATCAGCAGGTTGAGAAGTTTGATTGCACTGGAATATCTGGTTGATGTTATAATGTTATAAATTTTTCCGGATATTATGAGCGAATTGAGAGTAACATCAGGACACTGATAATTCATCACATGAACCAGTGAGGTTGTCACCCATATGTGTAACATCAGAACACTGCCAATATATAAATAACAGAAACAATATAATGTAGTTTTAAAAACTATATATTAAGTATATGGTTACTATACCACAAATATACAAAAAATCAAGTGTTTATTTTGAAAATCAAGATATTTAACTATAGCAATCCTCGTAAATAATGCATTTAAGACAGTTCACCCTCTGATGGACTGGATTAAGATGCGTTATTTTAGAGGATCGCTATAAATCAAGGTATGATTGGGTAAATTGGGACTTGCCAGAAAAAATGAAATTTGCTATGCTGATGATAAAGCGAACAATCGGTTGCGTAAAATGGGGTGTTTTTATGGAGACAGAAGAAAAAAAGGTGTATACGATTGAAGATATCGCTCAGGAACTTGGCGTAAGCAAGACAACTGTTTCAAGAGCGATTTCCGGGAAAGGACGGATCGGACAGGCGACCAGAGAACGGGTGCTTGCGTTTATCAAAGAGCATGATTATCGGCCAAATGTTGTGGCAAGAGGACTTGCACAGAAGAAAACATATAATCTGGCATTGCTGATGCCGAAGGATTATGTTGCGACAGAGTTCCTTTTTTTTAAGGACTGCATGAACGGGATCTGTGAAGTGGCATCGCAGTATGATTATGATATCATTATTTCTATTGTAGACGGAGAGGATGTGTCACAGATCCAGCGTCTGGATGCGAACCGCAAGGTGGATGGAATGATCGTAAGCAGAGCTGTTGTCAGTTCAAAGGTTCAGAAATATCTGAAACAGTGCAAGGAGCCTTTTGTGCTGATCGGACCGTCGCATGACCCGAATGTGGCGTTTGTGGACAATAAGAATCAGGAAGCCGGTAAAGAACTGACAAGCATTATGCTGATGAAGGGATTTAAGAATCTGGCACTTCTGGGAGGAAATCAGTCCTATGATGTTACGGGCAGCAGATATCAGGGATTTCTGGAAGCACATAAGGAAATAAGAGTTCCTGTGAATGAGAGCCTGATCTTTATGGATGCGGATAATCAGGTAGCAGTATCCGATGCTGTGAAAAGACTGCTTGAAGAAGGGGCAGATGGCATTGTCTGTATGGATGATGTGATCTGCAGTATGTGTCTGAGCAGTCTGCGGGAAAAGAAGATACAGATTCCGTCAGAGATAAAAGTGGCAAGTATGTATGACAGCAAAAACCTGGAATATAATAATCCGCCGATTACCAGTATTCGTTTTGATACAGTAAGACTGGGAAAGATGGCATGTGTGAAATTGCTGAAAATCCTTGGGGAAAATCCTCAGGAGGATACGCGGCCGCTGAATTATCAGGTCGTACTTCGGGAGTCAACACAGTAGAAAACAGTAAAAACAGTAAAAACAGTAAGAACAGTAAGAACAGTAAAAGTCCTCTGTAATCATTGAAATATCGTAACTGTGAAGGTACTGAACAGTTATGATATTTCAATAAGCAGAGGACTTTTTTACGTGAAAGGAAATGATTCCCGGGTGTTTCTGTGAGATAAAAAACTCTTCATGGAATGAAAACGGTTGTACAAAATGAAACTGATATTGCACAGAAAAACGGAAAAACCAGTATTGAATTGTGCAATATAACAAAAATAATACATCAAAATTAGATAATAATGGCTAATTGACTTTAACAGGATAATAGAATATACTAAAAATATGAACAATCGGTTGCGCAAGCAAGATAAATGAGCGTTAATCCTGCAGGACTTTATGAAATGATTGCGCATAACCACCAAAATCAGGAGGAAGAGAAAATGAGAAAAGATGTAAAAAAGGTAATCGCACCGTTACTGGCAGCAGCTATGGCACTTTCCTGCACAGTATGTGTAAGTGCAGCAGAGGATGAGACAATTAAACTGACTGTATGGGGAGCAGAAGAAGACCAGGATTTATTAAAAGAACTGACAGATAAATTCCAGGAGAAGTATGCAGATCAGAAATTTGATATTCAGATTGGCGTAGAATCTGAGTCTACTGCAAAAGATACTATTCTGACAGACGTAGAAGCTGGTGCAGATGTATATGCATTCGCAGATGATCAGCTCACAGATCTTGTAAAAGCAGGAGCACTTCTGAAACTTGATGATTATGCGGAAGCACTTCAGCTTGCAGATACAACACTTGATGATGTAAAAGCAGCAAACGTTGAAGGTGCTATTGATGCAGCAACAATTGATGGCAGCCTGTATGCATTTCCAAGAGCTGCTGACAACGGATATTTTCTTTACTATGATTCATCTGTAATTTCCGAGGAAGATGCAGCAAGCTGGGACAGCCTTCTTGAAGCGGCTGATAAGGCCGGAAAGAAAGTTGGTATGACACTTGCTTCCGGATGGTACAATGCTTCCTTCTTCTACGGTGCAGGTTTTACAACAGGACTTAACGATGACGGAACAACATCTATGGATTGGAACGGAACAAGTGCTGACGGATATACAGGTGTTGATGTAGTAAAAGGTATGCTTGATATTGCATCCAATCCGGCATTTATGGCAGTTGCTGATGGCGACATTTCCAATCAGCTTGCATCAGGAAATCTTGCAGCATGTGTTTCCGGTACATGGGATGCTATGACAGCACAGGAAGCATTTGGTGATGGATATGCAGCAACAAAGCTTCCTACATTTACAGTAGGTGATGCACAGGTTCAGCAGGGATCAGTTGCCGGTTACAAATATGTTGGTGTAAACGGTTATTCTGAGAATTCCGGATGGGCAGTTCTTCTTGCAGAGTACCTTACAAACGAAGAGTCCCAGCAGATGTTCTTTGATCAGAGAGAAAGTGGTCCTTCCAACAAGAATGTAGCAGCATCTGAATCTGTTCAGGAAAATGTAGCACTTGCAGCACTTGCAGCTCAGTCTGAATATGCACAGGCTCAGAAGGTTGGCGGAAAATACTGGGATCCTGCAAAGACATTCGGAGAACTGATTGCACAGGGAACATTAGCAGCAGATGACGACAATGCAATCCAGGAAGCACTTGATAATCTGGTAGAGGGTGCTACTGCTTCTGTAGAGTAATATTACTATCTGACAGCAAATACTAAAAAGATAGCCCATATGCATAACGGCATGTGGGCTGTTTTAAAGATAGACAGTAACCATATGAAATTATGAGGAGGAAAGATATGGCAGCACAGGAAAATAATTCTGCTGTAGCGGCAGTGAGTGGATTCTTTAAAGCTATCGGTGGATTTTTCGCTGACTTTGGTACTGCTGTAGTGAAAGGTGATGCGTTTGTAAAGCTGTCCCTGATCTGGATGGGTGCAGGTTATGCAAAGCGTAAACAGTATGTGAAAGCAGCACTGATGACATTGCTGGAGATTGCAGTGATCGTTTTTTCAGTGAAATTTGCAATGCAGTATGTACCAAAATTCAGTACCCTTGGTACTGTAAAGATGGAAAAAGTCTTTAACATGAAAACAATGAAAAGTGAATTTAATGATTATGACAATTCCTTTACGATCCTGTTGTTTTCATTGTTTAGCTTTGTTGTGTGGTTTGCGGCGGCTGTTGTGTGGTTTAAGAATGTGATCAATGCTTACGCACTTCAGAAAATGGAAGAAGCCGGAAAGCATATCAATACTTTTAAAGAAGATCTCAGATCAATGACAGAAGAGAAGTTTCACATTACATTACTTACACTTCCGGTGCTTGGAGTTCTTATCTTTACTTTTATTCCAATCCTGCTTTTGATCTTTATAGCATTTACAAATTATGATCAGCAACATATGCCGCCTACTGAGTTGTTCTCATGGGTTGGCCTTAGTAACTTTATCAATCTGTTTGGCGGAGGTGGTCTTACATCCACATTCGGATATGCATTTGTGAGGGTTCTGGGATGGACACTTGTATGGGCTTTCTTTGCAACATTCACAACTTATATCGGTGGTATCCTGCTTTCACTGCTTCTCAACAGCAAAAAAACAAGACTGCCGAAAATGTGGCGTACTTTATTTATTGTAACGATTGCAGTTCCACAGTTTGTGTCACTTCTGCTGGTGCGTAACTTCTTTTCAAATGGCGGTATTGTCAATACAATCTGTCACAGCATTGGACTGACCGGATTCTTAAGAAGTATCGGACTTGTATCCACAAGTTACATTCCGTTCCTTTCTGCTCCGGGCTGGGCACATGTAATGATTATCCTTATTAATATCTGGATCGGTGTTCCGTATCAGATGCTGATCGCAACCGGCGTTCTGATGAACCTTCCATCTGACCAGCTTGAAAGTGCGAGAGTAGATGGTGCAACAAACTTCCAGATCTTTAGAAAGATCACAATGCCATACCTGCTTTTCGTAACAGGTCCGGCGCTGGTAACTGACTTTGTAAAAAATATCAACAACTTTAACGTTATTTACCTGCTTACACAGGATGTCTACACAACAACAAACCAGGCAATGGCAAGCTCACAGGCAAATGAGGTTGACCTTCTGGTTACCTGGCTGTTCCGTCTGACTCAGGATTACTACAACTATAAGATGGCATCAGCAATCGGTATTATCGTGTTTATTATCTGTGCAGTATTCACCCTGGTTGCATTTAACAGGATGATCAAGGGAGATAAGGAGGGAACATATCAATAATGAAAAAGATGAAAGATAGTCGTACTTCTTCTATAGTATTACATAATTTATTGATCGCAGTGCTGGCATTTATCTGGCTGGTTCCGATCATCTGGCTGGTATGCACTTCCTTCAGCGCCTATTCAGGAATGAATACCAGTACATTTTTCCCGAAGGAATGGAGCATCACTAATTACCTGAAGCTGTTTCATCCGGATTCTGTATCTCAGTTCCCACAGTGGTTTCTGAATACATTTATCATTGCATGTTTTACCTGTGTGATTTCCACCATGTTTGTACTGATGGTTGCTTATGCAACATCTGTTATGAGATTTAAGATGAGAAAACCGCTGATGAATATGGCGGTTATCCTGAATCTGTTTCCTGGTATGCTGGCGATGATAGCAGTATATTTCACACTGAAATCCTTTAACCTGACAAACAGCTATGCTGGTCTGATCATGGTTTACTCTGCATCATCAGGTCTTGGTTATCTGATCGCGAAGGGATTCTTTGATACCGTTCCGAGAGCACTCTGCGAGGCTGCCAGAATTGATGGATGCAGCGAGGCAAGAATCTTCTTCCAGATGGTTCTGCCGATGAGCCGCCCGATCGTTGTTTATACAGTTATCAGCAGTTTCCTGGTACCGTGGATGGATTTCGTGTATGCAAAGATGATCCTGAATGCCGGAATTTCTTCCAAATATACAGTTGCTATCGGTCTGTACAAGATGCTGGATAAGAGCTTGATCAACTCTTACTTTACTCAGTTCTGTGCTGGTGGTGTACTGGTATCCATACCGATTTCTATTCTGTTTATGATCATGCAGAAATTCTATGTGGAAGGAATTACAGGCGGTGCTGTAAAAGGTTGATATTATGAATATGACAACGGGAAGAAGAGGAATCGTCTGGAAAACTCCGGACATCACGGCCGATGGGCTGAAGATGTTTGCATGTATCATCATGCTGATCCAGACAGTTGGAATTGCTGTTATTGAAAAAGGACTGATTCATTTAGACCAGTACACACAGGAAAGTCTGAATCAGGCGATGTCCCAGGATTCCCGTTTGATGACACTTGCGGGAATCGGGTCCATCATGCAGCTTATTGGCGGGATGGCGATTCCTGTATTTGCGTTTCTGCTGGTGGAGGGATTTCGCAATACATCGGATTATAAGAAATATCTGATCACGATGATCATCACTGCGCTGGTCAGCGAGATTCCATATGACCTGGCGATATGCGGAAAGGTGTGGGATTTTTCCAGCCAGAATGCAATGATCACGATGTGCATCTGCCTGATCATGCTGAAATGTATGGAACTGTTCAGCGATTCTTCGGGATTTGCGGGCAGCATGGTGAGGATACTGATCATGATCGCGGCAATCGTGTGGGTGAGTATTTTCCGTGCAGAGTATGGTCTGTGCATGGTGCTGCTGGTGACAGTGTTCTATGTGTTTGATACAAGAAATGTGCTGAAGACAGTGCTGGGCTGTATCATCAGTCTGATGTATGTGACCGGACCGATTGCATTTTATGGAATCTGGTGCTACAACGGTGAGAGAAAAGACCGTATCAATAAATATGTTTATTATGCTTTTTATCCTTTGCATCTGCTGGTGCTTGGAGTAATTGCGAAATTTGTTCTGTAAAAAGAAAATAGTACTGTTTCTGCAGGAGAAGCTGCGTAAACAGTACTAATAAGTACTTGAACTTATATATGACAGTAAGAAAAAACAGAAATACTATTTGAGAATTAAGAGGAGAACAAGTATGGAATTTAGAACTGACAAGCTGCTCCATGGCGGCGATTACAATCCTGAGCAGTGGTTAAAGAGACCGGACATTCTGGAAAAGGACATTGAGATGCTGGAGGAATCCGGCTGTAACGTAGTAAGCATGGGAATGTTTTCCTGGTCTACACTGGAACCGGAAGAAGGCGTATTTAACTTCGGATGGCTGCAGGAGATTATTGATAAACTTTATAAGAGAGGAATCTCCACAATCCTGTCTACACCGTCCGGTGCAAGACCCAAATGGATGGCTGACAAATATCCGGAAGTGCTTCGTGTAGACGAGACACGCCACAGAGCACTGTTTGGATTCAGACATAATCATTGTTATACTTCTCCTGTTTACAGAGAGAAGATTCATATCATTAATAAAAAAATGGCAGAAGAAATTGCCACACATCCGGGTGTGATCCTGTGGCATATTTCCAATGAGTATGGCGGAGAATGCCACTGCTCGCTTTGTCAGGAGGCATTCCGCAACTGGCTGAGAGAGAAATACCAGACGATCGAGAACCTGAATGATCAGTGGTGCACCACTTTCTGGAGCCACACTTATAACAGCTTTGATCAGATCGAGAGTCCATCTAAGATCGGTGAGACTCAGCTTCATGCACTGAATCTGGACTGGAAGAGATTTGTCACTCATCAGACCGCAGATTTTATTCATCATGAAATCGCAGCACTCCGAGATGGAGGAAGTGATCTGCCGACAACTGCAAACCTGATGCATTATTTCGGAGGTCTGGATTACTTTAAGATTGCAAAAGAAATCGATGTGGTTTCCTGGGATACCTATCCGACATGGCATAAAGAAGCACTGATCGATACCGCTTATGACAATGGTATGTGCCATGACCTGATGCGTTCCCTGAAGGACAAACCATTCTTACAGATGGAGTCCTGCCCGAGTTCTACCAACTGGCAGAGCGTGAGCAAATTAAAGAAACCGGGAATGCTTTTTGCACAGTCCATGCAGGCAATCGCACACGGAAGTGATGCATCCCTTTACTTCCAGATCCGTCAGAGCAGAGGTGCTTCTGAGAAGTTCCACGGAGCAGTGATCGACCATTACGGCGGAAAGGATACAAGAGTATTTAAAGAAGTTTCTGAAGTTGGAGAAACACTGAAAAATTTACAGGAACTGACAGGAACAACCATGAGCAGTCCGGTTGCCATGATCTATGACTGGGACAGCCAGTGGGCAATGGAAGACAGCCAGGGACCAAGAAATAAAGGGCTTCATTATCTGGAGCTATGCTGAAATTCTACAGAGGTTTCCGTAAACAGGGCGTTAACGTAGATCTGATCGATATGACCTGTGATCTGGATAAATATAAAGTGCTGGCTCTGCCGATGGTTTATATGTTTAAGGAAGGCTTTGCAGAAAAGGTTCGTGCGTTTGTAGAAAACGGCGGTGTGCTGATCGCAAGCTACTGGTCAGGAATCGCAGATGACACTGACAGATGTTATCTGGAAGGCACTCCGCATGGTCTGATGGATGTGCTGGGAATCAGAAGCACTGAGATTGATGGCCTTTATGACTGGGAAGAGAACTCTTTTGTTCCGGTAGAAGGCAATGAACTTGGTCTGGACAAGACTTATACATGTAAGTATCTGTGTGACCTTGTAGAACTTCGCGGAGCACGTACTTTAATGACTTACGGAAGTGATTTCTACGAAGGAACTGCCTGCCTGACAGTCAATGAATATGGCAAAGGCAAGGCATGGTATGTGGCAGCAGATGCTGACAAAGATTTCTACGGAGATTTCCTTGGAAAAGTGCTGAAAGACAGCGGCGTTTTCTGTAAAGTTAAAGGAGAAATCCCGGATGCACTGGAAATCACAGTGAGAGAAAACAAAAATGTGAAATACTATATTTACCAGAACTTCGGAACAGAAAGCGTAAAACTTCCTGTACCGGAAGGAGAGGTAAACTGGATTTATGGCAATGGCAGCGATGAACTTAAAGTTTATGGTCTTGCAGTTGCAAAAGTTATCGTGTAAAATAAACAGCGATGGATGAGGAAATCCCTTCACTTTGAGCAGAGATTGAGGCTGCCAGGTGGAGGGGTTCTTTTTTTGAAAACAGATATAAGAAAAATATACCTTGTGAAATGAAGGTACTGGACAATTACGAAAAATACAGGAAGGTACAGATAAAGATGATCTCCAAAACAAAAATCAGATATATGTCAGGTCCGGGCTCTTATAGCCGGGGTGTGGAACTGTATGAGAGAGAAAAAGTTCTGGACATAGATATAAAAAGTACAGGGAAATTTGATGAAATTATTGCTTCCGTAAAAGGAAGTGGGCGAAATATTTATGAAGTTGATTTTTCCATAGACAGAGAAAATGAAGATGTAGATACCAGTTACTGTGACTGTCCGGCGTACTCGGAATATGGCGGAATCTGTAAGCACTGTGTAGCCGTTTTGCTGGAATACAATAAGTATCTGGAAAGAGTGAAAAACCGCCCCTATGAGGATGATCTGGAAAGAATTGTAAAAGGTGGTCTGACGCATACGATCAGAAAAGGTGTGCAGATGCATACAACTCCAGAACTGGCAGCACTGCTTCAGAAGCAGGCAGTGGCAAAATCACTTCCACTGATGCAGGGGAATACTTATGGAAAGGTAAAGCTGGAACCACATTTTGAGTTTAATGGGAGAAACTTCACAGTAGAGTTTAAAATCGGAACAACCAGAATGTATGTATTGAAAGATGCTTTTACTTTTGATGATTATATGAAAAATCAGGTTGACTATAAATATGGAAAGGATCTTCAGTTTGTCCACACAGAGGAATCGTTTGATGAAGAATCCAGACCGCTGGCAAAATTTATCTGTAAATGGGCAGATAATAACCGACAGTTTCACAGGTCTGCGTATTACTATGGCTATTATGACGGAGCTATGGAGAAAGTAAGACATCTGGAACTGTCCGGAAATGAACTGGCAGAGTTTCTGCTTCTTATGGAAGGACGGACTTTACAGGGAGAATCTGTGGGAACGAGAAATACAAGCTGGGAAGTTACCAGGGCACATCTTCCGAGGACGATAACGATTACAGGATGGAAACAGGGAATTGAATTAAAGGTAAAGAAATTTATCTGTGCTGCGCTCACGGAGCAGTTTCGGATTTGCTTCCATGATAAAAAGATCTATGTGGAAAGTATGGAAGAACTTTTGCCGATCAAAGATTTTCTGGATAGTCTCACAGCGATATCGGGAGAAAAAGCTTTTATAGAAAATAAAGATGTCCCGGCATTCTGTCAGGAGCTTTTGCCTGTGCTCCAGCAGTTCTTTAAATGCAAAATGGTTGAATTTCATCCGGAAGATTATGGAATGATCAAACCGGAATTTAAGATTTATCTGGATGCACCACAGCGGAATATGATCACCTGCAAAACAATGGTGAAATATGGAGACAGAGCGTTTTCTTTATACAGTACAGATGATATGGCAATTCGTGACATGAGTAAAGAAACGGCAATGAGAAATCTGATCCACAATTATTCAAATGCATTTAATCCTCTGGAACAGAGTGCCGTAATTGCAGATGATGAAGAACTGGAATATGAGTTTCTGACCAACGGGATTCAAATACTGCAGACAGCAGGTGAAGTGTTTGTTTCTGATGCTCTGAAAAAAATTGAAGTACGAAATGCACCGAAGATTTCAGTAGGAGTTTCTTTGAGTGGAAATCTTCTGGAACTGCGTATGACAGCAGAGGAAATGTCGAAAGAGGAACTGATAGATATTTTATCCAGATATAACAGAAAGAAAAAGTTCTATCGTCTGAAAGATGGTTCTTTTGTAAATGCAGCAGATTCTGGTCTGGATACGATTGAAGAACTCAAGGCAGGGCTTCAGCTTACAGATAAACAGATGAAACAGGAAACCATTGAGGTGCAGAAATACAGAGCATTATATCTGGATGCACAGTTAAAAGAGAATCCGGTTATTTCATCCGTAAAGAATAAATCATTCCGCTCACTGGTACGAAATATGAAAACAATTGAGGACAACGATTTTGAAGTGCCGGAAAAACTGGATTCTGTGCTGCGTGAATATCAGAAAAGAGGATTTCTGTGGATAAAAACGCTGAATTGTAATGGTTTTGGTGGAATACTTGCGGATGATATGGGGCTGGGAAAGACGTTGCAGGTGATTGCGTTTCTGCTGTCTGAATTTCTGGAAAGAGGGAATGCTGATGCTAAAGATACAGCAGAAAAAGAAACAATAGAAAAAGGAACAGTAGCATCAAATGAGCAGCAGGCAGAAAAACAGAGAAACACATTAATCGTGGCACCGGCATCGTTGGTTTACAACTGGAACAGTGAAATTCTTCGTTTTGCACCGGAACTTGCACCGAAGATGGTGACAGGTACGGCGGCAGAAAGAAAACAGATTCTTGAGGAAGCTGGAGACGAAGATATCCTTCTGACTTCTTATGATCTGCTGAAACGTGACATTAAAGAATATGAAAAATATCAGTTTCGCTGTCAGGTAATTGATGAAGCTCAGTATATTAAAAATTACAATACACAGGCTGCAAAGGCAGTGAAAGAAATTCGGGCAGGATTTAAACTGGCACTGACAGGAACACCGGTAGAGAACCGTCTGAGTGAACTGTGGAGTATTTTTGACTATCTGATGCCGGGATTCCTTTACAGCTATAAAAAATTCCGTGAGGAAGTAGAAGTACCGGCAGTTCAGAATTCAGATGAGGATGCCATGAAGCGTCTTCAGAAGATGATACGTCCGTTTGTGCTTCGGAGATTAAAGAAAGAAGTTTTGACAGATCTTCCGGACAAACTGGAAGAGAATATGTTTGCCAAGATGACGGGAGAACAGCAGAAACTTTACGATGCGCATGTAAAACGTATGATGTTGATGCTTAACAAACAGTCAGAGGAAGAATTTAAGTCTTCAAAAATTACAATTCTGGCAGAACTCACCAGATTAAGACAGATTTGCTGTGACCCTTCTCTGGTTTTCGAGGATTATAAAGGGGATTCGGCAAAAACAGAGATGTGCCTGAACATGATCCGAAATGCAGTTGAGAGTGGACATAAAATTCTGTTGTTCTCTCAGTTTACAACAATGTTAGATCATCTTGCACAGCGTATGGAGGAAGAGAAAATCAGCTACTATATGCTGACTGGTTCCACAAGTAAGGAAAAACGTGCACAGATGGTAGAGAACTTTAATAAAGATGAGACGCAGGTATTCTGTATTTCCCTGAAAGCAGGAGGAACTGGTTTGAATCTGACTGCTGCGGATATTGTGATCCACTTTGATCCGTGGTGGAATCTGGCAGTCCAGAATCAGGCAACAGACAGAGCACACAGAATCGGGCAGAAGAATGTGGTGAATGTGTACAAGTTGATCGTGAAGGATACGATTGAGGAAAATATCATGAAACTGCAGGAGAAAAAACGTGAGCTTGCTGACCAGATTCTGGAAGGTGAAGGACTGAATGGAAGCAGCCTCACCAGAGAGGAACTGATGGAACTGCTTTCTGGAAAATAAGCAGAAATAACAGAGTGATATCAGATGTAAAAGAGAATAATTCATCCATATTTTCCACATACTAGTTTCAAAGTTAAATTAAAGCACTGGAGGAAAAGATAGATGAAAGCAACGGGAATAGTGAGAAGAATTGATGACCTGGGACGTGTGGTTATTCCGAAGGAAATCAGAAGAACATTACGGATAAAAGAGGGAACTCCACTGGAGATTTTTACAGACAGGGAGGGTGAGATTATTCTGAAAAAGTATTCGCCCATCGGAGAACTGAATGTTTTTGCAAAGGAATATGCAGAGGCTCTGGCGCAATCCAGCGGGATGGTTGCCTGCATTACGGATCATGATCAGGTGGTTGCGGCAGCTGGCCAGGGAAGCAGAGATTATCTGGGAAAAGCGATCAGTGGGCAGTTGGAGGAAGCAATATCCGGAAGAAAATCTGTGTTTGCAAACGGGAATGACAGGCACAGGATTCCAGTCACGCAGGAACAGAGAGATCCATTGTATTCTCAGATTATGCAGCCGATTATCAGTGCAGGAGATGCTGTCGGATCGGTGATCCTTATGGGAAAGAATGAGAAAGATGTGATGGGAGAGTCAGAGAAAATGCTGATCCAGACAGCGACAGGCTTTTTGGGGAGACAGATGGAACAGTAGTGATATAAAATAAAAAATCTTCAACAGCAGAAAGTTGTTGAAGATTTTTTTGTGATTTTTTTACATAATGAGAAAATTTCTGTATAATAGGCAGTATCGAATGTTTGCAGGAAGGGAGGAACTTTTTTATGGTTGCAATTTATCTTGCACCTGCATATCTTGCGGTGTGTGCATATATTTTATTTCGTACGATACACTGGATTCAGGTATTACATAGTATTTTTCAGAATGTCTGGGTGTGCAGAGGGATTGGACTGATTTATTTTTTTGTTGTGTTCAGTATCCTGATCGCATTCATGGCACCGGCCTCGGGATTTCGGAGATTTATGAAGCTTTTGAGTAATTACTGGCTCGGTGTGCTGGTTTATACGATCATGACTGTGGGAATCGCAGACGGACTGAGATTGCTGATAAAATATCCACTGAAGAACGTTGCTTTTCCAGGAAGAGAATTACTTTTCAGCAATGTGGGGACTGCAGTTGTGGGTGCGGTCTGTGCGGTGATTATTACGACAGTCAGTATTTACGGAATGATTAATGCGGGAAATATACAGACAACGAAGTATGATATTTCCATTGATAAGAAAGCTGGAAAACTGGATTCATTGAATGTGGTGCTGATCGCAGATCTTCATCTGGGATATAATATCGGATGCCGACATATGGAGAAGATGGTGGAGAGGATCAATGCACAGAACCCGGATCTGGTTGTGGTTGCCGGAGATATTTTTGACAATGAGTATGAGGCACTGGAGAATCCGGACAGACTGGCGGCGATCCTGAGAGGAATTCAGTCGAAGTATGGGGTGTATGCATGTTATGGAAATCATGATATTCAGGAGAAAATTCTGGCGGGATTTACCTTTGGAGGTAAGGAGAAGAAGGAGAGTTCTGTGAAGATGGATGAATTTCTGGAAAAATCAGGGATTACGCTTCTTCGGGATGAGTACGTGTTGATTGATGATTCTTTCTACCTGTATGGAAGACCGGATTATGAGCGACCGGGACGTGGGATTGATGAAAGAAAGAGTCCGCAGGAGATTACGGAAGATTTGGATTTGTCATTGCCTGTACTGGTGATTGATCATGAGCCGAGAGAACTGCAGGAACTGGCGGATGCGGGTGTGGATGCAGACTTGTGTGGACATACTCATGACGGACAGTTGTTTCCGGGAAATCTTACCATTAAGCTGATGTGGGAGAATGCATGTGGATACCTGAAAAAAGGAAACATGCACAGCATTGTTACCTCCGGGGTAGGGCTTTTCGGACCTAATATGAGAGTAGGTACGAAAAGCGAGATTTGTGATATTATGATGCATTTTAACCGAATCAAGTAAGCCCCCTACTTCAATTGCGAATATCCGTTTGACTTAACCTCCGGATTTTGTAAAGGTGCACCGAAAGTTGTGTAATATTCTTCAAGAGTAAGTCCTGTCAGTCTGAGACATCCGGCAAGTGGACGGGTTACATAGCGGATATGCCAGGGTTCCCAGGGGATGCCTGTGATGTGTTCTTTGTTTGCCGGGTAACGGATAATGAAGCCGTAGAGAGAGGCATTTCGTGCAAGCCATTTTCCTTCAGGAGTTTCAGCAAATTCCGGGATGAGCTGGTACTGGATTGACGGACATGAAACATCCAGTGCAAGCCCGCTCTGGTGTTCACTGGTGCCTGGAGCTGCCACATAAGGGTTGCCGGCAGAGAGTTGTTGCTGGCGTTTGTAGGAGCGGTAGCCGGAGACTCCTGTGATGCTCAGAGATTCTTTCTGCGCTGCCTGTATCAGTGAGAAGGCTGCATGGGCGGTACGAAATTCCAGAAGGCGTTTCGAATCGCCGCAGGGTGCATCAAATGGAATTCCGATGTCTGTCAGATTTTCAGGAACATAGTCTGGCGGCAGAGGATGATCTTTATTGATCAGACGGGTATACAGATTCATAAGAAAAGCCCCCTTTCCCTTTTATGTCTATGAGGGAAAGGGGGCTTTTATGCTACAAAAATCCGGAAATCAATCAAGAGATTTCTCACTCATCTCTTCAAGCAGGTCTTTTTTCAGATCCCAGAGTTTCTGGGAAAGATCTACATAGACTTTCTGCGGATTTACGAAACGTCTGGATTCATCCCAGAGAGTATTCTGCTCTTTCTGGCAGTAGTCACGAAGTTCCATTACAGATGGAGATTCATAAACACGTTTCCCTTCTTTGATTACAGGAACAAGAAGCTCACGGATTTCGTAAGTTCCACCAAGAACTTTGGTCTTTTTCCAGGTATCGATCGGGTCAAAGAGAACCATGTTTTCGTCTGCATTTAATTCTTCGTCAACAAGACAGATCAGGTCTGCTTTGATCTTGCCTGTTTTCTTGCTGTAGAGACGATATACGGTTTTATTTCCCGGGTTAGTAACTTTCTCTGTATTTTCGGAAAGTTTGATTTTAGGGGTAAATTCAGCGCTGCCAGTGTCTTTGACTGCGGCAAGTTTGTAAACGCCGCCGAAAGCTGGATTGTCGTTGGCGGTGATCAGTCTTGTTCCGACACCCCAGGAGTTGATTTTCGCATCCTGGGCTTTGAGGCTGTCGATCAGGTATTCATCCAGATCGCTGGATGCGGAGATGATCGCATCGTCAAATCCGGCAGCAGCCAGCATTTTGTATGCTTCTTTGGAAAGATAAGCAAGGTCACCGCTGTCGATACGGATTCCATATTTGGTAAGTGGAATACCTTCTTCGCGCATTTCCTCGAATACACGGATGGCATTCGGAACACCGGATTTCAGAACATCGTAGGTGTCTACCAGTAAGGTGCATGCGTTTGGATAAAGTTTTGCATAAGTTTTGAATGCGGTATATTCGTCCGGGAAGCTCATGATCCAACTGTGGGCATGAGTTCCGAGAACCGGTACATCGAACATTTTGCCGGTGAGAACACAGGAAGTACCGGCACATCCGCCGATGACTGCGGCACGGGCACCAAAGATACCTGCATCCGGTCCCTGCGCACGGCGAAGACCAAATTCCATGATCGCATCACCTTTGGCTGCATAGCAGACGCGGGCAGCTTTGGTTGCGATAAGGCTCTGGTGGTTGATGATGTTCAGGATTGCGGTTTCTACAAGCTGTGCTTCCATGATCGGGGCAACAACTTTAACAAGTGGCTCTCTCGGGAATACGACAGTTCCTTCCGGAATTGCATAAATATCACCTGTAAACTGGAAGTTACTTAAATATTCCAGAAAGTCTTCGTCAAAAGTGTTCAGGCTTCTCAGATATTCGATGTCTTCGTCTGTGAAATGAAGATTCTCAATATACTCGATCATCTGCTCCAGACCGGCAGTGATGGCAAAAGCACCGCCACATGGATTGGTACGGTAGAACATATCGAAGATAACGGTCTGGTTCGTTGGATTTTTAAAATATCCCTGCATCATAGTCAGCTCATAAAGGTCTGTGAGCAGAGTAAGATTATTTGCTCTCATAATAGATCTCCTTTTTTCGTTAATAATAATGTCTCATTGTCAGGAGAAAATTATTATTAAATATTGATCAAAATATTTCCTGCGGTTTCTTTTGTTTTCCGTCAGGAATGATTGACAGCACTTCAACTGATACTGAGCAGGGTGGGAGAAACCGTATTTCATTACGGGGTCAGCCAGAAAGGGAAGTGCTGAAAGTTTTCGGCTGCTGTTCGGTGCTCATCCTGAAAAAGATGATTCTGTCTGAATGAACATCAGCAAGGTTTTCTTGATTATAGCATAATTTTACCCTCAGTACATAAAAAAAGTCCCCGAAAAAGGCGGTATTTTCACGTTTTTGAAGAAAAATAAAAAAAATTAAAAAAATTTCAAAAAAGGGGTTGCATTTTCTGGAGACCTAGTATATAATACCAATTGTCGCGAACGAAGTAGCGAAAACAAAACAACATAAAGGCTATCGCCAAACGGTAAGGCAACGGACTCTGACTCCGTCAGTTCAAGGTTCGAATCCTTGTAGCCCTGCTACATGAGGCACCTCGGTATGAGGTGCCTTTTTATTTTGTAAAAAATATTCGCAGCATAAAATAACAGCCGTTTCGCAATGATTTGTTAACGAAACGGCTGATGTATTATAATCAGGGTTTGGCATTTCAATCTATTCCAACATGAATACCACCTTTTCTTTCAGATGGCTGTATGATCACAGTGACGGGCTGGTTTCCATGCCATTCGTATTGGTAGGATTCACCGGATGCCTGCCCGATAAAGGTTTTCCAGGAGACATCTGCGGTGACCTGAGGATCACAGTGGCCGTTTCCAATCCAGCAGATCACGGCATCAGGGTCGACGGCGATTGTATCACGGGAATAAACATTGCTGAGTACGATCGGGTTTCCATCAGATAATACTGCGACATAGGCATCTTTTCCTCTGCCTGTGAGAGTAGAGGTGGCAAGCTCTTTCTGGGAAAGAACTCCGACACCGATAAAGCGTACACTGTAGTCACAGTCCTGCGAGAAGGCAAGGATATTTTCTGATTCTACGGAGATGGTTTCGCCTGGTTCCAGATGGTAGACAACGACATGCTGTCCATAATTGGCATAATAGGTAACGGAATCGCCGTTTAAATTTACTTTCATTAATGGAAGGTTTTCTTTTGTGACACGTCTTGCCAGAGAGTTTAAGACTGCCTGGCCCAGATTGCTCTGTGGTCCGAAAAGAACTTTTTCAAATCTGTAATTTTTTCCTCCGGCATTTTCACCGGCGATAAAGGCACCGGCTTTTGTGAAAAGAACGTCATTTCCGGTGCAGGTTACTTTCAGGGTTAATTCGTTGATGGTTTCAAATGTTAACATGAATGGTTCCTCCTGATTTTGATTACTATTATATTTGGGATGCTATATGTTTCTGTATTATTTTTGGGAATAGATATAGATTCCTGTTGTTTATTTGCTTATGAGTAAGTAACGAAGCGGATTGCGAATATTCGCATTCTGCGAGTCAGGTGATTTCAGATAGTCGTTTAAGCAGTCTGAACTCCATATAATTCACATAATCCTGCAAGATCTCTGGCGACACCATTTCCGACTGCGTTAAATTTCCAGGTTCCGTGATACAGATAAATTTCTCCTATCATCATAGAAGTGACATTGGAATAATATTCATCCATCTGGAAGCTGACAATTTCCTGATCGGAAGGGCTGTCCAGAACACGAACCCAGGCATCCTGGATCATGCTGAAATTCAGATGCTTTTCCAATGCTTCATTGATGGTAAGGACAAAAACAATTTTGCTCACGGAAGGACTCAGGCGTGACAGGTCAATGGAGATCATCTCACGGTCAGCACCCTGACTGAGAGAAAAACTGGTACTTTTATCAGGGCTTTGTTTCTGTCCATAGAAAACAAACCAGTCATCGCCGGGAACTTTGCCGGTATCATTCAGAAGGAAGGCGGATACGTCTACATCGCAATCTGGATTCAGAGTATTCCACCCAAGGCAGACATTGATATGGGAAGAATGTCCGGTAAGATTCAGAGGAACTTTCTGGCCTTTGCGGACTTTATTTTTTAATTGCGGAACGGCAATGTTCTGGAATGTGGAAGTGGAGTAAGCTGCCTGAGTATTGGAACTGACAGGGGCAGAATTTATCGGTGTGGAATTTCTTATTTTTACAGGAGCAGAGCTGTCGGAAACGGAAGAACTGTGAACAGGGCTGCTGAAAGAAGGATGATTGTGAACAGAACTGCCGGAAGCAGTCTGATGGTCAGTGGAACTGCTGACAGAACTCGGACTGTTAAGTTCGGAAATGTCCTGACGTGACAGAGGTTTTCGGATACGTTCCTGGTTTAAAGAGAGGACGGTCTGGCTGTCTACAGGGCTTTTACTTTTCATAGGGATATTGACCATTTGCGTTTTTTCCTCCTGCTGTTTTTATTGACTTAGGTTAGCTCTATTATAGCGCAGAGAACGGATGTCGGCTATGAAAAGATGAAAATAATGTAAGTGTGTCTGCAGATATCGAGGATTATTTATCTGCACGCATCCGGACTTTCTTGCCTGCATTATTTTCTGAAACTGCGATAATAAATGAGAAGATTTATCAGATTAGTAGAACAGAATAACACTGCGCAGATACAACACAGAAGATGAAGCTAAGAAATATACAGTAGAAGCTACTCTTTTTGATGCTGATCAGAATGAAGTATTCTCCCAGTCCATGGGCGATGTGGCTTTCAATGAAAATGAAGCAGAACTTCAGCTTTCTGTAGATGTAGAGAATCCGAAGAAATGGTCTGCAGAGGATCCTAATCTTTATCAGCTGGTATATACCTTAAAGGATGAAGAGGGAAATATCTTGGAGACAGCAGGATGTAATGTTGGTTTCCGTGAAGTTGAGATCATTAATAATGGAACAACTGAATCACAGATCATTGTTAATGGACAGCCGATCATGTTTAAGGGTGTAGACAGACACGAAACATCCGGTGAAGGTGGAAGACACATCACTGAAGAAAGCATGATCGAAGATATTAAACTGATGAAAAAGTATAATATCAATGCAGTTCGTAACTCCCATTATCCAAATGAGGCAAGATGGTATGAATTATGTGATGAATATGGTCTTTATGTAATTGATGAAGCTAATATTGAGTCTCATGGAGTAAATGATTATATTCCACAGAGCGATGAGGGATGGATCAGTGCATGTAAAGACAGAATGACAAGCACTATTGAGAGAAGTAAAGTTCATCCGTCTATTCTCTTATGGTCACTTGGAAATGAATCCTACAATGGATCCTGCTGGGCAGAGCTTGGAAAATTATGTAAAGAGCTTGACCCGACCCGACTTGTTCATTATGAAGGCGACAGAGATATTCCGGAAGTAGATGTATGGTCAAGAATGTACCGTCGTGTTAATAATACAGAAGTAATGGACAAATACAAAAATCCACTTGTATGGTGGGGAAATTACGGAACAAAACCTGCACTTCAGTGTGAATATGCACATGCAATGGGTAATGGTGTTGGTAATCTGAAAGAGTACTGGGATATTTCTCAGCAAATACACTTGCTGACTGGAGATATGCAGGTGAAGACAGAAAAGTAACAGAAGTCAGCGTAGATACAGAATCAGAAAACAAAGTTGTAATTACTGTAAATGCAAAACTTCCGACCAACAAAAAATCCGACTGGCAGCAGGTTTATACAGTATATGGTACAGGAGATGTTAAGGTATCAAGTACTTTAACACCTGGAAGTGCAGATCTTCCGATGATCCCTGAAATCGGTAACCTTCTTGTATTACCGAAAGAATTCCATAATGTAACATGGTATGGACGTGGACCGGAAGAGAACTATATTGACAGAAAAACAGGATACAATGTCGGCTTATATCAGAGTACAGTGGAAGATTTCTTTGTAGATTATATCAAACCACAGGAAACCGGAAACCGTACAGATGTAAGATGGGTAAGCATGACTAATGATGACGGTATCGGACTGCTTGCAAAATCATCTACACCGATTGAGTTCAATGCTCTTGAGTACACACCTGAGCAGCTGACAAACAGCCTTCACTCTTATCTGCTTCCGGAAAGCGACAGCGTGATCTGGAGACTGAATTACAAGCAGATGGGTCTTGGCGGAGATAACTCATGGGGTGCTAAACCACTGGACAAATATCAGATTCCTGCAAACCAGACTTATGAGTATACTTATATATTAAAACCAATTTCTACAAGTGATATTGATTCATCTATGGAGGAGTCAAAAGTAGTATTACCATAAGAGCTGATGAAACAGAGAAAAAAGAAAGTTGGAAACAGAAACTCAGATGGAGAAGATTTAACTGTGACCAAAGAAAAAACAGGAAATGCCGGTGAATATCGGAATAAAGTAATCTGAAAAGATCAAAGCATTATAAGACTATAAGATCCAAAGATTACAGGATTAAAAGATTAAGAGGATATCGGGAAAACAGATGATTTTAGATGTCTGTTTTCTGATATCCTCTTTTTATTTTTTTGAAAAAACTTCCAGAAGGTGCTTTCAGCATTGTCTTCGAAGGTACTTAAGCTGTCATGTATTTTACAATGCGGAATATCCATAACTGCTGACAAGTGCATTAATCTTCTGCTTTTTCTGGCACAGAGGGCAGTTGTTGGATGGATAGGAATGGTAATCAGGGACATCTTTAGCCTTGAAAATAGAATATACAGGGAGAGAAGCAACGCTGTCTACCCGGCTGAAAATAGCTGCAATACCACGGATGATTCCACCATAATACAGGACACTTTCGATTGTTTTGGACAAAGTGGAACCGGTGGTAATGGAACCGTTCAGAATCAGAATATTTTTCCCTTTGATCATTGGCTGATAATTATCACGGAAAATAAGCTGTCCGGCATTACCGAATTCAGGTGTGATCACGTAAATGGTCTGGTGTGCATTCATGGAGAAAATACCGGCTTTGGTCAGCTCTTCTGAAAGATATGCGCCGATAACTTCCAGTCCATCCATACAGATAATGGTATCGATCGGGGTAGAAACTTCATAATTGGAAGCCAGTTCGTGTGCAATACGCTGTGCTTCCGCAGTTCTTGATTTCATGGTTGTGAGATCAAGATAATGTGTGATGTGAGACTGAGATGTCACGAAATGTCCGGGAATTACTTTGAGCTGAATACGGCTGTCACTGCGGGCATAAACTTTTGTCATGTTTTCCAGATTCATAAGAAACCCTCCCTTAAAAAATAGTGTGGTGTCATTTGAATGACAGGTGTCTGTGATCCTGTTTGCGTTACCTGTAAGCAGGATTCTTTTTTTTGTATTGTACCATCGGAAAGAGAAAAAATAAACAATTTTGTGTAAAAGAAATAAAAAAAGTTGTATTGTCTGTAAACTTGTTAAAAAATTACCAAGACAGGGTTGAGATTTGGATGAGTCATATGATTGGAAGCGTATATGATTGGAGGTGTATATGATTGGAGCAGCGCGTGCAGTATCCGATGTGCTGATGTATCAGCCGGATTTTGTTGGAATTGATTTCAGCGTAAATGATGATCCGACAGATTTTTTTAAAGAAATCTATGAGGGAGTACTGCTCAAAGTGCTGACCTGGACTTCTGAGCCGGCAGTGGTATTGCTGAATAATGTTTATTATGATACAGGAATCAATGCGCAGGAACAGCATGTTGCAGTCGGAGACTGGTATCATGTTACGCATGTGAGCATCAAAGATACTTTATATCAGGAAATGAAAGCTGGTGTTTACACAAGAGAAGAACTGACACCGGATGGACTGCATCCAAATGATAAAGGACATGAACTTGCGGCAGCAGAAATCATTAAATTTTTAGGATAATAAGCGGGAATTCTCGGCAATTCAATTACCGAGATGAAAGCGCAAACTGTGCATATCTGCACTCATAATAAATAAAAATAACAAAACGGTTTTCATTCAATTTCTCCCTATAAAAAACTGTATCCGGTATTATAAAAAAGAAAATATGTTCGATATTTTATTGCGAAATTTTTGATATCATGGTATACTATATGTATGAAAGAAAATCTTATACATTACCGCACTTGTGTGTGCAATATTAATTACCATATGGTATGGTCGGTAAAATAC
>NZ_QUDO01000043.1 GCF_003477525.1 Ruminococcus sp. AF41-9
GCGCGAATTTATGCGATTAGCATAAATTAAGTTTGCGGAGCAAACGATACTCCTTGGGCTTTGCACAAGGAGGTTCATCTTTCCTGCATCGCGAAGCGTGTTACTGAGAACGGAGTGAACAGTAACCACAGAGTGAACAATAACCACGAGGCAGACCATCTATCTGTGACAGTAACGATATCATTTTGTTTATAACAACAAGGAGGATTTTATCATGAAATTTATATATCCTGCGGTTTTCCGCAAAAATGAGGATGGCAGATATAAGGCTTTTTTCCCGGATCTGGCATGTTGTGAAGCAGAGGGGGATACTCTGGATGATGCTATTGATAATGCCAATGAAGCAGCTTATAACTGGATTTATGCAGAAGTGATGGAGGATGAAATGGATCTTCCGCCAATTTCTGATGAATCTGACCTGGATCTGCTGGAAGGGGATGTTGTGAGAAATATTCAGGTGAATATCCGTATGTATGACGGCTGGGATGAATAGCACTATTGTCCGACAAAAAGCCGTAAGCATTCGTTCATTTCAGAATAAATAAATTACAAATATAAGGCTTCGTTATGTTATAATTACTGTAACAGAAACGGAGCTTTTTTATTATCCAATATGTTGTCAATCCCTCACCAGTGAAGAGGGAAAAAAGTTTTAAAGGAGGGTCCTTTATGAAAGCAAAAAGTTTTAAAAAATTGTTTGTAAGTCTGGCACTTAGTACAATTCTTACCTTTTCCGGTGCATCTTCTGCGTTTGCTGCCACTGCTCTGCTGCAGCCTGTTGAGCAGAGTGCTGCACAGTCTGCTGATGAAGATTCTGAACTTCCTGCTGTTGATTCCGGGGATGCTCAGGCGGCCGGTGCCACTTATCTGACTGCACAGTCCGGCATCCGTCAGTCTGCTGCTACAGTTTCTTCTGTTACTCTTCAGTGGAATCCAGTTTCCGGGGCTGCTAAATATGCCATCAGCAACAGTAACTTTGGCTCATCTTCCTTTAAACTGTTAGGATATGTGTCGGGTACGCGGGTTACGATCAATAAGCTGGCGACAGGGAAAGCCTATACAGTAAAAGTTTCCGCCCTTAATTCTGCCGGTTCTGTTCTTTCCAGCAGAGTAGTTGACTGCACCACTCTTTATGCCGGTGCCAAAATAAAAACTTCATATGAAACGCCAAACGGATATACATTCAATATGCAGGTATTAAATCCTGCTAATTCCATTACCGGATATAAGGTCATGTATCAGAGTTCTGCAACTCAGAAAAAGAATATAAGGTATTTTAATACACGGTATTCCTTCACCTTACCGACTGTCAAAAATACTTTCTATCAGGTAAAAATCTATCCTTATCTTACACTCAATAATAAACGTTTTGTAAGTCCAACTCCTGCTACGAGGTATATTGCCAAGGGAGTCATCCTTCAGAAAGCGGGCAATACCAGTACTACAATGAGTGTAAAATGGAAAAAAGTTTCCGGTGCAAACAGTTACTCTGTTTACATTCAGTATCCGGGAAGCAGTTCCCTCAAAAAGGTAATCACTACCACTTCAAATACCTTTACATTAACCAATATGAAAAAGAATACCAAATACCGCATCAATGTTATTGCCAATAAAAAGGTAAATGGAAAGAACTGGACTTCTGCATCTAATCCATACTCGATGTCCCTTTCCTGATCCTGTATCATTACCTTCTTTGAATGTGATAAGCAGTAAAAATTGCTGATTCATCACTCGTTTAAGAACTAAAAATGGTATTTTAAAGCGAATGAAAAAACTTATTTATATGTATTGACTTTCTCACATCAGAGTGTTATAATGTCAGAAATTAAGATAAGGGGAGCTTGTGTAAACAGGCTGAGAGTAAGCTGTATCGCTTTAACCCATAACCTGATTTGGATAATGCCAACGTAGGGAAAGTTATAGTTCTTCCGGACTGCAATATGCTTGTTGGCGTATTGCAGTTTTTCCTTTTTTATCCGCAAAATTTCAGATGATATTCAACCTTTGGAGGAATTCTGAATTAATAATTTTCGGGGATTTTCACGTTCATCTATTATCATACCAGTACCCCATTTTCTTAATTATATTGTTACGACAGACCGGGGGCACCACTCTCTGTTAAATCGAAAGAGTTTATTTATTGCGTTTTATAAAACAGTAAAAAAAAGAATTATGGAACACAATATTTAACTGAAACTTACGAATATGCGCAGGTGCAAGTCCCTGCTATATGCAGGAGGCGCAGTTCATTTATTGTTACTGTATTTGATTATAAAAGCTATATGCTGGCAGTAAAATGGATAATTTTATCTGCCTGTTATCTCTGAAAAAAATACAGTAATCAGCAGCCCACAGTGCAGGGCAAGGAGGAAAAAATGACACATTATACAACACAGATGGACGCAGCGCGTCAGGGAATCATCACACCACAGATGGAAATTGTAGCAGAAAAAGAGCATTTTGATGTAGAAGAATTACGTGAACTGATTGCAAAGGGACAGGTAATTATCCCATGTAATAAGAATCATAAATCCATCAGTCCAAGTGGTGTCGGTGCGAAACTGACCACAAAAATTAACGTAAATTTAGGTGTTTCCAGAGACTGGAAAGACGTTGATATGGAATATGAAAAAGTACATTCCGCAGTAGAAATGGGTGCAGAAGCGATCATGGATCTCAGCTCTTACGGTGATACCAGAAGTTTCCGCCGTAAACTTACCGCAGAATGTCCGGCAATGATCGGTACTGTTCCGATTTATGATGCAGTGGTATATTATCACAAGGCTCTTGGTAAAATCACCTCTGAAGAATGGATTGATATTGTGCGTATGCATGCAGAAGATGGTGTTGATTTCATGACCATTCACTGTGGTATGAATCGTGCAACCGCAGCACGTTTTAAACAGAATAAACGTCTCATGAATATTGTTTCCAGAGGTGGTTCCATCATGTTTGCATGGATGGAAATGACCGGAAAAGAGAACCCGTTCTATGAGCATTTTGATGAGATTCTGGATATTTGCAGAGAGTATGATATCACTTTAAGTCTTGGAGATGCCTGCCGTCCGGGATGTCTGGCTGATGCCACTGATACTGCGCAGATTGAGGAGCTTATTACTCTCGGAGAGCTTACCAAGCGTGCGTGGGAAAAGGATGTTCAGGTTATGATCGAGGGACCGGGACATATGCCGATGAACCAGATTGCTGCCAATATGGAGATTCAGAAAACACTGTGTCATGGTGCTCCTTTCTATGTACTTGGACCACTTGTTACAGATGTTGCTCCTGGATATGATCACATTACTTCTGCGATTGGCGGTGCGATCGCAGCATATTCCGGTGCCGCATTTCTGTGTTATGTAACTCCTGCCGAGCACCTTCGTCTGCCAAATGCAGCCGATGTAAAAGAAGGAATTATCGCTGCCAAAATCGCAGCTCATGCTGCTGATATTGCCAAAGGTGTTCCTGGTGCTGCTGACTGGGATTATAAGATGAGTGAGGCAAGAAAGCGTCTCGACTGGGAAGAAATGTTCAAACTCAGCATGGACCCTGAGAAAGCAAGACGTTACCGCGCAGAAGCCAAACCGGAGAAAGAAGATACATGCAGTATGTGTGGAAATTTCTGTGCTGTTAAGAATACAAATCGTATTCTGGATGGGGAAATTGTCACTATTTTTGATGAATAATTTTAGCGTATATTCTTATTTTGATATCGTTTTTTATATTAATTATGCATAATGATTTTTATCTGATATAGTGATCGTATGGGTAAAATATTTTTAACTTTAACATAAGATATTGCTTTTACTTTTATGCTGATCTTATATTAATCTTTTATTGATTTTACATGGTTTTTATCCTGAATCAGAGAGATAATTTTTCGCCATAGTTATTATCTTTCTAAATATAAAAAAGCCATCTTCAGGCAGTATTGATCGTCTCAATTGCTGTCAGGAGATGGCTTTTTATTTTATAAGCGGATGCTCTGAACAGTATTCATAGTACCATTACATCCTGAGTTTCTTATGAAATTCCCGTAATGTATCCTTCTTGCAGAAGATAAATAATGCTGCCAGTGTCAGGAAGCTGATGCCTGCGCAGATCACAGATGGATAAACAAATTTTACGATTCCGGTCCACACAAGGATCATTGGGATCAGTCCGGCAACGCATGCCTGGACAAGATAAAACAGGTATTCTTCCCGTTCCAGGCGGTTTACTTTTGCGATCACAGGAATGGAAAACTGGACTGCCAGCACTCCGAAAGGAAGAACAAACTCTACGGACCAGCCTCGCCAGCCGGTAAAGCGGTCCCATAAAATGGCAATCACTGACAGAATCAGGAGCTGCCACATTTCGTTTTTCAGGATATTCCTACGTTTAAAATATGCTACCATAACTACCAGCCACGCACAGGCACAGCCTGCTCCTGCAAACCAGAACCAGTCCAGTGATCCGGCTGTCATGAAATTGATCATTCCGCAGATTACCGCAATCGCAAGACACAGAAAACTAAAGGTCTGAACCACTTTCTGGTTTTCTTTTTTCTCCAGTTTCTGTCTCTCTCCATATCCTGGAAATTCATTTTTTAATTCTCTGTGTGAAACGTTTTCTTCACTCAGCATTCTCTGGAAATTTCTCTGGATGCTGTCATCCGGTATCTTGGAGGTGAATCCCAGAACCATCTCATCTCCGTAAGAGCAGGAACACATCTGAAGAGAATTGGTGCTTGCAAAAATTCCGAAATGCTGAATATATTCTTTATACTCTTCCGGAAAGCGGATAATTCCAATGTTGGAATAAACTGCTGTGATGCTTCTGCTTCCCAGGTTTGCTCCGATCATCAGAAAGTATTTCTTGATTTCCAGCGGTACAACACGTACCAGTGGATTCTTTTCGATGCGCACATATCCGCTCATATGCATGGCGATTTTTTCTTTTGCCAGTTCCTGTTCAAACTGCCGTTTCACATCTGCCAGAACTTCTTCAAAAGTTGTTGTATCTGAAAAAGTATAACCAACCTCGATCCATCCAAAGAAGTTGGTCATGGACTGAGATGGAAAATAGTTTCTCAGATTTACCGGGATCATCAAAGCTACGGGGCGTTTCTGCTGATTCTTCGGTACTTCTTCCCGAATGGAACACAGCATCATGGCGGTCAGCAGGATCGTGATGGAGACACCATAGGAACGGGCTCTCTGGTGGATATCTTTTACAGAAAGAACCACTTCTGTAATGTGCATATCTGAATGAACCAGCTTCTCCCCTTTCAGCTTTACCGCTGCTTTTTTCTTTTCTTTGTCCTTCGGTATATCTGAGGAATAATACTGGGAAAAGCTGTCTTCTTCTTTGTCTCCGTGCGTGATTTCTTCTGCATTTTCTATCCTTGGAAGATTGCTTTCCGGATGTGCAAGGATCAGGTAATTCTGTACCAGTTCCTGGAGAAAATGCATAGCTCCTGTACCGTCTGTCAGTGCATGAAATACTTCAAAATTGATTCTGTTTTTATCATAGCTGACCTGAAACAAAAGGGATTTTTTATCCGGAATATACAAACGGCTGCATGGCGGCTCTGTCTCCTGTTTTACAACGGCTCTCAGACTTCTGTGCTCCAGATAAAACCAGAACAGACCTTTTCTCAGAACTGCCTGAAACAGCGGATATTTTTCCATTGCCTGATCCAGTGCGCTTTGCAGGATTTCCCCGTCAACCTTTTCTTTTAGCTGACAGTAGAACCGAAAGACTCTGGTATCGTCTTTTCCTGTCACCAGAGGAAATGCCAGTGCTGCATTATCCAGTTTTCTCCATTTCGAATATCCTGTATCCATAGTTTCCCTGCTTTCTTTTTCATCTCGCATATTTTATATCTTTGATACTCCCTCATAGATAAAACAGAAAACTGCCCTGCCCTCTATAACTGCTGTCTGAATAAACAGAAAGTGTAATCAGAGTATCTTTTCATAACTCTTGTTCAAAAATTCGTTGATATATTTAAAACTCTCCTGCACATGCAGAAACTTGATTCCCAGCGCGAAAAATCCATGGAAGGCACCATGAATCCTGTGGAGTTCTACATGATTTCCGGCTTCTTCCAGGTTCTTTGCATATGCTTCCCCTTCATCCCTGAGAGGGTCATATTCTGCTGTGAGGACCAGAGTTTCCGGTAAATCTTTCAGATTATTTTCCAGAATCGGAGCAAAATATGGATTTTGTCTGTCCTCTTCGGTTCTCTGGTATAAGGTAAGATAATCTTCCATTTTTACTACTGTCAGGAGATAATCGCTTCCATTTTCGTGTACGGATGGATAAGGAGATTCTTCTGTATAACAGTTTCCAAGTGCCGGATAGATGAGAATCTGGCGTTTGGGTGTGAAGTCGCCTCTGTCTCTTGCCATCAGGCATACGGCTGCTGTCAGGTTTCCACCTGCACTGTCACCCACGATCGTGATTTTCTCAGGGTCTGTATTTAAGATCAGCTCATTCGAGTAGAGAGCTTTTGCTGCCGCATAGCAGTCCTCCAGGGGAACCGGGAATTTGTGTTCCGGAGCAAGCCTGTATTCTACGGAAACTACAATATGTGCTGTTGCCTGTGCCATTCTGGAGCAGACACGGTCATAATTTTCCACGCTTTCCGTTACCCAGCCACCGCCATGAAAAAACAGCAGGATTGGAAATGTATTGCCCTCTACAATCCCTGCCTGCATTGCTTCCTCTGTCGGGAAATACAGGCGGATCGGCACGGCATGATCTCCGTTATAAACTTTCGCATCCAGCTTTTTTACAAAAATCCGCATAGCATCCAGTTGTTTCAGATCTGCCAGTTTTCTGGAAGAATCCACTTCTATATTTCCATACGACAGTGTATGCAGAATTGTTTTCATTGTCTTTGATATCAATATTTCTTATTTCCTTTCTGACTATATAAGCATTTATTTATTATCCGGTAACGCCCGTTGCGTCACTATAAGCAGGCATAAAAATCCTTTGTCCTATAGCACACAACCAGGCGGATCATTTCACATACTGCTTATACTTAATGACGTTCATCCTCATTGCTGTACATTTCACAGAATCTTGCAGCAAATGCAGGTGGTTCATCATGTACATATAAATGGGAAATGTCTCCAAATGCACTGACACGGAAGCTTGCGATTCCTTCCCGTCTTTCTTCTGTGTTTACGGTTGTCACAGAGCTTGGCGCCGCACACAGTCCATGCCAGAGTACCATAGGAGATACGCTCATCAGATGACTGAGAAGTACACATTCCAGTCCGAAATGGCAGAAGAATACCAGTGTGTCATCGTTTGCCTTTGTAACTCTGTAATAGTGTCCTTCACGGACATATCCATGCTCAGCCAGAAGTTGATCAAATTTTCCGGTTACATAATCATAATAGCCTTTGGCGTCTGATTTCTGTAATCTTTCGTTTTCAAACCAGTGATCATACTGATAAAATCTCTCGTCCTGTGTCCAGTCCTGTGGCAGCCAGTCCCACAGGATTTTCTTTCTGTCCGTGATGTCCGGGCGGTCGATCAGGACATTAAATTCCTGTAACCAGTCACATTCTGTTGCTGTCCGGTTCATCTTTTTTAAGGTAAGAGAGGCGGTGTCTCTTGCTCTTCCAAGAGGGGAAACATAAAACTCTTTTACATCAAGTTTCGCCAATCTCTCCGACAGATATTCCACTTCTTTCCATCCTTTTTCTGTCAGAGAATCAATGGAATAATCCGGGTCCCCGTGTCGTACGATCACTAATTTCATTTGTATTTCTTTCCTTTCCAAGTCACTTATGTATATGTTTATGCGATATCCGGAGCGAAAAATATTTTACTCCCAATACCTCATAAACGAATTAATTCATCACAGAACAACTCCTGTGATTCATTATTTTTCTACTCTGTTTTATTTTACATTTTCCATTACAAATCTGTGTGCATTTTTATAGAAAATCTTTTCTGTCAGTTCTTCTGTAAAACCGTGTTTCAGAAGTTCTTCTCTCAGAAATGGCATAGACTGGACACCTTCTATGTGTGCCGGGAAGAGTCCGTCGCAGCCGTCGAAATCGCTTCCAATGGCAAGGCAGTCTTCTCCGCCCATTTCCAGCACTGCATCCATATGTTTCAGAAGGTCAGATATCTGTGGTTTCTCACCAACGAACGGTGCGAAGAAATTCATTCCTATGATTCCTTTTCTGGAGATCAGCTCTTTCAGATGTACTTTCTGAAGGTTTCTCGGCGCATCCCACACTTCTCTGATATCAGAGTGAGAAGCCATGACCGGTCTGTCTGTCAGTTGAAACAGATCTTCCACTCCCTGATCTGACAGATGGGAAATATCCATCACGATTCCCTGATCCGTCAGGACTTTTACCATTTCTTTTCCTCTGGCAGTCAGACCCCTGGCCTGATCTACGGCTGCTCCGCAGGCATATTCATTTTCATAATTCCAGGTCAGCATTGCGAAGCGAAATCCCATTTCCCGGATCTTTTCTACATATTTACCCATAATGGATAAATCCTCAATAGATAAAAATGCCGCTGCTTTTCTCTGCCTGTGTGCTTTTTCCATTTCTTCTCCGGTCAGGCACAGAGCGATCTTGCGGTTTTCTTCTGCAAGATATGCCATAGCACGGTCATAAAGACGAAAAAAATCCCTGTCCGGTTCCTCTTTGTCCAGCTTCACCGCATCTTTCCAGATTGCAAAAATCTGTGTGTAATTCTCTACAAAGTTTCCCACTCTTTTCAGATCCAGATCGCAGGAATTTTCATCCAGTGTATCTCCTGGTTTTAAAATTTCAGTCAGTGTATCTACATGACAGTCAAAATAATTCATTTTATCCGCCTGTTCCTTTCTTTTATCCTGGTACATTATTTTCCAAATAACTATACCAGATATTTTCCTGAACCTTTTTCTGCATTCAGCTTACCATTCTTATATACGGTTTGTCCAGACTTGATTACTATCTGAATTTTACCTTCTAACTGTTTTCCCTCATAAATGGTGTAATCCAGGTTGCTTTTTCTGTTTTCTACATGAATTTTGGTATTTTCTTTTTCTGTGATCAGTACAAGATCCGCATCACTTCCCGGCTGAATACAGCCTTTCTGAGGATATCTGTGGTAAAATCTTGCTGCATTTTCTGATGTGAGTTCCACAAATCTTTTCATGGACAGTCCGCGTTTCTTCACGCCTCCGGAAAAGAGATACAGCATCCTTGTCTGAATCCCGTCCCACAGCAGATCCGTATCTTTCTGTTTGCGCAGAGGCGGCGTCATGGTATATAACGCCCCCTGTTCCCCTTTCAGTTTTTCATCTGTAAACTCCAGATAATACGGGCAGGTTTCCAGCAGGAATCCTTCTGTATGCTCATTTTGCTTCCGAACGCTCCAAGCAGCATAGATCTGTAAACACTCAGCGGATTCTCTCCCACCATCGCGATCACGGCTGCTCCGAGCACCAGAGCAAGCACAATCGACAAAACAGGTTTTAAAATTTTCTTGATGTTCATTGTTCTTCCTCGATGACTTTGCTTCTCTTCAGATTTCCGGCAAAACTCTGTGTAAAATTAAAAAGAAGGGCATTTTGATATTTATTTCTATCAAAACGCCCTTCTTTTAATCAAAAATTGTACAAAAAAAGTACATGCCATATTCTATGTGAATTCTGACACACCGGTGTCACTCCCTTCACGCAGCGCTCCCAGCCAATCCTGTCGCTGTTTAATGTGAAGTCGTAATTGATCGGATTTCTCCAGTCACTACCTGCATAACATTTGTAATATTCATACCTGTATTTATCTGTTTTTTTAATCAGTTCTTCTGCCCGTTTCGGTGTTACATTCAGCCTTTTGCAGATTCTGTCCACACAGGCATGACGGGGAGCTTCAATGTAAACGCTGATCACATTATTGAAATTTCTAAGTACATGATCCGCACATTTTCCAACAATAATGCAGGACTGTGCCCGGTGATTTTTTCCATTCTGTTACTTTTTCTATCACTGTTTAGGCTATTACACTATAAACACAATCTTTTGTTTTTCTCAGATTGTATCCGTAAAATCTGCCCCGCTGACTGCTCTCTGCCAGTGATTTTCGATTGCAGGTTCTCCTTCTGCAAAGTACGGAATCCTCTCTGTTTCCAGTTCTTCCAGTCTGGAAATCTTACCTTCCACATAGCTGTGGAGTCTGCGTCTGGTGCTGTCCAGACGGGTGATCACACCACCCATTCTCAGATCGATCAGTTCATATCCAAATGGTTTCGCATCTGCCATCCACAGGTCTTCTCTGAGCTCTTTTAATTTCCACAGGTTCTCTGTAAGATGTGGAATGATTTCCTCACAAATCCGGCTCAGTGTGGATAAATCATGTGCATCATATGCCGCTTTTATCTCTGATCCAAGATCTGCTTTCTGCGCCAGAACCTCTGCCAGACAATGATAATACTCGAAAAATTTTGCGTGATTTTTACATATTTCCGCACTGTTTTTCAGTTCTTCTGCCAGCTTTTTATAATACTCAGAAACCCCCGCATCCTTCAGATGATAATCAAAAATTCCCAGCAGCGCATCCTGATACAGCAAATATTTGGATGGATTTTCGGACTTCATATTCACCTGATCTCCCAGAAACAGTTGGTCAAATTTATCAAGTTTCAGAAACTCTTTCAGGCTGCTTCCCACAGCATCCTGAAACTCGTCTTCCAATGCTGCTTCGTCAAATTCTTCATGGAATCCCAAGTGTGCAAACAGTGCAGCTCCCGGCAGAATTGCATCCACAGGTGTCTCTGCACCATTGTCCAGCCACGCTGTACAGAACACTTCCGGAACTTCATATTTCTTACAGGTGGTAAGTGCCACTTTCGTACAGGTAAAGCTTCTGGAATAGTTCGGCGCAATCCCGTTCCAGATCCAGCATCCGCCTGCAAATACGATTTTATCGGAAAGCTGTTTATGTACATTGAGCATTTTTTCATAAATTTTTGTGTCCGCATTATAATAGTCCCAGTATACCAGACCAAGTTCCGGAGCCGGTTTCTTCCAGTCACTGCAATCGGCGTTTTCCGGTACTTCGTAGTAACTTTTTCCGGTATTGGAAGTGATGTACATGTCACTCCAGATCATAGGCTCCAGTCCCAGCTTGCGACAGATTTCCAGAACTCTCGCACAGTGCTCTTTGATCAGTTCAGAACTGTTTTTATAGCCATTTTCTTTCAGATAATTTCCCAGTCCAAGCTGCACTGCCTCGTCCATTCCCAGATGGATTTTTCTTGTATGGAAGCTGTCTTTTACTGCTGTCAGAAGCTTCTCAATGAACTCATAAGTCTCTTCTTTTCCTACCTGCAGAATGTCCGGCGTATCCATAATTTTTTGTGCTTCCGACCATTTCAGGGCATTATGAAGGTGCGCCAGTGTCTGAATACATGGAATCAGTTCTATCCCAAATATCTGCGCATATTCATCGATCTCTCTGATTTCTTCTCTGCTGTATCTTCCTCTGTAAACGCCAAAATACGGAAGCTCCGGCACTTCATACGTGTCTTCTGTATAAAGTAACAGCCGGTTCAGGCCCAGCTTTGCCAGAATGCGGATCATTGCTTTTACTTTCTCCACAGTAAATACCGCATTTCGGGAACAGTCCAGCATCAGTCCGTTTCCTGCAAAATAAGCCTTCTCCTTTTTCTCGCTTTCTCCTTCTGCCTTTTCCAGATGATTGAGTACCCAGTTCAGTCCTCTGAAAAAATGAGCTGGTTCGTGGCAGTCAATTTCCACATCTGCCTTCATTCGTTTCACTTCCAGTTCCATCCCCTCATGAAACTTTACAGTTACTCTGACATCAGAAAAAACATCCCCCGCTTTCTGCTCTGTCTTATTCCATTCTTCCTGTAGGATTTCCGTTCCCTTCTTAATCCTGCTGATGTTTGCTTCTGCCCCTTGCAATATAAAATTCACACCCATACATCCTTCTCCTTGTTCATTTACTCATGGTAATCCATTTTTTTAATTATATACCCACATCACTTACATTCCAATATCCCGGATTGGTTATTCTTTGCAAAAAATGTCATATAAATTTTTCTCCTTTTTCCTCTTGTTTAAGAAAATTATTTTATTTATTTAATTAAATAGAAATTTCTTTTCATTTTGTAATGACTTCATCTCCCCTATATGCTATACTAATTTTAAAACAACTGTTCCATTTATCACAATCCCACTATCAAAAAACCGAAAGGAGTACCCTATGAAAATTTTAGTTTTTGACATCGGCGGAACCGCAATCAAATATGGAATCTGTCAGGACGGACACCTTATGGAAACCAGTGAATGTCCTACTGAAGCTTATAAAGGCGGCCCTCACATCCTCGAAACCATCTGCACTCTCGCAGAGCAGTCCCTCCCATTTGATGCCATCGGCATCAGCACCGCCGGTCAGGTCAACCCGGAAGAAGGTATATCATTTATGCCAACAGCAACATCCCGGATTACACAGGTACACAGTTTCAGAAAATCCTTCAGGAGCGTTTCCATGTTCCTGTCGCAGTAGAAAATGATGTCAACAGCGCAGCACTCGGAGAAGCCATCTTCGGTGCAGGAAAAGGAAAAGATTCTTTCCTCTGCCTCACCTATGGAACCGGTGTCGGTGGTGCGATTATTGAAAATAAACAGGTTTACCACGGTTCTTCCTTCTCAGCGGGAGAATTTGGTGCCATCATCACACACGCAGAAGAAAAGCTCGCCGGTACAGACCCGTTTGACGGATGTTATGAACGTTACGCTTCCGCTACTGCCCTGGTAAAAATGGTTTCCGCTGTAGACCCGTCTCTTACCAACGGCCGCCAGATTTTCGCCAATCTGGAACGCCCGGAAATTAAAGCAGTCGTAAATAAATGGATTGATGAGATCGTGCTTGGTCTTGCAACCCTGATCCATATTTTTAACCCTTCCTGCGTAGTTCTCGGCGGCGGCATCATGGTCCAGCCTTACATTCTGGAACAGATTCACGCGCGAATCCCACAGATGGTTATGTCCAGTTTTGCACATGTACAGATTTCCAGCGCAGAACTCGGAAACTCTGCGGGGCTTCTGGGAGCTTATTATCTTGCTTCACAGAAACTTTGAAATGGTTCGATTATAATCAAGTGTAGCTCTTGGTTTCTCCACTGCGGAAAGTTTAAATATGAGCAGAATAAATATATATCCTCTCCGTAAAACTTATAAACATAAAAAATATCCTGACAGGTATGAAACTCAAATGCCTCTTATCTGTCAGGATATTAACTTTTTATTTACATTCCTTCATTTTCCATATCTGCACCTTCCCAGAGACGATGGCCTTTATATTCCAGCTCTCCACGAACAGCCCAGATTTTCAGATTTTTAAATTGAAATCGAATACATCCACTTTTATCCGGAAGTTTTTTCCCTTTCCATGAAATACGAATCCAGCGACCGGATTTTTCTGTCACAGCATCTTCCATTCCCAGTCCTTCATAAGCATTTTCTGTCCAGACCGGATGTACTGAAGCCATAAGCTCCCAGTCTTTCTCTGCATCAGCTTCATCTGCCAGCACTTCTATATAATTTCCACCTAAGGTCAGAGTAGTCGTAGTCAGAATGCTCTCCATTCCCTCGTTTTTCTCTGTCCAACAGGCAAATTTATCTGCTTCCCAGTATGCTCTTCCCAACGAAGATTCCCGAAAATTTGTATGCTGTCCATTTCCACCCATGTAGTAAATCCATACTTTCTGTCCGTCTGTCACAGGTGATGATGCATAGATACAGGAATTATCAAATTCTCCATCCGGATAATGCCCGTCACCTCTTGGAATAACCGCCTGATCCATTGCTGCAAAATCAAATTTTTTACCATCCGCAGACCAGGTAAGTTCACAATCCACACAGTCGAAATTTTTCTCGTTTCTGTCACCCTCATGGATCAGCGAAGCCAGACCCAGATATAATCCATGTGTTTTAAATACAGGCATCGAATAAATCTGGTTTTCATATCCTCGCCCCCGAAGTGTTTCCACGGGTTCACTCCAGTGGATAAAATCCTGGCTGTGACTGATGGTCGTCACACGGATTCCGTCTTTCCATATGCGGGAAACCAACATATAGCATTGCTCTTCTTCATTCCAGAATGGAAAATTATGACTGTCTGCCTGTGGATTATACTCCGGCCAGGGAATCAGTTCTCCCCAGTGGATTCCATCCTCAGAGAAACCGACCGCCATATGCGCTCCATGTCCCGGAATATCCACTTTGGTCACCATTTTAAATCTACGTCCGGCATTCTTATCCCGCTCATCAGACATAACCCCTGTTCCATGCGCATATCGGAACAGAAGATTATTTTCTTTGCTTCCACGCCAGTCTACAAGACCCAATGAAGGTTTTTCCCAGTGGATTCCATCTTTGCTCCGGGCGTATGCCAAAGAAGTTACACGATCCATTCTCGGTCTGTAATTTCTCTGTGTACGCTCCTGCAAAGTAGTGCCTTCTGTATCTTTATCCTCTGTAAATAATGTATAATAGCAGTGAAAAATCTGTTCTCTGCGGTCATAAATTACATTGGGATATCCATTATCAATCCTGATTTCCCAGGGCATATCCTGAGTGAATAACGGATTATTTTCTATATCTTTTGCCGGAACTGCTGCTTTCAGTTCCACATTTTCCATTGCCTGAGGATTCAGAAATCTCCTGTCAGCACTCAGAAATGTTTTCATAGATTAAGCCCATCCTTTTTGTGAGTTTGGGTAACTGTAAAATTACTAAACAGTTACGATTCTTCATTAGCAGTATTTTTTTATCGCTTCGTCAATCATTCCGGCACATTTCTTAATCTGTTCCATATCCTGCGGGATGATTTCCGGTAATGGTTTTCTTACGCCGCCAATGTTCAGGTTTTCACGGATTCGAAGGATTTCTTTCATAACCGCATATAAATTTCCATGGCATTCACACATTGCATAAATGATCGCATCTGCTGCATACTGGATTTCGCTGGCTTCTTTTACTTTTCCGGCATCTGTCAGCTCTTTGATTTTTAAATAAAGTTCCGGCATTACTGCATAAGTACCGCCGATTCCTCCATCAGCGCCCATGGCAAGACCTGACACTAACTGTTCATCCGGACCGTTAAATACAACAAAACCTTCTCCACCTTCCATTTTAAACATCTGGATATCCTGTACAGGCATGGAGCTGTTTTTCACTGCTGCTACTCTTGGATTCTTTCTCATTTCGCGGAAAAGAGGCATAGTCAATGCTACTCCTGCAAGCTGAGGAATATTATAAATTACAAAGTCTGTATTCGGTGCCGCACTGGAAATATCATTCCAGTATTCTGCGATCGCATACTCCGGCAGATGGAAATAAATCGGAGGAATTGCAGCAATTGCGTCAACGCCCAGTGATTCTGCATGTGCTGCCAGTTCTTTACTGTCAGTCGTATTGTTGCATGCCACATGTGCGATCACTGTCAGCTTTCCTTCTGCTGCTTTCATTACATGTTCCAGAACCAGTTTTCTGTCTGCAACGCTCTGATAAATACACTCACCGGAAGAACCACCTACATAAACACCTTTCACGCCTTTTGCAATCAGATGTCTGGTAAGAGCTTCTACTCTCTCCGGGCTGATTTCTCCATTGTCATCATAGCACGCATAAAAAGCCGGAATAATTCCCTGATATTTTGTAATATCTTTCATTTTCTTAGTCCTCCTGTTATCTTCCATATTCCCTTTTTGATATTCTTTTTTATTTTGATCTTACTATATTCGCACGGACAGATGATTTTTTCCTCTGTCCAATTTGAATAAACAATTTTATTTACTCTGTGACCAGTACTTTTCCAACTGCTTTTCTTACCTGTGAAATCTGGTCTTTCATAATTTTTACTTTATGTGCATCTTCCGGAAATACGATCAGTACCTTTCCCGGTGTCAGATCCATGTAATGTTCCACCGGACCATGGCATTCGATGGAATCTGTTTCTTCATCTTTAGCAGTTACTGTCATCAGAGACATATCACTGACTCCCATTTTTTCTTCTCCGGAAATCACCATATGGATATCTGCATATTTCTCATGTGCTTCGAAAGCTGTTTTTTCCTCTGGTAATGTTTCATATTCAAAGCAGTTGATAAATGCAAAATCTCCGTCAACTTCATTGCGTCCCTTTTTCAGATCATTCAGTGAATGTTCCTTAATATAATGAATTGCTGTATCCAGATGTTTTCCCATCCCAAGATAACGTTCAAGATTATTTAAATCTGTATAAATCATGCTTTTACCTCACTTCCATCATATAAATGACATGCAGTCATGTGTCCGTCAGCTCCATGGTAACGAAGAACAGGATCTTCTTTTTTACAGATGTCCATACAGTAAGGGCATCTGTTGTGGAACGCACAGCCACTTGGTTTGTGAATAGGACTTGGTACCTCTCCTTCCAGTACCTGGCGTTTCTTTTTGTGATGAATATCTGCCACCGGAATCGCAGAAAGCAATGCTTTTGTATACGGATGAAGCGGCTCATCATATAAAGCTTTGGAATCTGCCACTTCCACAATCTTTCCAAGATACATAACCATGATACGATCTGACATATACTGAACGACAGAAAGATCATGTGCAATAAACAGATAAGTAAGATTTAATTCCTTCTGAATTTCTTTCATCAGGTTTAACACCTGCGCCTGAATAGAAACATCCAGTGCGGATACCGGTTCATCACAGATCAGAACTTCCGGTGTTACTTCCAGTGCTCTCGCAATACACAGACGTTGACGCTGTCCGCCTGAAAATTCATGTGGAAAACGCATCAGGTAATCTGGCTGGATATTAACCATTTTTAATACACGGTTCATGATCTTTTCTCGCTCTTCTACGGAATCTACGCCGTGTGTTTTTAAAGGTTCTTCAAAAGAAGTATATATCTTTTTCTGCGGATTCAATGCTGAATACGGGTCCTGGAAAACCATCTGTACTTTTTTTCTGAACTCAAACATTTCATCTTTGTTGAATTTTGTAATGTCTTTATACTCACCGTTATAGTTAAATAAAACCTCGCCGCCTGTCGGTTTCTCCAACATCATAACGGTCTTTCCAAAAGTTGATTTTCCACAGCCGGATTCTCCTACGATTCCCAGCGTCTCACCTTTATAAACCTCAATGCTGACATCGTCCACAGCCTTTACATTTCCTACTACTTTTTTCATGAATCCTTTTGTAATAGGAAACCAGGTTTTCAGATTTTTGATTTTAAAAATTACTTCCTTCTTTTCCGTTTCCATCTTATTTCACCTCCGGATAAGAATCAAATTTCAGGCAGCGGACTTTATGTCCCGGGCTGACTTCAAATGCCGGAATTTTTCCTTTACGGCATTTTTCCATACACTCAGAACAACGGTCTGCAAACTCACATCCTTCTTTCAGATCAGCCGGGTTTGGAGTAACTCCCGGAATTGTCTCCAGTTTCTGATCATCTCCAAGACCAAGTACCGGCACACTACGTAAAAGTGCTTTTGTGTAAGGATGACTGGTATGATCAAAGATATCCTCCAGACTTCCAAATTCTACAACACGGCCCATGTACATAACGCAGACTTCATCTGCCATTTCTGCCACAAGACCCATGTTATGTGTAATCAGGATAATGGACTTTCCTTCATTTACCTGAAGGGATTTGAGCAGTTCCATAATCTGTGCCTGAATGGTTACATCCAGTGCAGTTGTCGGTTCATCGCAGATAATCAGTTCCGGATTACAGATCATGGCAATGGCAATTACCACACGCTGCTTCATGCCACCGGAGAACTGATGAGGATAGCAGTCAATACGCTCTTCCGGGTCCGGGATTCCCAGTTTGCGGAACATTTCCAGAACTTTTTCTCTTGCTTCTGCTTTTTTCATTCCTTTGTTATGCTGTAAAAGTCCTTCTGCTACCTGATCACCCACTTTATAAACAGGGTTCAGACTTGACATCGGATCCTGAAAAACCATAGATAAGTCCGGTCCTCTTAATGCTCTCATTTCCGGTCCGTTCGGTTTAGTGATACTTTCAAGATGATACTCTGTCACCTTTCCATCATGCAGCGCATTATACTGAATACTGTCTGCTTTTACGATTGCATTCTTTCCGGTAAAACGCATGATGGAATTCATGGTTACACTCTTTCCGCATCCGGATTCTCCTACAACAGCAAGTGTTTTTCCTCGTTTTACCTGAAAGGAAACATTTTTTACGATTTTAATTTCTTTTTTATCAGATACAAACGTTGTGTTAAGATTTTCAACGTTTAATATGATTTTCTGGTTATCCATGAAGCTCCTCCTTACTGCTGTTTGGCATCCATGACATCTCGGATACCATCACCCAGGAAATTGATTGCAAGAACAAATAAAGTAATGGCAAGTCCCGGGAATACCCATATCCACCACTGGTTTGTTACGACAGATACTGATTTCGCAGCATTGAGAATATTTCCCCAGGTAGGTGTACTGTCCGCAACACCAAGTCCGATAAAGGAAAGGGCTGCCTCCTGAAGAATGAAAAATGCTACGTTTGTTGTAGTGGAAACAATGATCGGGCTCATTACATTCGGAAGAATCTGTTTGAACATAATGTTCATACGGCTCATGCCAAATGCTTCACATACCTTTACATAAGTCTCTCCTTTAATGGATACAAACTCATTTCGTACCATACGGAATGTGGTCATCCATCCGGTAAATACAAAGATGAATAGTAAATTTCCAAGTCCTCGTTTATTTACAATGGCAACCAGCATCATAACCAGTACGAGCTGCGGAAATGCCTGAAAAATCTCAGAAATACGGATGATTGCTGCATCTGTTTTTCCTCCGAAATATCCTGCGATCGCACCAAGGATTGCTCCGATCACAGAACTAAGCACTGCACAGAAAACACCGATCAGAATAGAATAACAGCCTCCGATCAGAACACGGGCAAACAGATCACGTCCCATAGTATCTGTTCCGAACAGATATCCGTTTCCCGGTGCTTTCTTCATATCCGGAAGATGCGGAGTGACATAATCTACACCTGCAATTGCGCCGATAATACAGGCTACGGTCATAATAACAATAACCAACAGTCCCAGAAGGGCCAGTTTATTATTCATAAATTTCTTTACATTCTTTTTAAAGAGAGAAGAAGCTGCGGTCTTTTTCTCTTTTTTCATATCTACTGCTGACTGACTCATCATTTTCTCCTCCTTCTTTATTCGCCAAGACGTACACGTGGGTCTAACAGGGCATTCAGTACATCTACCATGAAAGAACAGATCAGCATGGCTGCTGCAATAATCAGGGTAGTTACCAGTACCACCGGATAGTCACCGGAAACAATCGCATTGGTCATGGTAAGTCCGATTCCCGGATAGGAGAATACACTTTCAATGACAACGGAACCGCCTACCAGCATCGGAATACGGAATACCAGAATAACCAGAACCGGTTTCATGGCATTTCTGAATCCATGTTTCAGATATACTTTCCATTCCGGGATTCCTTTGGAACGTGCGGTTTTAATATAATCACTGTTCAGTACATCCAGCATGGTATTTCTGGCATAACGCATCAGTACGGCAACCATACCGATTGTCAGAGTCAGTACCGGTAAAAATAAATGCTGAAACGCATCCAGTGCTGCATTTGTGGCATCCGGACTGACACGGTTGCTTGACGGGAACCAGCCCAGTTTAATACAGAAAATCTGGATCAGAATAATTCCTACAAGGAACTGTGGAATTGCCTGTCCAAGCACTGCCAGAACACGTCCCACATAATCAATGATACCATTCTGGCGCACTGCGGAAATGATACCAATTCCAACACCAATGATTGCGGAAAAAATCAGAGAATATCCTGCAAGTTCAAAAGTATATGGAAGTCTTACTGCGATAATAGAAGCGATGGAGCTTCCTTCTTTCAGAGAATATCCGAAATCTCCATGGAGACAGTTGCCAAGCCAGCGAAAATACTGAACGATCATCGGATCATTTAATCCAAGAGACTGTCTCAGTGCTTCTACATTTTCTTTATTGGAAGAAAGCATTTCCGGGCTTACCATAAAGTTGATCGGGTCGATTCCTGTAAGCTGAAGACCGAAATATACAATAAAGCTGATCAGCAGCAGCATCGGAATCATCATAAGAATTTTTTTTACAATATATTTGAACACTATATCACCTCATCTGCACTTATCTTTCTGAATGATAAAGGGGAGAAACATGAAAGGTTCTCCCCCTTTGGATCACTTGTTATCCAGCATCACTGCGCTTTTGCCGGAACAGTAATTATTCAGCTATTTCCCACTCTGCAAAATCAATATCACTCATGTAAAGTGGATTACAGAATTCTACGCCGTCCGGAATCTTTACATTGTCACTTGTGAATACATAAGTACCTACTGTGAATGCCGGAACTTTGTAAACCATTTCCTGCTCTTTATCCTGAAGTTCTTTCAGAACGGTATTTCTTTCCTCTTCTTCTGTTGCCTTGAACAGATCAGCTACCAGATCATCAAACTCTGTACCACCGCCAAAGATATTTGAAAACAGTCCATCTGTACTCATATATTCTGTGTACCATTCATCGATGGAAAATGCACTCTTTCCTTTGAATCCGATATCATAGTCACGGGTTGTAAACAGGTCTGTTGTTCCATCATTGGACAATGTCGCTTCAACAGTAATTCCGGTCTGTTCCAGATAATATACAACAGTGTTGATCAGGTCAATGGAAGTTTGGTCGTTGTTATAGTAGCAGATTTTTAAGGTACGGCTCATATCGTATCCTGCTGCTTCCAGATCTGATTTTGCTTTTTCAGCATCAAAGGTATATTCAAATCCGTTGTATGCTTCGTTATCATTCGGCACACCACTGTTGAGAACTTTTGCAGTCGGATATAAAGTTGCCAGTGTTGCACGGTCAATAGCTTCTACCAGTGCTTTACGAACTTCAACATTATCCATTGCTTCGTTTACGTTTCCATCTGCACCTTTCATGTTAAAGATGAAATATTTATAGAACAATACATCAACTTCATGCTCTGTATAATTATCCATACCTTCCAGTGCTTCTACCATATCTGCTGCATTTCCGTATACATAATCAGCATTTCCGGCCTGCGCTGCTGTGATATAGTCAGATACAAAGTAGCAGGTTACATTGGCAATCTTAGGTGCTTCCCCTTCGTAATTTTCATTTCTCTTTAATGTGAAGTAGTTGCCTACATTCAGCTCATCAAGAGTATACATACCGGAGCATACCGGATCTGTCCAGAATGCATCAGATTCCAGTTTCAGAGGATCTGCATCCTTCAGGCAGTGTTCCGGTAAAATTGCAAACTGTGCAAGTACATCGATCATGGATGCGTATGGGGAAGAAAGCGTTAATGTAATTGTATTTCCGTCTACGCTCATGTCTGAAATATTTTTAAATGCAGAAGTATAAATAGAGTTGATAGTTGCTGCTTTCAATGCTGTCTCAATAGAGAATTTTACATCTTCTGCTGTCAGATCTTCACCATCTGACCATTTCAGACCATCTTTCAGTGTGATGGTATAAGTCAGTTTATCATCGCTGATTTCATAGGAATCTGCCAGATCCGGCTGTGCATTTGTCAGATTGCTGTCTGCCAGGAATAAGGAACGGAACATTAAGTTTGTTGCCAGAAGTCTGTTGTACCATGGTGTTGGAATCTTATCATCAGAAGTGGAACCATCACCTGTAGTTACAGATAATTTTAAAGTTCCGCTGTCTGCTGCTTCTGCTGCTGATACGGTAAATGCTCCTGCTGTTCCTGAAATAGCCATTGTTGTTGCCAGTAATAACGCTGTCACTTTGTTTTTCATATGTCTGATCTCCTTTTCTCTTATGTTTGCCTTTTTGAATTTCTTTCTCGTTTTTATCTGGACTGAGTATATCAATTTCGAAATATTTTTCAATCTAATTAATAGATGAAAATAATTTTTATTTTTGTGCACTTTCCATAAAAATAATTTTCATTTTAATATTTTTATAAAAATTTGTGTCTGTTTTAAAAAGATATCGCCTTGCATCCCATAAAATCTTGTTTTATAATATTTTTATCATTCTAACGGAGGTTTTCTCATGGCAGACAATATTCTTGATTCCATAACGGAACAATACCATTCTCTTACCAAATCCGGAAAAAAGCTGGCAGATTATGTATTTTCTCATACAGCAGAGACACAGTATCTTTCCATTACATCTCTTGCCGAAAACTGCGATGTATCTGAAGCTACCATAACCCGTTTCTGCCGTGGCCTTGGTCTTTCCGGTTATAATGCATTTAAACTGGCATTAGCACAGGCTGACCGCACGACCGACTTAGGAGATTCCGGCAATTCCGCTGAACCTGTATCTTCGGAAGATTCTATTACTACCATAGCAGCCAAAGTACATGCTGCCAACATTATTTCTCTGAATGAAAGTTATGAACTTTTTGATGAAAAAACAATGACTCAGGCAGTATCGATTCTCTCGAAAGCACGCCGTATTTACTGTTTCGGACAGGGCGGAAGTATGGTCATGGCAATGGAAGCATGGGCCCGTTTTTCAACTGCTGCTCCTAACTTTATACATATCAGCGATTCTCATATGCAGGCAAGTGCAGTTTCTCTAGCAGATTCCAAGGATGCGATTTTGTTTTTCTCTTACTCCGGTTCTACCAAAGATATGTGTGATACTTTAAGCATTGCTTCCCAGCGTGGGGTTCCCGTGATCCTGGTCACTCATTTTCCGAAATCAGCGGGAGCAGAGTTTGCCACTGTTGTATTGCAGTGTGGCTGTAATGAAAGTCCTTTACAGTCCGGTTCCGTTGCAGCAAAAGTAGGTCAGTTATTTCTTATTGACTGTATGTTCTACGGATTCTGCTGTCATAAGCCGGAAGCTCGTTCTGCTGCACGTTCTGCAACAGCTCATGCGATTGCAAATAAACTTTTATAAAAAACAGAAGTTTTCTTTCTGTCATTTTCCGTTATGCGGATACAAAAAGGGGATGCAGCAGATATTCCTGAAAGGTTTATCTGTTACATCCCCTTTGATGTTTTATTTTCCGTAATTCTTTCTCCCTCTGTTTTATCCGAAATCCAGATCCGGGGAGAATTTTCATTGTTTTTTATCCGATTTATTTGCTTTCTTTGATCGCATTCTGGAAGCGCTGTGCAATTTCCAGAGGACGTGTGATTGCTCCGCCTACTACGATTGCCCATGCACCTGTCTGAAGTGCTTTTACAGCCTGATCCGGGTAGTGAATCTTTCCTTCACCGATAACCGGAATGTCAATATCTTTTGCAAGTCTTTCCATCAGTTCGTAATCCGGCTCGTCCTTTTTGGATGTGTAGTCGGTATAACCACTCATGGTTGTTCCTACGATATCTACGCCACATTTCCATGCGTTGACACCTTCTTCATAATTGGAAATATCTGCCATCAGGATAATGTCCGGATATTTCTCTTTAATCTGGGCGATAAACTCATTGACAGTTGTGCCATCTCCACGTTTACGAAGTGTGCAGTCCAGTGCCACAACATCAGAACCTGCTGCTACCAGGTCATCAACTTCTTTCATGGTAGGTGTGATATATCCTTCATATCCAGGATACTGAATCTTAACCAGACCAATGACAGGAAGTCCTGTTTCTTCTTTGATCGCGATGACATCACGGATGCTGCTGGTACGGATTGCAGGTGTGCCTGCCTGTTTCGCAGCACGTGCCATTAAATACATAATGGATTTCTCTTCCACATATAATGGTTCGCCTTTTACAGCCTGACAGGAAATGATCATCTGTCCATGAATTGCATCCAGAAGCTCTTTTTTTGTCATGTCTTCTCCCTCTTTTCTTTCTCTCTATTATCGATTTCGTAACTTTTAATACTGTCCTCATCTATGGGCTCATTATAGCACAAAGAAAATAATTTTCAATATTAATAATATTTAAAAATAATTTTTATTAATCTATTGTCATATCTTCCAGACTTTTACCTGTGTTTCTGTAATCTCTACAGTACTTTCACAATATTAAGTTCTTCATCCGTCAGAACAATATCTGCCCGTTTTCCAGGGGTCAGAGAACCTACTTCATCATAAATTCCAATACTTCTCGCCGGGTTTGCTGTTGCGGCAAGGATGGCTTCTCTTTCCGGTACTCCCATGGAAATGACACTCTTCATGCATCCGAAAAGGCAGGTCGCTGAACCGGCAATGGTTCCATCTGCCAGTGTTGCTTTGCGGTCTTTCATGGTTACTTCCTGGCCGCCCAGTTCGTAGATTCCGTTTTCCATGCCTGTTGCCATCATGGAATCACTGATGAGAACGACTCTGCTGTCTCCGAAAAGGCGGAAAGTGTTGCGGACAGTTGCCGGGTGGATATGGATTCCGTCTCCGATCAGCTCTACCATACAGTTTTCATTATCTGCCGCTGCTCCGATCACTCCCGGTTCTCTGTGTCCCATCGGATTCATGGCATTGTATAAATGTGTGACATGAAGGGCACCCTGTTTCATGGCTTCTGCAGCACAGTTATAGTCTGCTGCTGTATGTCCGATGGAAATGACTACCTCATTATGTAACTCCCTGATAAATTCTTCTGAGCCTTCCATATTCGGAGCGAGAGTTACCAGTTTGATCAGTCCGCCTGCTGCCTCATTGCATTCTCTGAAAAATTCAATGTCCGGTTTGCGAATATAGCCTTCCACATGGGCTCCCTTTTTGGACGGGTCAAGGAAAGGTCCCTCCATGTTGATGCCAACGATTCTTGCGCAGGTTTCGTCCTGTTCTACATCTTTTGCTGTCTGGAAAATTTTCAGCAGTTCTTCTTTCGGAAGGGTCATGGATGTCGGGCAGTAGGAAGTGATTCCCTGTGATTTTTCATACTGAAGAATGATTTTCAGTCCATCCACATCTGCATCTGAAAAATCATGTCTGACTGAACCGTGGCTGTGAATATCTACCAGTCCAGGCAGCACTTTCAGACCTGCTGCATCCAGTTGGGTTTTATCTGTTACTTCGTCTTCGGAAGCTACGATCCTGCCATTTTCTATATATAAATCTGTTACTTTATAGCTTCCATCTTCCTGAAATACGTTTCCATTTTTAATAATCATTTCTTCTTCGCTCCTTTTGTGATGCTAATTCTGAAGATTATTTTTACAGGAGTCCTTTTTCACGGATCAGTTTTAATGCTGCTTCGTCTGCTACAACGGTTACATCCGGATGAAGCTGCAGAATAGACGCCGGTACATTCGGGGTGATCGGTCCGTACAGAGATTTGTAAAGTGCATCTGCCTTTGCTTCTCCGGTTGCGATCAGGAGGATTTTCTTTGCTGACATGATACTTTTAATTCCCATTGTGTAAGCCTGTTTCGGAACTTCATCCATGCTTGCGAAGAATCTTGCATTTGCTTTAATTGTACTTTCTGTAAGGTTTACACAGTGAGTTTCTTTTTCAAAAGCTTCTCCCGGCTCGTTAAATCCGATATGTCCGTTTCCGCCGATTCCCAGAAGCTGCATGTCTACGCCGCCTACACTGCGGATGATCGCATTGTAATCTGCGCATGCTTTTTCGCTGTCTTCTTCCAGTCCGTTCGGTACATAAGTTTTTGTTTTGTCGATATTTACGTGGTCAAACAGGTTTGTGTTCATAAAATAACGGTAGCTCTGGTCGTTGTCTCCGGAAAGTCCTTTGTATTCGTCAAGGTTTACAGAAGTAACTTTGGCGAAGTCCAGGTCACCTTTTTTATACCATTCAATTAACTGTCTGTACATTCCCACCGGTGTGGAACCTGTAGCCAGACCAAGAACTGCGTCCGGTTTCATAATAATCTGGGCAGACATAATGTTGGCTGCTTTTCTGCTCACGTCATTGTAATCTTTTCCTGCATAAATAATCATTGTTTTTCTCCTTTTCATTATAACACGTTCCGACAGATTTGTTACTGTCCGCACTACCCCATGTCTGCGTTTCAGCAAAAAAATAACTGTGTTTTCAGCGTTGTCTTTCTGTCCGTTCTGCTATCTGTTTTTTAGTTGAACTCATTATAATTCGGGGTGAATTTATTTTCAATAAATGTCATGGTTTTAGAATCTTCTTTCATTCCCTGTTCTTTCCGTTATTTTTGAGCATCTGTTTTTCTTTGTTTTTGAAATTACTTTCTTATTTTTTATATTACAGCGAAATTATTTACATCTCAGGTTGAGAAAGCAATTTCAAGATATTATAATAGAAGTAATATTTCAGATTGATACACCGATACCCTGCTTTCAGTTCAAACATACAGAAAGGATATGCCAGCTCATGTCATTAAGCAAACGAAAAATTATTCCATTAATTGAATCTTATTACCATACATTTACACCACTGGAACGAACGATCGCAGATTTCTTTATGCACAATACAGAGGAAGAAGACCTTTCCTCCAGACATATTTCGGGAATCCTTTATGTATCGGAGGCTTCTCTTTCCCGTTTTGCCCAGAAATGTGGTTTTCACGGATATCGGGAGTTTATTTATGAATATAAGCAGAGCCTTACTCCGGAAACAGAGGAGAATGTTCCGAACTTCGAAATTTCTGAGTTTAATACTTATCAGGAACTTCTGAATAAGGCGAATGCGCTTCTGGACAAAGCACAGATTGCACGTATCACCAAACTGCTTGTGTCCAAGCCAAGGGTGTATGTCTATGGAAGAGGCAGTTCCGGACTTGTCGCGCAGGAAATGAAGCTGCGTTTTATGCGCATTGGGCTGAATATTGAGGCGGTTACGGACAGCCACATTATGAAAGTAAATTCTGTAATTCTGGATGAGAGCTGTCTGGTGATCGGAATCAGTGTCAGCGGACAGACGGCTGATATTATTTCTTCTCTGAAAGCCGCTCATCAGAGAGGTGCCTATACCCTTCTTATGACTGCAAGGCAGGACAAATCCTATCAGGAGTTCTGCGATGAAACACTGATCTTTGCGAGTATGGAGCATCTGGAATATGGAAATATCATTTCCCCACAGTTTCCGATCCTGCTGGTCCTGGATGTGCTTTACGCTCATTATCTGCAGATTGACAGAAGCAAAAAAGAAGCGCTGCATGAATATACGATACAGACGCTTCAGCCTTTTCTGATCAAATAGACTTTCAAGCGGATATTCGCAATCCGCTTCGCTACTTGCTCATAACCGAATAACTGCTCCGCAGTTTATCAGAAGGAGCTTGCACTCCTCCTGATACAAGCAAGTCCCCACCCACTGCTTATTGCTTTTCGCAATTGAAGCAGGGGACTTACTTGATTCGGTTAAAATATATAAAAATTATTTTCAGTATTCCCCGCCTTTAAAACAACCATTAAAAATCCCCTTTAAGCAGATTTTGGTTATTTACCAGGTCCACTTAAAGGGGATTCTATAATTCTTATTTATTATCCTTTACAAGACGGATCACGTTCCAGGATGCTTTATGAAGCATACTTGTCAGTTCGCCATTGTCCATGGTTGTCTGCTCTGTTGTTTTTGGTTTTACGTTTTCCTGTCCGAATGCATTGACTACTTTCAGGTCATCGCTTTCAAGTACGATATGCTCGGCAACTCTGTAGCCTTCAAAACTTCTTACGTCTGTGTTGAGCACAACGTCTTCTTTCAGGTTTCTGTTTACTGCGAAGATTGTAACTTCTTCTTTTTCTTCATTGTAAACAGCAACTGCTTCGATATCTGTGATGCTTCCATGTCCGCTTGTCTCATGCTCTGTGGAAGAGATGACCGGCTGGAGTGCAACACCACGGCCATATTTGGATGCATGCATGAATGGATAGAAAATTGTCTGTTTCCAGGAACCGCCGCCATTCGGATCTGTCATGATCGGTGCGATAACATTGATGAGCTGTGCAAGGCATGCTACTTTTACTCTGTCGGAATGACGGATGAGAACGATCAGCATCAGACCTACCAGCAGGGCATCCTCGAAGTTGTAGATGTCCTCAAGAAGCGGCGGTGCCACCTGCCATGGATGGTTCTCTGTGATATCGTTGTCAGCATCATTGGAATGATACCATACATTCCACTCGTCAAAGCTGAGATACATGTTCTTTTTGCTGCGTTTTTTCGCTTTTACATAGTCGCAGGTTGCGATGATGGTGCGGATAAATTCGTCCATGTCATCGGATTTTGCAAGGAAGTCGTTGCTGTCATCAGAACGGTTTCCATAGTATGTATGAAGGGATAAATAATCTACATAATCATAAGTGTGGCTCAGTACATGATCTTCCCAGAGTGCGAAGGTCGGCATATCTTTGTTGGAACTTCCGCATACAACGAACTCGATAGACGGATCGATGAGTTTCATTGCTTTGGCTGTTTCTTCTGCCAGTCTTCCGTACTCATCCATAGTCTTGTGACCGATCTGCCACGGACCGTCCATTTCGTTTCCGAGGCACCATGTTTTGAATCCGTATGGATCTTTCTGTCCGTGTTTGATACGGAGATCACTGTATTTGGTTCCGCCCGGATGGTTGCAGTATTCCAGAAGGTTGCAGGCATCTGTGATTCCTCTTGTTCCGAGATTGACTGCCATCATCACTTCTGAATTGGCTGCGTCTGCCCATTTCTTAAATTCATGAAGTCCTACTTCGTTCTTTTCCAGACTTTTCCATGCAAGTTCCAGTCTGTGAGGTCTTTCCTCAACCGGACCTACACTGTCTTCCCAGTAAAAGTTGGATACGAAGTTTCCGCCCGGATAACGTACGATCGGCACGTCCAGTTCTTTTACCAGATCAATGACATCTTTACGGAATCCGTCAGCATTGGAAAACGGATGTCCCGGCTGATAAATTCCATCGTATACAGCTCTTCCCAGATGTTCAATAAAGGAACCGTAAATTCTTTTGTCGATTTTGGAAATGGAGAATGCTTTGTCCACTACCATTTTTGCCTGTTTCGCCATAATGTTTTTTGAACCTCCGTTCTTAAATTTAGTTTGTCGTTATATTATTTGAGCTGCCTCATAAGTAATGTCAAATGATCACCGGTTACAGTAACATTAATTTCAAAACTCAATGGGACAGCTCATTTTATATCATGTCAGCAAGTTACGATTTGAATATTTACAACTTTTGATCAACCCTTAACAGCACCGGATGTCATACCATCGATCAGATATCTCTGGAAGATCAGATAGATGATCAGGATCGGAAGGATACCAAACATGGACCTGCGATCAGAAGATTGTAGTTATTTCCATAAGGTGTAAGCAGTGTGTTCAGACCGATCTGCAATGTAAATTTGCTTGTATCACGGAATACCAGCATCGGCCATAACATGTTGTTCCAGGAACCCATTGCACAGAGGATTGCCATGGATGCAAATGCCGGTTTGGTGATCGGCATCATAATCTTAACACTGATACCATACTCTGTGCATCCGTCGATTCTTCCTGCATCCAGAAGCTCTTTCGGAAGACTCTGCATGTACTGTTTAAAGAAGAAAATCGTCGACGCACCACATAGTCCGGGGAGAATAACACCGGCTCTTGTATTGATGATCCCAAGAGATGTAACCTCGTTGTACAGAGGAAGCATCAGGATTTCAAAAGGAACACACATAGTTGCGATTACCAGGAAGAATAAAAATCCCTGAAGTTTAAATTTGTACATGGTCAGACCGTATGCGATGAAGTAGCATACCAGCAGTGTCAGAACTACTGTGATCAGTGTCAGGATCAGACTGTTTTTATACCACATGAAATATTTTCTGGAATCCTCATTTCCGGAAAACAGGTATTTGTAGTTGTCCAGATGCATCTTGGAGAAGTCAAGATTCAGGGACATACCTTTCATAACCACTTCACGGCCTTCCTGGAAGGAAGCGAAGAAACCTGCAAGAAGCGGGAATGCGATCAGCACACAGAGGATAGCGAAAAGCCCTGTGGATAATACAGACGCAACTTTATGATTTGATTCCATTGTCTTTGGCTGAGCTGCTGTTTTTGCCATATCACTTTTCCTCCTTCTTGAATGTTCCTGTTGCCACAAGCTGGATAATGTTGATCGCCAGAGCGATTACCAGAAGTACCATACCTACGGCACACGCATAACCCATATCGTTTTTCTCAATACCACGTTTGTACAGATATCCTACGATGGTAAGACCAATGTTCTTCGGTGAGGAGTTACCATTCCACAACATGAAACTCTCAAGGAACATGGACAGACCGGCATATACGGAAATTGTAATAACATAGATGGTTGTCGGTTTCAGAAGCGGCAGTGTCACATACCAGAATTTCTGTTTTGCGTTGGCACCGTCGATGTCTGCTGATTCATAAAGAGATGTATCAATACTCTTTAAACCGGAAATAAAATACAGCATGTTAACACCTGTCCATCTCCACATACAGAGTAATAACAGAGCTATCCATCCGGTAGTCTTTGCTTTCAGCCATGGAATACTTGCATTTCCAAGCAAATGCATTAACTGGTTCATCTGTCCGTTATCACCTTCTGAGAACATCAGTCGGAATAACATACCGGAAATAACTACAGATGTAAGTGCCGGAATGTACATGATTACTTTCCATACGCCTTTGGCTTTGGTAAGACGGCTTTCCATCAGTACTGCAAGCATCATTGGGATTGGAATCAGCAGGAGCAGTGTCAGAAGCATGTATTCCACACTGTTAAATACAGCCGTCTTGAAGAACTTATCGGAAGCCAGTTTCTGGTAATGCTTCAGACCAACCCACTGAGAACCGCCAAAGGAAATATCCTGAAAACTCATTACAATACCACTGATGAGCGGATATAACCAGAATACCAGAAGGCTGATAACAAACGGAAGTACGAATACGTAGGGTGCCACCTTCTGAGAATAGAGCATCTTTTTCACTTTATTCACAATGAATTCCTCCTCTTCTAAAAATAGCGGTAACTTTTCAGTATCTCACAGAATCATGATTTACTGAACAGTCACAGATAATTTCTTTTTTCTTATTACCATTATCCTGAAAAGAAATCAGACTCCACATCCTGTGAAAATCTCATTTCTCACCAGGATAACAGTAAAAGAGGTCAGGGAATGCGGTTCCCTGGCCTCCCATATCATTTCGGTCACTGCAGTAACCGTTCTTTATTCACTTGATCAGTGAACCATTATCATTTTATTATTCACACTCGAAATCAAGATAATCCTGTGCATCCTGAAGTGCTTCTTCTACATCCATGCCATCCTCTAATACATTGTTCAGAGTTGTTGTACACATGTAATCGTTCAGTGTCGGAGAGTTCTTTGTTGTGTAAACAGTTCCGATTGCATCATTTTCAGCAAGTTCATTCAGCACTTCGTATGGTTTTACACGGAAGAATGTGTTATATGTATTGGACTCATCATAAGCAAACGCTTCGTCAGACCATAATGCTGTGTTGCAGACATCAAATCCAAGTTCGTTCCAGATCAGGTTTTCACCTTCTTCAGAGCATTTAGCCCATGCAAGCCATTCAGCTGCAAGTTCAGGATTCTCACACTGATTTGTTACAACAGTACCTGTACCACCGATACCAACGGAGCATTTCTGTCCTTCTTCAAATACAGGGCATGTTGTGATGTCATATTTGCCTTCCATCTCAGGCATGTAATCTTTGAAACGGCTCATGTACCACATAGCTTTCGGGAAGGAAGCGATCTTGCCATCCATAATGTTGGAGAAACCTGCTTCAAGGTCAACATGTCCGTCTGTGGATACCATTGCGATTCCATCATTTAACCAGTTCTGCTGCATTGTGAGCATTTCTTTTACGGAATCAAGCTGTACGTTTACAGTTCCGTCCGGACCGCCTGTCCAGTCTTCACCGTTCTCAGCCATTGCAAGCCACATCCAGTCAACACCGCCTGTATCAACAGAAGTTAAGTACACTTCACCATTGGAAGCTTCTTTTAACTCTTCACCAAGTTTGGTATAATCATCCCATGTCTTTACAGATTTGTAATCTAATCCGTAAGATTCAAGAAGATCTGCGTTCCAGTACATAACAGTTGCACCTACATGGAAAGGAACACCAAGTCTTGTTCCGTCAGCTTTAGAATAAACATCAAGTCTGGACTGCACCATTGTATCTTCATATGGAGCAAGTGCATCATTCATGGAATACAGAGGACTGTCATCGCCGGAATAGTTCGGGAACTGTCCGATCTCGATATCGCAGAGGTCAGGAGCACCGGATCCTGCCTGTAAGGACATCATTAATTTGTTATGCATATCAGAGTATGGATATGTACTGAATGTAATCTGGATCTGTTTGTCCGGATTCTCTTCATTCCATTTCTCTACCATTTTTCCGTAAAATTCGTTATGCAGATCTACGAATGACCACATCTCATACTTTGTTCCATCATCAGGACCTACGGTTGTTACTGCTGTAGGCTCTCCTTCAGCCGGTTCTTCGCTCTCAGCAGCTTCCTCTGTTGTGTCTTCTTCTGCAAAGACATTCACTGCCATGCCCATGCTGGACACTGCCATAGCCGCAGTCATAAATAACGCGAACAATTTTCTTCTCTTCATAAAAAGATCCTCCTTTTTTGCATTTCTTTGCGCTCTTCCGGTTTCAATGATGCCATTGTACAAACTCCATAATCATTTCGTATTTTTTTAAAATATATAGCCTTTCTTTTTGTTATGGTCATTTTGCACAATTTTTTTATTTTCAGCTCCGGTTTATGTTGATATTATATAATTTATTTCTGCAAATGTCAATATATTTTTGATTTATTTTTATTATTTTAGTTT
>NZ_QUDO01000044.1 GCF_003477525.1 Ruminococcus sp. AF41-9
CAATATTCTGTTGCATAAGCTCCTCCCGTTATTGTTTGTTCTGAGCTTATTTTACAGAACCTGCCTGAAAACCACATTGAATAGAAATTGATTGTAAATTGACACAATCACTTTAAAAATATCCGTATTTTCTTGAATCGAATATATGTTCGTGTTATGATAGATATACTCAATCTTAACTACGAAAGGGGAATTTCTATTGAATCGATGCGATTTTTCTTCTATTAGCACTTGCTTAAAAAATCATATCAGCGAAAGTAATCAAATGAGTCAGCCTGATTTTTTATACGAATTATTTGAAGATTTTATGGATGATCCGGCAAATCAGGATTTTTCAATGGATAACGGTCTGGTTTGCCGCTGGATGACTGGTCAGGCTAAAATCAGTCCTAAAATATCCGCTTACTATTCCAAGCCATCCAATCAGGAAAAATTAGCCCATACCATCCACCAGAATCTTCTTCCACTGATGTCTGACTGTAATATGGCTATACAAGATATTTACACTTTATTCATTCAGGATGACAGCATCTCAGATGCGAAAAAGAAAAATCTGACTCCCTTATATAAACCAGCCAGTTCAAGACTGCTGTTTCTTGCAAAACTGATTTCTTTTGGCATGGAACGCCAATTCATCAAACGTAATACCAAAAATCAGAAGCTGCTCGCCGGAGGCGCTTTATCCCCCATTGTGCTGGATTATATTATGGACAGTGAGGTTCCGAAACCATGCCGTCATTTTATCGGAAGAGATAAAGAACTAGAAGAATTATATACCATGCTTGAGGAAAACCGTCATGTTTTTCTTTGCGGAATCGCCGGAATCGGAAAAAGTGAACTTGCCAAAGCCTACGCAAAGCGGTACATAAAGCAATACACCAATATCCTTTATGTAGAATATACCGGCAATCTTCATCAGGACATTACTGACATGGATTTTATTGACGATCTTCCGGAAAGCACTGAACAGGAACGATTTCAAAGACATAACCGTTTCCTGCGTTCCCTGAAATCTGATACTCTGCTTATCATAGATAATTTTAATGTCACTGCCACACAGGACAGCTTTCTGTCAGTAGTATTAAAATATCGCTGCCAGATTTTATTTACGACCAGAAGTAATCTGAATGAATACTGTACTTTTCAATTAAAAGAAATACAGGATATAAACATTCTTTTCCAACTGACATCTGCATTTTATTCAGAAGCAGACAAGTATCGTTCGACCGTCGAAAAAATCATAGAGACCGTACACTATCATACTTTTGCTGTAGAACTGGCTGCAAAACTTTTGGAAAATGGAATTTCAACTCCAGGTCAGTTATTAGCAAAACTTCAGGAAGAAAGAGCATCTCTCGATAATGAAGATAAAATTAAGATAATCAAGGATGGTCAAAGCAGTAAAGCCACTTATTATAGTCATATCCATACTCTATTTTCACTATATGCTTTATCCCGAAAACAGCAGGATATCATGTGCAATTTGTGTCTTCTTCCTTACACTGGTATTTCTGCCCGCATATTCGCCAAATGGCTGGAACTGCCTACCTTAAATGAAATTAACGACTTGATTGAAACTGGTTTTGTGCAGACAACTACACGTCACACAATCTCCCTGCATCCTATGATTAAGGAAATTGCCCTTTCAGAGACAAAACCATCTGTAAGTAGCTGTCACATATTACTGGATTCTTTACAGAAAATATGTTTAATGCATGGAATGGAAGTAGCTTATTACAAAAAGCTATTTCAAACTATCGGAAATATCATAGAATTGATTGAAAAGGATGATATACCAAAGTATCTGCTTTTTCTGGAAAATGCATTTCCATACATGGATAACTATAACTACCACAAAGGTATGAATGGAATCATTCAGGAACTGACGGGGCTGTTAAAGACAAAAAACATTGGAACCGACTCTGACCGGGCATTATTACTAGATTTTCAGGCAACTCTTGAAACCAAACCTGAAAAAGCAATAAAACTAGAAAAGGATGCACTTGCCCAGATAGAAACTATCACTGCTGACAATGCTCGCCTTGTTTCCAACCTTCATGCCAATCTCGGTGGACTTTACCGCATGAACGCTCATCCCGATCTTGCAAGAGAACACATGGAAAAAAGTATCTCACTGCTTGACCAATTTAACCTGCTTCATATAAATGACAGCATACCTCAGATTGCCAATTATGCAATGTTCCTGACAAAACAGCAGGAACCCGAAAGAGGAATCTCCGAATTACAAAAATTATCCGGCATCATCAAGGAATACCATTCCGATGACTGTCTGGATTATGCCAAAGTACAGGAAACCCTTGGAACCATTTATCTGATGACTGCCAATCTTCCGCAAGCCAAAACACATTTTAAAAGAGCTTTCAAAATATATGAAAAGATCTGGGCTGATGAACCAGAAATGATTGAAGCAAAATATCAGGAAATTCAGGAGTTATATCCACAGATTGGATTTTGCATTGGAAAAAATCTATCCGGTCTTTTAACAAAATAAGCATAATTTACGGCGGGCAACTTGCCCGCCGTAAATCTTTAAATTATGCTTTGATTTTTCCAGAAAATATTTTACTTACTTTGTTTTTTATGAGTATGAATACAATTTTTACTTATTTCCGTATCTGCGAAAACTCTTATAAATAAAAGGCAGTAAGGCTATTGCCATCACTGTATACATTACCATTACAAGCGGAATTTGTCGAAATACACAATTCCCAATCTGATAAATAAGTGGGACTTTTACACTTGCCTGTACATTTGTCAAAATTGTTGGTATCAAATTGAAAAGCGTTGTATACCCAGAAAGTGCCCGTCCTATAAATGGCAATAAGCAATATAAAAAAAACGGAATGCAAACAGCGACACTAATTGTATGCATTTTAGCCGCTACTAACATAGACACTACAGCCGCCAGCATACTGGCTATAAATCCACATACAACTGTCAACAAATAGTATTGTCCATATGACATAATGTAAATACTATACGCCTGATACATTTGATAAGGTGTATTCATACCACTGGTTCCCATAATTCCAAAACAAATCACACTAAGTAATATAATTCCCATACAATAAATCATAACTGTCGTAGCTATTCCTGCCAGTATTTTTGTTTTAACAGCTTTTGTACGTCCATACTTTGTAGAGAAAAATACTGCATCTGCTTTTGTCTGAAAATCATCTGCAAATATTCCAGCACAAATAAAACCAACTATGATTGCCAGAATAATAGAATACGTTTCTACATACATAATCATAGTATCCCATGAACTATAAGATTCGTATTCTACTGGTAATTTTATTTCATTATATTTCTTTTCCAAGTATTTTTTCTGTACAGAAGTCTTTCCATATTCTTCTGCCATCTTTTCCATATTTTTATGATAAGTGTCATAGAACTCTTGTATATTTTCTTCTGTAATTTGATTTAGAACACTTTCATCATATTCTGCATCCGGTGTTAATACCGATATTATAAACCCCCTAATATCATCTATCGGTTGTAATGTCGTTCCGTAAATCGCATTTTCTTCTGAGGATTGTGTCATCGCATTTTTATTTTGTTCTATAACTTTTCCAAGTTCATCTTCTGTCAATGTACCTTTCCATGCTCGTCTGTTATCTGTAAGTTTTCTTGTTGCCATAATTCCAGTACTAGCATTTCCATTCTCATCCACATAGCGATTACTTGTAACTGCAAATCCGCTAAAAATGACAGCAAGTATCAATGCCAATCCGATTGCAAATACATTAATTTTCTTTGAAAAAATTCGTTTTATTCTAATTTAAGCATCTTGTTTTTCCTCCGATTTTTCTCCAAAATAAAATAGAAATGCATCTTCCAGATTTTTTTCTACAGCCACAGCATCTTCTGTTGGCTTTTCTATTGAAATAATTCTAGCTCTGCTCCGGTTTTTGTTGTTTTTATATTTCCAACCAAATATTCACTCATATATTTGTCTATCATACTTCTCGAAACATTACATTGCCATACCTTTTCTTTCATAGAAGATACTAATTCTTCCGCGGTATCTGCATAAAAAAGTTCTCCATCTTTCATTAACATAATATTATTCGCAATGTACTCAATATCCGATACAATATGTGTAGACAAGAGCACCAAACGTTCTTCCGACAATTCACTAATTAAATTACGAAAACGTATTCTTTCATTCGGGTCTAATCCAGCGGTAGGTTCGTCCAGGACAAGAATTTGCGGATCGTTTAACATCGCCTGTGCTATTCCTACACGTCTAACCATTCCTCCAGACAAATTCTTCATTTTTCTTTTACTGAATTTTTCCATTCCTACTTGATTTAATAATTGCTTCACTTTTTTTCTGGCAAACGGTATTTTTAACCCTTTTATAGAAGAAATGTACATCATGTAATCATATACGGTCAAATCTGGATAATATCCAAAATCCTGTGGTAAATATCCCAGAACTTCTCGGTATTCACCTCCTAGTTTCCATATATCTTTACCATTCCATAATATTTGTCCTTCTGATGGTTGAACAATCGTACAAAGCATACGCATTAATGTGGTCTTTCCTGCTCCATTTACTCCAAGCAGTCCATAAATTCCTTTTTCCATAACACAATTCACTTTATTAACAGCATTTACTTCTCCGTATTGTTTTGTTACATTTTTAAATTCTAATTTCATACGTGTAATCCTCCAAAATTTTTTCATCAAATAGCAATGACTTCTGAACACAAAAAATAAAATATACAAAAGTCAATATCAGCATAACCACCCATACCGGAGTTACAATTTTCTGATAAATAACATCATTTGCAACAATCATCATCCATAAACCAACCCATACCAGACAAGAAAGCACTGCTATATATTCTGATTTTTCCCATCTGCTGTACAATACACGAAAACATATACAACATGAAACATTTACCGGAAGCAAAAAATTAACCACCAAATCACTTAACGAGAGTATTGTTGTTTGATATGTAATTGCCAAAAACACCATAACGATCACCAGATCCACTACTCCAAACATTAACATTCTGCTGTACAAATCTGACGCAGTGTGTAATAAGACGCCTGCTCAATCTCAATCGCACCATTTCTTCTGTTTTTCCAAATTTCCGGGATAATCAGAACCACAAATATTGTGGCAGATATTCCCATAATCCTCATCATATCTTTTATGTCTGACGTATAATTACTCAACCATATCCATAGACACATAAGAACACAACCTTGTAAAATCCACCATCTTTTTTTTATGAATTTTGTCTGCTCATACAAAAATTCAAAATAAGATGTTCTATGCGATTGTTTCGATAAAACCGACTCTGACAAAATATTCTGACATGCTTTTACTGTTTTGTTCTCTGCTTCAGCCCTTACATACTTTTCTTCAATCTCCTCTTTATATTCCTTTATTTGTTGCTTATAATTCTTCATCTTTTTTCACCTCCAACTCTTTCATTAAAAGTTCTTTTGCTCTTCCGATTCGATATTTTACAAGAGAAAGTTTGATATGAAGTAATTCTGCAATTTCTCTTTGCTTCAATTCCTGAAAAAAATATAAAACTGCCGTTTCTCTAATTTCTTCCGGTAACTTTCTCACTGCCTGTTCAATAGTTAATCGGACTCCTAGCTCTTCTACATGATTTTTACTACAGTCCTCTGATTTTAGCAGTTCCTCTGATGGAATATCTTTTTTCTTTTTGTAATAATTTTTAACGGTATTTCCGGCAATTGTATAAAGATAATTCTTAACTTTTCCATATTCTTTATATCTATATAAATTGGAAAAGAAACGTGTAAACACTTCTTGTGTCAAATCCTCTGCCTCATAGGGATCATTGATATGTAGCAAACAATATTGATATATACTTGAGTAATATTTTTTGACCAGTTTTTCACACGCATCTTCATCTCCTGCTCTTGCTAGATGTACTAACAAAGAATCAGTTTTGTATTCCATTCGCAAATTTGCTCCCTCTGTTTTCTAAATAATATAACAATCCTACTATAAAAAAAGTTAGGATTTTCTTTTGTTTTTATTTATATTTTTCTAAATATTCTTCCAAACATAAATTTTCTTCTTTCATTATTTTAGCGACAGTCGTTCCAACATAACGGTAATGCCATGGTTCATTACTAATTCCTGTTATATCCGTTTTATCTTCCGGGTAACGTTTTACAAACCCATATTTATATGCATTTTCGTCTAACCATTGATATACTTTTTCAGAAGAACATTTGTCGGTATCCGCATTAATATCAACACTCAGTCCTAATTGGTGTTCGCTTGTATCGGGAATTGCAACATATTTCTCGGCTCTTTTTTTTGCTTCTTTCGCAGAATATCCTTGTTTTTCATATTCATTGATTTTCTCGTCCATAATTTTTTGTTGTTCTTCTGTTGTTCGATATCCTTCTCTAACAAACAGTGCCAGCCCCTCAGCTCTTGCATCATTAAACATTTGTTGTAATTCTGGATAAATCCGTGAATCTACTTTTTTACCATTCGATAATTCTGTCAATTCTACTTGATAATTATTTGGAATATAATGATTTCGATCGACCAAAATAAGATTCCATTCACCCGAAGTGTCTGCAAAGGACTTTTCTGACTGCAAAATTTTCGGTAATGTTAATTCTCCAACCTGCACATCGATTTTTATTGTTCTCCACATTACAACGGTTATTATGATAGTCATTAAAAGAATGAATACTCGTAAAATATTCTTTCTTCTACGATTGCTGTATCTTCTTTTGTTCATTTTCTCTCCCACACTTTCATTATCAAAATATTTCTACTTTTAATATAATTAACAACCAAAACGACAAAAGAGTTAGTATCTAAACTTATTTATCAATAAAAAGTTTATTTTTTCTCAATTCCAGCTCAATTTCCCCTCAATGCCTTTTTCCTCCGATTTTCGTATGCTTATCCCACAGCAGAGCAGTACCACACCGGTACGACCTGCTGAATCAATCAATACGAAAACGGAGGTATTTTTTATGCGAGAACTCAGAAACACAAAAATCATTGCTGTAGATCATGGCTACGGCAATATGAAAACAGCAAACACCGTCACCCCAACCGGTATCAAAGCCTATGAAACTGAACCGATCTTCACCGGGAATATTCTGGAATACAACGGCATTTACTACCGGATCGGCGAAGGACACAAAGAATTTATCCCGGATAAAGCTATGGACGAAGAATATTATCTTCTGACACTAATGGCTATTGCAAGGGAACTGAATTTCTTTTCCATCCGTGAAGCAGATGTTCATCTGGCTGCCGGACTTCCTCTCACATGGATCAGAAATCAAAGAGAAGCTTTTCGTTCCTATCTGCTCCAGAATCCAGAAGTCCATTACCTTTTTAACGGCAAAGAGTATCATCTCCGCTTTGTGGGATGCAGCCTTTACCCACAGGGGTATCCGGCTATCGTAAACCAACTAGGAAATTTCAAGGGAACCAATCTCCTTGCAGATATCGGAAACGGAACCATGAACATTCTGTATGTCAACAATAAGAAAGCGCAGGAGAGCCGATGCTGGACAGAAAAACTTGGTGTAAACCAGTGCATGATTGCCGCAAAGAACGCTGTTCTGGACAAATTCGGAGTGAAAATTGAAGAATCCACAGTAGAACAGATTCTGCGGTTTAGAACAGCTGACATTTCAGCACCATATCTGGATTGTATCAGTTCTATTGCCAGACAGTATGTGGCAGAACTTTTTTCCACGCTCCGCAAATATGAATACAATCCTGACCTGATGCGCCTGTATGTGGTTGGCGGCGGTGGATGCCTGATCCGTAACTTCGGAACGTATGACAAATCACGAGTCACAATCATTGATGACATCTGCGCCACTGCCAAAGGTTACGAATCTCTGGCTTATATGAGCCTGAAAAGGAGGGGATAAACTATGCAGAACAATATCCGCAACACAAACCTGCGCTTTAATCTGGACAAAGAACAGCAGCGGAGAGCCTGGGAATATTTACAGACGATGGACAGGCAGGATTTTAAATCTTACAGTCAGGTAATCTCTCTTGCACTGGTAGATTATTTTGACCGCTACTATCGCACACAGGCTGATCCTTATCTGGAAACAAGAGAACGGGAAGAACTTTTTGTGAAACAGATTGTAGATGCAGTGGAAAACAGTCTGAAACAGGCATTGCCACTTTTTCTTTCTGGACTGACTGCAGGCATGGTGCAAAGGGAGCCCCAAATCAGGCGTCCTTTCCAGCACCTGAAAATTCACAGCCAGATAGTGATGTAGACTGGGATTTTCTTGGAGAATAAACCCTTTTGATTGGAGGTGAACACATGACTGACTTTCTGACAGCAGACACCAACCTGCCATCTTATATGATGTTTCCCCGTTTCCTTCTGGACATGGAAATAAACGAAACTGCCAAAATGCTTTATATTATCCTGCTCGACCGGGCAAGGCTTTCCCAGAAAAATGAGGGCTGGTCAGATACAGATGGTCATGTGTTCATTTACTTTACGATTGAAGCACTGGCAGAAGTTCTCCACAAAAGCCAGATGACTGTTAAAACTGCTCTGGCAGTACTGGAAAAACAGGAGCTTATCTTCCGAAAACGGCAGAGACCCGGACAGCCTAATCGGATTTATGTAAAACTCCCAAAAGAAACCATCCACTATACAGACAGATTTCTTTCCCTAAGACAGACAGAAAACTGTCCTATTGACAGACAGGATTCTTTCCCTGATACAGACAGAAAACTGTCTGGTAATAAGAAAGAGATAAAAAAGAACAATTTAGAAAAAAGAGGGAGTAAGGATCCTCTCTCACCCTATGGAAAATTTCAAAATGTTTTTCTGTCAGAAAAAGAGCTGGAAAATATCCGGCAGACAATCCCTGACTGGCAGGATTATATTGAACGCTTATCCGGTTATATGGCTTCTACCGGAAAGCAATATCAGAACCATGCAGCTACCATCATCAGTTGGGCAAGACAGGATCATCCTGCTTCCCGGCAAAGGAATTACGAAAGTGAGGAATACGAAACACTATGACAAGATTTACAGAAAAAGAAAATGCTATAACACCAAACAGAGAACTTCAGCCTGATGAATATTTTAACGAAACAGACCACCTGATCTACTGTTCCAAATGCAATACGCCAAGACAATGCCGGCATGAATTACAGGGAAAGGTTCTTATTCCTTCCATCCGCTGTAAATGCCAGCAGGAAATCTTTGAGCAGGAAGAGGCCCAGAGAAAACTTCATGAAAAACAAATGGAAATAGAGCATCTTAAAACCAGCGGCTTACAGGACAAAGCACTCTATGACTACACTTTTGCCAGGGATAACGGCATCAATCCGGAAATAAAACTGGCACACAATTATGTAAGCAACTGGGAAGAGATGAAAGCAAACGCTTCCGGACTTCTCATCTGGGGTGATGTCGGTACTGGAAAATCTTTTTTTGCAGGCTGCATTGCCAATGCCCTTCTGGAAAAAGGCGTTCCTGTATTGATGACCAACTTTTCCCGGATTCTGAATACCCTTACCGGAATGCATTTTGAAGACAGAAACCAGTTCATCAACAGCTTAAACCGCTACAGTCTTCTGATTATTGATGATCTCGGAATTGAGCGGAACTCTGACTTTGCACTGGAACAGGTATTCAATGTGATCGACAGTCGTTACCGCAGTAAAAAGCCTCTGATCATAACGACCAATCTCACTTTATCCGAGCTGAATAACGCCGCTGATATCGCACACAAACGAATTTATGACCGTATTCTGGAGAGATGTATTCCTGTCCGTATCAATAACCGGAATATTCGTCAGGACAATGCAACAGCTAATTTAAAACAGGCGAAAAAAATCCTGTTGAACAATCATGCTCCGAACCAGAATTGACTCGAAGAAGTATAACACAATGATTACTTTTCACTGACAGTGGTACTACTTTCTTTCCTCATTTATTACCAGAAATATGCCACTGTCAGTTATCTAAAACCATAGTACCAAACCAAAAGATTTTAAAACCAAAACTGCCCGGATACGGGCATAAAAAGGAGGTGCCAGATATGGCAGATAAAAGAATCATGACACCGGAAGAAAAAGCACTTTTACAGGCCAGACACCGCCAGGAAGAAGCCGAAGCAAGAAATCGCAAAAAAGAACGTGATGCCAGAACACACCGATTAGTCCAGGAAGGAGCCATTCTGGAAAGTATTGTTCCCCATATTAAAGAAATGGATTTAGATTCCCTGAAACGGGAGCTGATGATCCGGCTACGGGGAATGTAAACGCACAAGTTCTACTCCCGAAGGGCGCACTTACTCACCACCTGATAAATCAGGCAGTGGTATCCCCTTCGGGGCTCGTGCGCTCTGCTGAGGGCTTTATCCGCTGTTGCAGGCAACATCGAAAGGAGGTGCCAGATATGGCAATTTATCATATGCAAGCCAAAGTCGTCAGCCGTGGTTCCGGTCGGTCTGCTGTTGCTGCTTCTGCTTATATGAGCTGTAGCCGCATGTACAATGATTATGACGGCATCCAGCATGACTATACCAGAAAGCAGGGGCTGATCTATCAGGAGGTGATGCTTCCTTCAATGGCTCCATTGGAATGGAATGACCGGGAACAACTCTGGAATGCTGTGGAAGAAAACGAAAAGACCAAAGACAGCCGACTTGCAAGAGAATTTGTTGTCGCACTCCCCGTTGAGTTGGATAAAGACAGCAATATTTCTCTTCTTCAAAATTTTATTCAAAAGAATTTTGTGGATATGGGCATGTGTGCTGACTTTGCTATTCACAATACAGATGGACACAATCCTCATGCACACATTCTGCTTACCGTCCGTCCACTGAATGAAAACGGAACATGGCAGTATAAAACAGAAAAAGAATATCTCTGTATAAAAAATGGGGAAGAAAGAGGATTTACTGCTTCTGAATTTAAAACTGCTCAGAAACAGGGATGGGAAAAGCAATATCGCTATAAAGTTGGGAAAAAGAAAGAATATCTGACTTCCTCTGTTGCACAGGAAAAAGGATATGAACGGATTGATAAACACCCCAAGAGCAGCCGATATGGCAGACAGAATCCTATTTCCGAACAATGGAACAGTGATGAACAACTTTGTATCTGGCGGGCAAACTGGGCAGATGCCGTAAATGAAATGCTTGCACGTAATCAGATAAATGCTACCATTGATCACCGCAGCTTTGCAGATCAGGGAATCACCGAACAGCCAACCATCCATGAAGGCTACATTGCCCAGAATATGGAAAAGAAAGGCATGATAGCAGACCGCTGTGAAATCAACCGTCAGATTCGTGCGGATAACAAAATGCTCCGGGAATTAAAAGCCCAGGTAGCAAAACTGGCACAGGCTGTAGAAAAATCTATTCCAATAATAGCAGAAACATTGGAAGCAATCCGCAATCACATGATTTTTACACAATATCATTTGCTCCACAATGAGATGCAAAAAGAAGTGATCCATGACTGGATGAATCATTTTAATCCAATACTGAATAAATACAACACAGTTAAAAAGAAACTCAAAGCTAAAGTTACGGAACGGAAAGAACTGAATGTGCAAAAGGATAAAACCAGTATTTTGAATCCCATCCAGCATATAAAATTAAATCAGCAGCTTACCACTATTACCGAAGAAATCGAAGAACTGAAATCAAGGAAAGAGCAGCTAATCTTCCAGGCAGAATGCTCTACCGATAAAGATATGACGAATCTATCCAAGAAATACGGCCAGATGAATAACAATCTTGATATCCTGGATTCTCAGGACATCTCGCTCAAAAAACAGCTTGAAAAAGATGCCGCCGCTTTCCGGGAAGAAAAATTTCGTCCTGAACCTGAACAGTATACAGAATTGCTGGACACCAGAATCCAGATACGTCCTGATTTCCGGGATAAGCTGATTGAGCAGCTCAAAGGTACTTTTGGTAAGTATTATGACTATCACCGCCGTGATATTGCCGCCAATGAGGTAGATTATCTCAATGTGGAAGATCCTGATGTTTTTTCCCATCGTGCCTGGGAACTTGAATATCAGAGGAAACAGGAGATGCGGCGAAATCAGCCTGCTCGAACTAAGAAAAGGTCGTATGATATGGAATTATAATTTGATTCTTCTTTGCCCATTATAAACACAAGAGCTGAACAAATAGGATTTTTCGTCCTCTTATCACAGCGGCCAGACGATAAAATGTCAGATGAGCAGTTGGAACAGCTTGCCCCATGGAGCGAGACTGCGAAAACGAACTGTCAAAACTAAAATAGAGAAAGACGCTTGCATCTATCATTTTGGTGCAAGCGTAATTCATGAGTAACGTAGCAATATTTTGCGCTTACGCACATTTTGCCCTTATTCAATCCGCAACCTAAACCCTTCTTGTTGTCGGAAACATATCGAGTTTTTCTAGTTGCTACTATTCTGAAAGCATATCACCGCGAACACTTGTTTGTAATATTAATCTACAAAATAACGAAAATATCTGACAGCCGCGAAAATCGTGCACTCCCCCTTTTATGATTCTTATGGTAACAAACCGGCTGTCCTAATAAATGGACAGCCGGTTGCACCCATATTTCACCTTACTTTCAACCCATTCGAGTATCCAGCGTTAACCATTATTCGTCGCATTATTTCATACAAGACGCCATATTTTTGTGCAAGCTGTCTAATTGTCTTTTGACGACCAGCATATTCTTTAATGGCAGTTTTCTTTTCTGATTCAGACAAAAAATAAATCATACTAGTGTGCTCCTTTCTCTTTTTTGTAAGTTAAGGATAGCACCGTTTTTCTCCAAAATACTTAAGTACGAAATTTAAAAATTTTCTTGGGTTAAAAATGCCCATAGCATCTGCCCAATATATACATCTGCATACCGATGGTTATCAGTCTGCTTACCATACTTATCACCGAAATACTCTACGTACGCATCATTAATATCCTCTATTTCCTCAGCAGTCACCGGAAAAATAGCTGGCTCGTCATTTTTTATTGCCTCTAAACGCTGCTCCAATGCCATAACTTCTAGTTTTGCTTCCGCAAGTTGCTTCTCATAAAATGCTACAATTGCATCTTTACCCTCCATCTCGCCAGATTCAATTTTTTCGGCCCAGTTTTTCCAAGCAGAAGCTCCTTTGGAATATGTATTTGTTGTATATTCTTCAAACTCTGACGAGACATACCATGACTGTACCATTTTGTAATACACATCCCTTACAGCGCCAACATCAGATTCCTCATCTTTTATAGACTCATACTGTATTTCTTCCTTATCGCTATTCATCTCTAATGCAATAGCCTTAATCAACTCTGCCAAGCCAACGTCTAGACCAACATTTTGAGTACCTATTGCTGGTTTTTGCATAGAACTCATGTTAAAAGGATTTGGAAATACACCAAATTGAGCGATCCAAGGGACAGCCTCTATAAGCTTATTATTCATGTATTCCATGTATGTCATTTTATCCAAATTAATAGCAAGAGCCTGACAAAGCTTACCTATATTTTCCTCTGGTTGATCCATATGCGTTTCTGTAAATAATGCCAATCCATTTACTACTCTTTCCGCCCATATTACAAGACGCTTTGTAGTAAAATGACTCTGGCAAGATTTATATATAAGTCCTCTCAATTCTTTTGGAAGATCATCTACATCTTTTAATAATGCCCTATAAAAATCACAAATCTGAGTCACTGTAACATTATCTCTGTTAGCATTTTTTCTACTTGAAGGGTTTTTATCCCAATTTTTTATTAGAATTGCCAATAATTCAGCACAAACAACAGGATAAAAGTTTTCTCCTCCCTCAATGCTAGAATCCATTTTAAAAAGAGTTGGATCTATTTCATATCTCTCAAAGACTTTATCTCTTTTGTTTTCAAAAGTACTGCTGGCTTTCATTCCGCAAAGCTTTACCATCTCTGAAGTCGAATAATCAGCAAGCCTTCTTTTTTTCTGCTTTGGCACAAAATCCCTCCTTTCTAAGAATAAGTATTTTACCCAAAGTCATATATTAAGCTGAAAATTTACCATATCAGAGAGCAACGTAATATTCTCATCCAATATCAGTTTTTCTTCTTTTATTTTTACTCTTCCATTCGCCGAAGAAAGACTTTCATGTGTTTTACATAAACAATCGAATAAAGCTTTTATTTTATCTTTATCTATTCTTGAAAGATAATAAATTGAGAAAATTGTAAAATCTCCCCACAACGAGGCAATTATGCCATAATCACTTTCTGCGAATCGAGTTACTATATTTTCAAATAAAAGATTCCATGTATTATCATTGAACATTTCATAATAACGTTCAAATACATCGCTAATTCCGCTGCCTATATAACCATACTTGCTTTCAGATAGAATAAATTTAACAACACATCTATTTACATATTCTTCCATATGTTTTTGGGCGATAATATCTCCTGCCTCCATAATCAGCTTATGTAATCCGATTTCTCTTTTATCTATTTGTGTAAGAATTACTCCTTCCGCCTTTTCATTATATCCATCTTCTTTTAAAAGATTGATAATTTCGAGATTATAGTCCCTTCCTGTTTCTACAGAGAAATCTTTATGTTCCGCTTTATCATACAATCCTTTTGCCATAAGCTTTTCCCGAATTTCAGAACTTGAAATGCGAGAAATAATTTCATAATTGTAACTTCTTAAGGTTTCCAATCGATTGTATTCTCTATCATTCTCTATATACTCTTTAATCCATGAATTTGTAAGTCTGTATAACGCAATTAATTCAGAATCATCAGAAATCAAATCTATATTGCAATATAGAGAATCAAGAACTTTCATTCTCCAATAAACTAAATCTTTAGGAGTATTTTTTAGTTCAAATAATGCATTACAGTACTTGTACCCCAATTTAACGGCATCCTCTAGCAACTCTCGGTCAACTTCACTTGAAAACCTATTATCACCAATAGAATCCGCTAAATTTGAAACGTAAAACAGTCTCATGCCATAACAGCATAATTTTTCTTCATTCAGAGGAAGTTTTTTATAACAATCAAGTAAACCATTTAACGAATAGTCTTTTCTTCCCACATAGCCAAACATTCTATATTTCTGTTTTTCACGTACTTCCTCTATAAACTTGTTTTCTCCAAAGTATTCTAATGCAGGTATCATGTTTTTACATAAATCTTCCATCTCATCATATTCTGATCTCCAAGCCACTCCATCTTCGCCACACCAATATTCTGCAACTTTTAGAAAATCAGCATGCGCATTTGATATACAGAACAACCTGTTAAACTCCGGAATAAATCGAGTCTTATCCCATTCCAAACATTGAACAACCGCTTTACAAATAGTATCGATAATTCCTGCCTTGGGGTTATGCTCGGAAAAGCTCACCAATACTTTACGTAAAAATCTCATAACAGTATATCCATTACAATCATGAGCAGATCCAGCACCGTACTTATCCGCAAAATAAATCAATGAAAAGATATCATCTTTAGATAATACATCATTTCTGTCCACCGAATAAAATTGTTCACTAACATGCTTTGCAATATCATACTGTGCCAATGCTGGTTTATAACCTCTTTGTGATTCACCATTATGAGTTAGATTCAATATTTCTTTATAACATTTTTCAACTAACGATTCCTCAATCCTACCAAACAGGCACAAGTTAGCCTTAATCAAAGAAATTATTCTTAAATCTTCGTATTTATAATCTCTATCTATTTTTATAATATCACTTAAATGGTTGCCAATATATTCTATCCCAGCTTCGCATTTATATGAGTTTAACAGTCCATATGTGCAAATCTCTATAATTATTTCTATAGATGCAGACATTCCTAAAAGAATATTCAACAATTCGTCAAATGATTCTTTTTCAAGATTCTTTTCTTCTGTAATCTGATGAATATATGCATACAATGAATCTGGATTATACCATTTAAAAGTGAATGTTTGCCTGATATCTTCTTTTGATGTAATACTTACACTGGCATCTAACCATCCATCTACAAAATAAACATAATCGTTAGAATTTCCAGTAAGAGCATCCATATAATCTGCACCATAGCATCGAAATATATATCCTGCCTTAACAAGCGTTTCTTTGTTTAGCTCCCCGCTTAACAATGCCTCTATATTATATCCACTGAGGTATTCATCGAAAAGTTTATGTCCTCGTTCAAATCCAGCCTTAGCAGCAAAATCAATATCTAAAATGATTTGCTCTATATCATTTTTAACATTCAAACAATATTTTTCCGCTTTAGTCTTTTTGTTGATACTTTGCGCTTCAAAATAATCCGATTCTTTTGCATAATACTGTATGCAATTTGCATACTGTGCCAAACAAAGAGACACTGCACTTGAATGTATGCATACTTCTTCAAGATTATCCATTGGCAATTGGTGCGCTAGTATAAACTGCTGAAGTATCCTATCAAACGATATCCCATATAATGCTGAATCCATTACATATTCAACATCAATCAGTTTCAACACCTCATCAGTGGCCTTACAAGATACTAGTAAATTAAAAGAGATATCATATCGATATTTCCATAATTCTCTATCCTGTTTAATTCGATTAATTATTGATTCGGTAATTCCTTTTATATTTGAATTGTGAATAATTGCATTCTGTAAAAAAAGCCTTACATCATTATGAAAAGCGAAGTATCTATCGCCTTCACATACAATAATTGGATATAAGCCATTTAAAACAAACGCCGCCTCGTCGTGTTCAACTCCACACATTTGAGCCACATCATAAGCGTTAATACGTTTACTTGAAAACGCCATAATTGCCTCAATTTTGTATAGCAAAAGGCTTTTTTCCTGCGAACTAATAATCCATTCGTAATATTTATCAATTTGTTTATTTAAAAACCTACTATTTAGTTCCTTCTCTATTGCCTCGAAGGAAAGTGGCAATACCATTTTCTTCAATTCCAGAATTGCAAATATTATATTAAGAACATTGTTCCCAATAACTGAAATAACGGTTTTCGCCAAGTTTTCCATATCGACTGTATTCTCTGCTACACCGCTTTGCTCTAATAATATAACAACATCATCTGTATCCAAAGCCGGCATGCTGTAATATGTAATACCTTTATTATCTTTCATCCAAGACGGATAACCATCATTTATAGGCTGTCCGACCAAGACAAAATAAAAATCATCCCCGATTTCCTCTGGTCTTGGCAATTGAGATAAAAATGAATTTCGTGCATCTTTTGATCTTGCAGCATGATCTAATCCATCTATAAAAAAGTAGCAAGGCCTTCCTATACATTTTGCATATTCCGGTAGGAAATGTATTACCGTTTCCCGCATTTCAGAAACAGACATAAATTGGTATATAAGTGGAAACTTTACAACAGATAATAAATTATTCTCTTCAAATTTTTTCTTAAGCTGTACGAGAATACTTCTCCACAAAATATTACCCAAATAAAAGCCTTCATCATCACTATATGAACCATCTACTTTATTTACTGGGAGATATGTGTAAAATCTAAAATCAACTATAGACTCATTCATCTGTGATAAATAACTTATAAAATTTGTTTTTCCACAGCCCGGTAATCCTTCTAAGAATATGATATGATTACTATTCTTTTTAATGTCATCTATAAAGGTCTCCCCAAACCGTTGTCGAGAAGGAAGTATCGGTTTTTCTGGACATAGTTCATATGAAGGAACATCCGGCTCGGTATAGCATAATGCTCCATATACATTTTCTCTTGTTATTTCCTGCTTCTCTCTTCTTGATGTTGCCCATATATTCAATTTAGAAAGAAGACTATTTAAGCAAAAATCTATCGCATCACTATTATCTGTTCCTAGTATTTCGCCAATCTTCACACGTATTTTTTCTTCCACATCAGCAAGACACGACTCTTTTCTAAAAGAGAAAATTTTAGTGAAACACGCCGCCTCATTTGAATCTAAATTTATCTCCAAATTTTCTCTGTACCATTCGATAGCCTTCTGCTCATTAGGCTTTGCCGAAGTATAATTATAATTATCTTGTAAGCATGGAAACACCTTGGAAATAAAGTCATCCATTGAACACTTTCCATCTGTTTCCTGCGGACCCCATTTTTTATTTGTTACAATTTGAATACCTTTAAAATTATAATTATCTTTATTATTCTTCCATTCTAAAGCCAACTCATTCAGTAAAGGCTTTTTCCCAGAAGCTAAAAAAGAATATGTGAAATTAGCATCTTCATCTGTATGTTTTACTTGAATATTTAAAATGCTTTTATCACTATAATTTACTACGACATCATCTAATGCCTGAAAATCAGTTGATTGAAGTATTACTGATTCAATTGATGTATCTTGTAGCATATTCAAGCATTCTAGTATTCCAATTTCCCATTCAAACCAATAAGGTGTACCTATTCCCGAATTATACATGTTCTCCCTCTATTCTTTTCAAAACGTAATTACATAATTGATAACAATACGTCTCAACTTCTTCTGTAGACATATTTATATGGTATCCATTCACAAGCGAATCAAATAAATAGTTTATCTCTTCGTAATAATCCTTATTATAAAATTCAACTCCAAATAATTTATTCAAGCCTCGTACCATTTGAGATAATTCTTTATAATTTACTGGAAGGACATAATCGATTTTGTCATCAATAATCTTCTTCATCAGCCTCTCATTTCCTATTATTTTTGAGGCTATATTTATAAAATCTCCACAAGTTTCAAAAACATTCCAATCACACATGAACTGCCAACGAAAAAAGAAAGGACTCCATACCTCTGCTGGTTCGATCTTTATATTATATGGCACCAATTCCTTCTTTAATTCATCCTCTATGCAATTATAAGTTCCTTCCAATATGGCTATATCATTTTTTCTCACATCAATCGGATAATAAACGCCCTTATCATCGCATATTATGTAACCAATTATTCTGTAATATTTTTCAATGACATTTATAGCATCTCTTGTAAAAAAAACAGATCCTACAACTAAATCATCATTATAATTTGAGGTGTCTAATTTCCTAAAACAATGCTTAAAATCATCAAAAACTAATATTGAATCCATATAAATTACCTTCTTTGTTGTACTTATTTATAATAAATTGCCCAGCCTGTTATAGGCTGGACATAAGTAAGTTTTTATGATAACTAAAAAACAGCTTTCAACCGATACTTCTTTGATATCTAATTAAAAGAAATTGTGTTATATCAACTTGTCACAACCATTTTTCACAATCACTTTGATTCTATTTCATACTTCTTAAAAAGTTCGGGACATTCCTTTTTATATCTCTCAGTTGGTGATAAACCACCTTCATCCGGCAACAATCCTTCTCCACTGCTAACAGAATGGGGCAAATACTTGCATTTAAAATATACTGTCGGATATGTGTAAATAATACTCATATTTCCAAACAGTTCTTTCATTAGGTAAATTTCAATAATATAAAGTGAAGCCAATGCTAATACTGCATTTTCAAATGTTGCATTTTTTATAGATTCCTTTTCGTCATGCTTTATCGAATTATATGCAAACCACCAGTCCAAGCCTTCTACTTTTACATTCTTTCCATTATCAATACGTGTCGTCTTCCAATCATGTAAAGGTGTATTAATCCAAAAAGGTGTACTTACTTCAAAATCAATAATTTTAGGGAATACTCCTAGTATTGTTTCGCTTATATCTCCTATCCTCTTGGTTTTTACTCCCTTAGCACTACATAAGGCCTTACTCATTATTTCAAATTCAGAGGCTGCTAAAACAATTATTTGTTTAAAAATATCAGAGTATACTTTTCCATGTACAAGTTCTCTTATTCCATCATGTTCTTGCAAACCATGGTCTATATAATGCTTTGTATCATCCAATCGTTCAGCAAGGGAACAAAAATAATTCCAATGCTGTATAAGTTCAATTTGCTCCATACATTCTTTTCTGCTTTCTAGTTTTGAAAGCATTCCCCCATTCTCTATGATTTCTAATTCTTGTTATATCCAAATTGTCGAGTCATTAAGAGCTCTTTCCACCAGGATTCCCTCTCTAATATCGCATCATCATCTGTTGTACTTTTATATATTTCCAAGATGCTATATCTGAAATTCTTCTGGATATATTCAAAATCCAAACTCTTCAACTCAATATTTCCACCATTTCCATTGGCTATGTAATCCTTCCATCTTCCCCAAATCATATTTTCACCTGTTGCAGAGCCAACATATTTCTTTCCATTTGAAGAATCCGTAATATAACATGTTTATTTCATCTCAATATTTTTCACGCAGGAATGTAAACTGCTCATCATTCTTTATTACTTCCAATAGCCCTTTATGACAGTTATCCATTATTATCAGTTACCACTCGTACCGTTTCCTAGGAAAACCTAATCCATGTATTCCTATTTCTTCACAAATTGAAGATAATATCTTTAATATTTCTTCCCTTGTTGAATCAAACCATATTGCCAAATCTCTGTCATAGAAACAATACATCACATCATCTTCTCCATATAATGAATATGCTCCAGTGTCTTTTGCAATTTTTAATCGTTTTCTTAGTGCAACCAACATATCACAAATTGTATTAAGTTTCTCCCGCCACTCTATATTTACAACAGACGATTTTCCGTCTGCTTTTTTTAAGATACTTCCGTCTCTGGTTCTAAGAACTCCCGTATTTAAAGCGATAATAGTATCCTCAATAGCCTTATCAAAATCTTCCATTCTTCCTTCTTGATATATTCTATCCTGAAATGCTGGACGATCAAAACATTGCACAAAGAACTTTATAAGTTCTTTATCTTCATGTTGCTCCTCTGCTGTTGCTTCTTCCAAATCAAGAACTGCCATTTGCTCTGAAATTTCCTTCCATTTTTTCAATTTAGCAATCGTATATCTATTCACATCTGAATCTATTAATTTTGAACACGACTGGCATAACCATATTCCATTTTCTGCTGATGCTCTCTCTTGAGACGTTATGTTCTCATCATACCTTGGTCCGCCTTTAGAAGCTGCTGTAATATGAGATGCAACTCCAATATTTATGATATTCTCTTTTCCTATTCCTGCTCCACGAGTTGCTTTTCTACAATTAGGATTGCTGCATTTCCATCCAACTCTATTAGCTAACAAATCCTTTGTTCTTTGTGAAAAATCATCTCTCATATAATTTTACCTCCACCTTACACTTTATCATCTTTAAATTTTCTATAATCAACGAAAAGCTCCCGAAAGAGCTTTCCATTACCTTAAATATACACTAATTCTTTTAACACAATCTCTTCTGCCCTACTACGAATACCATTTACCACTCTGACCCATTCCATCTGATCACGAACTTTCAATTCCTCCGTAATCCCCTGCTTCTCCATCATCTGACGCACCAGAATATCCATCCTTTCCTGTGCTTCATCGTCTACAACATTCAGATGTTCTGTCAATCTGTCTTCCAACATATACAGTGAATACATTGCCGGACGATGCTCTTTCAGATACGTTTTCCGCAGCATTCCATATTTTCCATAATGCGGTTCTTCATCTGTACTGACAAGATTCGGATAGTAAATTCCGTCTGCTCCCAGTGTGTAGGTTCCACCCATTTTTTCAAATGTGCTTTTCATGTGTTATTCCTCCTTGAAATCAGCGATATCCTTAGATCATCGCAAAATATTTCAGGGCAGCCTTGATAGCATCTTCTTTCTCTTTCGGACACTGTGGCACTTTTGGATTTTCTGTCTTTGGCAGATTATAGTTCTCTCCTACTTCGATTCCACATTTTCTTTTGATTTGAGAAATATATAAATTTGAAACCTTCAAGCCAAATTCTTTCAGCACATAATCTTTGATTTCCTGATAGGTCGCTTTCGTCTCTGCACTGGTTGCATCCAGCTCATCTAAGTCTAAGTCGATCTCTATCGTGTCATCTGGTTTTTGTTGGGACAAAAGAACCACCGTCTCCACATGTGTTGTCACTAACATAGGAACACACATCCTTTACCTCGTCTACGATATGGGAACACATTTCTTTCACTGTTTCTACTGCTTTTGATTTCTTCCCAAATCGTTCTTTTGCGTTTCCAATTTCATTTTTGAATCCTGTTTTATATATGAAAATAATTTTATAGGGATCTTTCTCTCCATTTTCATCGTAACCACCGACAATAACTTTTTCGATGATACTTTCAAATATTCCTCTGTCAAATTCTTCTAATACTTGATTTTTTGACAATGCCTTCTTAAAATCTGCAAGTCTTCTTTGTAAGCTTCCCTCATTGTCATATTGCTGTTCCAACATACTCAGCTGTGATTTTGCTTCAGACAATTTCTTTTCATATCCCATATCTGTTTCCTCATAAATGTCTTTAGCCACAACACCTTCTAAATAATTTTCCAGCAACTTTTTTCTCTTGTATTGAATATTATAAACGCTTCTATTAAGCTTTTCAATTTTATCTTCTATCGAATCTTCCAATAAAGTTTTCTCAACTCTCTTAATAAATTCCTCCAACACGTCTTTATGATCCATACATAACATGCGGTAAGATTCAATAAAAGCATCCTCTATAACCTGCTCTGGAATTCCTTTACTGTCTGGGCAAAACCTTTTACCATGCTTCGTTGATTCCACGCATTGCCAAATAGTTTTTGTATATTTTGAGCTGCTATGCCACCTTCGCCTTGATAAATTCGCACCACAAAATCCACACTCCAACATACAGCTAAATGCATACTGTCTGCTGAATTTTTCTCTTTTCCCAGGGGCAACTCCCTTTTTACGTCCTCCATTACGACGCTCTCGTATTTCCTGGGCTCTTGCAAAAGTTTCCTCTGATATAATTGCTTCATGATGGTTCTTTATATAAAACCTATCTTCTTCACCAAGATTTTCCAACCTTCTCTTTGATATTGGATCTACTGTAAAAGTCTTTCCTAATAAAATATCTCCTTTATATTTTTCATTATTAATAATTCCCATCACACTGGAAGAGGTCCATGGATTTCCCTTAATGGTTGGGATTCCCTGTTCGTTTAATTCCCTTGCAATCATCGTACTTCCAGCTCCTGCAACATATCTATCAAATATGTATCGAACTGTTTCCGCACCTTCTTCATTAACAGAAAGCGATTTAGTCACCACATCATAATCATAACCTAAGCATCCCTGAAATCCAACGAGTTCTCCTCGTTTCATTTTCATCTTTAAGCCTTTTTTTACATATGCAGATGTATTTTCCACCTCTTGCTGTGCAACAGAACTTAAAATAGTCAGTAAAAATTCCCCATCCTTTAAGGTATTAATTTTTTCAACCTCAAAATATACTGCTATATTCCTTTCTCTTAGCATTCTTACATATTTTAATGTGTCTAAAGTATTTCTTGCAAATCGTGGAATACTCTTTGCAATTACCATATCAATATTTCCTGAAAGGCATTCCTGAATCAGTAACTGAAATTCTTCACGTTTATCTGTTTTCGTTCCTGTGATAGCTTTATCTGCAAAGACTCCGGCAAATACCCACTGTTTATTACTTTTAATCAAATCAGTATAATACCTGACCATTGAATTATAGCTTTTAATCTGATCTTCATCATCAGTACTAACACGACAATATGCGGCAACTCTTAATCTGTCAATCCTTCTTCCATTAGAAATATCTTCATCATAACTGTTCGCTTTAATGATTTCAACTTCCATTTCACCGGTCCTTTCTTATGTATTCCTATCGTAGTGTTAATATTATTCTACATCGCAACTCTGTACTAGTCAAGCAGTAATATTGGAAATTACACCATAATCTTTTTTTAGTTTTTTCTCTATTAAGCGATATTCATTTTCATTGATAAGTTCTAATGATCTAAGTTGCTTTAGCATGGATAGCTGCATACTATATCTTAATAATTTTGTACTGTTCATTTTCCCTTCCTTATTTATTTATAGATAATCCTGCAGGCAGCCATCGGGTAATAGCTTCATTGGTATTTCACCATCTTTCCAGACCGGGCAGCTTTCCCGGAAGTATCATTATCAGAAACAGTATCTTCGCCACAAAAGTCCCACTTCCTGATTACAGCCAAATATTTATCGCTCGTGCCTTTACTTCAATATCATTTTGATATTTCTTCGTTTACAACATTTCCACTTTGCGTCACGATGTCGCAAAGTTATAATGCAGACAGTCTTGGCGTATTTGCTATACAGCTCCTCTGTTTCATATGTCCTGCAGGATAAATATTAAATTTTCAAGGTACAAACAACGCTAAATAGCTTTTTCAGCAGAAAGGGATGCTTTCAAATGTTTTTTAGCGAACTATTTTAAATCCAATAATTGTTTTTATCAATTTTGTTTCCAGACGTCTACGAAGTGTTTCATCTACACAATAATGAACACAGCCATACTCATCATACATTTTTCTAACCGACAATTTTGCAATATATCCTTCATAATGTTTCAGAATTTTATTTATCGCCTGAATGTCACCCTCCAATGCTCTTTCGATTACCCAAAACGGTATCAATTTTTTATTATTTACGCTTTTTTCTTCCGTTTTCACCTGCATTTTCCTCCAGCATAATCTTTAGTATTTCAAGCGATCGTGTACGATGCTCATGTACCGTACTTCTGACAAGGTTCAGTTTTCTTGCTATATCCGCATCATTCATTTCCATGAAGTATGATAAAAGAATAATGTCCCTTTTTCTCTCTGTCAGCGCAGTTAATGCTTCTGCCAATAGAGCATTTTTTACCTCCACATCATAACCGCCTGCCCGAAAATAGCTTTTTTCCAATTCATATTCATCAAATAGAGAAAGACTCTCCATCTCCTGTTCGGATAATTCTGAAAACAAAGTTTCATGTTTTCTAAGATAGGCTAAATGTCTTTCATAATCCACAGTTTCGCCCTTTAATGCCAATTTGCATTTTCGATCAAACTGGTGCATTACCGTTTTCTCGTCATAGGAAGAAGATTGCTCCATAGAGTTCACCTCCTTCCCGACCATGAGATATGAGCAAAGGTCTTTTTCCCTTTCACCCTTATCCCGATTGGGAAGCCCCCATTGTTCGGGTTTAAAAGAAAAACTCTATAAAAAAGTTCTTATGATATACAAAAAACGTCCTTATGGATTGAAATCCATCGGACGTTTTCATATAAATAATCTAATATTCAAAAATAATTTTCTCCCTCCATTCCATATAATAAAAAAAGCGGAAACAATTTTTTATCATCTCCGCTTATTCTTGCTCTTTTCAATTTTATATTTCAAAATACCAACATACTGAGAGATCAAAATTATAAAGGAAGTCAGTGCAACTAAGGAAAGTATGTCTGGTATTCCTGCAAGTGTACAACAACCAGCAAATACAATAACAGCACTTAAGACTTTCATGGTTACTTTTTTACAGTGTTCTTTTTCAGTATCATCAAGTTCTCGATTAATGCACTCTACTGGCGCAGCTTTCAATATCAGTATCGCACTTACTAATATAAGAATCCACGCTGTACCTACCGTAAACTTATATTTACTGTTAAAATACATTGCTATTATCTGTACAGTGACTGAACATATAAAACATGATCCAAAACTGTTAAGATGCACGCCACCGGCATAAGTCCGTAGCAACATAAAAATCCCAGTAAATATTGCGAATTCCGGAATCATATGCATATATATTGCTATACTCAAACAAGTTACGAAACAGCATAGCATCTCAAGTCCAATCTGAAAGCCATATTGATATACTACATATAATTCCGGGGAAACAACACCAGTTTTTATAACATACTTTGCTATTTTTTCTGAAAGCTGTTTCATATTAAGATTGTTTCATATTTTTCAGAGCTTCCGGCATTTTGGGCTGATGATAAATATAACAGCACGCACTGTCTGCAGACATTTTACCAAATTTTAATGATACATATGCCAACATTTTTGCCGACTGTTTCTTTACATCTTTAACTTTCATAATAGAAGTCCTCCTTCATTTGTTTTCTTACATCCTACTATAAAAAACTTATCTTTTTTCTTTCTTGTAAAAAAAACGAGTATTCATGTAATTTTTTCCAGATATTATTGTTCAAAAAAACAATGACCACACTGATCATTGCTTTTTTTATCCATCTTTATATTTTTTTAAATACCAATCCCATAAAATAATATCTTGTATTTTTTCTGATATTTCTCCAAGTCATCTATTGTTTCTATATAATCATACACACCTATTTTAAGAACTGAAAAAATATCCTGCATACTTCCATTTTCTATAACAGCAAGGATCGGGGTCAAATGCCCTAATCTTCCTTTTACCTTTATTATTGGTTGAAGTATATCTTTTCTGATTTTATCCTCATCAAAATGCATTATAACAACATCCGCAAACGGATATCTATTTGTTTCCAGACACTGATAATTGCCCCATACTAATTCCTGTTTTCCTTCTGTTACTTGTTTAGTAATCTCAAATAATTTTTCATCATCGCTAAATAATAATATCTTCTCCACATTAAGACCTCATAGCCGCATAATTAATTTATCATTTTATTTTACCATCATTTTTAATAGTCTATATTTTTGTTGTAATAATTTCGAGAGTTTATGTAATTATTCCTGACTTCCGTATAACAATACCCGAATCTTAAACTGCCCCGGCACAGAGTCATCAATTATAATAGTCCCACAATATTTTGCAACTGCCCGATAAACAGATGCCAATCCAACACCATGATTTTCAGCATCAGTTTTTGTTGATTTTAGTCGATGATCTTTTGTTTTCAGCAATTTTCCGCTATAACTATTTGTTACTGAAAGTAAGATATTATTCTTATCATATTTCATTTTGATTTCTATATACTTTCTTCCATCCACTTTTTGTGCTGCTTCTACTGCATTTTCCAATAAATTCCCAAGTATTAAACATATATCCGCACCTTTAAACGGCAGCATTATGGGAATGCAAATATCAGTTTGAAAATCTATTTCTTTCTTTTTTGCAGTTACATACCAATATCCAATCAGTGAATCAATGACTATATTTCCACTATTGGAAATAGCGGCTATGGTCATTCCACTTTCTTCCATAATTTCATTTATAAATCCAATAATCTTTTCATTCTGTCTTTTTTCTGCATAAGCAAGAATTGACACAAGATTGTTTTTCATATTATGTTTGGCATCACGTAATTGAAGCGTTGAAATTTCCCTTTCTTGCTGATGTCGTTCACATAATTCAAGCTGCTGTTCATATACAGAAGCCATACGTCTTAATCGTAAATCATCGGCTAATTTCATATAAATATAAAATATAAGTATATTCATCCCCAGTAAAATAATTACAGTAATTGCCGAGTTAATACGAGTATAATTGTCATTTACTGTAAATCCAAGCATAAATACATTATTCATAATATATATACTTCCCATTGGAATTAAAACGAGCATAATGCTGTATCGAATCGACAGTTCTTTAATTTCATCATCTGTGAATACTTTTTTCAGTGCAATAATCACTGCAAAGAAAAATGATTTAGAAACAAACGAGCCGATAGACTGAACAAAAGCATATTTCTCACAATAAATCATCAATACATAATTACTCAAAGTTTCCATAAGCATCCAGATTGCATTAAATGTAATCACAAACACACACTTATTCCACCACATACCCTCATAAGCAATCGTAACCGCAAACAATGTAACAATTACTGTAACTGCAATGTTTACATAAGCAGGAAGACTAATGATAGTCGATATTCCAAACTGCCACAAAATAAATTCCGTCAATCCAATCACCCATAATTTTTTACTCTTTTTTCGAGCAAAAAATATGTCAAAATAATAAAAGAACAGATATACTGCATAAGCACTCAGCAATATATCTGCTCCATAAGACAAAGCCTTATCTTTCCACATAATATGTATCCTCCATCGAACAATACTGCTCGCTAATCAGCTTTCTTCTGTCTTCACTAATGGAAATCTTTTTTCCATTGTCCATTACTACAAAATCATAGGATTGCCCTTTTATATGCTTATAATTTACGAGAAAGGACTGATGGACACGTAAAAAAGAGAGTTTACATACCCTCAGACTGTTCTCTATCTCATTTAATTTCCCATATAACTCAAAAGTTTCTTCTCTAGTCACAATAAACACCTTCCGTTTACTGCTCTCAAAATATAAAATATCTCGAATCAATACCTTATGATTCATACGTTGATAACTATAACGAAAGTAAAAATCTCCACTATTTATGTCTTCATAGGCTGCCATAAACACGTTTCCATTTGTTTTTCACTTACTGGCTTTACCAGAAACTGAAATGGTCGAACCACAAAAGATTCTTTCATGTAATTTTCATAACTGGTAACATAAATAATCAGAACATTTTTATCATATTTCCTGATTCTTTTAGCTGTTGAAATCCCATCCTCATTGTTCATTTCTATATCTAAGTAAATGATATCATAACCGTCCCCTGCTGCAACCGCATCTGCCAGATTTTCACCACTCCAGAATACCTCTATATCTATATCAACAAAATTTCTTTTCGCTATTTTTTCAATCAGCATTTCTATCTGCCTGTTGTTTGAATATCATCATCACAAATTGCTATATTCAGCATTTCTATTCACTCTCTTCTATTTTTCTACTGTGTCTGCATATTATCCTTTTTTCGCTTGTCACTTGTTTTCTTAACGGTTTGAATAATTGACCACATCATTTCCTGATCATATGGATCTAAATCCTTATAGACTTCTACCAGATCATAATATGCATCCAGCGTTTCATTTACTTTCATTTGTCCCTTTATATCTCGCTTTACATCTGAAACACCTAGCAAATAGTCTGTTGTCACATTAAAATACGCCGCTATCTTCTTAAGGATATCAACCTTAATTAAAGTAATATCCCTTTCATATTTGCTAAGCATCTGCTGTGTTATTCCTAATTCTGCGGCAAGAATTTCCTGTATTACTCCACGTTTCTGACGAAGCTGTTTGATTCGACTCTCCATAATTTATTACCTCTTAATCATATTGTATTTATATGCTACCCTAACTAGCCGACAGCAATACAAATAATAGAAGTATTCAATTACGTCGTTTTATCAAACACAACGATGAGCAGTGCTAACGCACTGCTCACTTCCTAATCATGCAACCATATAAATTGTGTTTCTTCAAAATAGATATCCTGATAGATAATATCTGCCTTTTCATCTTCCGAACTCCCACTATTATTTTCTCCTATTGCTCTCCCCACTTCGTTGTTATGTAAATCCATATCCCGATGTGCTGTTTTTGGATATCCATTAGATTCATTTCCTGTAACATCCTTATCTTCGTGCGCTGTTGCAAACAATTCTGCCTTTTCTTTTCCAATCAAAACTGTCATCTCTGCATTCCAAATTCCATGACGAAAAGCATCGCTTCTATCTCCCAAACCATTTGAACCAAATTTTGCTTCTGTTTGTGATGCAGCTATATTTTTCGCTGTATTTACCTTTAATGCATCAAACGGATAACGAATACACAATTTCTTTTCCGAATCTGTTAGCATATTCCATATATCAATAATACCTCTTTCTTTTCCCTGATGATTTTCATCCATAATTTTCAAAATCATTTCATCTGTATATTCCGGATAAGCAGCTTTAATATCCAGAATTTCTTCAATGATTTCCTCAAACTCACCTTGTTCCATGTCATTCAAATCACTATTACTATAACTATTCTCACTTGCCAACACTGATACCGGAAATGCCAATGTTAATAGCATAATCAGACAACATTGTTTCAATATTTTTCTCATATTTTGAGATATGAAACACCTATTGTCATCGTACTCTGTTCGCCGGAACGAATGCACTCTTTGACCGTGCAGTATTCACTGTTTTATCGGTATTTACATCTTATCATATTAAATATGAAAATCTATTTATATGTAATTATTTCGAGACTCTATGTAATTATTTCTTTCCACTTTTACCATATTTTTTCTACTAATGTATTGTAATTCCAAAATCTGAGGCTTTGTAGCTAAAAAATATCAGGAAATATACCTATTTCCTGATATTCTATCTCGATTGTACACTAATATAAAGCGAATCTTCATACTTGCATTCTGCGCCCCTTGGTGGCCACTGTTGCATTTTCAACAGTCACCTTGCGAAGCAAAACACATATAATTATTGATTTTCTTTCGCCTTTATCATAATCGTACAATACCTAATGACACGTTTTAAGATGGAATTCGCTAACACTTCACCATTCAGTATCATTGCCGTCCAATGTTCCGGATCTCGCTGTGAACAGACAATTGCACTCCAGTTTTATTCATTACGTTTTTCCAGAACTTCAAACAAAATCATTACTTCTTCACAATAGTAATACCTGTTCTGCTCTTTCTTAAAAGGTTCTTTGTTAAGTTTATTCCGTCTCTCCCAGAGGTCTTGGTTGAACTGCTCCAGATTGTGTATATACTGCGGCACAGGTTCTGCCGCAAACATTTCCACGTCTGTCTTAACGTGCTGTGTTTTACGGCACATTTTTTTCTGTTTATCTTAACCATCCCTGTACCCATATAGTATTCCATGGAACTAAAAAAGAGAAAGAACAGCCCCTCCTACAGTTCGTTCTTTCTCTCATCTCATATGTGTGCTGCAAGCAGCGTCTTGAATAGGATCTGTGATCTAATGATAGTAGCTTCTGCTGATAGCAGTCTTATCAATACTATTGTGATAGTTTTCCATAATTATCATCACTGTCAATCAGATCTGGACAATAATTAGCGGAATAATAAGCTGGAAAATCTGTCATGCCCCTATCATAAATCCATAGATTATCTTAATAATTCTCATCAACGCAATAACATTATTTGTATAGAATTTCAATATGATTTCTACATGCTTTTCTCTTCTTTGCAGCGTAAGCAAGCATAAATTCTAGACTTTTAGATTAACTCGCTATGTAAAACATATCATTGATTATTACTGTTGATGTATCACACTAATTCTTATACGCTATTTAATTATATTAGCTATCTCTTCTAATCGTTCTGTAATAGGTAAATGTTGTGTACATAAGTTTTCACACTTTCTACATTTTATGCATTTTCCAGCATCTCGTGCAGAAATTCTCCAATGTTTTCTTAACCTGCCGATAATAGAGCTACCGAGAATCTTCTCGTTATAAGCATCCATATATTTAGGAATATCAATACCTTTTGGACAATAATTACAGTATCCGCATCCTGTACACAGTTTATTTTTTATGCTCGAAAGTTTTTCATATTGCTTTTGAACTTCTTGCATTGGCTTTTCTCTTAGTTCTTCAACTGCCTTCACTGCATCATCAACATGTTCTTTGGTACTAAATCCATTTAATACTAACGATATCTCTTCATGAGAAGCAAGTGAGCGTAACACACCTTGTGCAACATTTTCACTTTTCTCTGAGAAATTTGAAAAGTATTTAGGATTTCTAGGTATCAAACCTCCACCTAACGGATTCATTATTGAAACACCTAAACCTGCTTTGTATGCTGCCTCAATTCCTTGTTTTCGGTATTTATAATTAAGTGGATTATATCCTAATAAAATGCCATCAAATATATTACTATCAATAATCTCACTTAAAGTGTCGCCTTCCATATGTGACGACAGCACAAAATGTCTAATCAGTCCCTCTTTTTTTACTTTTTCGAAAAGTGGAATCAAAATATCACAATTTTCTTTTAACATTTTTTCATCCAACATACACCAGAGATAATAGAAATCAATATAATCTACTTTCAATCTTGATAGCGACATTTCCAATCTTTTTCTAAATCCTGATTCTGTAGGATCATGTTTTAATGTAGCCAAGTTAGTCTTTGATGTAATATAAAATGAATTTCTAGGCACTTGCGACAATGCCTTTCCGACAATTGATTCACTTTGATCATGGCAGTAAAAAGGAGCTGTATCAAAATAGTTTATACCTTTTTCATGAGCATATAATATCAATTCTATACAGTTATCATATTTTTTATTCAAAATATCTTTTTCTTCAAAACGCATACACCCCATTCCAATAGCGGATACTTTGATTCCTGTTTTTCCATACTTTTTATAATACATATTTTTCTCCTTTTCAGATTAATTCCTGTATTGTCTTCTCAATCCACTGAATTGAAGAATTGCAGCTTACATTTGTACATATACTAATATAATAGTGTTCAAACCTTCTTGAATTAAAGGAATATGAGTAATTCCTTTCTCCGCCAATAGATAAATGTACTTCATCGTTTGTTATAACGGAAAACGAATTTAATGGTATGGAAATGCCTATTCCTATGCATTTCAAATATGACTCTTTTAGTGTCCAAATTTTACATATATCCTTAGCGTCCTTGCAATATTCAGTTTCATCTACACTAAAAAAACGCAATATAGAATTATTACGAATATTCTTTATGTCTTCAATATCTATTCCAACTCTAAATTCTGCTATAGTACCAACAACCCATTCATTTGAATGTGAAATATTAAAATCAATCTTTCTATTTTTTAAAGTTAACTTTCCATGACTATT
>NZ_QUDO01000045.1 GCF_003477525.1 Ruminococcus sp. AF41-9
TCCTGCGTCAGATATCTTTGCCGTGCGTCAGCACGCCTGCAGATACCTTCCTTGTCCTTCGCACTCTGCTGAACTGTCTTGATTGCATTATTTTCTGGAATTGCTATAGGAATGTGAATTTAACCAAATCAAGTAAGTAGCGAAGCGGATTGCGAATATCCGCTTGACAAGTCGGGATTTTTTCAGCAGTAAAAATGGAAGTAAAAAAACAATGGAAATTCTGAAAAAATGTATTGCATTGTGGGAAAATGACTGGTATAATCAATCTTGTTAATTGGTATAACCAATATAAAAATTAATAATACTATTTGCTGCAAGGTGAAAAAGAGAATCGTGAATATTCGCTGATTCTTCTGAGTACAGCTTTCAGAATTCACAGATGGAAGGAAAAAGCAGCATACAATTCGGATCAGGGAGGTTTGCAGTTATGGGATATGTAAAATGGAGCTATGACACATTAGATAAATTTTGTCATGATGTATTTCGCAAGTTTGGTTTCGATGAAGATGAGACAGAGATTATCAAAGATGTTTTGCTTACTGCGGATTTATATGGGATCGAGAGTCATGGAATGCAGCGAATGGTAAGATATGATAAGGGAATTGAGAGGGGAACCATTCATCCGGATGCGAAACCGGAGGTTGTGTTTGAGACACCGGTATCAGCAGTCATTGACGGACATGACGGCATGGGACAGATTATTTCTCATTTTGCCATGGAGAAAGCGATTGAGAAAGCGAAGAAAACAGGGGTTGGTTTCGTTTCTGTAAGAAATTCCAACCACTTTGGAATTGCCGGATATTATGCGGAGATGGCTTCGAAACAGGGACTTCTCGGAATGGCGTGTACGAACTCTGAAGCGATCATGGTACCGACTTTTGGCAGAAAAGCGATGCTGGGTTCCAATCCGATCGCAGTGGCTATGCCGGCAGAGCCTTATCCATTTCTGTTTGATTGTTCCACAACAGTTGTAACCAGAGGAAAACTGGAAATGTATAATAAATCAGGAAAGCCGCTTCCAAAAGGCTGGGCTTTGGATGCAAACGGACAGGAGAGTACAGATGCACCGGATGTTCTGGCGAATATTGTCGGCAAGAAAGGCGGCGGAATTATGCCGCTTGGCGGAAATAAAGAAGCGAGCGGAAGCCATAAAGGATATGGATATGGAATGCTCTGTGAAATTTTCAGCTCTATTTTTTCCATGGGAGTTACTTCTGATAAATGCTGTACTTTTAAGGACAGAAATGGTATCTGTCATGGATTTGCAGCAATTGATCCTGCAATTTTTGGAAATGCGGAAGACATCAAGGCACATTTTTCAGAGTTTCTGGAAACACTTCGTCAGAGCCCGAAAGCAGAAGGTGTTGAACGGATTTATACACATGGAGAGAAAGAAATACTGGCAGAGAAAGAGCGCAGAGAGAATGGCATTCCGGTAAATGACAATACGATGGTGGAGCTTGCAAATCTCTGCAATTACCTGAAGATGGACTTTGGGGCTTATTTCGAAGATTACGAACTTCCGAAAGACAGCAAATTTTTCAGCGGAAATTATTAAATAAATAGTATTGAATAAAAACTATTTAGTATTGAGTAAAAATTATTAAATCGAAATTATAAAACAAATTGTGTGTTTATCTGCCTGAAAAAATATAATTAGGATAACCATTGTACTGATAACCATTAACTATAGAATATAAATTTTTATAAAATAACTTTTTTTGAGACGCCCGTTTATCAGTATATGGAAATAAAAAGAGACTGCATGATTTTGATATTGTCTGTAAAAATAAATTACAGACAGTATGAGAATCCTGCAGTCTCTTTCAGTTGCGATTGTTCTGTAAATGAACTGAATCAGGTAAGTTCCCTGTTTCCATTGCGAATATTTACTTAATTGCTAGTTTTCTTCTTTGTGTTTGCGTGAATTCATATCATCGTTATCGGTCATGAGGTATTTGCGGATTGCAAAAAGGATTGCGATGCTGATGACACCGAGCAGTGTTTCGCTTGGAGCGAGATGTTCAACGACCATCTGACGGGCAGTGGCGAACATCAGGACTTCTACAACTGTCTGCGCGGAATGCTGGCAGAGCATTTTTACAAACTCAACTCCGACTACCAGAGACAATGCCTGGGAGAGAAAGCTGGTAAAAAATTCCGTGTCCATGGCTGTCACTGAGGTACCTGCAACTTCCAGGATCAGCCGGAAACCAGACAGCGCGATCACTACCAGAATAACAAGAGAGAGAGCGATCTCTGTGTAGCGGGAGACGTTGTAGATTACTTCGTTGAAGTGTTTGCGGATTGTGTGATTGACTTGTCGTTTAGGGCTCATAGTGGGGGAGTCCTTTCTTTTTTTATTTAACCAAATCAAGTAAGTTCCCTGCTTCAATTGCGAAAAGCAATAAGCAGTGGGTGGGGACTTGCTGTATCAGGAAGAGTGCAAGCTCTTTCTGATAAACTGCGGAGCAGTTATTTGGTTATGAGCAAGTAGCGAAGCGGATTGCGAATATCCGCTTGACAATTATAACCTGTTTATGGGGGAGTAGCAAGTATATTACTAAGTACATACATAAGAAATGAAAAAATTTGAAATTAAAACTGTTTGGTAATTGTTCGGTGTAAAGCCGTGTGGCGAAACAGATTATGAATATCTGCCTGATTATTCTTCATACAAATTGTATGAACAGGATGGTCAAAAATCCGCATATCTGCTTATATCTTTTGAATTGTACAAATGATACAATAAAATCATCGAAAACGAGATAAAGAACGACAATTTAACTAAATAAATGCGGAAGTGTGGGGGCATTTCCAGATATATATGAGGAGGTAGATGATATGTTAACACCAAAACAGAACATGCTTGAAGTGATAAAGGGCGGTAATCCTGACAGATTTGTCAATCAATATGAAGCAGTGCAGCTTCTTTTCCATCCGTTTATGTTTGCAAGTCCGCTACTTCAGCCAGGTCAGGAAAATGTAGTGAATGCATGGGGCGTAACCAATACTTTCCCAAAAGGGGTTCCGGGTTCTTTCCCTGTACATACTCCTGATAAGATCGTGGTAAAAGATATTGAGGACTGGAAGGATTATGTTCATGCTCCGTCTCTGAAGTTTACACAGGATCAGTGGGATATGGTAAAGGCTCAGTATGATGCGGTTGACGGGGAGCAGGCGTTTAAGGCTGCGTTTGTGGCACCTGGTTTATTTGAGCAGACACATCATCTGTGTGAGATCAGTAATGCGCTGGTTTATTATATTACAAACCCGGATGAGATGCATGATCTGATCAAGTATCTGACTGAGTGGGAACTGGAGCTGGCTGAGGGTATCTGTTCGAATCTTCATCCGGATGCGCTGTTCCATCATGATGACTGGGGCGGTCTGGACAGTACATTTATGAGTCCGGCAATGTTTGATGAATTTTTACTTGAGCCGTATAAAGAGATTTATGGATATTATCACAGCCATGGTGTGGAACTGGTTATCCATCATTCTGACAGTTATGCTGCAACATTGGTTCCGTCTATGATCGAGATGGGTATTGATGTATGGCAGGGTTGTATGGAGACGAATAATCTTCCGGAACTGATTAAGAAGTATGGTGGAAAGATCAGCTTTATGGGTGGTATTGAGAACCGTGCAGTTGACTTCGAAGGCTGGACAGATGAGAACTGTGATGCAGTTGTTCGTCGTGTCTGCGAAGAATGTGGAAATAAGTACTTTATTCCTTGTATTGCGCAGGGTGGTCCTGGTTCTGTTTATCCGGGTGTTTATAAATCTCTGTGTAATTCTATTGATAAGTTGAATGAGGAAAAATTTGGTATTAAGGCATCTGAATCTACGAGACTTCCGTGGCAGATTATGTTCTAGTTTGTAGTTGACGGAAAAAGTTATGGAGGTGTTTGAGAAATGATTATTATTGGTGAGAAAATTAATGGTTCGATTCCGGTAGTGGCTGAGGCGATTGCAAAGAGAGATTCAGAGTTTATCAAGGCGAGAGCGAAGCTTCAGGCGGAGAGCGGAGCTACTTATATTGACTGTTGTGCTTCTGTCCCGGAGGCAGAAGAGGTTGAGACTTTGAAATGGATGATCGATTGTATCCAGGAGGTTACAGATCTTCCGATTTCTATTGACAGTCCGAGCCCGGATGTTCTGGCGCAGGCGTATAAATTCTGTAAGAAACCTGGAATTTTTAATTCTGTATCAGGGGAAGGTCATAAGATTGATACGATTTTCCCGATTATGGCAGAACCAGGGAATGAGGGATGGCAGGTAATTGCGCTGCTGAGTGACAATACGGGGATTCCGAAATGTGCGGCGGATCGTCTGAAAGTTTTTGATAAGATTATGGCGAAGGCGAAGGAGTATGGAATTGCTCCGAACAGAATTCATATTGATCCGTTGGTTGAGATGCTTTGTACTTCTGAGGATGGCATTGCGACAAATATTGAGACGATCACAAGTGTGCGTAAGCAGTATCCGAGTATTCATATTACGGCTGCAATCAGTAATATTTCTTTTAATCTGCCGGTTCGTAAGCTGATCAATTATGGGTTCCTGGTGCTGGCGATGAATGCGGGGCTGGACAGCGGTATTATGGATCCGACGAATAAGGATATGCTGGGGCTTGTTTATGCGACTGAGGCGCTGCTGGGTCTGGATGATTATTGTATGGAATATATTGGGGCTTACAGAGAAGGGCTGATTGGTGCAACAAAGAAGAAATAATAAAGAAGAAATGATAAGGAGGATTTGATTATGTCTAAGATAAATGAAGTTGCTGAATTAGTAGAAAAAGGGAAAGCGAAATTAGTAGGACCGGCAGTTCAGGAAGCGATTGATGAGGGGGATGATCCGGTTGCAATTCTGAATGATGGTATGATCAGTGCGATGTCTGTAGTTGGGGATAAATTTAAAAAGGGTGAAATCTTTGTTCCGGAGATGCTGGTTGCAGCACGTGCCATGAAGAAAGGTGTTGAGGTTTTGAAACCGCATCTGGCAACTGGTTCTACCGGTGCTTTGGGTAAAGTGATTATTGCGACTGTTTCCGGAGATTTGCATGATATTGGTAAGAATCTGGTGGCTATGATGATCGAGAGTGCTGGTTTTGAGGTGATTGACCTTGGGGTTGATGTTCCGGCAGCTAAGATCATTGAGTGTTATAAAGAGAATCCGGATGTTAAGATTATTGCACTTTCTGCGTTGCTGACTACGACTATGCCGGCTTTGAAGGAGACTGTGGAAGCGTTGAATGCGGCGGATTTCAGAGGTAATATTAAGGTTATGGTTGGTGGTGCGCCGATTACTGAGGCGTTTGCTGAGGAGATTGGGGCTGACGGATATTCTGATGATGCGGCAAGTGCGGCTTCACTGGCTAAGAAGTTGGCGGCAGCTTGATTTTGCTGAATTGGCTGATTTGAATCCTTTAAGGTTTTTTAACCAAATCAAGTAAGTCCCCTGCTTCAATTGCGAAAAGCAATAAGCAGTGGGTGGGGACTTGCTTGTATCAGGAGGCGTGCAAGTGCCTTCTGATAAACTGCGGAGCAGTTATTTGGTTATGAGCAAGTAGCGAAGCGGATTGCGAATATCCGCTTGACAAGTATAACATGAAAAGGGAGGACTGTTCTGCGGTGGTGTGGGGCAGTCTTTTCGTTTATTTTGGGGTTTTGCGGGTGTGGTGTTATAATGAGAAGAAAAGGGACGCTCAGAAAAATATTTTATTTCATGTGCGATTTCGGGGCCTAAGAGATTGCTATAAGCCATCAGAAATCTGCTAAGGGCATGAGCAGCCTTCTCAAACTCGCTCCGTTGCAAACTTCGCTCAGACAGTGATACAGTCTGCTCATAACGTAGATTTCTGATGACTAAGAATCTCTAAGACCCCTGCAAATGCACATGAAATAAAATATTTTTCTGAGCTGGAAGTTGGAAACGGAAGGTAAAAAAAGATAAAAGAGATAAAAGAGATAAAGAGATAAAAAAGATGGAAAGATAGATGGATGCAGGAGGGGTAATCAGTTATGGCTTGGGTGAATTTTGTAAAAGAGGGGAAGAGAATTGAGGTAGAGGATGGTGTGTCTGTTCTGGAGGCGGAGATCAGGCTGGGTTGAGGCCGGATGCGCCTTGTGGAGGACTGGGCAAATGTGGAAAGTGCCTGGTGAAAATTGACGGGGAGGTGGTTAAAGCCTGCCAGGTGAGAGCTGGTGGAGAACCAGAACATAAAGAATATATTGTGGAGACGTTGGAGCGTAGTGGGGATGAGAAGATTCTGACGGATGGATTTAATAGGGAGGTTGTGTTTGCACCGGGTGTGAGGATGGAAAAGGTTGTTCTGGAGAAGGCGAAGCCGGGGGAGAAGCGGTCTGACTGGCAGAGGTTGCTGGATGCACTGGCAGAGACAGATAGTGGTGTTGAGCCGGAGAGGATGGAGGCAGATCTGAAGCTGGCAGGAGAGCTGTATGGAATGCGCAGAGATTCTGATGACTGGTATGTGATTTACAGTGGACGGCGGATTATGGAACTGAGAAAGGAGGCTGGACGCAGGTGTCTGGTGGCTTTTGATATTGGGACGACTACGATTGCGGGATATTTGCTGGATGGTGAGGATGGCAGGACGCTGGCAGTGGAGAGCAGGATGAATCCTCAGGCGCAGTATGGTGCGGATGTGATCATGAGAGCAAATTATGCGCTGGAGCATGGGACAGATGTGCTGAGTCAGTGTATCCGGGAAGCTGTTAATGAGATGTTGGGAGTCCTGGCAGGTGCTGCCGGGATTTCCAGAAACGATATTTTTCAGGTGTGTATTGTGGGAAATACCTGTATGCATCATCTGTTTCTGGGGATTTCTCCGGCTTCGCTGGTGCATGCGCCTTATACGCCTGCTGTGAGTGAAAGGTTAGTTTTGAATGCAGGAGATTATGGTCTGGATGTGCAGAGGAAGGCGGAGCTGATCATGCTGCCGGATATTGCAGGTTATGTGGGAGCGGATACCTGTGGATGTCTGTTGACGCTGAGACAGGATCTGAAGGATGAAATTTCATTGATGATTGATATTGGGACGAATGGGGAGATGGTGTTAGGAAATAAGGAGCGTCTGGTAACTTGTTCTACGGCGGCTGGTCCGGCTTTTGAGGGCGCGAAGATTGAGTGTGGTATGCGTGGCGCAGCGGGAGCTGTGGATCATGTGAAGTTTGAGGATGGGAAGTGGAGTTATACAACTGTGGGGGATAAACCGGCGGTTGGTTTGTGTGGTTCGGGTTTGATTGATCTGGTGGCAGGGCTTCTGGATGCAGGTATGCTGGATGAGAATGGGGTGCTGAGCAGTGGACAGGAGAAGTCGGGCGTGTTTGTGCTGGTGCCGAAGGAGCAGGCGGGAACGGAGAAGGGTGTTTATATTACCCAGAAGGATATTGGGGAGGTTCAGCTTGCGAAGGCGGCGATTGCAGCAGGAATTCAGATGCTGGAGAAGCAGCTTGGAATTATGGAAGATCAGATTGATTCGGTATATATTGCGGGAGCCTTTGGTAATTATATGGACCCGGTCAGTGCGGGAAGGATTGGATTGTTTCCTGAAACTCTGGTGAGGAAAGTGAAGCCTGTAGGGAATGCTGCTGGTGAGGGTGCGAAGATTGCACTGGTGAATGAGAGGAAAATGCTGGAGATGGATGAGCTGGTGAGAAAGATTGATTTCGTTGAGCTGGCTGCTTCGGCTGATTTTCAGGATTATTTTATTGATGAGCTGGGATTTGGGATGAGTGAGTGAAGCGGGCTGATGTTATTGGAAAGGAAACAGGTGGAGAAGCGGAGATAGATTTCGCTATATGAGAGTGTTGAGAGGAGGAATGAGGCTATGGATATAAAGAAATTAGAGCAGATGGGAATGGAGCAGGGTTTTTCTCATGTGGCTTTGCTGGATTGTGATACGATTGAACTGAAGCAGGAAGTCAGACAGATGTGTGCGGCGGATACCTGTCATAAGTATGGAAAGTGCTGGAGCTGTCCGCCGGGGTGTGGAGCGCTTGAGGAATGTGAGGTGAGAGTGCGGCAGTATAAGTATGGAATTATCGTTCAGACTGTGGGTGAACTGGAGGATGCTCTGGATGGTGAGGGCATGATGGAGACGGAGGCCAGACATAAGGAGTATTTTGTGGAGTTTGAGAAGAAGCTGAGAGAGCTTTATCCGGATATGCTGGCGATTGGTGCGGGATGTTGTACGAAGTGTAAGGTATGTACTTATCCGGATGCACCGTGCAGATTTCCGAAGCAGGCTTTTTCTTCGATGGAAGCTTATGGAATGCTGGTGACACAGGTCTGTCAGGCGAATGGATTGAAATATTATTATGGGGATTGTACGATTGCGTATACCAGTTGTTATTTGCTGGAGTAGAGGAGTTGCCAGCGAAGAGTGTTATTGTAGAGGATCGCTATAGTAACCCAGTAATAGCAGAAACGAGTTGTTATTGTTCACTGGTAGTATCCCGCGAGTTATTTTTTGTGAGTGAAGGTTACAGAAAACCCCGAGACATGTGGCGCGAATTTTGGATTGTAAATAAATATCTGCTATGATAGAATATAAATATTAATATTGGCTGTTGAGAAGGTGGAAGCAGCAGAGAGAGTCCTTCGCCGTAAGGCGGGGGATTTTTTTCAGAAGAATGTTAAGGGTGGGCTTGATGATATGACAGTACTTGAACAGTTACAGAAAGCGATTGAAGAGGGGCATCCGGGGGATACGGAGAGACTGGTGAAAGAGGCTCTGAAACAGCATATTTCTTCTGCCAGGATTGTGGAGGAGGCAATGACTCCTGCCATGAGAAATGTGGGAGAGAGTTATAAATCAAATGGTGCGGATATTATTAAAATTCTGGCAGCAGCTCGAAGTGTGCGTAAGGGGTTTGAACTGTTGGAAGAGCAGGATGCACAGTTCAGCAGACGGAATATTGGGACTGTGATTTTGGGAACCGTGGAGGGAGATCTTCATGATGTTGGTAAGAATCTGGTTGCGATTATGTTCAGAAGTGCGGGATTTAAGGTGATCGATCTGGGCGTGGATATCTCGGAGAAGCAGTTTCTGAGAGCTGTAAAAGAGAATCCGGATGTGTCTATTGTTTGTATTTCGTCTCTTCTGAGTACTTCAATTCCGGAAATGGAGCAGGTAGTAAAGTCTTTGAAGAGGAGTAAGAGTAATCATAAGTTTAAAATTATGGTTGGCGGTGGTGCTGTGACGAAGCAGCTTGCGAAGGATATGGGAGCGGATGCTTATACAGAAAATTGTATTGAGGCTGTAGAGGTTGCGAAAACATTTATTGTGTAGGAAGTGCCTGCCAGGTTATATGACAGAATTATGTGACGGGAGGGTTTTGGCTTGCGGCTGTCATCAGTTTATTTGTATGAAAAAATAGAGGAGAAGTATGAAATTCTGGAAAAGGGAAATTTATCTGGTTCAGACGGATATCTGCGCCCTTTTTTGTGTTGTGGAAAAAAGGATGTTTTTCGGCAGAATCATGTTTACGTAGTTCAGGGAGGGAATGCCGAAGAATGGGAGTCGGCAGTTCTGGCTGTGGAAGACATATTCTGGGTATTTTGTGGACAGGGAAATATGGAAACTGAGTCGGAGGAATTTCAGCAGATTCCGTATATTCATGTAGCGATTGACAGTCTGGAAGAAATTGCGGAATTTATGAATGATGTGCAGGAGATTTTTGATGGGGCTGATGAATGGGAACGGAAGATTCATGACCTGATGCTGGAGCATGCCGGAATGGATCGGCTTTTACAGGTGACATCGGAGTTTTTACAGAATCCTTTGACTGTGATGGGACTGGATTTTACTTTTGTGGCGGAAGCGGGAAGTGAGTATCTGCCGCAGAGGGCACGGCTGTACACGGATGACGGATTGAATATGGAGTATGTAAATGCGCTTTTGCAGAATGAAGCTTATCGTGAGATGGCAGATACGCATGAATGTGTGGTGTTTCCGGCTTATATCAGTGGATGTCGCTCGATGAATCGGAACCTGTTTGTGGATGAAAAGGCGACTCACAGGCTGGTTTTGACAGAGTGTAGGGCAGAGATTACGCAGGGAGTGATCTGTGTGCTGGATATTCTGGTGGAGAAACTGGAGTATTTGCTTGCGCATGAGGCGGAGGAAGAAGATCCGGACAGGGATATGGAGCAGATTTTTGTCAGGATTCTGTCGGACAGGACTGCGGATTATATGCAGGTGAGCAGGGAACTGACTGAACTGGGATGGAGCGGAAATCATGAGTATATGTGTCTGATTTTGCAGATTACTTATCTGAATCAGCAGAATTTATCTACGAAAGCAATCTGCCGGTATATCAAGAAGAAGGTTCCGGATTCGGTAAGCTTTCTTTATCAGGATGAGATCGTGGTATTTTTTGACCTGACCAGACTGGGGATGACGCAGGAGGATGTGGCAGGCAAGCTTATTTATTTTATCCGTGATACTTATCTGAAGGCGGGATACAGTCGGGTTATGGAGGGACATATGAATCTGCGCAGGCAGTATGTGCAGGCGAAGACGGCACTGGATGTAGGAAGCCGTAAGAAGCCTTATCTTTGGATTCATTATTTCAGTCAGGTGGCACTGACATATATTCTGGAACAGTCTACCAGAAGGCTGCCGGGATCGATGATCTGTCATGAGGGACTGCTGGAGTTGAAGAGGTATGACAGGGAGAATCAGACGCAGTATATGGAGACATTGAGGGTGTATCTGGAACAGCATTTAAGCGCAACGCAGGCGGCGAGAGAGTTGTTTATTCATCGAAGTACATTTCTCTACAGACTGGACAGGATTAAGGAGATTTTACAGTCTGATCTGGATGATCCGGAGGAGATTTTTTATCTGGAGCTGTCGTTCAGGCTGTTAGAGCAGGAAGAGGAGAAGGAATAGATTCTCTGTAAAGGAGAAAGGATAAAATGGGAAGCGTTGAGGGTATAGGTAGAAACGGATAGTTACTGTTTACTGGTAATATCCCGCGAGGTGTTTTTTGTGAGCGAAGGTCACAGAAAACCCGAGACATATGGCGCGAATTTATGCGATTAGCATAAATTCTGTGTATCGCGAAGCGTGTTACTGAGAACGGAGTGAACAGTAACACCAAATCAAGTAAGTCCCCTGCTTCAATTGCAAAAAGCAATAAGCAGTGGGTGAGGACTTGCCATACCCATATAATTATATTCTTTCTAAAAAAATCAGGTACGCGTCAGCGTACCTGAATAAATGTTATAACAGATATCACGTCAGGGGCAAAATACTTTTTGATCCTGACATTATATTATGTTATTTAGCTTCTTCTTCAGCAGTCTCTTCCTCAGCCTCTACAGCCGGATCAACATGAACAGCGGCTACAGATACAACAGCAGCTTCGAGGTCTGTCTTCAGATCAACATCTTTATCCTGAGCGATAGCAAGATCTTTAACCTTGATTACGTCACCGACCTTCATATCACCAACATCAACCATAACCTTATCAACCAGTGCTGACGGAAGTGCACGGAAAGAAATCTCTTCCAGATGCTGCTGTAATACACCAGCTGCCAGCTTATCATGGTTTACAAGCACGATCTCAGCAACGGAATGAACCTTCTCATTACTTACCAGTGCCTGGAAATCTATTTCATCCATCTGACCTTTCAGCGGGTTAAACTGAATTTCCTTGATCAGTACATCATAAGCCTGACCATCTACATCCAGCATAATCTGGCTGCCCTTGTTGCTTGTTTTAAGAAGTTTCTCAACAGCGGATTTCTCAATCTTAACAGGAATGGAACCTTCCATTTCTCTGCCAAATACATTACCTGTAACGTAACCTTCTCTTCTTAATCTTTTGGCCTTTGTGTCCATTGTTCTTTTTTCAGCTTTTAAAGTATTCATTTGACTTTTCCTCCATAATTACAGCTGAGGTGACACGCTTGACACTATCTTTTAATCAAAAGCACTTCCGGATATTCCGGATGCTCCAGGTGGTGTTAAGTATTTTTAAGTATTCAGTTGTTTGCTGTTCTTTTTTTTGTTACAGCTGTATTATAACACGCAAGGAATGGAATGCAAGAGGAAAAATGTGAAAAAAATGTGAAAAGAAAATCTATAAAAAGGAATTTATAAAAAGAAATTCACAGAAAGGAAAGCCCCCGCATATGCCGGACGGCACAGCGGGGGAAGGGAAATATAAGATAAGAACTTTTTAATTATAAAGTATCTTCACGTTTGATATATCCAGGATTCTCAGCCGGGGAAACGATTTCTTTCTTGCGAACCAGTTTCGCCCATTTGTCAACGACTTCATTCTCTACATGAACATTCTCGCCAACAGTAACTTCAGCAAGAACAACACTGTTTCTTACAACAGCACCTTTCTTGATGACACATCCACGTCCGATTACGGAATTCTCAACAGTACCTTCAATCTGGCAGCCGTTGGAGATTACGGAATTCTTAACTTCAGCAGAGTCGAAATACTGAGTCGGGCAGGAGTCGTTGGTACGTGTATAGATTGGCCAGTCTTCGTGGAAAAGTTCCTGAGCAGCTTTATAGTTCAGAAGATCCATGTTTGCCTTATAATAGCTCGGGAAATCTGTAACACTTGCAAAAAATCCTTTATGAGCAACACCACGAATATCGAGAGTCTCACATTTATCATTGATGACATCTGTCAGAGTATACATGGAAGAAAGTTTCTTTGCTTCTTTTACAAGGCTGATGAACAGCTCAGTTTTCATGATACAGGTATCCATGTAAATGTTCTGGTTTTTCTTATTACCATGGTTTGCTTCAATTGCCTGAACACCTTTCTGGCGGTTCAGATCCAGTACATTACAGGTTAAATAAGCTTCTTTTGCATTGTCTACTGCATGATAAAGCAGAGTAATATCAGCACCGGAATCAATATGTGTATGGATAAACTGATTAAAGTCAATGGAATAAACCATATAGCTCGGAGCGATCACTACATATGGCTGAGACATTCTGCTTAAGGATTCCATGTTGTCCATATAGCAGGAAATATCTGTGTTGTAGATATCGTTGCTGTTTGTATGCTCTGCGAAAAGGAGCTGTAATTTACCGCTCTTGGAGTTAATATTGTAATGACGGCCTGTTCCCAGATGTTCTACCAGAGAACGTGGTTTATCATTGATATAAACCTGAATACGGTCGATGTTGCTGTTGCTCATATTGGAGATAGGGAAGTCAATGACTCTGTATCTGCCAAGGAAGGAAAATGCGCCGATCGGGCGATAATCCTGCATACCGTCTACATAAATATTTCTCCCGGAAGAGTTTACAATACCAAATGCCTTATACATATTATTCTGCCCCCTTTACACGTTTCGCTACAAGCTCGATGTGTTCGCTGTCTGGATCGCCTACAACAGCACCCTTGCCGATACGGATACCGTCGGCTACCAGTGCACGCTGAACAACAGCACCTTCTTCTACAACAGCACCTGGCATCAGTACGCTGTCAATAACTTTGGCACCTGCACCAATTTTAACACCTGTAAAGAGAACGGAATGTTTTACTTCACCCTCTACGACACAACCCTGTGTTATGTATGCATCTTTGACATCTGCTTCAGCACTGATGTACTGAGGAAGTGCAGTAACGTCTTCTGTATAAATTTTCCATGAAGGATCGCCAAGGTCAAGCTCATTCTTGGAGCTTAACAGATCCATGTTTGCTTCCCAGAGAGAGTCGATGGTGCCGACATCTTTCCAGTAACCTTTGAATTTGTATGCATAAAGAGTTTTATTATCGTTAAGCATAGTAGGGATGATATCTTTACCGAAGTCATGGTTGGAATCCGGATTCTTGATATCTGCAAGAAGCATCTTGCGGAGAAGTTTCCATGTGAAGATGTAGATACCCATGGAAGCCAGGTTGCTCTTAGGCTGAGCCGGTTTCTCCTCGAATTCTACGATGCGGCCACTTTCATCTGTATTCATGATACCGAAACGGCTTGCTTCTTTCATCGGAACTTCGATAACTGCGATGGTTGCGTCTGCATTCTGTTTCTTATGCTCTGCAAGCATCGCATCGTAGTTCATTTTGTAAATATGGTCACCGGAAAGAACGAGAACATATTCCGGTGCGAATTTGTCGATAAAGTCGATATTCTGAGAAATGGCATCTGCGGTTCCGCGGTAAACGTTCAGATTCTCATCTGCTTTCTCACGCGGAGGAAGGACATAAACACCACTTTCTTTCGCATCAAGACCCCAGCGTCCGCCGGCTGCAACATAGCTGTTCAATAATACAGATTCATACTGTGTCAAAACACCTACCACATCAACACCGCTGTTGGCGCAGTTACTTAATGGAAAGTCTACGATACGATATTTACCACCGTAAGCAACGGCAGGTTTAGCCACTTTATTGGTTAAATCATGCAGACGGCTGCCACGACCGCCGGCCAGAATCATAGCCAACATACTATTTTGTTTCATAATAGTGAACCCTCGCTTTCATTTACTATATTCCATTATACAATTTTTTTTTGCATTTTTCCATAGGTTTCTTAAAAAAAGTTGTAAATTTTTCGGTACAAACTGATTAAAAACGCAAAAAAATTATACATTATATACAAAATACATGTAAAATATGGAAGAAAACCGTTTCGTCAATATACACAAATTTAACAAAAACGGGTGGACGTATAATATTTCTTGGGATATAATGAGAAAAATCCGGGAGTATGTTTTCGGTTTACGGGAAAACGTGCTGCCGACTGCTGTGAATACTGAAAATGCAGAAACATTTTACAGTAAAAACAAGAAAGCAATCATAAACAAAAAGCAGTAAAAATGAGAAAAACAAGGAGAAATAAGAGGTATTACGTGAGTAAGAGAGAAGATTATAAACGATTTATCGTGTTCTGTCTGGCCAGTCTTGTCGTTCTGGCACAGATGGGAGTGTTTGCTTATGTATGGTACAACTTTTACCGCGGACAGATCGATGAGCCTTTCTGGCGCAAGGGTAACTGGGTACTGATCGCAATTTACGGGCTGATGTTTGCCCTGTTTGCCAAGCTGTATGGTGGACTGAAGGTAGGATATCTGAAGAGGATTGATGTATTTTATTCACTGGTACTGGCTCTGTTGTGTACGAATGTGGTGGAATATTTCGAGATCACTCTGATCAACCGATGGTTTCTGAGTGTGGGACCGATGCTGGAAATGACGACAGTACAGTTGGTGTTGATCATCATCTGGATCTGGGGTTCCAGGTATATTTATTCAAAGCTTTACAGGGCGCGAAAACTTCTGGTTATCTATGGCGACAGAGATCCGGGCGATGACCTGATCCATAAGATGAATTCCAGAAAGGACAAGTATGAGATCAGCGGCAAGGTACATTCGAGTGTCGGTGAAAAAGAAGTTCATAAGATGATGAGAGAATACGATGGTGTGATCATCTGGGATCTGCCGTCAGCGGAGAGAAACCGTTATCTGAAACATTGTTTTGCACATTCTATCCGCTGTTATGTAAGTCCGAAGATTTCTGATATCATTCTTATGGGAAGCGACAGGATCCATCTGTTTGACACACCGCTTCTGATGTCCAGAAATATGGGTCTTTCCGTGGATCAGAGAGTAGCGAAAAGAATCCTGGATATTGTGGTTTCCGGAATCGGGATCATCCTCACATCACCGATCATGCTGATCATATCGATTGCAGTAAAAGCATATGACAAGGGACCCGTTTTTTATTATCAGGATCGTCTGACACTGATGGGAAGACCGTTTAAAATCTGTAAATTCCGCAGTATGTGTGTGGATTCTGAGAAAAATGGCGCCAGACTGGCATCCAAAAATGATTCCCGCATCACACCGGTCGGAAAAGTGCTCAGAAATCTTCATCTGGATGAACTGCCGCAGTTATTTAATGTATTTAAGGGAGATATGTCTCTGGTTGGTCCGCGTCCGGAGCGAAAGACGATCATGCATGAGTATGAGAAAGAGCTTCCGGAATTTTATTACCGCCTGAAGGTTAAGGCAGGACTTACCGGTTATGCGCAGGTTTATGGTAAATATAACACGACTCCTTATGATAAGCTGAAACTGGATCTGTTCTACATTGAGAATTATTCCTTCCTATTAGATATTAAGCTGATCTTTATGACTGTGAAGATCTTTTTCCAGAAGGAAGTTTCCGAGGGAGTAGATGATACGCAGGTAAATGCCCTGAAAGATTCCAGAGTGCAGGAGCAGGGTGAAAATCTGAAATGAAAATCTGAAAACTAGTACATCGTTTCGTAAATAACTATACCAATCGCGCAGGATGCGGATTCGAGTGTGCAGATGAAAAAACGTAGGCGTAGCGGGCTACGCTGAGGCTTTTTCATCTGTGCAATCGGATTCGCAGACAAGTGAGTGGTATAGTTATTTCGAGAACGATGTACTAGTATCCTGAAATGGAGGAGAAATCATGAATAAACCGCTGGTGTCTGTGATCATGCCGGTTTACAACGGAGAAAAATATATCAAACAGGCTGTAGAATCTGTCTATCAGCAGGGGGTTCCACTGGAACTTCTGGTGATCGATGACGGTTCTACAGACCATACACAGGAAGTCCTGTCTGTCTATGAAGGCAGAGAGGACTTTCGGTATCTTAAGAATGAAAAAAATATGGGAGCTGCCGGTTCCAGAAACAGAGGTGTGAAAGAGGCAAAAGGAGAATACATTGCCTATCTGGATGCAGATGACTGGTGGGATGCCGGAAAGCTGAAGGAGCAGCTTCTGCGCCTGAGGGACACCGGATATGTGCTGTGTTCCACAGGAAGAGAACTGATGAAAGCTGACGGGACAGGAACCGGACGTTGTATTCCGGTGAAAGAAAAGATACGTTACAGGGATCTTCTGGCGCATAACAGTATTAACTGTTCTTCCGTGCTGCTGCGCAGAGAAGTGGCACTGGAATTTCCAATGGAGCATGATGACAGCCATGAGGATTATATTACCTGGCTGAAAGTACTCCGCAAATATGGATGTGCGGCCGGAATCAATAAACCGTATCTGAAATACCGCCTGAGTGAGGGAGGAAAGTCCAGAAATAAACTGAAGTCAGCAGCTATGACTTATCGGGTTTACAGATATGCAGGGTATGGCAGGATCTGGAGTGGGATATTCTTTGTGTCTTATGCAGTGCATGGGGTCTGGAAATATTTTGTAAAAAAATAAAAACAACAGTAACTGTAGCAATTTTGTAAATCTGGCAAATATTAACTTTGTATTCCAAAAGCCGTAAAAATATGTTATGCTTATAATAACTATAAAGCGAAAAAGTGAAATTATAGGAAAGTAGAAAGTTAAAGGACAAAATGATCTATGAAATTTAAGACAGACAGGGCGGCAGTGCCGTATTCCTACCTGATAGATAACCTGAAAGTACTGCTGATCTTTCTGGTAGTATTTAATCATATCATTGCATTTAATCTGGTGAAAGTAGACATCGTGGTAAGATATATCTGGTATGCGATTACCATTTTCCACATGCCTGCGTTTATTTTTGTTTCGGGATACCTTTCCAAGAAACCCCAGAATGTATTCAAGAATGTAAAGAATCTCCTCATTCCGTATATTCTGGGCTACAGTCTGACCTGGTACACACAGATCTGGCTTGGTAAATCCACAGCCTACGAACTGTTAAGACCGACAGGAACGGTTATGTGGTATGTACTGGCGCTTTTTATTTACAGGCTTACCATTGAGGGACTGGGAAAAATCCGGTTTGCAGTGCCGTTGAGTATTGCTGTTGCGTTATGGGCAGGAACAAGAGCTGAATTCAGCACCTTTTTATCCGCATCCAGAATTGTAGTATTTTTCCCGTTTTTTGTGGCGGGATATCTCTGGAAGAGTGATTATATTACTGCGGTCCGCAAATTTAAGGGAAAATGGGTGCTGGTTCCGATATCAGGAATTTTGCTTGTGGGCATTCCGAATTACATGATAACCAATAATATTTCAGTTGCTATTTTCCGTGGAAACCACAGTTACAGAATCTGTGGTCTGACAGATCCACAGGGAATCGTTATCCGGCTTCTGATGTATCTGGTATCTTTTATCATTATTTATACATTACTGGCACTGATTCCGGATATAAAACTTCCGATTACTTATATCGGACGGCATACAATGGGAATTTATTTCTTCCATTATCCGATCCTGATTATTATGAATGGCCTGTATCTGCTGATGATCCCGCAGATGAATAATGTATGGGCATTGCTGGGAGTATCTTTCCTGTTTCTTCTGGTGCTGGGAAGCCTTCCGGTGGATCTGCTGTATACAGGAGTCCTGAATCTGATCGCATTTGTTCTGTTTAAGACAAATAAAACAGTCACGGATGAAGGTCTGGAAGAAGAATACGACAGCGATGAGGACAAATATGAACAGCTTCTGCGCCGGCGAAAGGCGATTGAGGAGCTGGCAGCAACTCTGGACGATGAAAAAGAACCGGCCGGACAGGAATATCATGGAGAGAAAATGGATCAGGATGAGGATACTGTCTCTGAACATATGGACAGACATGAAGGTTCCAGTCAGGTTGCAGGACTGGATGTGGATATAGAAGAAGACAATTTTGATCTTCCGGAAGAAACGGTGGAAGAAGAACGGGAACTGACCCTGGAAGAACTGATGCAGGAACTGGAGGCTGCTACAAGAGAAATGCAGAAACAGAATCCACCGGAAGAAGTAAAGAAATAAATCAGGTAAAGTATATAAAAGCATATAAAAGCTCCGGACTTCTGGAAAAAAGAGGTCCGGGGCTTTTTTGCGGATGTCTCAGAAACGTGCTTCCTGATGTTCTGCAAAGTCAAGTGTAAATTGCTGTTATTGAGAAAATTAATATTTCTGTCACATTTTGATGACGGGTATCCTGATTTATGTTATAATTACCGAAAGAAAAGGTATAATAGAGGTAAAATGTAATCGCAAAAACACAGCAAATACAGGGTAGATACAGGGGAAAAACATGAAAAAAGTAATCACGTATGGCACTTTTGATCTGTTTCATAAGGGTCATTATAATATTATTAAAAGGGCAAAAGCCCTTGGAGATTATCTCATTGTCGGCGTTACCAGTGAGAGCTACGATATTGAACGTGGGAAGCTGAACGTCAGAGACAGTCTGATCAAACGAATTGAAAATGTCAGACGGACAGGACTGGCAGATGAGATCATTATTGAGGAATACCAGGGTCAGAAAGTTAACGATATTATCAAATATGACATTGATGTTCTTGTCGTTGGATCTGACTGGAGAGGTAAATTTGACTATCTGAAGAATTACTGTGACGTCATTTACCTGGAACGTACCAAGAATATTTCCAGTACAAAGCTGCGCAGTGAAGGTATTATCTTTAATATGGGAATTGTCACAGATGATATTAAAGATAATGACTTCGTACAGGAATCCAAATATGTAAGCGGAGTTCATGTAGAGAGAGTTTTCTCAGAAGATGAGAAAATTGCGGAAGATTTCTGCAGTCAGTATGAACTGGATTCCTGGTGGAGCGATTATGATAAATTTCTTTCAGACGTAGACATTGTCTATATTAAATGCAGACAGTCCAGACGCGCGAAATTTATTGAGCGTGCCATTGAGCAGGGGAAATATGTGATCAGTGATGCACCGGTGACACTTTCTTCGGATAAACTGAGGGAATTGTTTGAAAAGGCAAAAGAACATAAAGTGGTTCTGATCGAACGACTGACACTGGTTTACCTTCGGGCCTTTAACCAGCTGGTATGGCTGGTGCACAGCAATCTGGTGGGAAACATTGTCAGTGTAAAATGTGCAATCTCTCAGGATGATTTTGAGGGAGGCAAATCTTTCAACGAGACGGTAAGCAGTGCACTCTGTGCAGTTATGAAACTTCTGGGAAAAGACTGTCTGGAAGTAAATACAAATGCGGTGACAGATGAACAGGGTAAATTTGTCTATGATATGATCACCATGAAGTATAAAAATGCGCTGGCAACGATTGAAATCGGAACCACTGTAGATGTGGAGGATGAACTGGTCATCATAGGAAGCAACGGAAGAGTTACCATTCCGAATGACTGGTGGAACACCGGATATTTCGAGGCTAATATTTCCGGAAAGGAATTTCTCAAACGTTACAGTTTTAACTTTGAAGGAAACGGATTCCGCTATCTTCTTCAGGAACTGATGATCATGATCCGGGATAAACGGACGGAATGTACCAGAATGTTTTATGAAGAATCTGTCCGTCTTCTGGAAATTCTGGAAGATATCAATCAGATCTGATGTGCTGACAGGCTGATTCCTGGAATAAATAAAAAGTGAAATAAATGAAAAATAAAATAAATAAAAAATGAAAAATGAAATAAACAGAAAGGATATGTTGCCTGAGACAGCAACAGAGTAACAATGACAGAAAAACAAAAATATCTCCTGAAGCTTTTTAAGGAGGTTGATGAAATCTGCAAGGAAAATAATCTGCGCTATGTGATGTCGGGCGGTTCCCTGATCGGGGCTGTCCGTCATGAAGGTTTTGTCCCGTGGGATGATGACGTGGATCTGTATATGCCGCGTTCTGACTGGGAGAAGTTCGTGGAGATCTGCAAAACACAGTTACCTCCGAACCGTGCGATCCAGTGTTCAGAGGTAGACAGAAATTACACAAACTCATTTCCAAGATACGCTTCCACAGATACCTGTGCGATCCATAAAAGCCAGATCATCGGTAAGGACTGCGGCGGAGAGATCATAGATGTGCTGACGCTTGACCCGATACCCGCAGATGACAAAGAATATGAAAAATACCGGACACATATGATGATCTATTCAGATCTGATCAATATTTCCGTAGGCTACAGTGACCGCTGGGAAATACCGGCGTCCATGTACCTGAAATATCTTCTTTCCTATATATTCCTTGGAAAAGAAAAAACACTCAGTAAACTGGAAAAGATCATGTTTTCCTATAAGGAAGAAGAATGTGACCGATATGCGATGCGCTGGGGCGGATGCCCTTTTCTTTTTGACAAGGATATGATGTTTCCGGTGAAATATGGAATCTTTGAAGGGGAGAAAGTAATGATCCCCAATAAATGCAGTGATTATCTCATCTGGCATTACGGAGATGAATGGTCTTATATGCCGCCGCATGACAGCAGAGAGGGACATGTGGCTGTCTGCGTGGAAGATACACCATATCAGGATTTACGTGAAGAATATATGCCGAAAATGAAAAAAGGCAGATTAAGATTTTATTCCGCAGCACGTAAATTCTATAACATGCTGATCGCGAAAAAGAATCATAAAATCCGACAGGAAGGTCTGGAAATCAAGGCCGCGTCAACAGCGATGGATCTGCTGGGTGCATTAAAAGAGTCTGGATTTAGCCTTCAGGAAATGCTGGAACAAAGGTCCTACGAAAAACTGAGCAGACTGTTTGGATCTTACTATAAAACACAGTTGAGTGCAGATTTTATCGGCAGGGAGGATTATTTATATATTTATCCGTTTTATCATCCAGTTCTGATAAAGATACCGGATGATGTATTTTTGGCTGCAATGATGACGCTGTTTTATACAGAGCGTGTTTCCAAGGCATATCGTATGCTGCAGGTACGGGAAAAACTGGATCATCTTTCTCCGGAAATGGAAACCCTGAAGAAAGATATCGAACTTTTCCGGAAAGCAGCGAATGAATATGAATTTCAGCGAATGGAAGAAGCACGAAACATCTGCCATGAGCTTCTGAAAAAATATCCGGAACATCCGGGACTGATGAAATTCTGGTGCCGTTTCCTGATGGAAAGAGCCGGAGAGAACAGACTGGAAGCAGAACGTTTCCTTGAGAAAGCGCTGAAACTGTTTCCGAATGATGGATATTTCCTGAAATATAAAGCCGATATTCTGTGGATGAACGGAGAAGGACAGAAAGCTCTGGAACTTTATGTACAGGTCCGTGAAAAAACATCCAACGGCATTGTATGGCTGGAGATGGACCGTCTGTTTCAGGAGTATAAAGAACAGATTCTGGAGAACTGCGAAGCTATGATCGCAGACAAACAGAAAGAGCAGGCAGTGGAGATGATGGAACTCTGGAGCAGACTTATGCCTGAAGATGAAGAGATTGCAGGTGCGCTGCATCTGGCGAAAGTTTCCAGTGCGCATACACAGACAGAACTGGAAGCTGAGATCACAGAAATCCGAAAGAAGCTTGGAACTCCGATGCGTAATCCGGTAGAAAGAACAAAAGAAAGTAAAAAAGTTTCAGATGAGCAGACTGGCGTGGAAGAGAAAAAGACTCCGGATCATGAAACTGCCGCAGACACAGAGAATGTGAAAACGGAAGATGCAGGTCTGAAGATGTACCGGAAAGCACTGACACGGGCATGGAAACGTCTGGGATATCCGGAAGAACTGGCACAGCTTCGTACAGAGATCATCTGTACCGGCGAAGAGAGTGAACTGGAATGGCTTGCAGAGCAGGTGAGAAACCGCCTGATCCATAAGGAAGAACGGGCATATGTTTATAAACTGGTAGGAGATATCCGCAAAAAGCAGGGACAGATAAAATCTGCTTTTGAAAATTACCGGAAAGCGTTGGATTATGCAAAACCTTCCTATGTCAGGACGGAGCTGTACAGACTGATCATCAATGATCTCAATAACGGAAGCAGACAGGCAGTCAGCTTTGCCAAAAAGACAGATGCTTCCGTGATACTGGATAGCTGGCTGGACAAATATGGAAGTCTGGAAGATATTCAGGCACTGGCTTCAAAGCTTGTATAACAGGTATAAACAATAATAATTTTGTATAAACAGCAAAAGAAATAAACAGCAAAAGAAACAGAAGAGAAAATAAACAGTAAGAGAAACTGTACAAAAAGAAAATAAGCTGTACAAAAGCGAGAAAAACAAAACAGTAAATGAAACAGAGAATTAACAGAGAATGGAGCAGCAAGTTTGAATAAGAAACAACAGGTAATTTTATCATTGTTAAAAGAAATTGATGAAATATGCCGGAAGCATCAGATTGAATATTTTTTGTCTCCCCGTCTTACCCTCTGTGCGGTACAGGAACAGCCTTTTCCACAGAATCCTCTGTTCGGGGTAGTGCTGATGAAAGTGCCGGAAATGGAGAGATTCCGTCAGGTGATGGAGGAGAATCCAAGAGAAAAAAGAGCACTGGAATCCATGAAAAATCACAAATGGTTTCCGGGATTCTATTTAAGATACGAAAATACAGATACTGTCTGCATGAATCTGGACACAGCCAGAGAGTACGCATATCCGGGACTGGGGATTAATATTTATCCGCTGAGGACAACGATCGCTTCCAAAATGGAAAGACGAAAAACTACTATCGAGGAAACCGGATGGAATGAATTATGTAATATCTACAGTAAACCTGCAGATATGAAAACAAGGTTCAGTAAATTTCTGATCAGGATTCGCTGTGCAGTGGGAGGACAGCAGGCACAGGTTGCCAGAATGTATGATAATTTCTGCAGAAATCAGCAGCAGCCGGATGCGAAGAAATATATTCTGAAACGAAAAAAACAGACTACGGTTTTTCCGGCCGGAGTTTTTGCCGAAAGCCAGACTGTGATGCTTGAAGGAATCCCTTTTCAGGCTCCCGGAAATATCCGGAAATATCTGACACTCAGTTATGGGGATGATTATAAACATGTCACAGAACCTAAGTATGTGATGCCGCCTCAGATGATCATCAGTGCCAGGGTAAGCTACACACAGGTCTGGAAAGAAGCCGGAAATTTTGAGAAATACTGTAAGGAACGAAGAAAAAATGTCCGCAGACTGGTCAGAAGCCGCAGCATGAAGGAATGTTTCAATGAATGCTGGGACTATGTAGAATTCTGTGGCCGCAGAATGAATCTTGGCGTGACTTTTGAACGCAGAAAAGATTATATTAAGAATCTTTATAAAAATGAAGATTATATCACTCTGGAGAAAGTGTTCCGTTCCTACTCTAAGATGATGGAGAAGAGTTTTGAACAGGGAGAGCTGTTCGCGGAAGATGACGAGATTTTTGACATTTATGTAGATGTACTCGAAAAAACAGGAAAAACAGAGCTGAGAGAGAAAATCCGCGCTATGATCTGAGATTCCGGAGAAGCAGCAGAGCAGTTATTTGGTTATGAGCAAGCAGCAAAGCAGATTGCGAATATCCGCTTGACTGGGAAGAAAATGTCAGACAGCAAATACAGGAGGGAATTATGAAACTTTCAGATTACATTGTTGAATTTTTACAGAGAAAAGGGATCCGGCATTTCTTTGGATATCAGGGAACGATGATCGCCCATGTGGTAGACTCCATTGAAAGAAATCCGGAGACAGAAAATCACTCCAGCTACAATGAGCAGGGGGCTGCGTTTGCTGCCTGCGGTTATGCTCAGGCAAAAGAAGAGTGTGCCTGCGCTTATGCCACCAGCGGCCCGGGAGCCGTCAATCTGCTGAGCGGTGTGGCAGATGCATATTATGATTCACTTCCTGTAATCTTTCTGACAGGACAGTTGAATACTTATGAGTATTCAGGGATTGAAGGACTGCGTCAGCAGGGATTTCAGGAGACAGATATTGTGGGAATGGCGAAACCGATCACCAAGTATGCCGTTCAGATCCGTAATCCGGAGGATATTGTACAGGAATTAAATAAAGCATATCACATTGCAACCACAGGACGCAGAGGTCCGGTTCTTATTGACCTTCCAATGAATATTCAGAGAAGCGAAGTAGAAAATCCGGTTTATGATATGACATTTGAGGATATCCACACAGATGCTGCACAGGCGCAGAAAGCTGCTGATACGATTCTGGAAGCACTCGAAACAGCGAAACGCCCGGTGATCATGCTGGGACATGGTGTAGACAGCTCTGCCAGTCAGCGGGAACTGATACAGTTTGCACGTAAAAGACAGATTCCGATCATTACCAGTGTACTGGCAAAATCTGTGCTTGGTTATGAACACCCGCTGAATTTCGGATGTATCGGGGGCGCTTATGGACACAGATATGCAAACATGATCGCCAATGCAAAGAGTGACCTGCTTCTCTGTTTCGGTATTTCTCTCTGCACCAGACAGATCGGAACCAAGGTTCATGAGTTTGCGAAAGGTGCGAAGATCATTCGTGTGGATATTGACTCCTGTAATTTACAGAGAGACATTCATGAAAATGGTGCCAATGAAGTAAAACTTCAGGCAGAAACAGGAGCAGTGATCGACTGTCTTTCCAGGGCAGCAGTGCAGAAACCGGATGAGTACAGGGAATGGCTCAATGTATGTAATGAGATCAAGGAAAATCTTCAGGCAGTGGATGACCAGACACCGGAACGTTATCCGAACCGTATGATTGCCAGTCTCAGTGAGATGCTGGAAGATACTTCTGCTATTGCAGTGGATGTGGGGCAGCACATGGTATGGAGCTATCAGTCTTTCAAAAATCATGAAGGCCAGAAGCTTCTTTTCTCCGGTGGACATGGAGCGATGGGATATGGACTTCCGGCAGCGATCGGAGCTTATTATGCAACCGGAAAACCGACCGCCTGCATCTGCGGTGACGGTGCCTTCCAGATGAATATTCAGGAACTGGAGTGGGTAAAGAGAGAAAACCTTCCAATTAAAATGATGGTTATGAATAATGGAGCTCTGGGAATGATCCGCCATCTGCAGAGAGATTATTTTGACTGTCTGTTTGCTGGAACAACTGACGGATGTGGATTTGCGTCCTGTGATTTCTCAAAGGTGGCACAGGCTTATGGAATTTCCTCTAAGAGAATGTGGTGTGATGATGTGAAAGAAGAAGCCCCGGAATTTCTGGAAGGACAGGGACCGAAGCTTCTGGAGATCATGCTGGAACACGGAACTTTCGCATATCCGAAAACCTGTCTGGGTGAACCAATCCACAACCAGCAGCCATATGCACCGAAAGCAGTTTATGACAGGCTGATGGAATTATAAAAATATATAAAGAAGTAAGTGATAATATATGATAACAGGAAGTAAAAAGATATGAGCAGAGTAAGCGTAGTTACAGGAGGTACTTCCGGGATTGGCAGAGGAATTGTAGAGAAACTTCTGGAAAATTCTCAGGAAGGGGATCTTATTTTTGCCACCTATGCACATCATGCAAAAAAGGCAAACGAATTCTGGGACAGTTTAAAACCGGAAGATCAGGAAAAGCTGATCATCTTAAAAGCAGATATGTCCTCCTATGAGGAGATGATGGCATTTGTGACAGAGGTGAAGGAAAAAGCCGGACATGTAGACTGGCTGGTCAGCAATGCGGGAATCAGCACCTATGATAAATTTCAGGATTATACTTTCGAGGAATGGAACAACATTGTGAATACAAACCTGTCTATTCCGGTGTTTATGGTAAAGGAGCTGATGCCGGTGATGACTGAAGGCGGAAGTGTACTTTTTATGGGTTCCTATGCAGGACGCCAGGCGTATTCTTCTTCTGTTGTGTACGGAGTTACCAAGGCAGCCATTCATTTCCTGACCAAATCTCTGGTGAAGGAGTTTGAGCCAAAAGGAATCACTGTCAATGCTATTGCACCTGGATTTATCCAGACCCCATGGCACGAAAACCGTACACCGGAGAGCTATGAACGCATCAACCGCAAGATTGCCCTTCATCGTTTCGGGGAGATCAAAGATGTGGCAGATATGGCATACAGTATCTGACGAACCGGTATATGAATGGAAGTATTGTGGACATTCATGGAGGGTATGATTATTTCTGAGTTACTGCTCACACGCCGCCATCCCGCGAGGTTTTTTGGCAGGCAGAGATGACAGAAAACAGATTAGAAGCAGTCATTTTGTTTGACAACCTCATACCAGACCTATATAATGAAAAAAGGGTTTTTACAATGGAGAATTTTTTTCATAAAGATTTTCCATCAGACGTATGGGGCGGATAACAGTGAAAGAACTACACAACAAGAAAAGAAGTTACACAGAGGTGTTCAGCTATTTCCTGAGCAAACGTGTGAAAACGGAGCACTGGAATGAGCTGAAAGACCTGATGTCCTGTCAGGCACTGCGCCAGCTCTTTGAAAAAATCATGGAAGAAGTGCCGGATGAAGGATGTGGTGTGCCGCCTGGGTGGTGATGAGTTCGTGGCGTTTATGCGCAATATCCCGCAGGAAGCGGTAGAACGAAACATTGATGCGCAGTCACGGAAACTTCATATTACTTATGAGAAAGGTCTGTCGTCAGTGACGATTTCCGCATCCATGGGAATCGCCATGACCACGAAGAAGGGCTGTAAATTTAAGGAATTATATGAGGAAGCGGACAGTTGTCTGTATCAGGTGAAGCGTACTTTTAAAGGCTCGTATCGTATTTCGGATAAGATTGTCTGATCTGAGTTATCCGGGTCGGATTCTGACCCAAAATGTCGATAAAGAAGAATGGAAAAACCTTGATTTCTGCGGCATTAAAATATGTAAGCAATTTAAGAAAAAGACTTGACTTCTATATGTCATGTGTGATAAACTTGACAAGCGACATGGAAGTTAGGTCTTTTTTTTATGCCCGAAAAGATGACGGATACATCGTCAGGCGTGGAAAAACGGCCATGCAAATGAAAACACTGGAGGTGGAAGTTGTGCGCGTTAAGATTACATTAGCATGTACCGAGTGCAAGCAGCGTAACTACAATATGACTAAGGAGAAAAAGAACCATCCTGAGAGAATGGAAACTCAGAAATATTGTAAGTTCTGCCGCAAACACACTCTGCATAAGGAAACAAAGTAATCCAAGGTAACTGGACGAAACAGTTACTCACAGAGAATTGTGAGGTCAGGCTATGCAAGGAAATGAAAAATCTGCTGGCAAAAGCCAGAAGAAGAGTTGGTTTCAGGGACTTCAATCAGAATTCAAAAAGATTGTCTGGACAGACCGTAACACTCTGATCAAACAGACCATCGTGGTTGTGTGCGTATCAATCGTACTTTGTGCACTGATCAGCGTTATGGATTCCTTCATTCTTGAAGGTGTTAATCTTTTAATGAAGTAAGGATAAGGTGATTGTATGTCAGAAGCGAAATGGTATGTTGTTCATACTTATTCCGGGTATGAAAACAAGGTAAAAGCCAACATTGAAAAAACCATCGAGAACCGACACCTGGAAGATCAGATTCTTGAAGTCCGTGTTCCGTTACAGGAAGTTTCGGAATTAAAGAACGGAACGATGAAACAGGTGCAGAAAAAAATGTTTCCTGGCTATGTACTTCTCAATATGGTTATGAATGACGATACATGGTATGTTGTCCGCAACACCAGAGGTGTGACGGGCTTCGTTGGACCAGGATCCAAGCCAGTGCCGTTGACCGAGGAAGAAATGCTTCCTCTGGGAATCAAAAATGAGAATGTTCAGGTGGATTTCGCAGAAGGTGACAGCGTTGTTGTTACAGGCGGTGCCTGGAAAGACACTGTCGGAATGGTTACTGCAATCAATGTGCAGAAACAGACAGCGACAATCAATGTTGAACTTTTCGGCCGCGAAACGCCGGTAGAAATTAGTTTCGCAGAAATCAAACAGTTGTAACAAACAAAGGTAACAATATCGTGGGAGGGACATAAACCCCCGCCAATACCACATAGGAGGTGCCGAAAATGGCAAAGAAAGTAACAGGATATATCAAATTACAGATTCCGGCTGGTAAAGCAACTCCAGCACCACCTGTAGGTCCGGCTCTTGGACAGCACGGTGTAAATATCGTTCAGTTTACAAAAGAGTTCAATGCAAGAACAGCAGATCAGGGAGACTTAATCATTCCTGTAGTTATCACTGTTTATGCAGACAGAAGTTTCAGCTTCATAACCAAAACTCCGCCGGCTGCAGTTCTTCTTAAGAAAGCTGCAAAGATCAAATCCGGTTCCGGCGTACCGAACAAAACAAAAGTTGCTAAGGTTACCAAAGCTCAGGTTCAGGAAATCGCTGAACTTAAGATGAAAGACTTAAATGCAGCGTCCCTCGAAACAGCTATGAGCATGATCGCTGGTACTGCAAGAAGTATGGGAATCGAAGTAGTTGATTAATTTTAATATTAAATAGTAAGTGGGAGGGCGTTCCCCGCAAATACCACAGGAGGTTATAGAAATGAAACGAGGAAAGAAATACGTGGAAGCTGCTAAAGCAGTAGACCGCGCTACATTATATGATACCGCAGAAGCTATCAGCTTAGTTAAAAAAGCTGCTGTTGCTAAATTTGACGAAACTATCGAAGTTCATATCCGTACAGGCTGCGATGGACGTCATGCAGATCAGCAGATCCGTGGTGCAGTAGTTCTGCCACACGGTACTGGTAAAAAAGTTCGTGTTTTAGTATTTGCTAAAGATGCTAAAGCTGAAGAAGCAAAAGCAGCAGGTGCTGAATTCGTAGGAGCTGAGGATCTGATTCCGAAGATCCAGAACGAAGGATGGTTAGACTTCGACGTTGTTGTTGCAACTCCAGATATGATGGGTGTTGTAGGTCGTCTTGGTCGTGTACTTGGACCGAAAGGTTTAATGCCAAACCCGAAAGCTGGTACAGTAACAATGGACGTTACTAAAGCAGTTCACGATATCAAAGCAGGTAAGATTGAGTACCGTCTTGATAAAACCAACATCATTCATGTTCCGGTTGGTAAAGCATCCTTTACAGAGGAACAGTTAAGCGACAACTTCCAGACGCTGATCGATGCTATCGTTAAGGCTAGACCAAGCACACTGAAAGGTCAGTATTTAAAGAGCGTTGTTATTGCTCCGACAATGGGACCTGGTGTGAAGATCAACCCAATGAAATTAGCATAATAGATTTTAGCAATATAAGACTCCCGGGGGGATTTCCTCCTGGGGGTCTTTTTGCGTTATTTGGCGGGTAAGGGATTGGTAAGGGACGCGTAGAAAAATAGTTGTTTTTTGCCACGGCTGCGGAGGCAGGAATTGCTATAAGCTTCCGGAAATTTGCTAAAACCATGCCAAAAAAATTCAAACTCGCTTCGCTCAGACAGTGAATTTTTTTGACATAACGCAAATTCCCGCAAGCTAAGTATTACTACACCTCCTGTAGATGTGGCAAAAAACAACTATTTTTCTACGCTGTGTACTGGCAGTTACTGTTTGCATATCAGTATTCTACGAGGAGAGAGACTATGTAAAGATACTGTATGTAAAGTAAACAGTATCTACTGGCATAATAAAAGAGAGTATTACGGTGTAGAGAAAATATGTGATATAGTAAAAAATGATTATGGTATTTTTTATTTATGCAGTTTAGAGGTTGTTTAGACATAGACGATATATTATCATAACGAATATATGGAAACAGACAGGAGGAGTTAAGTTGGCAGCGAAGAAGCGGAAAAGAAAAGGCGGAAGAAGTTATGCCTGGAGATACCGGGGCAGGATTGTAGCGTGTGTTTTTGTGGAAGTGCTTGTAATCTGTGCGCTTGTTATTATGATTGGCTGGAACAAGGGCGTGAAAGAATGGTTTGCGCAGTTTCAACAGCCGGTTCTGAAGGAAGTGGACATCAGCGGGATCAATAGCCCGAATGCGATTCTGATGCAGGTGAGAGGTGGTAAAATCCTGGGTGAGATCAATGGGGATGAGAGGATTTATCCGGCTTCTATGACGAAGATCATGACGGTGATACTTGGCATTGAAAATTTTGATGATCTGGATCAGAAGATTACTTTGACAAATGAGATGTGTGCAGGTCTGTATGAGCAGGATGCAACGCAGGCAGGTTTTCAGCCAGGAGAGGATGTGCGTGTGATCGATCTTCTGTACGGGGCTATGCTGCCGTCAGGGGCTGAGTGCTGTATTGCACTGGCAGATACGATCAGTGGTTCTGAGGCAGATTTCGCGGAGCTGATGAACAAGAAGGCTGCGAAGCTTGGGATGGATCATACGCATTTCTGCGATTCTACAGGGCTTCACGATCCGGATCATTACAGTACGGTTAAGGATATTGCAGTGTTGATGAAGTATTGTATTAAGAATGATACTTTTCGGGAGATTATAGAGACAGCACGGCATTCCACAGGAGTTACAAATATCCACCCGGATGGCATCACTTATTACAGTACAATGTTTAAAAATCTCTCTGATCCGACAGTTACTGGTGGAAAAATTCTCGGCGGCAAGACCGGATATACAAGTGAGGCTGGTCATTGTCTGGCAAGTTTTGCAGAGATTGAGGGCAGAGAGTACATCTTTGTTTCCGCAGGTGCTTCCGGGGCAGATGGAAATACGATTCCGCATATCCAGGATGCAGTGACGATTTATAACCGGGTTGGTGCTGCGATTGAGGCAAAGATGAATAATGAGAATGAATAATTTTATCCGCCAGTCTCAGAGTTAGAGATTATCGATATCAATATTTTAGACTTTTTTAATGGACGAATTTTTCTGTATGTGCTATAATCATTCACATACTAAAGAACGATACGGACTATAAAGGAGGTGGATATTGGTGACGGACAGAGAAATACTGGAAGCTGTTCTGGTAGAGGTCAGAGGACTTGAAGATCGGATGGAACGAATGGAAAAGAACCAGGAGCGTTTTGAAGAAGAGACCAGAAATAATTTTGCAGATCTCAGACTGCATCTGGAGAACATAACAGACCGGAATATTTCTATCCTTGCAGAGAATCATCTGAACCTTATCAATAAGATGGATGTGTCGGCTACATGGATGAACAGGATAATGATTAATGAAGTTAAGATGAATGCTCTGACAGATCAGGTTGCCAGACTTCAGGCGAAGTGCAGTTAAAGCTTCCGATAATGAAAATACGCACAGATAAAGAACAGGGGAAATGTCTGTTTTGATTTTGATATCCGGTTCCCAAAGATGCCTTCCTATCTGCGTAGATCTGCCATCCAGCATGCTCTGGGGACAGTATCCTTTTATAAAACACGGCTGGATCTATGGGAAAAGACAGACGGAAAGAGCGGGAAACCAAGGCTTGTATATGAAAACCACGCCATGCCGGTCTTCTACCGTGATGTCATGTACCGTGAGGGAGCGGAAGGGAAAGACGAAGCATACCTGAAACTCTATGACGGCCATGACTGGAAATGGTTCCGTGTATATTTAAAACGTACTGATATGGAATATCTTCGCAGGAACTGGAAAGGAAAGAAGGCATCGGCCCCTGCGTTGGAAAAGAGACACCGCCGGTATTTTCTGCGTTTTTCCTATACAGAAGAAGTAACACTAACGCAAACACCGGTAAAAGAACAGATCATCTGCAGTGTGGATCTGGGGATCAATACCGATGCAGTCTGTACCATCATGCGGGCAGACGGAACTGTCCTGGGAAGAAAATTTATCGATCATCCCAGTGAAAAAGACCGGATGTACCGTACATTGGGACGGATCCGCAGATTCCAGAGGGAACATGGTTCTGCGCAG
>NZ_QUDO01000046.1 GCF_003477525.1 Ruminococcus sp. AF41-9
ACAGGTCTAAAAGCCTCAGCGTAGCCCGCTACGCCTGCGTTTTTAGACCTGCACACTCGAATCCGCATCCTACGCGATTGGTATAGTTATTTACGAAACGATGTACTAGTGTGTCGGCACACTAGTATGACTCACGCTAATTAACAATCTGATTCATGCTGGATAAATTTTCATCTACAAGGCGAAGGAATGAGGCGTAGCGGTGGCTACGGCGATTGACGACAACGCAGTAGATGGGAATTTATACAAATGAAGCAGGTTGCTAATTAGCGTGAGCCATACTAGGATTATAAAGATGAAAGGGAAAAAGAATGAAGAAAAACCGGATGAGTGCAAAAACCAGGATTCTGGCAGGGGTAATTACAGCAGTAGTGTGTATGAGTCAACCTGTAAGTACCGTATTGGCGAATCCTCACTATGACAGACGTATGACAGTTGCAGAAGAAGAAATGGTGCCTGCGGCCGGAGCATCGGGGAGCATTGAGAGTCGGGCGGCAGTTAATAACAAAGCATGGAGAAAGATCAATGGAGTCTGCTATAACGGAAGCGGGGTGAAAATTCCAGGTGCGATCACAAGAGGAATGGATGTTTCCGAATGGCAGGAGAAGATAGACTGGACCAGGGTTAAGAAATCCGGAATTGATTTTGTATTTGTGCGTATTGCACATGGGATTGGTTATGAAGATAAACTTTATGATTATAACATGGAACACGCAGAAAAGGCAGGGATTCCTGCAGGAACTTATGTGTACAGTACAGCGACAACAAACACCGGTGCACTGAAAGAAGCACAGCTTGCTATCCGCAAAATGCAGGGATATAAAGTATCTTATCCGGTAGTCTTTGACCTGGAATACCAAAATGCACAAAGTCTTTCCCCTCAGAAAGTTTCAGAGATGGCACTGACTTTCTGTAACGAAGTGCGCAAAGCAGGATATTATCCTATGGTTTACTGCAATACTTACTGGTATGATAATTTTATTGACTGGAGTATGCTTTCCGGTCTGGATGTATGGATCGCACGCTACGGAGATACTATACAGGCTCCGGATGCAAACCGGTATTCCTATACAATCTGGCAGTCCACGGACGGAAACACAGAGAGTGGACTGAATACCACCCGTGGGCTGGTTGATGGAGTTCCGTCATACAATGATGTGGATCTTGATTTTGGATATGTAGATTATACGAAAAAGATCACTCCAAGGTGGAAATCCGTATCTTCTTACACACCGGCCACAAAACCGAATACGGATCCTATAACGGAAGTTCATCCACGCGCAATGGCTGGGTAGAGACAGAAAGCGGAAAAACCTATTATTATACGAACGGGAAGAAAGCCAAAGGCTGGAAGACCATAGAAGGAAAAACTTATTATTTTGATCAAAATACCGGCGTTATGTATCAGAAAAAACTTTTCACAGTGGACGGAAAAATTTATTATGTGAACAAATACGGAATACGTGTCAGCGACAGATGGGAGAAATATGACGGAAAGAAATATTATTTCACATCTGACGGTACAGCACTCAAAGGTATGAAAAAAGTGGATGGAAAATATTACTGGTTTCATACCACCGATGGCTATATGTTTCAGAACCGTCGTGTAACAAGAAAAAACGGGGATATCTATTATTTTGGTGAGGATGGAACCCGATGCGAAAATGGTATGTATAAGATCACAGAAAAGGGAGCTGTCCATACCTATTATTTCCAGAAAGATGGAAAAGCCTACAAAGGGTGGTTGACATACAAAGGCAACAAGTATTATTTTTATAAAGGAAGTGCAGCTCTTTCAGGTACCCGTGCAGAGAATATCACACTGACCAGCTTCAGCAACCTGGTATCCGTGTTTGACAAAAAAGGAGTCTGCATCAAACAGTATAAAAAATAATCTGCTTTATGCAATTGGCTGCATTTTTGCAGAAAGAATGTTACAATGCGAAGCAGCGGAGCAATTCGCAGATATCAAGTCAGGGCAAAATACCTTTTGCCCCTGATATCATGAAATTGCTGTAAAATCAGAAAGGGAGAGAAAAAAAGAAATGAAAAAGGGAAAGAAAATACTGAGTATTTTACTGGCAGCATCCGTAGGTGTGACCGGACTTATCGGAAGCAGTACGGTATACGGTGCACAGAAGACCGAAACAAAACAAAAATATGTAGTTGTTCTTGACCCGGGACATGGAGGTAATGAATCAGGTGCCTATGCAGTACATAACGGAAAAGTGTACAGAGAAGAAGAGATCAACTGGAAAATTTCAAACTATACCATGCAGGCACTCAGAAAATCTCAGGATATAGAGGTGCATCTGACAAAGACCCAAAATGAGACATTAAGCCTTTACAGCCGTGTAATGGCAGCCAAACAGTACAAGGCAGACCTGCTGGTGAGCCAGCATATCAATGATTCCGAGAGCAGTTCACCGAATGGCGCATCTGTCATGATCTCCAGAGGAACGTACAGACCGGAAATCGCAGCCAAAGAGAAACTGTTCGGCAGTTATGTACTGGAAGAACTGGGCAAACTGGGAATCCGCAGACGTTTCCCGGAAACCGGCGGAATGGAATACCGAATGAGTGAAAACGGAAGTACATATCCGAACGGACAGGCCCGTGATTATTACGGAATTGTTGCGCAGAGTGTGGAGCAGAATCTCCCGGGCGTGATCATAGAACATGCATTTATCAGCAGTCCGTCCGATGCTTACAACTTCTTAAGATCTGATGCAAAACTGAAAAAAATAGCACAGGCAGATGCCAATGCCATTATCCGCTACTGTAAACAGCTTCCTGAAAAAACTTCTTCAGACACAGGTAACGGTTCCGGAGAACATGGATGGAAGAAAGTAAACGGAGAATATTATTTCTATAAAAACGGAATTAAACAGACACACAGATTACTGCATCTGAAAAGCGGTATCTATTATGTAGACAAAGACGGAAAACGTCGTTACGGCTGGAAAGTCATCGATGGGCAGACTTATTATTTCCAGAAAAACGGAAAAGCCGCTCTGGGCTGGATGCAGAAGAACGGACACTGGTATTTCTTTAACGCCACCTCAGGATTCCTGTACAAAGATATCATGCTGATCGACGGAGAGGGAAAGATCTATATCTTTGACAAAGATGGAAAACGCTATGACGGCTGGTGTACTTACAAGGGAAATAAATATTATATTGATGAGACCGGAAGTGCACATACCGGATGGATCAAAATAAAAGGAAAATGGTATTATTTCCATAAACGGACTGCGGTTATGTATAAAAACTGCACAGTTCAGAATTCCAAAGGAATCAAATATACTTTCAATTCCAAAGGAGTCTGCACAAACAGAAAGTAAGAATAAACCAGATAAAAATCAAATCAAGAATTGCGAAATAAGAGGCTCTGAGGTTGATTCCCGGAGCCTCTTATAATATGATAGCAATGGAAACGATAGTAGTGGAAACAGATCAGATATACAAAAAGGAGAATGCCATGAAAAAATTGTGATCATAGGTGCAAATGATTTTCAGAAACCGCTGATTATAAAAGCTCACGAAATGGGATATGAGACTCATGTTTTTGCATGGAGAGAGGGAGCCACCGGAGCAGAAGATGCTGATTATTTTTACGAGATCAGCATCACGGAGAAAGACGAAATTCTGGATGTGTGCAGAAAAATCCGGCCGCAGGCGGTGGCGACCATCGGCTCAGACCTTGCCAATATTACTGTTCAGTACCTTGCCGAAAAACTTGGACTTCCGGGGAACAGCCGGGAATGTATTGAAAACTCCACAAACAAATTTAAAATGCGCGAAGCCTTTGCCAGAGCCGGAATCTGGGTTCCGTTCTTTGCCGTTGCAGGAGAAAACGATAAAATTTCTGTTCAGGAATCCGGATATCCGGTGATCGTGAAACCGACAGACCGCTCCGGCAGCAGAGGGATCACAAGAGTGGAAAGGAAAGAAGAACTGAAATCTGCGATCGCCCGTGCGACAGAGCAGTCTTTTGAAAAGAAGGCGATCATAGAAGAATATATCGAAGGTGCCGAATACAGTGTGGAAACTATCAGCTATCAGGGAACACATACACTTCTGGCAATCACAAAAAAATACACCACAGGCAATCCTCACTATATTGAAGTCGGACATCTGGAACCTGCGCCCCTGAGTCCGGAGACAGAAGAGAAAGTAAAAGAGACCGTTTTTGCGGCATTGAGTGCGCTCGGCGTAGAGAACGGAGCCGGACACAGTGAGCTGAGGATAGACAGAAGCGGCAATGTCCGGATCATTGAGATCGGTTCCCGGATGGGTGGAGACTGTATCGGTTCCGATCTGGTACCGTTATCCACAGGACAGGACTTCGTGGGAATGGTGATAGATGTGGCTGCCGGAAACCCTCCAAAGATCAAAGAGGATCCGGAAAAACACATTTCCGCTGTACGTTTTCTGATGAACCGGAAAGAAATCCACCATCTGAACCGGATAAAGGAGAATTATCCACAATTTATCCGCAAAATTGTGCAGGAAGGTGACGTAGACAGTGCTGAGATTGTGGATAGTGGAAGCAGACCGGGATTTTATATCCTTCAGACCGACACAATGGAGGAAATGCAGAAACTTCTCCACTGCGGACCAGAGGAAAATCCAATTCAGCTTTTTAAGACACCTGTTCAGAAAATGCGGTTCAGAGATGAAAGAAAGGAGAATGGGGAAACCGGGAAGGATAAAAAGAACAAAGAAAATAAAGAGAATGTCTTTTATATCAAAAGAGATGACCTTCTCCCGTTTTCCTTCGGCGGAAACAAAGTTCGTTTTGCCTGGGAATTTGTCGAGGATATGAAAGAGAAACACTGTGACAGCATGATCATTTACGGAAATTATCATTCCAACCTGTGCAGGATTTTATCGACTCTGTGCCATCAGCTGGAGATTCCCTGTTACATGATCCACAACACAGAAGACATTTCCGGGGAACATGATACGAACAACAGCCGCATCATTCACCGGATGGGAGTCTATGAGATCAGATGTGGCAAAAGCGGGATCGCAGAGGCAGTCCGTACTGCCATGGATGAACTGACAGAGAAAGGATATCGTCCGTATTACATTTACGGAAATGAAAAAGGAGAAGGAAACGAGCACATTCCGATGCGGGCATACGAGAAAGCTTATGAAGAACTGTGTGCCTGGGAAAAAGAAAACCATACATTTTTTGACTATATTTCCTGGCATCGAGTACCAATGCCACACAGTCCGGGCTCCTGGCAGGGAGCCTGAAACATCAGGACAACCGCCGGATCGTGGGAATCTCTGTTTCCAGAAATGAGAAGCGCGGAAAAGAAGTCATCAGCCGGAACATCCGTCAGTATGCAGAAAAGAATGGCCGGAAACTTCCGGAGAACTGGGAAGAAAACGTGCTTTTTACAGATGACTACATGGAAGGGGGATACGGTGTATATTCTGAAAAAATCGCAGAAACGATCCGAAAGGTTTATGACATGGATGCCGTTCCTCTGGATATGACATATACAGGAAAGGCTTTTTATGGTATGATGGAATACCTGAAAAAGCAGGAGATCACCGGAAAAAAAATTCTGTTTCTTCACACCGGCGGTCTGCCTTTATTTTTTGATTTTCTGGAGGATGAGAAATAAAAATGAAAAAACTGATGATTCTTGGAGCAAGCTATTCGCAGATACCTCTCTATGAGACTGCTTCCAGACTGGGAATCGCGACAGTAGCTGTGAGCACTCCCGGAGACTGGCCGGGATTTGCTGTGGCAGATGAATGTTCCTACACAGATATCTCCGACCCGGAGGCAGTTCTGGCAGCAGCCAGAGAGCATGAGATCAACGGGATCGCAACCTGCTGTCTGGATGCGGGAATCCGGTCTGTCGGGTATGTCTGTGAAAACATGGGACTGAAAGGACTTTCTGCAAATGCCGGAAAACTCTGCTCAGATAAGTACCTGATGAAAGAAGCTTTTTTGAAAGGCGGCGTAACCTGTGCCCGTCATATCTGCATCCACAACAGGGCAGAACTGAAAGAGGCAGTGAAAGTCCTGAACTTTCCGGTGATTCTGAAAGCGGTTGACCTTATGGGAAGCAGAGGGATTTTCCGCTGTGACACAAAAGAAGAAGTATTCACACATTATGCAGACACCATGAATGCAACCGGAAAAGACTACTGCCTTCTGGAAGAGTTTATTGAAGGAACGATGCTGGGCTGCGAAGCAATGCTTTCCAAGGGAAAACTGCTCTACTGTCTGCCAAATAATATTGAAAATTATCCGGCTCATGTTCCGACACCCATCGGTCATTCTGTACCGTACAAAAAGCAGGATACATTAGGCGAAGAAGTACAGAAACAGGTACTTCTGGCAATACAGGCACTGGGAATGGACAACTGCCCGGTCAACTGTGACCTGATGGAAAAAGACGGAAAAATTTATGTCATCGAGATCACCGGGAGAGCCGGCGGCAACTGCCTGCCTGAAATGGTGGGGATCTATTATGGGATTGATTATTATGAAGCGATCGTCCGCCTTGCCATGGACATGCAGGCGGAAGAACTGTTTCAGGATCAGAAGAACAGATTTCAGAATGCTGCACAGAGAAAATGTGGAGAAAGACCAGAAAATACAGATGGAAATCTGAACAGAGTGACACCAAATTTATCACATATTCTGACATCTGACAGGGATGGCATTCTGAAAGCCATCCATAATGACAATGAAGCGTCACCGGACCTTCTGGATCTTTCATTCAACGTTGAACCCGGAAAAGAAATCCGGCATTATGAAAACGGCAGGGACAGACTTGGTCAGGTAATCATCTGTGGAGAAACACTGGATGCCTGTGAGCAGCGTCTGAACGAAGTTTTGTCCAAATTAAACATTGAATTTATATCTTGATTGTGAGAGAATAACATGAGTAATTATAGAAATGATAAGAAAAGCCTGTTTTTACTGTTGCATATCAGCCTTTTATTCAGCTCATTAAGCGGGGTGTGTTCCAAACTGGCCTCCGGTTACACAGACAATATTTTTTCCATCCCGTTTCTGTTCTGGTTTGGGCTGGTCTTTGTGATCATGTTTGGGTATGCGATCATCTGGCAGCAGGTCTTAAAAAGAATGCCCCTCACAATTGCCTATGCGAACAAGCCGGTGACTCTGATCTGGGGAATTATCTGGGGACGCCTGATCTTTGGCGAAAAGATTACCTGGAATATGCTGGTGGGAGCCTGTGTGATCTTTCTGGGAATTTATTTTGTGACCACTCAGGAAGAACCTTCAGAAAAAGTCCGGAAGGAAACTGAGGAACACAGAAAGAAAGCCGGTCAGATTCAGAAGGAAAAGGAGGACAGATATCATGAGTAAATTTGGAGGAGCAGTCTGCCTGCTTCTGGTTTCTGTGTTTATTTCTTCTGTTTCACAGATCCTTTTGAAAAAGGCGGCAAATAAAACCTACGAAGACCATATCCGGGAATATCTGAATCCGCTGGTGATCTTTGCATACGGAATGTTTTTCTGTTCCGTGATTCTGACCATGCTGGCACTGAAGAATATTCCGTTGTCCATGCAGCCGATTCTGGAATCCACAGGATATATTTTTGTGACAGTTATGGGATACTTTTTCCTGAAAGAACGGATCGGAAAGAGAAAAATGGCAGGGATCGCACTGATCCTGCTGGGAATCCTGATCTTTTCCATGTGAGGATTCCGGAAATCTGAAAGAGCATGGAAAGGAAAAACAGGTATTAAGGAGAGACAAAAGAAATGCTGGTATCTATTGTTATACCATGTTACAATTCGGAGCACACTATCGGCAAAGTGGTGGAGCTTGCGATACAGGAATTTGAGAAACTTGAGAACTATGAATGTGAGTTTGTACTGGTCAATGACTATTCCAGAGACGGGACGTGGAATTCCATCCGGAGTCTGACAGACCGTTACCCAAATGTAAAGGGAATCAATCTGGCAAAGAATTTCGGACAGCACAACGCGATCATGGCAGCTCTTTCTCAGGCAGAAGGCGATCTGATCGTGGGAATGGATGACGATATGCAGAACCATCCCTCTCAGATTCCACAGTTTCTGAACAAGATGGAAGAAGGTTATGATATTGTATTCGGTGTGTTTAAGCAGAGAAAATTCTCTGTTATGAAAAATATCACCGGAGCCATCAGCAGATATCTGCTCTGGCATCTGCTGGACAGACCGAAGGATATCCAGATGAGCAGTTTCTGGTGCTGCCGGAAATATGTGAGGGATGAGGTTGTGAAGTATGACGGATACAATATTTTTCTTCAGGTGCTTTTCTTCCGTACCACACATAATATTGCAAATATTGAGATCGAGCATTATGCCAGAGAAGTAGGCGAATCCAACTACAACTTCCGAAGAGGATTAAAACTGTTTATGTCCTGTCTGAATTTTACGGTGATCCCGCTGCGCCTGGCAACTTTTTTCGGAACACTGTTTTCCGCAGCTGGTTTTATCGGGGCAGTTGTGGTACTGATCCGAAAACTTCTGGATCCGTCCATTGCTATCGGGTGGTCGTCCCTGATGTGTGTACTTCTGGTATTGTTTGGAATCTGCTTCCTGATGCTGGGGATCATCGGAGAGTACATAGGAAAACTGATCCTGAACATTAACAAAACTCCTCAGTATGTGATCCGGGAGACCAGAAATATTTCAGAAACGTCAGCACAGATAAAAAAAGGGGTAACAGATGATTGATTTTAACAGACCTGCTTATGTAGGCAGGGAACTTGAATATATTCAGGACGCAGTGCACAGAGGGATGCTTTGCGGAGACGGAGAATATACGAAGAGATGTTCCGCATGGATGGAAGACCGCTTCCAGGTGGGACATGTGATGCTTACCACTTCCTGCACACACGCACTGGAAATGGCAGCATATCTTTGTGATATTCAGCCGGGAGATGAGGTGATCATGCCTTCCTACACCTTTGTGTCAACCGCAGATGCATTTGTTCTGCGTCAGGCGAAGATCGTGTTCGTGGATATCAGGCCGGATACTATGAACATCAATGAGAAACTGATCGAGCAGGCAGTCACAGACAGAACGAAAGTAATCGTGCCTGTTCATTATGCGGGTGTTGCCTGCGAGATGGACACGATCATGGAGATTGCCCGCAGACATGGTCTGAAAGTTGTGGAAGATGCAGCTCAGGGTGTGGATGCTTTTTATAAAGGAAAAGCGCTGGGAACCATCGGAGATTTTGGATGTTACAGTTTCCATGAGACAAAGAATTATACTATGGGAGAGGGCGGCGCACTTCTCTATCAGGATGACAGCTATCAGGAAAAAGCGGAAATCCTCAGGGAAAAAGGAACAGACAGAAGCAAGTTTTTCCGCGGACAGGTAGACAAATACCGCTGGATGGATTATGGTTCTTCCTATCTTCCAAGTGAACTGAATGCGGCATATCTCTATGCGCAGCTTGAAGAACGTGAGAAAATTTACAATAAACGAATGGCGGTTTATGATTACTATCATAAGAATCTGGCTCATCTGGCAGCAGAAGGAAAGATCGAGCAGCCGTTTGTTCCGGAAGGCTGCACACATAATGCGCATATGTATTATATAAAAGTGCATGATATGGAAGTAAGGACAAGACTGATCCGCTATCTGCGGGAAAAAGGAATCTGTTCGGTCTTCCATTATGTACCGCTTCATTCTGCCCCGGCAGGCAAAAAATACGGCAGATTTGCAGGTGAAGATGTTTACACAACAAAAGAGAGTGAACGTCTGCTGAGACTGCCGATGTTCTATAATCTGGATATGGAAGATGTGAAACGTGTGACGGATGCAGTCGCAGAGTTTGACGGATTCTGATCATAGCACTATAAAAAGAGGAAATAAAAGTTATTATGAAAAAATGGAAACAGTTATTAGCAGCAGTACTCTCTGCCGGAATGATCTGCCTGACACCGGTACAGACATTTGCGGCAGTGGATCTGAACGCCAGATATGAAATCTCTACCAATCAGATTTCCGGATGGCCCGCAGGACCGGAGATCACTTCTGACACCGGTGTCCTGATGGATGCGGATACGGGAATCCTTCTTTATAATAAAGGAGGAGATGAACTTCGTTATCCGGCAAGCATCACGAAAATCATGACTCTTCTTTTGGCAGTAGAGAATGCTTCTCTGGATGATCAGGTCACTTTTACAGAGACAGGCATCCGGGATGAGACCTGGGATTCCGGAAATATCGGAATGAAACTGGGAGAAGTCATGAGCATGAGAGACTGTGTGTATGCTCTGTTTATCAAGTCAGCCAATGAAGTGGCTGCGCAGATTGCAGAGTATGTAGGCGGTACGGAGCAGAACTTCATTGACATGATGAATCAGCGTGCAGCAGAGATCGGCTGCACGAATACACACTTTGCCAATGCAAGCGGACTTCCGGATGCGAATCATTATTCAACTGCCAGAGATATGGCACTGATCATGAGAGAAGCGCTGAAGAATAAAACATTCCGCGAGATCATCGCAACGCCGACCTATACCATACAGCCAACGAACATGAACAGTGAAGCAAGAACCCTGCACACCCACCATCCGATGTTTGCAGAGGAATCAACCTACTATTACAAGGGTTGTATCGGAGGCAAAACAGGATTTACCAATGATGCGGGAAGCACTCTTGTCACAGCGGTAAAAAGAAAAAAAGGAACTTACATCGCAGTCACCATGAAGGCAGCAGAACTGGGATATGCAGTGGCAGATTCCACAGCACTGTTTGACTATGCATATCAGAATTTCACAAAGAAAAAAGTAGAAGGTGGAAAAGTCCTGATCCCGAAAGGTACGGATGTGGATTCCCTTACTGTAAATACAGAGCCGGATGGCGAGAATGAATTGCGTTCTTATTATTTTGGAGATTATCTGGTAGGAATGGCATCTGTTTCCCTGGCAACGCCGACACCGGAACCTGCTTCTGATGATGCAGAGGACGGACAGGGCGCAGCAGAAGAGAAATCTTCAGATGATCAGAAGTCTTCTGATGGCTCCGGAGATTTATCTGCGGATTCTGACAGCCAGGACTCAGAAACTCAGGAAACCGGGGAGGATTCCCTGACAGATGTGATAAACGGAAAAAAATCACTCAATTCCGGAGAAATTTTTCTACTTGTCATGGCAGCAGCAGACCTTCTGCTGATCCTGATCCTTACCGTTATTCTTGCAAAAAAGAAAAAACGACGCAGATAAAAACAGATAAAAAGCAGACAGATTTATCTGGTCTGTTAAATGAAACTGACAGAGAGAGGCAGGCGTTACCGGACACAGAGTGAACCGTAACAGTCAGACAGCAGCTTTCTGTCCGATCAAGCATATACAGAAAAGAGGAAAAGAAAATGGGAAAAATTAAAGTTACAGAATGTGGCGGAATCAAAGGATTAAAAGTTGTAGAGCCGACAGTTTTCGGAGATGCCAGAGGATATTTTATGGAAACCTACAACTACAATGATTTCAAAGAAGCAGGAATTGATGTAGAGTTCGTACAGGACAACCAGTCCAGCTCTCACAAGGGAGTTCTCCGCGGACTTCATTTCCAGATCAACTATCCACAGGACAAACTGGTCCGCGTGGTAAACGGAGAAGTATTCGACGTGGCAGTAGACCTTCGTGAAGGCTCTGAAACCTATGGAAAATGGTTCGGTGTGGTACTTTCCGCTGAGAACAAGAAGCAGTTCTTTATCCCGAAAGGATTTGCACACGGATTCCTGGTACTTTCCGAGCATGCAGAATTTGTTTACAAATGTTCTGATTTCTATCATCCAAACGATGAAGGCGGCCTGATCTGGAATGATCCGGATATTGGAGTAGAATGGCCGATCCCGGAAGGCATGGAATTAAGCTTTTCTGACAAAGATACTAAATGGGGAAGCTTCAAAGATTACCGCAAATAATAGGAGAACGAGAGATTGAATACGATTTTTTCTTTACCCATGGATATTTATAAAAACAGACGGCTTGTGGCCAAGCTTGCGAAGAATGACTTTAAAACCAAATATGCAGGTTCTTATCTGGGAATCGTGTGGGCATTCATTCAGCCGGTGATCACGATTCTTGTATACTGGTTTGTATTCTCAGTTGGTTTCCGCTCAGGCACAGGAGATCTGGGAGTTCCTTTTGTTCTGTATCTGGTAGCCGGAATCGTGCCGTGGTTCTTTTTCCAGGATGCGCTGATCGGAGGAACGAACTCTCTGCTGGAATATAATTATCTGGTAAAAAAAGTAGTCTTTAATATCAGCGTACTTCCTGTAGTTAAGATTATTTCTGCCATGTTTGTTCATGCATTCTTTGTGCTGTTTACAATTGTCCTGTACGCAGCCTACGGGAAATTTCCTGATCTTTATTACCTGCAGATCATTTATTACAGCGGATGTGTGTTTATGCTGGTTCTGGGATTATCCTATGCGACAAGCGCGATCGTGATCTTTTTTAGGGATCTGACACAGATCATCAACATTGTACTTCAGGTAGGAGTCTGGCTGACACCGATCATGTGGATCGTGGAAAATACCCCTCTGGTGGGAAATCCGGTTATCATGAAGATCCTGAAACTCAATCCGATGTATTACATTGTTTCCGGATACAGAGATATCTTTCTGATGAAAAACTGGTTCTGGGAACATGCAGGATGGAGCATTTATTTCTGGGTGTTTACTGCTCTTTGCTTCGCATTTGGAAGCTGGGTATTCAACCGCCTGCGCATCCATTTTGCAGATGTCCTGTAATAAAAACAGTGGAACAGTGGAAAGGAAATAACGTGGAAAATAAGAAAGTAATTCAGGTGAAAAATCTCACCAAAATGTATAAATTATATGATAAGCCTTCTGACAGACTCAAAGAGGCTCTGGGGCTTACCAGAAAGAAACTTTATAAAGAGCATTATGCACTGCACGATGTGAATTTTGATATCAGTGAAGGCGAGTGTGTGGGCATTATCGGAACCAATGGTTCCGGTAAGTCCACCATTCTGAAAATCATCACAGGTGTCCTGACTCCTACAGAAGGAGAGGTAAAAGTAGACGGAAGAATTTCCGCACTGCTGGAACTGGGTGCCGGATTTAATATGGAATATTCCGGTCTTGAAAATGTGTATCTGAATGGAACCATGATCGGATTTTCCAAAGAAGAAATTGATGCCAGACTGGACGATATCCTGGAATTTGCAGACATTGGAGATTTTATCCATCAGCCTGTAAAAACATATTCCAGTGGTATGTTCGTGCGTCTGGCTTTTGCTGTCGCTATTAACATTGACCCGGAAATCCTTGTGGTAGATGAAGCGTTGTCCGTAGGCGATGTCTTTTTCCAGGCCAAATGTTACCATAAATTTGAAGAATTTAAGAAACAGGGAAAAACCATTCTGTTCGTAAGCCATGACCTGAGCAGTGTCTCTAAATACTGTGACAGAGTCATTCTGCTGAACAAAGGCGTAAAACTGGATGAAGGTTCCCCGAAGCAGATGGTAGACCTTTATAAACAGCTTCTGGTAGGACAAAAGCCTGTAAAACAAGTCGAAAGTGCAAACGCAGAAACCGGTGCTGAAGGAACAGCAGGCGAAACAGAAGAAAAGGAAAATGCAGGAAGCTTTCAGGCGAATCCTAATATGCTCGAATATGGAAACCGAATGGCTGAGATCATTAAGTTTGAAGTTCTCGATGACAAAGGGGTTCGCTCCAATACCATAGAGAAAGGAAGTACCTTCAAGATTCGGATGAAGGTTCGTTTCAATCAGGATATTCAGGAGCCGATCATGGCATACACTTTTAAGAACATTAAAGGAACGGAGATTACAGGAACCAATACCATGTTTGAAAAAGTACAGACTGAGAAATCCGCAAAAGGAGATATCTGTACTGCAACTTTTACCCAGGAGATGAACCTTCAGGGTGGAGAGTATCTGCTTTCCTTTGGATGCACGGGCTATAAGGACGGAGACTTTACTGTGTTCCACCGACTTTATGATGCCTGCAATATCACGGTAGTTTCCAGCAAGAATACAGTAGGATTTTATGATATGAATTCCAGGGTGGAAATTACATCAGAAAATTAATGTGAGGAAGAAAGATGGGAGAGACAATCGGAAAGGTGTTTCTGGATACCACATACTATCCGGGACAGGACTTATACAGTGACGGTGCCATAGAGGATGAGATGCTGGCGATTGCCAGAGATTGTGCACCGGAAGAATTTAACAGCGTGATCAGAGACAGGGAAAGCTGGCCGATCCTTTATCATTTTTCTCATATCAGAGAAAACATTTTAAGCTGGCTTCCGTTTACAGGGGAGGAAAAGGTTCTCGAGATTGGTGCCGGATGCGGAGCGGTCACGGGTGCTCTGTGCAAAAAAGCAAAAGAAGTCACCAGCATTGACCTTTCCATGAAACGAAGTAAGATCAATGCTTACCGCCACAGAGATCAGGAAAACCTGAAGATCCTGGTGGGAAACTTCCAGGAGATTGAGAAGAATCTGACAGAAAAATATGATTATATTACCTGATCGGGGTATTTGAATACGGGGAAGCCTACATTCAGAGTGAGACTCCGTATGTGGATTTCCTGAAGATCATTGCCACACATCTGAAACCGGACGGAAAGATCGTTCTTGCCATTGAGAACCGTCTGGGCCTGAAATACTGGGCAGGATGTACGGAAGATCATTTCGGAACTTTATTTGAGGGACTGGAAGGATATCCCCGTACCAGTGGTGTAAAAACATTTACTAAAAAAGAATTTGGTAAAATCCTGAAGGAAGCCGGAGATCTCAAAGCAGCCTGGTATTATCCTTTCCCGGACTATAAATTTCCAATGACGATTTACTCAGAGGAACATCTTCCCTCGAAAGGTGAGCTGAACCGGACAGAATATAATTTTGACAGATTCCGCCTGGAGCTGTTTCAGGAGTCACCGGTGTATGATACCCTTCTGGAAAATGACCTTTATCCGCAGTTTGCCAATTCTTTCTTACTGCTGATCGGAAAAGAACAGCCTCAGATGCAGACTGTCTATGCGAAATTTTCCAATGAGCGGGATCGCAGATTTGCCATCTGCACAGAAATCTGCAAAAAGCAGGGAAACGAAAAGCAGGTAAAGGGAGATATGGAAAACGGGAAATCCCAAACCGGGGAAGACAAAAACGGACTTCTGGTAAAGAAATTCCCGGCAGAGAAAGAAGCCGAATCTCATATCCGGAAACTCGAAGAAATTTATGAGAAACTGAAAGTGATGTATCAGCCGGAAGGAATCGGGATCAACTATTGCCACTGCACAGCTCAGGGCGCAGAACTGGAATTTCTTGGCGGGATCACTCTGGAAGAGAAACTGGATACGCTTCTCGAAGCAGGAAAGACGGAAGAACTGGAAGCTCTCCTGTTTTCTTATATCGAAAAGATCAGACGCATCCATGAGAAGGAACCATTTGAAAAGACGGAAGATTTCATCCGTGTATTCGGTGATGTAAATCTGGAACAAACTTTAAAAGGTACTTCTGTATCAAACATCGATCTTGTACCTGCAAACATCCTTCTGGATGGTGACAGAGTCTCTGTCATTGATTATGAGTGGACCTTCTTTTTCCCGGTACCATCGCAGTTTCTGGTATACCGTATGATTCACTATTATATGGAAAGCGATGTAAAGAGAGGATCGCTGAAGAGTCTGAATTTCTATGAAAAAGCCGGGATTACTGTCAGGGAACAGGAAATTTATGCAGAAATGGAAGAGAATTTCCAGAAATATATGCTGGGAACACACACTTCCATGCTAAGTCTCTATGACAGGATTTCTCCGGGAAAAGCAAATGCCCTGGAATTTTATGAAGAACAGAAACAGAGGGCATCCAGAGAACTGCAGATCTTCTGGGACGCAGGACGTGATTTTAACGAGGAAGATTCTGTCCGGTATCCATTTAAGAATGACGAAGTTTCCATTACATTGAAACTTCCGGAACATACCACCAGACTCAGACTGGATCCGGGAGAATTTCGCACAGGCATTTATATCAGAAAGATGCGCTGGGGAAATGGAGAGGAAGTAAAACGCCGTGCAGAAGGCTATCGTTTTGACAAAGACATTTTCTATTTTGGCGGGGAAGACCCGCAGCTTTACATTGATGAGATCCCGGAAGGTGCAGGAACTCTGGAGCTGGAGATGGAACTTCTCAACGAGCAGAGAACCGGCCAGAAATTCTGGGAGGCTTATCTGGAAAGAGAAAAGAAACTGAATGTGGCTGCACAGGATCTGATCGCCAGAGAAAAGAAACTGAATGCGGCTGCACAGAATCTGATCACAAGAGAAAAACAGGTCCATACTGTGGAGAACAGTCGGATATGGAAAATATATCGTGCGATAAAAGGAATTTAGGGAAATGGGAAAGATATTTTGGAGTGTAGATGAAAAGAAATATAATGATCAGAGTGCGCATACGCTGATCCTGAGTGGCTGGGCAGCCGATACAGAAGAAAGGAAAGAATGTGAACTGCTTCTCTACGGAGACGGGGAAGAGCTTCCTGCTCTGAAAATTTCCCGCCATTACAGAGCGGATGTTGCCAAAAAACTTACGGAGCTGGGGGAAGTCAATGCCGGTTTCCGGGCGGAAATTCCGGAAATACCGGAACTTGCCGGAAAATATGCAGAACTGGAACTCTTCGTTGTCAATGGAGGAGAGAAAGTCAGTATCTGGAAAGAAACAACCAGAGAACTGAAAGAATTCTGTGCAGACTGTCTGATGGAATACAAAATTGACAGAGAACAGATCATGGGGAAAAACACTCTGATGATAGACGGATGGGTTCTGGATCAGAGAGGCGAAGCTGAAATCCGGGTGGAAGATGAATCCGGAAGACCGGTAAACTGCACGATCACCAGAGTCAGACGTCCGGATGTGGAAGAAGAACGAAATATTCATACAGAAAAAAAGCCGGAACTCGGATTTTCCATCTCCGTAAATCTGGAAGAAATCACAGCCAGAGAAATCACGATCCTTTTCTGCGGACCGGAGACAAAGAAAACCTATACGGTTAACATAAAGAAATTAAAAGCAGAAAATTCTGTATTCCATCAGATGCGCCGGGTTCTTGCCTGGGAAAACAGGGAAAAGAATGCAGCCTATATCAGAGAGAATGGTCTGGGACAGTTTGTCCGTTATCTGGGAAGCCACCAGCAGGAAGGTGCTGTCCTGGATTATGAAGAATGGCTCAAAGACCATGCAGCAGGCAGAAAAGAGCTGAAACGCCAGAGAAACGCAGTCTTTTCCTATATGCCTCTGATCAGCATCGTGATTCCTCTGTACAACACTCCGCAGGAATACCTGAAAGAAATCGTGGATTCCGTGATCGCACAGACCTACGGGAACTGGCAGCTCTGTCTGGCTGATGGAAGTGAAGGCGAGGAAACAGGAGAATTTCTGAGAAAGAAATACAAAAAAGAAATCCGCATTTCCTACAAGAAACTCAAAGAGAATAAGGGAATTTCCGAGAACACCAATGCAGCCATCAAACTGGCAATGGGAGATTATATCATGCTCTGCGACCATGATGATGTGCTGGCACCGGATGCACTGTTCCATATTGTAAAAGCCATCACAGAGAAGAAAGCAGATGTGGTATACACGGACGAAGATAAAGTCAGCATGGACGGCAAACATTATTTCGAACCAAACTTTAAGCCGGATTTCAATCTTTTCCGTCTGCGTGAGAACAATTATATCTGCCATATCTTTGCAGTGAAAAAAGAGCTTCTGGAACAGGTGGGAACCTTCCGTTCTGAATATGACGGTGCACAGGACTTTGACCTGATTTTCCGCTGCTGTGAGCAGGCAAAACAGATTGTCCATGTGCCGAGAGTCCTTTACCACTGGCGTTCCCATATGAATTCCACAGCAGCCAACCCGGAAAGCAAACGTTATGCATTTGAGGCAGGACGAAGAGCGATAGAAGCACATTACAAACGAATGGGAATCCCGGCAGCCGTAGAAATGACAGAAAGACCCGGATGGTACAGAAGCCATGTAGAGATCCAGGGTGAGCCGCTGATCTCCATTATCATTCCAAATAAAGATCATATCGATGATCTGGAACTGTGCATTTCTTCTGTTGAGGAGAGATCGACCTGGAAGAATTATGAGATTCTTGTTGTAGAGAATAACAGCGAAAACAAGGAAACCTTTGCCTATTACGAAGCACTCAAAGGCAGATATGACAATGTAAGGATCCTGACCTGGAAGAAAGAGTTCAATTATTCTTCCATCAATAACTTTGCAGTGAAGGAAGCCCGTGGAGAATATCTTCTTTTCCTGAACAATGATGTGGAGATCATCACTCCTTCCTGGATCGAGGAAATGCTCCAGAACTGTCAGCAGGACGGGGTAGGGATCACAGGAGCAAAGCTCTACTATCCGGATGACACGATCCAGCATGCCGGTGTGGTCGTAGGTCTGGGCGGAATCGCAGGACATATTATGTGCAAGGCACCAAGAGAGACAGTCGGATACATGGGACGTATGGTATGCGTACAGGAGATGAGTGCGGTTACTGCTGCGTGTATGCTGGTGAAGGCTTCTGTATTCAGAGAAGTCGGAGGTTTTGATGAGGAACTGAAGGTTGCCTTTAATGACATTGACTTTTGCATGAAAGTAAGAAGTGTGGGACAAAAAGTGGTATTTACTCCTTATGCGGAACTTTATCATTATGAATCCAAGTCCAGAGGACTGGAGGACACACCGGAGAAACAGCAGCGTTTTTCCAGAGAAGTGAAGTGCTTCCGCAGAAAATGGGAGAGAGAACTGTTAAAGGGAGATCCTTATTACAGTCCGAACCTGTCACTGAAAGAAGGAGACTGTTCCCTGAGAAAAGCTGAAAGAAATGGGGATTGAGATGCCGAAGGAAATATTTGAAGTAACAAGAGAGAGATTTCATTTACTGGACAGAAATCAGTATCTGGTACAGGGAAGCTGGCCGAAAGATGCAAAAATGGAAGCATACCTGGATAAGAAAAAATTAAAAACAACAGTAAAGAAAATAGAAATAGTCAGTGCGCTGGAGCGTTTTAAAGACCCTGACCTGATGAGAGGCGAGCAGATTTCAGCAGCCCTGGAACTGCCGGACAGCCTGTCAGAGTTTCAGAAACTGGTGATTTATGCAGAGATGCCTGATAAAAAACAGGTCTGGTTTTCTATTTCTGCCAGAGAACTTGAGAAAAAGAGAGACAGGCCGCAGGTTTATTTTGAAGAGGAAAAAGTGCAGCAGGGCCTGGTACGTTTAAGAGGCTGGGCGATCGCTGCAAAGCCGGTGGCCATCCGCATTTTCGATGAGAATAAACAGCCGGTTTCTGCGGATATCCAGAGAACAGACCGTGTAGATGTAAACCAGCTTTATGAAGAACTGGAACATCCGGACAAGACGGGATTTTTTACAGAAGTGACCAATGTCTCCGGGAAATGCCTCTATGTGGTATTTTATGCAGGAGACAAAAAGACCGTAAAAGTAGTGCCTCTGAGAAAACTGGAAGTTCTGGCAAAAAAAGTGGACAAGTATGCGAAGAAGGGACTTCATTACTGGAAATCCCAGGGAAGCACGGCTCTTGCGCAGAAGATCGTTTCCAAGGTAAAAACGGTTTCCACCAGAGAGATTCCTTATCAGAAGTGGATCATGCGCCATCTTCCGGGAAAAGCAGAGCTGGAGAAACAGAAAAAGACAAAGCTGAAATACAGCCCGAAGATTTCCATTGTGGTACCACTGTATAAAACTCCGGAAAAATATCTGAGAAGACTGGTGGAGTCTGTGCAGGAGCAGACTTACAGCAACTGGGAACTGTGCCTGTCTGACGGCAGTGGAGCAAACTCCCCGCTGACAGGAATCCTGAAAGAACTGACTGCAAAAGATGCAAGGATCAAAGTGATCTCTCATGACTGTGCACTTCAGATTTCAGAGAATACAAACAGTGCCATAGAAGCGGCAGCCGGAGAGTTTATTGCATTTGCGGACCATGACGATGAGCTGACACCTCACGCACTGTTCGAGTGTGTGAAAGCACTCAACGATCATCCGGGAACTCTGGTGATCTATTCTGATGAAGACAAAATGTCCATGGATGGTCATAAGTTCTTCCAGCCGCATTTCAAACCGGACTACAACCCGGACCTTCTCTGTACCGTCAACTATATCTGCCACCTGTTTGTGGTATCAAGGACAGTGATTGATAAAGTCGGAATGCTGCGGAAAGAATTTGACGGTGCACAGGATTATGATTTTGTGTTCCGCTGTGTGGAAGCAGTGAAGGATGAAGAGATTTATCATGTTCCGAAGATCCTGTATCACTGGAGATGCCATGAAGATTCCACGGCTGAGAATCCGGAGAGCAAGACATATGCGTTTGATGCCGGCAGACGTGCAGTGCAGGAGCATTACAACCGTACAGGAATCCATGCGGAAGTGAAAAACGGAGAATTTCTGGGACTGTACAGAACCAGATTTATCAGAGATTATGATCCGCTGATCTCTATCATCATTCCAAACAAAGACCATATTGATGACCTGAAACGATGCATGGATTCCATAGAACAGAATTCTACTTATAAGAATTATGAGTACATTATCGTGGAAAATAACAGTACAGATCCGAAAACCTTTGAATATTATAAGAAACTGGAAGCGGAGAATGAGAAAGCCCATGTGGTTTACTGGGACGGAGTCTTTAACTATTCTGCCATCAATAATTATGGAGTTTCTTTTGCAAAAGGAGAGTATCTGCTGCTTCTGAACAATGATACGGAGATCATCAATCCGGACTGTCTGGAAGAACTTCTGGGATATTGCATGCGTAAGGATGTAGGTGCTGTGGGTGCCAGACTGTATTATGAAGATGATACCATCCAGCATGCCGGTGTTGTGATCGGATTCGGCGGGATCGCGGGACATTGTTTTGTGCTCCAGCCAAGGGGAACGACAGGATACTGCCACAGAATTATCTGTGCACAGGACTACAGCGCAGTTACTGCGGCCTGCATGATGGTTAAGAGAACTGCATTTGAAGAGGTGGGCGGACTTTCAGAGGAACTGCAGGTTGCCTTTAATGACATTGATTTCTGCATGAAACTGCGCAGTGCCGGATATCTGATCGTGTACAATCCTTATGCAGAACTTTACCATTATGAATCCAAATCCAGAGGTCTGGAGGATACCCCGGAGAAGGTGGCAAGATTTAACCGCGAAATATCTATCTTCGAAAAGAGATGGCCGGATATCTTAAGAAACGGTGACCCTTATTACAATCCAAATCTGACGCTTAAGAGCCAGGATTTCTCACTGAAACGGATCTGAAATTGTCAGAGATTTCAGCAGGAACCGTAACTGTGAGGGGAGTCAGGCGGATATTTGCGATTGAGTCAGGGACTTACTTGATTCGGTTAAACAGTTACGATGGATTATAAGAAAGTTAAGAAAGAAAAATATGAAAAAAAGTGATAAGAAAAAATCAAAAATCATTATAACAAAAGAATCTCAAACAAGGCTGCTGCTTCTGGCAGCTTTGTTTTTTAGCAGCCTGTTTATTTTCCGCAGCTACTTATTCGGAGATTCGGTTATGGTATTTGACGATGTCGGCGGGGATACCTGGCAGCAGTACACCATGCACTATGCTTCCATTGTAAATCATCTCCGTGCAGGTACGTTCTCGCTGTGGGATTTTACGAATGGAATGGGAACGAATATGTTTCTGTTAAGTCTGTTTGATCCTTCCCTGATCCTTCTGTATGTGATCGGAGTAATCCTGGGAGCAGCACATATGCTGTTCTATCTGGTGTGGATCCAGATCCTGAAAATTCTGGTGGCAGGTTTTGTTTTTTATCTGTTTCTTTCAGAATTTAATTACAGCAGACCGGCGAAATTCCTGGCGGCTTTTGCTTACGGGCTGAGCGGATATCTGATGATATGGGGACAGCATTACCAGTTCGGCATGGTTACGATCTATCTGCCGCTGATCCTGCTTTTTGAGGAGAAATTTTTCAGAGGAAAAAGAGGAAAAGGTCTTTTTCCTGTGGCTGTATTCTTAAGCGGGATTTACAGTGTGTATTTTTCCTATATGAGTCTGATCGCGGCTGGATTTTATCTGCTGTTTCGGCTTGGAATGGAAGAGGAAATGAGCTGGAAACAGCGGCTGGGAAAATTCTTCGGCGGCTGTGCGCAGATGCTGCTGGGAATCGGAATGAGCCTGGCTGCATTTTTACCGGCTGCGGCTACACTGATGAATTCTTCCAGGATCACGTCCGGTGAGAATGGAATCCTGGCACTGTTAAAAACGTGTTTTTCTCATTATGATATTGCCTATTATCAATGCCTGCTCATTCGCCCGTTTTCCACAAATCTGGAAAACCTGCAGACGCTTGGAGACGGGAAGTATGAAGGAATGGCAAATTATTATGAAGATCCGGTACTGTTTTGCTCTACGCTGGCTGTTTTCTTTGCCGTGCAGTTTCTCTTTGTATTGTGGAGAAGCCAGGAGAAAAAACGGGTAAAAATTTCCCTCTATACAGCGGCTGCGCTGATTTTGATCCTGGTGTTTCTGCCATTGGGAGGGATGGTTTTTAATGCCTTCACAGAGCCTACAAACCGTTACACATATATTCTGATGGTTGTTCTCTTGCTTGTTTTTGCATGGATGTGGGATTATCTTTGTGCCGGCGGCAGGATCAGTGTGCCGGCACTGGTGGTTACGACGGTGCTTATGCTGAGAGCGTATCGTATTGGTTACGGACAGAGTATTTTCAGGGAATACAGGATCAATGCAGTGATTCTGGCAGTGACCGGATGTGTGATGGCAGCCTGTATATTTTATCTGGGAAACAGAAAAACTCCGGCAGATCATTGTAAGGGAAGAAAAGTGGCAGCAGGAATCCTTGCAGCAGCACTGCTTGTAAATGTAATTTCGGAAGGCGGGATCAGTTATGTGGACCGTGTGGTCCTGAAAAAATCAGATGTTCCGGCAGAGCAGCTTGCAGAAGCACTGGAGGTCTATGCGGACATTGCCAGATCAGAAGATTCCGAGGAAAAAAGCAGGGCAGCTTTTTATAAGCCGCAGAGATATTTTACAGAATTATACAGGCAGGATCTTCAGGATGCCCTGAATTATCTGAAAGAGACAGACCCGGAATTTTACAGAGTGGAGAAGGATTATTCCTCCGCGACTTATACGATGGATGCACTCGCACAGGGATACAGGGGAATCAGCACTTACAATTCTGTTCTGAACGGAAATCTGAAAAACTTTGTGGATGTATGTTACCCGGAACTTTATTACATGGATCAGAACCGATATGCATTCTGGCCAAATGCGAATGATAATTTTCTGGCGGCTTTTACAGGGGTCAGGTATCTGATTTCCCAAAACAGCAAACTGGACAGCAGTAAATATGAGCTGATCCGTAAATTTGGAGACAATATTTATCTGTACCGCAATATCCGGGAGTCTGATGTTGCCAGATTCTATACCAACACGATTTCTGAGGAATCGCTGGAAAATCTGTGCGACAGAGAGAGCCGGGAGAGGTTGCTGGAGAATTCACTGGCACTCGAGGATGGGGAAGAGATTTCGGACCTGTCACAGTTAAAAGAAATTTCAGAAGAACAGAAAAATTCGTCTGTGACACTGGATGCACCACAGAAAGATTCTCATCTTACAGGAACCGTATCTGCTCAGGCAGATGGTTATGTCCTGTGTATGATCCCTTATGAAACAGGCTGGAAAGTCACCGTGGACGGGGAAGAAGTAACGACTGAAAAAGGAGATCTGGGATTTGTTGCCTTCCCGGTAACCAAAGGCGAACATCGGCTGACACTGACCTTCCACCCGCCCGGACTGAAAGCAGGGACAGCGGCATCTGCCGTATGCTGGCTGATTTATTTTGTAATGCTGAGATATGAGAGGAAAAAGAAGAAAGCTGGCTGTTAAGCTATTAATAAGCAGAAAGAAAAAAAGCTCTCCGCCGCAGGCGGAGGGCTTTTTTTTCAGGATTTGATCACACGGATCATCAGGAACAGGCAAAACAGAAGAATTGCTGCCCCGATCGCTCCGATGATATAGTAAGGGGTATTTGTATGAGAAGCAGAAAACTGCTGAGCTGCTTTCATATTTCTCTGTCCGGTTTCAGCGGCATCATCTGCCTGCTGCTGTACATCCTCCAGAACAGCAGTTCCTACCGGGGTACCGCCGAAATAGTACTGCCGGGTGATCTGACCGTCCGCAGAAGTATCTTCCGTAGTGAGGGAATCTTCTGTAGTTCCGGAAGGAACGATCACAGTGCCTCCGGAGATACGGTTGAAATCATCATCAGGGAGAGTCAGCGGAACAAAGTTATCGAATCCATAATTGAGAAGTGCGATCGCTTCATCATCCGTTACTCCGGAAGCTCCGTTTAATACCACGCAGACAAGTTTCATGTTATTTTTGGATGCTTCACAGACAAGGGTACTGCCGGAAGCTACAGTATAACCTTCTTTACCGCCGATGCAGGCTTCATAATATCCGTCACTTGCATTGTTGATCATGGTAAAGCTGTTGCTGAGTACACGGTCTCCTCCGGAGACGTTGGTCGCCGGAATCGTATAGGAAGAAGTAGCGGCGATCGTACGGAAGGTTTCGTTTTCCATGGCTGTTTCCATGATCAGAGCCATATCATGTGCGGTAATATGCTGATTTTCATCCGGAAGTCCTGTCGGGTTGGTGAAGACAGTATTGGTACAGCCAAGTTCCTGCGCACGGGCATTCATTTTTTCCACAAAAGCCTCCACAGAACCGCCGACATGCTCTGCAACCTGTAAGGCGATATCATTGGCAGAGCCAACCATGATCGCATAGAGACACTGCTCCATGGTAAAAACTTCGTCAAGCTGTGCGGAGATATTGGCACCTCCGTCTGTAACACCGGACACGCCTGTGACAGTCATGGTCACCTGATCATCGAGACTGCTGTTCTCCAGGGCGATGAGGCAGGTCATGATCTTTACGGCGCTGGCAGGATAAAGCTGCTGGTCTGCATTCTTTGAAAAAAGAACTGTGTTCGTGGAAGTCTCCATCACGATGGCAGCAGTGGAAGTAATATCGGAAGCCTGCGGCCATCCGGAAATGCTGTTGGTTGTAATCGCAGCAGCGGAGTCAGCGGCCGGGGCTTCTGCTGTGGTATCCGCAGCCGGAGTTTCTGCTTCTGTGGTGTTACCGGCATCCGCAGCGGAGCTTCCTGCATCTGCTGCCACATCGGGAACTGCTGTATCCTGGGTTTCCACAGCTTCCGCAGTGCCGGAAGTATCAGTAATCTGAGCATCAGCACCGGTATCCTGATCCTCATAGTCTGTATCGGAACCGGTATCATCTACCGGAGTTTCGTCATATACGGTATCAGAATCGGTGTCTGCGTCATCATAATCAATTTGTTCAGTGTCGGAAAATAAATCTTCAGTTCCATCCTCTGTGTCTTCAGCCGCAGATACAGGAAGCTGGGCGGAAAGAGTAGTGACGCTTAATCCCACAGCCAGAAATGCGGCGGTAATCCTGTTCTTTTTCTTAATCTTCATGCTATTAAAATACTCCTGTTTTATTGAAATTGTGAAAGCAAAAGCTGTAGCGTGCAGGCACGAATAACTTCTGCTCCTGATAGCAAATCATAATACTATTATAACTGTAATGCCAGTTGTATCTGTAATTTGTGACATACGCAATGTTACTGTTCACTCCGTTCTCAGTAACACGCTTCGCGATGCACAGAATTTATGCTAATCGCATAAATTCGCGCCATATGTCTCAGGTTTTCTGTGACCTTCGCTCACAAAAAACACCTCGCGGGATATTACCAGTGAACAGTAACTACGCAATCACGATTAGTATAACACAATCAACAGCTTTCTTGCAAAAAATATCATAGAATGTTAAAATAAGCTATCTTTTAATGCTGTTGTTGATAGAAATAGAACAGCGGCTCTGAACAGAACGCGAAAAAGAGGTTACAGACAATATGAGTAAAGAACAATCCGCAGGGGGAAGTATCCAGTGGACGAAAGTATTAAAGAAACTGTCTCCCTATACGATCCAGAAGGGGTTCCGCTATCTGAAACATTACGGACCAAAAGAATTCTGGATAAGGCTTCATGAACGCTTCGAACCGGAGGAGGTGCCATACGGTCCCTGGTATGAAGTATATATCCCGGATGAGGAGACACTGGAGAAACAAAGAAAACATAAATTCAAAAAGACTCCGCTGATCAGTATTGCGGTACCTGCCTATCAGACACCGACGGAATTTCTGAAACAGATGATAGATTCCCTGATCGCACAGACCTACCCGAACTGGGAACTGTGTATTGCAAATGCAAGCCCGGATAATGAAGAGATGCAGAGAGTCCTGGCAGATTATGCAGCCAGAGATTCCAGAGTACGATTCTGTAATCTGAAGGAGAATCTGGGAATCGCAGAGAATACCAATCAGGCATTTGCCATGGCGAAAGGAGAATTTCTGGGACTGCTGGATCATGATGATCTTCTGGCGCCGAATGCTTTGTATGAGATTGTACAGGCATTACAGGAACATCCACAGGCAGATACATTCTATACAGACGAGGACAAGGTGACTACAGAACTGGATGAACATTTTCAGCCTCATCTGAAACCGGATTTCAACCTGGATCTGCTGCGCTCCAATAACTATATCTGTCATTTCTTTGTGGCGCGCAGAAGCATTGTTGAGAAAGTCGGAGGATTCCGGAAGGAGTTTGACGGTGCCCAGGATTATGATTTCATTTTCCGCTGTACAGAAAACTCCAGGGAAGTCGTTCACATTCCGGAGATCCTGTATCACTGGCGAACGCATAAGGCATCGACCGCAGACAATCCTGCAAGTAAGATGTATGCCTTTGAAGCGGGCAAACGGGCGATTGAGGCACATCTTGAGAGAAACGGTGTAAAAGGAGTGGTAAGCCACACACCGGATCTGGGATTTTACCGTGTACAGTACCCGGTTCAGGGAGAACCACTGGTATCTGTGATCATCCCGAACAAAGATGAGAAAGAAACCCTCCGGACCTGCCTGGAATCTTTGAAAAAAAATACAGATTATAAGAATTTTGAGATTATTATTGTAGAAAATAACAGTACCACAGATGAAATATTCCGGTATTATAAGGAACTTTCCAAAGATCCTCAGATTCATCTTCTGAGATGGAAAAAGGAATTTAATTATTCAGCTATCAACAATTTCGGCGCAGCCCATGCAAAAGGAGAGTATCTTCTCTTCCTGAACAATGATATCAAAACCATCAATCCGGACTGGATGACAGAAATGCTCGGTGTGTGCCAGAGACCGGAAGTAGGCGGAGTCGGTGCGAAGCTGATCTACCCGGACAATACGATCCAGCATGCCGGATGTGTGATCGGAATGGGTGGAATTGCCGGACACATGTTTGTGGATATGCCGGCAGAGCGTACCGGTTATCTTCATAAAGCCTCTCTGCTTCAGGACATGAGTGCTGTGACAGCCGCCTGCCTGATGATGAAGAAAGAAATCTTTGAAAAGGTGGGGGGATTTACACCGGAACTGGCAGTTGCCTTTAATGATGTGGATCTCTGTCTGAAAGTCAGAGAAGAAAATGCTCTTATCGTCTATGATCCATATGCGAAACTGTACCATATGGAATCAAAGACCAGAGGTGCAGAGGACAGCAAGGAGAAAGTCCGCCGTTTCCAGACAGAGATTGAATACATGCGCTGCCACTGGCTGGATATCCTGAAGAACGGAGATCCTTATTACAACAAAAATCTTTCCCTTACGAAATGGAATTATTCGTTAAAACCGCTTCCTGGAATGGACGGAAAAGACAAAGGAAAAAAGAAGAAAACGGGAGGCAATCATGCAGGAAGTATCTGTGATCATTCCGAACTTTAACGGAATGGCGTATCTGGACGGGGTGCTGTCAGGACTGGAGTGCCAGACGGTCAGAAATTTTGAAGTGATCCTTGTGGACAATGGCTCCAGTGACGGAAGCTGTGCATTTGTGGCTTCTTCCTATCCCTGGGTGCATATGATCGAGTTACCGGAGAATTTTGGCTTCTGCAAAGCAGTCAACGAAGGAATCAAAGCATCCAGAGCCCCTTATGTGCTGCTCTTAAACAATGACATCGAAGTGACACCGGATTTTATCGAAGAAATGCTTGCCGCCATACGCAGGCATAAAAAAGCATTCTCCTGTGCTGCGAGAATGATCCAGTTTTACGACAGAGACAGACTGGACGATGCGGGCAATTATTACTGTGCACTGGGATGGGCGTATGCCAGAGGTAAGGGTAAGGATATTCATACCTGTGAAAAAGAGGAGAAAATCTTTGCCTCCTGTGCAGGGGCAGCCATCTACAGAAGAAAGATTTTCGAGAAGATCGGTTATTTTGATGAGGAACATTTTGCCTATCTGGAAGATATGGATGTGGGATACCGCGCAAGGATCAACGGATACGAGAACTGGTATGCGCCGAAGGCAATGGTTTACCATGTGGGAAGCGGAACCAGCGGTTCCCGCTACAATCATTTCAAGACCCGTTATTCCTCCAGAAATAATGTCTATCTGATCTACAAAAATATGCCGCTGCTTCAGATCATCCTGAACCTTCCGTTTCTGATCGTGGGATTTGGGACGAAGCTCCTGTTCTTTACTTTGAAGGGATTTGGAAAGGAATATCTTGCGGGGATCAAGAACGGATTTCAGATCAGCAAAAAAGACAGAAAAGTTCCGTTTAAATTCCGGAATTTACCTAATTATCTAAAAATACAGGTGGAATTATGGATAAATATTGCCAGACGTTTCCACGGATGACAGAATATTATTAATAGAAAATTTATAAAATACAGAATAAGATATTATTGCTTTTGGAAAGTAACTATTATAATATATTATAATGTAGAATTTGCGGGAATGAAGTATCATAATGAAACCGCAGGTATGTAAAATTGAGGTGACAAAAGATTGCTAAAGGACAATGAAAAGAACTTCAGCCGTCTCCATATGATCGTCGACGCCGTGGTACTGGTGCTGTCTTATTTTCTCGCATGGCTGATCCGCTTTGTGGGACCTATGGCAGCCACAGCAGTCCGGACAAGAAGTTTCCGGCAGTATATGATGATGCTGATCCTTATTGTACCGGTGTATCTGCTTTTGTATCAGGCATTTACGCTCTATACTCCCATGCGAATGCAGGGACGGCGGCTGGTTCTGGCGAATATTGTAAAGGCGAATTCCCTGGGACTCCTCATTCTGATGTTTACATTTTATATGGTAGACGAGGGAGATTTTTCCCGTTCCACCTATATTATGTTTTATGTGATCAACATTGTGCTTCAGTGGGCAGTGCGAATGCTGATCTTTACCCTTCTCAAAGATATGCGTGAGAAAGGGCTCAATCAGAAGCAGATGATCTGTGTGGGATATAGCCGTGCGGCAGAAGAGTATATTGACCGTGTACAGGCGAATCCACAGTGGGGATATGTGATCCGGGGAATCCTGGATGACAATATTCCGGCAGGAACAGAGTACAAGGGGATCAAAGTTCTGGGAAGAATTGAGAACCTGAATGTAATCCTTCCGGAGAATCAGATGGATGAGATCGCGATCACACTGGGACTGAGTGAATATTACCGCCTTGAGGAAATCGTAGCATTATGCGAAAAGTCAGGAGTACACACGAAGTTTATCCCGGACTATAATAAGATTATCCCAACCAAGCCTTATACAGAGGATATTCTGGGACTTCCGGTCATCAATATCCGTTATGTGCCGCTGAACAATACATTTAACGCACTGATAAAGAGAACAATGGATATTGTGGGTTCGATCGTGGGAATCATCGTGACATCGCCCTTGATGCTGCTGATGTGCCTGATTATCAAGCTGACCTCACCGGGACCGCTGATCTATAAGCAGGAGAGAGTCGGACTTCACAATCAGACCTTCTGGATGTATAAATTCCGTTCCATGGAAGTACAGCCGGAATCGGAAGAGAAGAAAGCATGGACTGTAAAAAATGACCCAAGGGTTACACCTGTGGGTAAATTCATGCGCCACACAAGCATTGATGAGCTGCCACAGCTTTTCAATATATTAAAAGGCAACATGAGCCTTGTAGGACCAAGGCCGGAGAGACCGTTTTTCGTGGAGAAATTCCGGGAAGAGATTCCAAGATATATGGTCAAGCATCAGGTTCGTCCGGGACTGACCGGATGGGCACAGGTGAATGGCTACCGCGGAGATACGTCCATCAGAAAGAGAATCGAATGTGACTTGTATTACATTGAGAACTGGAGCATTGGATTTGACATCAAGATTATTTTTCTGACGTTTTTCAAAGGCTTTATTAACAAGAACGCATATTAAGATAAGGGGAAAAAGTATGGCTAAACCAGGAAAAAAGAAAAAACTGCTGTTTGTGCTTGAGATTGTAGTGTTACTCCTGTTTATCGGCGGTCTGTACGTGTATGGACAGATTTCTTCCAGACTGGACAAGATCGAGCAGCCGAAACTGGATGAAGAGAAGATCATGGTAAATCAGGAAGCACCGAAGATGACCGGATATAAAACGTATGTATTATTCGGTATCGACAGCCGTGGAGCTGGTTCTCAGTATTCCGCACAGAACAGCGATACCATGATCATTGTGAGTGTAAACAATGATACCAAGGAAGTAAGAATGGCATCTATTTACAGAGATACGCTTCTGAATATCGGAGATGACACCTATACAAAAGCGAATGCAGCTTATGCAAGGGGCAGTGCTGAACAGGCAATCTCCATGTTAAACACCAACCTTGATCTGGATATTTCCGATTATGCAACTGCTGACTTCTCAGCTATGGCAGAGGTGATCGATGATCTGGGTGGACTGGACATTCCGATGTCCTATGCAGAGCTTGTGCATATGAATAACTATTGTGTGGAGACTTCTGAGCTGACAGGCAGGGAATATACTCCGATTGAACTGCCGGAGCCGAAACCGGAAGATCAGGAAGCAACGGTTGGAACTTATCATCTGAATGGTGTTCAGGCAACTTCTTACTGCCGTATCCGATACACAGCAAGTCTGGATATGGGACGTACAGAGCGTCAGAGACGTGTGCTTGGAATGTTATTTGATAAGGCAAAGACAGCAGGTCTGTCTTCTATCTTTAAGATTATGGATGATGTATTCCCGATGATAACTACATCTCTCAGCAAACAGGATATCCTGGGTCTGATCCCGACTCTGATCGGATATAAATTTACAGACAGCACCGGATTCCCGTCCAAGTATAAATTCTCCAATATCAAAGGAAGTATTATCGTTCCGGTTGATCTGGAGAACAATGTTGTGGAACTTCATAAGTTCCTTTATGATGACCAGGATTACACTCCATCATCAGAAGTGGTTGCACGAAGCAATAAGATCCTGGAGATCGTAGGCGGTGAGGCGCAGCTTGACGATGCATCTGCTGCAACATCGGAAGAGACGGATACTGCTGATAACACTGATACTTTTGTATGGACCGGTGATGGAAGCTCTGATAATACGGATTACAGCGGAAGCAGTGATTATAACTATGACAGTGATTACTCCGGAGGAGGTGACAATTCCGGCAGTGATTACAGCGGAGGAGATAATACTTCCGGCGGTGATGATTACAGTGGAGGAGATAATACTTCCGGCGGTGACTACAGTGGAGGAGACGATACTTCCGGTGGAGACAACAGTGGAGGAGATGATACTTCCGGTGGAGACTACAGCGGAGGAGATGATACTTCCGGTGGAGACAACAGTGGAGGAGAT
>NZ_QUDO01000047.1 GCF_003477525.1 Ruminococcus sp. AF41-9
GTAACCTTTATTGATCTTCCCCTTTCCGTTTGATATTTCCGGATATACTCTGTTAATTGTTTTACGTAAATTTCTTCATCTTCCACAATTGCAATCTGTATCATCCTATACCCTCCACAAGAATTGCATTTTTTGTAACTGTTCAATCACACAATATAGTCCCTGGTTTTTATTGTTATTTTATAAATAACTTTTGTTTCAGTATATCACTGCTTATTTCTTGCGTCAAGTGGATGTAATATTACAAATTACAGCTGTATAATCTGGTTTTCTTTTATCGTATATCCACAGTTATCGCATACACTGTCGCCAACTGTTTTTCCATCTCTCACAAATACTTCTATATCTGCACTACATTTCGGACATTTAACTTCTTCAATTAAAGTCATGTTTCTGGCATCCATACATCCTGAAAAAAATCCCATTTTTTCACCTTTTTCCTATATATATTCTATTATTTTCTTAACCTAATTTTTCTTTTATCTCATCTACTGCTGTCTGGCTGAAATCATAAAGAGAACCTCCCTCTCTCACAGTCCTAGCTTCTTTACAATTTCTCCCAGTGCACTTCTGACCGGAGAATCTTTCGGAAGCTGTATGATCGGCTTTCCATCACAGTCATACTGATATACCTGGTCATCATGTGGTACAACGCCTAACAGTTCCAATCCCTGATTTCGGATTTCTTCCAGAGTTCCGGCATCCAGTTTTCCATCCGGAACACGATTCACGATTAATCCAGTTTTCTGTGGTTTAAAGTTTAACTCCTTCATCAGCTTTGCAATACGTCCGGCTGCCTGAACACCTCTTCTGGAACAGTCACTTACAAGAATGGCAACTTCCATCATTGGCAGGATTCCTCTGCTGATATGTTCCATACCTGCTTCGTTATCAACCACAATATATGGATAATGACTTTGCAGTTTCTGAACCTGGGTCTGCACAAGGCCATTTACAAAACAATAGCAGCCCTGTCCCTGGGTTCGTCCCATTACCATCAAATCATAATCGTCTTCTTCTGCAATCGCATCAGAAAGACGCATTTCCAGATATGCCTGTTTTGTCATACCGGAGGGAATCTGATATCGTGGGTCTATGCCTGCCCGCTCAATTTCTTCTCTCAGCTCCCCAAGTGTGACCTCCGGCTCAACACCGAGCACTTCGTTCAAATTTGCATTTGCATCTGCATCCACCGCCAGGACCGGACGTTTTCCGCTTTCACATAAATACTGGATCAACAATCCACAAAGAGTTGTTTTTCCTACGCCGCCTTTTCCTGATACTGCAATTACATGTCCCATGTTTTTCCTCCTAAAATTCTGAACAATCTGTTGACTTTTTCTTTAAGCCTCATTATAGTTGTTACTATATAAATTACAATGATCAATCCATGAGATTTGTATGGTTACTCAACACATCAGAAAAATTGTTGAGAAATCATATGATACTAACTAATACAGGAGTATATAATGTCAGAAAAAACGAGAAAACAAGATCGCCGTACCCGCTATACCAGGCAAACCATAAAAGATACGTTCTTAGAATTGTTAAATCAGAAAAGTTTTACGAAAATTACAGTTACAGAGATCTGCAAAAATGCTGAAATCAACCGTGGCACTTTTTATCTTCATTACTACGATATCTATGATGTATTATCAGATATTCTTAATGATATGACTCAGGATATGTTAACAACTGTGGATCATTTATTCTGTCTAAATCAAAAAAGCTGTTCCTATCCGTTCTGTCAGAAAATACAGATGGAATCACAATACAGGGCACTGTTTCTGGATGATACAATTGCCCCTATTCTTCTGGAAAAATTAGCAGAAAATGCAAAAGAAGGCTATGTGACCTGGCTTATGTCACACAGCCTCCTGACCTTTGAACAGGCAGAATCGGTTTTTTATTTTCAAATGAATGGCTGCCTTTCCATCAACAGACTGATGCTCCGCAATCACTGTAATGACTGGAAACAGATTCAGACAACAATTGACAAATTTATCAAATCCGGACTGGAAAGTTTTCTGATTCATGATCAGAGAGAAGAAAATGCTTCCGATAATTTTTGCAGCAAAATTTCTCCAACTGTTACCGCATCTTCTACACTCAGATAATGATCAGCATGATCCTGAAGAAATATTTTGCCAGATACAGGAAATTCTTCATCTGCAAACCATATCTTTAAAGTTACCGGATATCTTGGCAGAACTGGAAAAACAGCACACAGATCCGCCTTTGTCTCTGTGAATTCTGCACCCAGGTTTTTACATGCTTTCTGAATTTTCTCAGGATCTTTATCCTGCAAAAGCTTTTCCAGTTTCTGCTCTGCAGTCCGGTCAAACTTGGTTCCTCGAATCAATCCATCTTTCAGGTTACCAAAAGTAATAAGTTTCTGTGAACCTTCTGTTCCATCGGCCATATCCAGATAATGCAGCAATGTCAGATAATGCCATTCGTCCATGTCTGAGTTAATACAAAATTCAGGGAGTTGAATTTCAATCGTTTCATAAAAACTCAGTACTTCAAGCACATTTCGGCTGCTATGAAAAACAGCCCCGCTTTTTGCAGCAATATCCTCTCCGGAACGATTTTGCAGCCGTTTTACTGCTGCCTGAAACATTTCCTGAAATGCACGATTTTCTGTTTGATTTTTGTATTCCATAAGTTCTCCTTTGTGAATATTTTATCACATCATATAATAATCAATGTTTATGCAAGGAGTTTGGTGGTTTCATAAATTTGTCTACGATCAGCATATTATAATCCTCCGTAAGTTTCATTCCTGTGTTGACTTTTCCTTTAAATTTCATTATAGTTGTAATTATATTATTTACAATCATCAAAATAATAAATATGCACAGTTTTTCAACACATTGAAAAGAACTGTTGAGAACTTGAAATGTTTTAGACAAACCAGAAATATTTTTGTCTCAAAAATGTGAAAGCAAAATCATTATATCATACTACAAGGAGTTTCTTATCATGAAATATTCAACGAAATTAAGTGATACTGTTCATGTGATGGTTCTGATTGCTATCAACCAGGAAAAATCTCTCTCCAGCGCCTCAATTGCAGAAAGTGTCCATACAAATCCCGGCTTTGTACGCCAGCTTATGTTAAAACTAAAAAAAGCCGGACTTATGACCAGTGTAGCCGGACATGCCCGTCCTTCTCTTTCAAAACCAGCAGACCAGATTACATTGCTGGATATTTATAAAGCAGTTGAAGGTGAGAAACCATTGCTTCATTTAGATACTCATACCAATCCAGATTGTGGCGTTGGCATTAACATTCAGTTATCTTTGCAGGGATTCTATAATGAAATCCAAAAAACTGCTGAAGAAAAAATGAATACGATTACTTTACAGGATATCATAAATACCTATTATCAGCGAACATCCATGCAAAATGATTTACAAAACATTATATGACAGGAGAATATTCTTTTTCAGATACTGTAAAAGCACATATATACGATGATCTGGAGATTATAGCGATCCTCTAAAATAACGCATCTTAATCCAGTCCATCAGAGGGTGAAATCCTGCGTCAGATATCTTTGCCGTATCAAACGTGTAATGGAGCGAGACGGCGTCAATGAGAAAAAAGCTGCGAAACTGATAAAAGAAGTAGATGAAAAGAGAGCATCCTTCCACAAATTCTATACAGGCAAAGAATGGGAAGACGCCAGCCAGTATCAGCTGTCTATTGATACAGGCAAACTTGATATTTCCGATGCAGCAGACATGATCATAAATTATATCAATGCTAAAAATATCGGACAAAAGCACCTGTAATTTCCAAATAACACTGTAAAAATCAGGCACAAATTTCCGAAATATAACTTGTGCCTGATTTGCATTTTCTTTTAATATTTACTGTTTGACTGATCGGATATCTCTGTAAATTCGCAGATAGACTTCTCAAATATGCTATACAACGCATCAATGTTCCAGGATATATTCCATCTGTCTTTCTTTTGTTTTCATACCCATTTTTTCATAGAACTTTTCGGCTGAAGTATTTCCTGCCCATACATTCAGTGTCACTTCATAACAGCCCATTCGCTTTGCTTCGTTTTTTACATACTCAAACAAACGCTCACCGATATGCTGTCCTCGTGCCTGCTGATCCACACACAGATCATCTATAAAAAGAGACTTAAACGGTACCATATTGGTTGAAAAAGGCTGTTCCTGTAATTGGCAAAATGCATATCCTACACAAACATCTTCCTCGTTCACTGCTACATATATGGGTTTTTCTTCTTTTCCTAATAGCTCTGTCAATTCGCTTACAGTATATTTTGTGGTACCAGGAATAAAAATATCAGGTCTTATATCCGCATGGATCTGTAATACCTGTCCCAACAGTTCAATTATTCTTGGAATGTCTTTTTCTTCTGCTTTTCTAATAGTCATTTTTTCTCCTCCAATTATCCGGCAAACTATCTGCAAATACCTGTAGTGCATTACCTGCCCTCATTTATGACCTTCCGAATATCTTTATATGGAACATGCGTAAAAATATTTCTAAGCTCATCTGCAATATCCAAAGCCATGGCAATCTTTGTCAGTGATCTCAATGATATCTGTCCGGTAGTTTCGAATCTCTTAATTTTCCTATCTTTCCACTACTGGCTTTGCCGGTAATGGTCTGTACTTTGCAGTATAATAATCACACTCAATTCGGATGACACTGACAATTGAAACCAGCCGCTCATTAAACTCAAAATCCTTACCCGTTTGTATTTTCATTAAGGCACTCATGGCCTTAATTTTTTCTTGTGGTGCTTCCACAATCTCCGCAGTTCCAAATCCATCAAAAGAATAATAACTACACCCATATTGGCAGGCTACTTTACCTGAAAATGGTTGAACATCACACTCAATCTGAACACAGCAGTCTGAATTGTTTTTGATAATGTCAAGCTTACGGCCTTCCAAAGCACCGTGCACATAAAATACAAGTTTATCATTTTCCATAACATAACCGTAGTTCATAGGAACTATGTATGGTTTTCCCTGATCCACCAGCCCAAGGTGCAAGACCTTACCAGAATCAAGTATATGTATGATTTCATTAAAATCTGTTACTTCTCTGTCTCTTCTGCGCATAAAAAATCCTCCCATCGTACCTCTGATATTTTCATTTTTTCTTCTCCGGATAACAGATTATTCCATAGTCAATTTAATCATAGCACATACATTCCTACTTGACAAATACATCGCAATGCGATGTAACATAATAACTTTTAACAACCAATTATGGATATGAGATTATGCAGAAAGTAAAAGAATTGACTGAGAATGAAAATATATTTTTTTATCGTCAGATTTGTGGTATACTTTATGTATTACTTACAGACTCCCGGGAGGAGACGACTATGCAAAATATAATTCCCGATGAAAGATATTCCGTGGCTGACGAGGCCATTTTAGGTGCTTTTTTCAAATTGGTAAAAGAAAAGAAGCCTGACAGGATTACTGTATCCGACATCACTAAAACAGCAGGTATTGCCAGAAGTACTTTTTATAATCACTATCAGAACATCCCTTCACTTATCTCCGCAGTTGAGGATAAAACGATTCATGATGTTTTTTCCATGATGGAAAATTTCCAACCCAAAAATGACCGGGACATCTGCAGTTCCTATTTTCTGACCCTGTGCCTGTACACTATGGAAAATCCTTTTCTGTCCGGTCTTTTGAGTACACCTTATGGAAATGATCTGTTTGAAAAAATGCTGACTATGCTCCATCATTATGTCACAGAGGCTACATCTAATTCCAGGCCTGACAGGCATACAAAGGAAGAAGTTTCCTATGTGATTACCTGCGCCATCGGCAGTACTATCGGCGTTCTCCATAAATGGAGCCGGGATAATTTTAATCTTGCACCGGAAGTAATCGCTGATATTCTGTCTGAAATTTTTTTATCCGGTATGCTGCCGCTTTTATCTTAATTCAGGGAGTATAATCATTGTCCGGTCTTATTTACGCCAGAGGCTCATCAATCAGAACATCCTGCCTCTTAATCTTCTTCGTTGTGTTGCGGATAAACGGATTTTTGCGGACAACCAGTCCTGTAATGCGGCGATAGGTTGGCTGATTTCTGTTATATTCATCCAGAAATGCCTGAAGCTGTGTCTGAATCGCCTCTGTATCCAATGCTTTCGCTTCCACAACAGCCTGCTCCGGATAGATGCGGGCTGTCAGTCCATTGTCCTCACCTGTCACGACCACTTCACCTACCAGCGGATTCAGAGCCAGCTTATTCTCAATCTCTTCCGGAGATACATTTTCACCGTTGGACAGGATGATCAGGTTCTTCACACGTCCATTGATAAACAGATAACCGTCTTCATCCATATATCCCTTGTCACCTGTATGCAGCCAGCCATCCTTTAAAGTCTCTGCAGTCTCATCAGGCATCTGATAATATCCCTTCATAACACTGCTTCCTTTTACCAGGATCTCACCGTTTTCAAATCTGATCTCTACATTTTCAAGTGGTTTTCCGATAGAATCCTTTTTATGATTTTCCGGTGTATTGTTGCTGATAACAGGGGAACATTCTGACATTCCATAGCCTTCCAGTACTTCAACGCCATATTCTGCAAAACGGTCAATATAATATGGATCCAGATGTGCACCGCCTGTAAAGATAATGCGCAGTTTTCCGCCAAATACCTTTTCTGCCAGAACTGTCTTCGGGATTGACGGATCAGCGGCAGCCAGTCTCTTATAAATCGTCTCGATCATCATTGGAACCATAAGCATAATATCCGGTTTGAAAATACTCATATTTCTTACCATATGGAGCAGGGAATCATTGATACAAAGAGTTGCACCCAGAGAGAATCCCTTCAGCCAGTCCATAACCAGGCAGAATGCGTGATGGATTGGAAGCACACTGAGCATGGCAGTTCCCGGTTCTGCTGTGATCTTTACTGCCTCAACATTGGAAGCCAGATTGTTCTGTGTCAGCATAACACCCTTGCTCTTTCCTGTTGTTCCGGAAGTAAAAATAATGGTTGCAATATCCTCTGCATCCGGGCAGACAGAATCTGCTGATGCGCTCTTTCCTGCATTTCGAAGTTCACCAATACCATATACCTTTGCCGGCGCATCATCCACCTCTTCCTGAAGCATCCACACCTTCTGAAGTTTCGGACAATTTCCAAGAAATGTATCCAGATATGGTCTAAGCTTCGGACTTAAGAAAAGCGCTACAGAATCGGAACGGTTAAGCAGGTCGATCAGATCCTCACAGGGAAGCGCGGCATCCAGCGGTACTGCTGTGGTACATCCTGTAATGATTCCCAGATAGCTTTCCATCCACTCTACAGAACTGGTTCCGATCAGTGCAATGTGCTTTCCCTCAAAGCCCTCTGCAAGAAGACCTTTTCTGGTGAAAACTACATTTTCCATCAGTTCACCATAGCTTCTTTCCATGATTTCCTTTTTCTTGAGCCATTTTACTGCTTTTACTTCGTCAAATTTACGTGCACTTTCTTCTAATATATTTCTGATCAGCATATCTGTCCCCCATTATTTTCTGAACTGTTCAAGTTATGGATATCCTGTCAGGAACAAAATATCTTTGACCCTGACATCTTTATAAGTTTTACTTCGAAAAAAATTACTGAAGTTCTTCCAACAGATTTAAGGCTTCGCCAAGAGTTGTGATCTTCAACACTTCGCTCTCGTCAAGTTCGAGATCAAAGGTATCCTCAAGTTCACCTAAAAAGGACATAAAATCCAGAGAACTGAAACCCAGATCCTCGCGGAATCTCATTTCATTATTCATTTCTTCCGGTGCTACCTTGCTATACTGTGCTACAATATTTTTAAATTCCATTTCCTGATTCATTGCGTTTCCTCCTGATATTAATTTAACGGATAAAATCATTCGCTTCGCTACTTGCCTGATTCGTTTAAACCAGTTCCATAATTTCGCCGATGCTCATATCCGGCTCTGCGATTCCCTTAAAAAGAATACGCATCATATAATAATAAAGCAGCTCCATATCATGTTCCTCCAGATGAGCAGTCTGGTAATGATAGGAGAAGTTCATACCTCCATCTTCTGTATGGGATACGGTCAGATACATCTTCTTGGTGGCTGCACCGTTTGCAAACCATTTTGCATGCTGACGGATGGTTCCAAGCATTTCATTCTCCACCTTCACCGTCATTGGCTGATAAGTCAGATAACAGCTCTCATATCCTGTATGCTTCGGTGTATTGTATCTCTTTCTCATCTCATCCATAATAAGTGCCGGATCATAGTTGCTGTGCATGTAGATACGGTTCTGCATATTCTGGATCTCATAAGCAGCAGAAAGGAAATCTGTCTCCGGTGCGATCACTGTTCTGCATGGGAACATGATGGTTCTGCTTCCTCCGGAAGTCCACTCATCATGTGTAGAACGTCTGGATATAAAGTTCTGGATAGTGATATCTTCCTGTCCGTTATTTACCTTTGACAGATAAGTACGGATACCAAGCAGAAGAAGGTTTGTCATAGACAACTGATGATTCATACAGAAATCGATCAGATTTTTGGTTGGTTCCGGCTCCAGATAATAATCCTTAACTGCCACAAACAGATCCTTCATCTCAATATCAGAAGAACGAAGTCCGGGATTTCCATGACGTTTTCTCGCTTCCTCCAGTACGGATGGTCCCTGAATATCAGAATACAGAGGTTCGCCCAGTGCATCCAGCTGGTCATCCCAGAATTTCTTATCTTTTGCAAAACGTTTCTCGTTGCCTGCTTTTGCCAGGTCTTTTTTAAGTACTGTCTCAAAATCTGCCAGTTCCTGTGGATAGGCTGTTCCATATTTATAATAGGTATATAACTGAAACAGATCACCGATCATTACTACCAGACCACAGGAGTCGATCAATCTGTGATCCATATGTACAAAGAAACCATTATATCCTTCCGGCAGCTTCAGCATAGTAAACTCGCACATGGGAATATCATCACCGTCAAAGGTTTCATATGCCCACTGCTGCATCAGCTCATCTGCTTTTGCAAGGCTTCCCATTCCTGACAGATCCTTGAATCCGATATCCCTTGGATCCTGTTTTACAAGGTACTGCTGTACATTTCCGTCTTTATCAGGCTTAGTAAAACGGATTCTGGTGCATCCGGAACGTTCTGTCTCCATCTGAATGCATTTTTTTAATAATCCAAAATCCAGTTCAGCCTGTACAGATGCCACAACACTGACACCGGATACCTGCTGCGTACCGTAATCCATGATCCAGTTGTGATGCATTTTCTGTGCTGCTGTTAAAGGATAGTAGTTTGTCATACTTTATTTAACCTCCATCGCCCGGTTTCTCTTTTCCCGGGTGCAAAAACATTACATATTTTTTCAGTAGCTTACAGTTATTTCAAAAATGATGTACTGACAGCTACAACATTACTTTTTTATTACGTAACAAAAAATAGCACAGATTCTTCCCAAATACCAGTACCCTCAGGACTTAATGAACACTTTACATAAAATTGACCGGGACTTATCGTGCATTTAACAAAACGCATCTGATAAGTCCCGGTCAGGGATTGTTGTCATTCGTAATCGCCTTTGGCGATGAAAAACAGTCACATCATTTTTCAGAATTACTACCATCATATTTCTCAAAAAATCCCATCACTGTATGCTGATACAGTTCCGGATCTGCATAGGCACTGCACAAATGCCTTGCTCCCGGTACAATGACCAACTCCTTTGGTGCTCTGCACAGCATATAGTTCTGGAATGAATTGTTCGGATACACATAGGTGTCCTTCTCTCCATGAACGAAAAGAACAGGTCTTGTATTCCTTTTCATTGCTTCTGTAGTATCTGCATCTTTCATACGAAATCCTGCCACAAAATGACACAGACAGTCCATTTCTTTTAAAAGCAAAGGGATATAATGCAGATGGAACCAGTTGTCTGCCATATCCCGCATCTGTCTTTCCATGGACTGAAAACCACAGTCTGCGATCAGTCCCTTCACCTCTGACGGAAGCCAGTATCCGGATGCCATCAGTACAGCGGATGCCCCCATGGACTGTCCATACAGATAGATCGGAAGTTTCTCCTTATTTCGCTCAGACACATAAATTGCCCAACGCTGCACATCCCATTTCTCTTTTGCTCCAAAGGTAATATATTTTCCTTCACTTTCTCCGCAGCAGCGCTGCTCCATAAACAGAAGATTACACTGATGCTCATGGAGATATTTTGCCATAAATGACAGGGAACCAAATCTGCTGCCCCGATAGCCATGGCTTAATATGACAAATCTCTTTGCATTCTCTGCAGGCAGATAGAATCCATGGAGTTTTAATCCATCCACACTCCGGATATAGCAGTCCTGCATCTTCTGAGCCTCGCACCATGCCCTGCTCTCCTCATATTCCTTTGCATATCCGTTTCTGGGATGATTATCCCGTATATGGGATAATTCAAACCATTCCTTTCTTTCCTTTTTCCTTCCCCCTCTTTTGCAGCAGACCACCATGTTAAAAAAGCGCCAGCCAATCTCCATAATCCCTGAGAAAAAAAGTAATACTACTGCTGACAACTTACAAATTTTTTTCTTCATCTCATTTTCTTTCTATAAATTTTGTCATAAACTCTTCATATCCACAAGGTTTTCCCCAGAAATATCCCTGGGTAAATTCCGGGCACAGCTTTCGGATTTTGAGCCATTCCTGAGCATTTTCCACGCCTTCGATACAAATCTTCATATCCAGATTATGGGTCATGGTACAAAACTGATTCAGCAGATAATATTCCTGTTTATCTGCAACTGCTTTGGCAGTGAAAGAGCGGTCGATCTTAATGATCTCCGGTTTCAGTTCGCTGAGATAATGGAAATTCGAGTATCCGGTTCCAAAATCATCCAGTGCAAGACTGATTCCCATCCGCTTCAGTTCTGTAAGAAAATGCTTCTCATTTATATTTTGTTCCAGAAGGTCACTCTCTGTCAATTCCACGATCAAGGCTTCCAACGGCAGCCCGGCTCTTTTCATTTCCCCACTGATATCCTGGATCACATCAGACTTGGATGCCTGAACCTGAGAAATATTAATACTTACTCTGAACTCTGGAATTACTTTCCTGATTTTACTGCATTTTCCCATAACCTCCCTCATCATCCATCGGCCAGCAGGAATAATAAGTCCTGTTTCTTCCAGAATCGGAATAAACTCTGCCGGTGAAACCATTCCAAATTTTTCAGAAGTAAAACGCATTAAAGCTTCTGCTCCATAAGACACCTTTTTATCTTCAGCAAATACAGGCTGATAAAAAGCCCTAAAGCCTCGGAAGCCATTGTTCACAGCTTCTCTCAGTTCCTGGGTAATCTCCCTCTTCCTAAGAAATCTTCTGTAGGTTTCCTCATTAAATATATAGCAACGGTTTCTTCCCAGCTTCTTCGCTTCATTCAAAGCGAAATCTGTCAGCTTCAGGGCTTCTGAATACTGATTCCCCTTTAATGCCGCAAATGGCACAATTCCTCCTGAAACCGTATACATGACCTTAAACTCATTAGATTCAATGAATCTGTCTATTTCATTTCTCACTTTATCATAAAGTTTATCTGCATCCTTCACCTCGTCAGAAGAAACATCCAGAATCAGAAATTCATCTGCCACAAGCTTGTACACTTTCTGTGCTTCTGATATGCAGCCGGAAATACAATCTGCTGTTTTTCTAAGTACAAAATCACCGTACTCCTGTCCGAAGTTATCATTGATTTCCTTAAAATGATCGATTCCTATACGAAGCAGATATCCTGTTTCCAAAGGAGTATCCTGTTGATCCATATACTGCCGCAATCCAGTCTCTCCTAATAACCCGCTTACATTATCTGCCTTCTGTCTTTCTCCAATCTCATTGATACAACCGATCATATAAAGAGGTTTCGTATTATCATCCCGGACCAGATATCCTTTGCAATGAATCCAGACCGGCATTTTTTTCAGATCCAGCCATCGATATTCCATACTATGGATACAACGGTCTGTTTTAAGAAGATCATCAAATTCCTCTTTCAGTTTTTCATAATCAGGTTCATATACAAATTCTTTATGGTTTGAAATCACATTATGAAAACTATTTTTCGGAATACAGAAACGGTCAAGAGCCTGGTTTGCTATGTAATAAAAATCTGTCCGAAAATCAATCACATACGGGTAACTATCTGTAGTTGGACTCAGAAGATCGATCACGCTGCAAAGTTCATCCACTGACATACTCTGATACTTTTTCTCCTGCAGGATCACCTCATCTGTGATCTCCTCTGTGGAATGCTTTTCCATGCGGGAAAGCAAGTGACTCGGATCAGTTGACCCCGCAATCTTCTTCCTGCGCTTCTGACGATACAGCATGGTATCGCTTCGTCTTACAATATCTTTAAAGTCAAAATCTATATCCGGCTGATAATAAGCGTATCCTGCTGATATACTAAGCGGATACTCCAGCTTGTGTGTTTCTGCGGTTTTCTTCAAAATCAGCTCCAGTGTCTTCAGCCGTTCCGGAATCATATCTTTCTCATCGCTGTGATATACATATGCAAACTCATCGCCGCCAATTCTAAAACAGTTCTTTACATTCTGAAATGCCTGACTGATACACTGATAACACAGCTTCAGTGCCTCGTCTCCCTTTTCATGTCCAAAATCATCATTGATTACTTTCAGGTTATCCAGATCAAAAAGCACTACACCTGTGGTGCGCAGTTTAATTTCACCTTCATCCAGATATTTCACCATATCCTCGTAAGCATTTCGGTTCATGGCCTCTGTGAGCATATCCATATTGGCTATTTTCTGCAGATAGATCACCTTTTGTTTCTGGATATATTGATCGTAATATTGAGAAACCTGGATCCAGATCAGCATAATGATAAACAGCATGGTTCCTGTAGAAAGCAAAATGGATGTCTGTTGAAATCTTCTTAAATAATAAAGAAACATTTCTGCCATTCCAAATCCCATGGCTACGTACATAGGATACTGGAATTTTTGGGCTACATCGTTTCCTGCTTTTCTGACTTCGTAAAGAATGATCACAACTGTGTAAACCGCATTTGCAACCATAATAACATGAGTTACAGAAAGTAACCGGAACATATCAATAATTCCTGTACACTGAAGCAAAACATCGACTGCCATATTTGCAAGATAAAGAATGGAAAAAATCAATGCTCCTTTATGGTACTTGCTTTTACAGATATCATATAACAGGAAATTAAATGGCACCGGGAAAAGAAAAAGTGAAAAATAATCCACAAAATATAAGGTTCTTCCATCCGGGATCAAAAACTGCAGAAAGCCACATTGTACCAGTGTCCATACTGCGACCAGCAATGAGAAAAATCCAAGGTTTAAAAAAATCTCAATTTTCGCTTCTGTCTTGTCGCTTCTTTTTCTTTGCGCTGCTCCACAATAGAGAATCAGGCAGATAACAGCGGCAAACAAAATTCCACAGCTGATTACCAGATTTCCGAGACTGTCTGTTAATATTTTCAGAATACAATCGCCTCGTGTTCCGTATACAAGACTGACTTTATTTCCATAATAGCCCTCATATACCGGAATAATTCTGACCTCCAGGCTTTTGCCTGCACTATCTCCCGGAATATCCACAATATGCCAGCAGCTTCCCGGTGACTTCATAAAGTCCGGGGCATCCGCTTCATTTCCGTATTCGTATATTTTTTCTCCATCCAGCCAAACTTCTGCAATGGTGTGGGTGGTTTTAAATAAAATCGATCTGGGAATATCGAAGTCTTCAGGCAGAGCAATATTCTCTGATTTGATTTCTCCTTCTGCCAGTTCTTTTGTTTCGCACTGGATCGTATTATCCCAGAACAATTTTTCCCTGGTGGTACTCTGACTGAAGATCCAACCTGAAAAACAGATGGCAAACAGCCCAAACACGAACAGGGTGATCCATAATTTTTTTTCTATTTTCATAGCCTCTTCCTTTTCCAATATATCTGCATTCTAAGACATATCAAATATAATTTCATTTGTATTTCTGCATTTCGCTTATTTCATTGTATCATAGATTTCTGAATAACTGTTAGTGTTTTTGACACTTTCTTTTTGAGTAAATCCATTTTTCTCCCAGGATATAAAAAAAGACCATCTACATTTTTACAGTAAATGATCTTTTCATTGCTAATGTTCAAAAATCTCCAGGATAATATTGTTATCTTCCAAGTCTTCCCTTAAAGTCCGCGTAGCCAAAATCTGTAAGCCGTAACATGGTATGATCAGCGCGTCTGAGCCAGATATCCGGCAGCGGCATTCCATTAAATGTATTATTCTTACAGGTAGTATAAATGGCCATGTCTCCAAACATAAGAAGATCTCCATATTGGGGGATCTGTCTGAATTTGTAATCTCCGATCACATCTCCTGACAGACAGGTTGGGCCTCCAAGCCGAACCGTAATTCCCTCTTCTTCCATCTCCTCTGTACCAAGTAATGGCGGGCGATAGGGCATTTCCAGTACGTCCGGCATATGACAGGCTGCACTGGCATCTACAATTGCAATCTGTGTCTCTCCATTTTTCAGAACATCCAGTACACTGGTCAGGAAAAATCCAGCATTTAATGCCCACGCTTCTCCTGGTTCCAGATAAACCTCCACATTCCAGTCATTTTTTGCCGTCTGAATACATCGTTCCAGTCTTTCAATGTCATACCCTGGTCTTGTAATATGATGGCCACCACCAAAATTAATCCATTTTACCTGAGAAGCCAGATTACCAAAATGCTTCTTTACAGAAACAAGTGTTGTCTCCAGATCATCGGAATCCTGTTCACAGAGAGTATGAAAATGAAGACCATCCAGCAGATCCAGAAGCTCCGGATTTTCCCCAATTGCTTCGTCCCATTGCTTTCTTGTTGTGCCCATACGGCTTCCCGGTGCACAGGGATCATAAATCTCATGACCTTCCTGGGTAGAACATTCCGGATTGATCCGAAGTCCCACACTCTTTCCTGCTTCCTTTGCCATCAGTCCAAACCGAAGAAGCTGAGACGGAGAATTAAACACAATGTGATCTGCATAACGCAGCAATTCTTCAAATTCATCTGCCCGATAGCCGGCGCAGAATACATGGACTTCCTTTCCAGGCATTTCTTCTGCACCCAGCCTTGCCTCAAACAGTCCGCTGGCCTCTGTACCTGCAAGATATGGCTCTAAAAAGTCATAACAGTCATAGTTACTGAACGCTTTCTGCGCCAGAAGCATCCTACATCCTGTTCGTTCAGCCACTTCACCGAGAAGCTTTGCGTTTTTTATAAGTGCATTTTCATCCAGGATATAGCAGGGAGTTTTTATATTCCTAAATTCCGGCGGAATGACTCCGCCGGTGGCTGTAAATGGTGCTCTTTTATCCAGTTTTTCCATTAATCTACCAGCTCCGGATCATGGCTTTCGCTGCGTGGCAGACCGTAACGGTCAAGTGCTTCCAGGAACGGATCCGGATCAAATTCTTCTACTGTATACACACCTGGTCTGATCCATTTTCCAGTCAGCATCATAAGTGCACCGCACATTGCCGGAACACCTGTTGTGTAGCTGATTGCCTGACTTCCAACCTCATGATAGCATTCCTGATGATCACATACATTATAAATATAGTATGTTTTTTCTTTTCCATCCTTTACGCCTGTAAAAATACAGCCAATATTTGTTTTACCTTTTGTACGTGGTCCAAGACTTGCAGGATCCGGAAGCAGTGCTTTCAGAAACTGAATCGGGACAATTTCCTGTCCATTATACTGGATCGGTGTTGTAGAAAGCATTCCCACATCCTCCAGACAACGCATATGATCCAGATAGCTCTGTCCAAAAGTCATAAAGAAACGAATCCGTTTTACACCCGGAATTGTTTTTGCCAGAGACTCGATTTCCTCATGGTGAAGCAGATACATATCCTTATCTCCCACCTGGTCAAACTTATATTCTCTCTTAATGGCCATCGGCGGGATTTCCACCCAGTGTCCGTTTTCCCAGTAGCTTCCCGGTGCACTTACTTCACGGAGATTGATTTCCGGATTAAAGTTTGTGGCAAACGCATATCCATGATCTCCGCCATTGCAGTCCAGAATATCAATCGTATCAATCTGGTCAAATTCATGCTTTAATGCATGGGCACAGTATGCCTGTGTAACACCCGGATCAAATCCACAGCCAAGTAAAGCTGTAAGACCTGCATCCTCAAATTTTTTGCGATATGCCCACTGCCAGGAATAATCAAAGTAAGCGGAAAATCCCTCTTCTTTACAACGTTTCTCATAAATAGCACGCCACTGTGGATCATCCGTATCTTCCGGTTCATAGTTTGCGGTATCCATATAGTTTACGCCACAGGCCAGACATGCATCCATGATTGTCAGATCCTGATATGGAAGTGCGATGTTCATTACCAAATCCGGCTTATAACCATTGATCAGTTCGATCAGCTGATCCACATCGTCCGCATCAACCTTGGCTGTGGTAAGAACTGTCTTTGTCTTTCCTCTTAATTTTTCTGCAAGGGCATCACATTTTTCCTTAGTACGGCTTGCAATACATAATTCTGTAAATACCTCATCCGCCTGACAACATTTCTGGATTGCTACACTGGCTACTCCTCCGCAGCCGATCACAAGTACTCTGCTCATAACTTTTTCTCCTTTTTCCTTATATATAACCGTTTCTTCAACAGTTTTTTATAGTGTTTATATTATCTGTGTCCTTCAAATTTATTTTGTAATTGCCAGAAGCAGTTCCCGCAGTACCTTACATGCTGTTGCAGTGGAAACACCACTTGCATCCAGCATAGGTGCCAGTTCATTCACATCTGCACCTACCACATTAGTCTGAGAAACTGTCTGTATTGCTTCCAGAAGTTCCAGGAAGGTCACACCTCCTGCCTCCGGAGTTCCTGTTCCCGGAAAGGCTGACGGATCCAGACAGTCCAGATCAATTGTAAAATATACAGGAACCTTTTTTTCTTTCAGTTCTCTGACTGTCTCTTTCAGTCCGTCAAAAGTAAAGGGGTGAAAATCCGTATGCCTCGCAGCAAACTGAAATTCCGCTCTCTCTCCGCTTCTGATGCAGAACTGATGGATACGGTTATCTCCCAGAAGCTCATGGCATCTTCGCAGCACACAGGCATGACTTAATCTGGCTCCCAGATAATCGTCCCTTAAATCTGCATGTGCATCAAAATGTATGATATGAAGATCCGGATATTTATTAAATACAGCACGTACCGCCGCTAATGTTACCAGATGTTCCCCTCCCAGAAGCACCGGGATTTTTTCTGCTTTCAAAATTTCCTCTGCCCGCTTTTCAATGTCTGAAAGAGCCATTTCACTGCTTCCGAAACAAAGCTCCAGATCACCGCTGTCAAATACTCTGATATCCATAAGATCTCTGTCCTGGTATGGACTGTAGGTCTCCAGTCCAAAGCTCTCATGACGCATGGCAGGCGGGCCAAACCTGGCACCCGGACGAAAGCTTGTTGTGGAATCAAAGGGAGCACCATAAAGAACAACAGATGCTTCCTCAAAACTACTTTCACAGCCGATAAAGGTTTCTACATTAGACTGAATCATAAGTTATCCCTCCACTTCCTTCAGCATATCTTCCAGAAATGCTGGAAGATAGAATGCTCCCTTATGGAGTCTTGTTGTATAGTAACGTGTGCGAAGGTTTAATGCATTCCATGCTTCCGGGTCCAGATCATCGACAGGATGATATTTTTTACTTGCAAATCCAAATAACCAGTAACCTGCGGCAAATGTAGGGATATGTGCCTGATAAACACGACTGATCTGGAATGTACTGGCAATTTTCTTATGACTGCGCTGCATTGCATGTGCGTCTTCTGTATAGAATGGGCTTCCCTGCTGATTAACCATAATTCCATCATCTTTTAATGCATTATAACAGTTTCCGTAAAATTCACGAGTAAACAGTCCCTCAGAAGGGCCAAAGGGATCCGAAGAATCCACAATAATAAGGTCATATTTTCCCTCACATCGCCGGATAAATTTCAGCGCATTTTCGTAATGAAGATGTACTCTTCTGTCATCCAGTCTGCATGCATTTTCCGGAAGATATGCGCGACAGGCTTCCACAACCAGAGGATCCATTTCTACCAGATCAATGTGTCTGACTCTGTCATATCTGGTCAGTTCACGGACAACGCCACCATCTCCTGCACCGATCACAAGAATATCCCTTGCTTCCTTATGGACTGCCATGGGCACATGAGTGATCATCTCATCATAAATAAATTCATCTCTCTCTGTGAGCATTACATTTCCATCCAGAGTCAGCACACGTCCAAATTCAGGTGTTTCAAAAATATCAATTCTCTGATAATCACTCTGCTTAGAATAAAGCTGACGGTTTACCCGGATACTATGCTTCACATCCGGTGTGTGAAATTCTGAAAACCACATTTCCATTGTCTTTACCTCCCTGCCAGAACATTCAGTCTCAAAATATCCGGATCTTCAGGTCCTGTCATATTGCAGCCCTTTGCTTTGGCATATTCAATATAATCCAGGATTTCTGCTGTAATCCTCTCTCCAGGTGCAAGGATGGGAATCCCAGGCGGATAACACATCACAAATTCACTGCAGACCTTCCCTTCCGTCTCCCGAAGCGGCAGACTGCATTTGTCTGCATAAAAAGCATCCTGTGGACTGGTCACCACCTGAGGATCAATATATTCCTGGCTCAAAAGCCCGGAGCCATCTGTCTGAAAACGTCTGCGGATTTCAGCAAGTGCACTTACAAGCCGCTCCACCTCCTGGGCACGGTCACCAATGGAAAGATAGGCCAGAATGTTTCCAATATCACCGAATTCTATCTGGATGTCATATTCATCCCGCAAAATATCGTAAACCTCGATCCCGGCAAGTCCGATATCCAGCGTATGTACACTTAATTTCGTAATGTCAAAATCAAAGACTGAATTTCCATTGACCAGTTCTTTTCCAAATGCATAATAACCGCCAATGGCATTAATTTCCTCTCTTGCATATTCTGCCATATCCGCTACCTGATGAAAAATCTGGCGACCTCTCTGTGCAAGATTTCTTCTTGAAATATCAAGGCTGGACATCAGAAGATAGCTTCCTGATGTTGTCTGTGTCAGATTAATGATCTGACGAACATATCCTGCGTGTACAGCCGGGCCTGTGAGGAGAAGACTTGACTGTGTAAGACTTCCACCGCTCTTGTGCATGGATACAGATGCCATGTCTGCACCTGCTGCCATAGCAGAAACCGGAAGACCCCCTCCAAAATAAAAATGCGTTCCATGGGCTTCATCTGCCAGGCACAGCATTCCAGCATCATGTGCCATCTTAACGATTGCACGTAAATCACTGCATATTCCATAATATGTCGGGTTATTGACCAGTACTGCAACTGCTTTCGGATGTTCTTTTATGGCCTTCTCAACCTGTTCCCTGCGCATTCCAAGAGAGATTCCAAGTCTCTGGTCCACTTCCGGATTTACATAAACAGGGATTGCGCCGCATAAAACAAGGGCATTTAAAACACTCCTGTGAACATTACGGGGAAGTATGATCTCATCTCCCCGTTTACAGGCAGTCAATACCATTGTCTGAACGGAGCTTGTTGTGCCTCCTACCATCAGAAATGCATGTGCTGCACCAAAAGCATCTGCCGCCAGTTCTTCCGCTTCCCGTATTACGGATACCGGATGACAGAGATTGTCCAGTGGTTTCATGCTGTTAACATCCACACCTACACATTTTTGTCCCAGGAATTCTGTCAGCTCCGGGTTACCTCTTCCGCGTTTATGACCCGGCACATCAAATGGTACCACTCTCATTCGTCGGAAAGTCTCCAGAGCTTCATGTATGGGTGCATGATTCTGGTTTAATTTAAAACGACTTCCTTTCATCATTCCTCCATTTCCAGTTTCCTTTGCTTCAACCCTCAATCAGCAATTCCACAGACTGAACAAAACAAAAAACGCAGGTAGGGCACTTAGCCACAAACCTGCGTTTTGATCTGTATCTATATGTTTTATCAACAACCGCGAGAAAGCAAATAATACTTTCTTTCAGCATCATAAATAAAACTTCTGGATCATGCGTGTCAGAGTCTATATAGCAATTATACTTTTACTACTCTTATTGACCGTTTCACAAGTCTGCGCGTCCGGCGCATCGCGGTTATCAAAGGAACCTACTTATAAAATTTGAGCTTTTAACTCAATCAATAAGGTAACCAAAGTTACCATAATCGGCAGTGGACCCGGCTGTCCGTATGGCCTTAACCCTCCCGGGTGGTCCAAAACAATTGCTTTGAAAAGACTCTGTCTGTTACTCTGCATCTTCGTCTTTCAAAATCGCGTTTATCATAACATGTAAAAAACATACTGTCAATAATGCACAGTTAAAATAATTGATAAAATTATGTAAAATTTATCTGCTATTCTTCCGTTTTCTTCTCATTTAAGCACATCTGTTTTTTATCGCAACACTATCTCAAAAAAATCCCTTATATCAACAAAGCTAACGTTCCAACAACAATCAGCAGCAGTCCTGTTCCTGATTTTAATGACAGCTTTTCATGGAATACAATATACGAGAATGCAATGGTCACAAGGATACTCAGTTTATCAATCGGAACTACCACACTGGCCGGACCTGTCTGAAGTGCTCTGTAATAGCATAACCAGGAACCGCCTGTTGCAAACCCGGAAAGAATAAGGAACAGCCAGCTTTTTCTGTCAATATTCTTAACCGTATCCTGCTTTCCGGTCACAAATACAACAATCCATGCCATCACTAATACAACAGCTGTCCGGATTGCAGTTCCGAGATTCGAATTGACATCCTGAATTCCAATCTTTCCCAAAATAGAGGTAAGACTGGCAAAAACAGCGGAACCAACTGCATAAAGCAGCCACTTCTTATCTTCTTTTTTCTCCTGCGTTTCCTTTTTCTGTATCATCAGATAAGTACCAATCCCGATAAGTATCATTGAAACAAATTTCAGCCACGTTATTTCTTCCCTGAGAAAAATAAACGCCAGCAGCATCGTTATCACTGTACTCGATTTATCGATTGGTGTTACTTTATTGATATCTCCGATCTGCAATGCTTTGAAATAGCACAGCCAGGATATACCCGTTGACAGTCCAGACAAAATCAGAAAGATCAGAACTTTTGCTGAAATATCTCTGATTCCGCTTTGCGCCCCGACCACAAATACCATAATCCATGAAAAAATTAGCACTACAGCGGTTCTTAATGCTGTCGCAACATTAGAATCTGTATTTCTGATTCCGCATTTTGCCAGAATGGTAGTTAAGCCAGCAAATAGCGCAGAACCAAACGCAAATAACAGCCACATATTATTTCCCCTCCATTACCCAGGCAAATGCATCTGTCTGATATGCTGCCCAACATATTCAAGTATGGCATAATACTATCAGAATGTCCAGAAAGAATCAGCCCAGTGTACCATTATTTTCTGTGCGGTTCAGGTATAGATAAAATCCCACATTCAGGATAATTCCCGTTACTGTTGCCACAGGGGCAGCCAGTCCGATCTTGGTAAGATTTGCATCTGGCTGTATACTCATAAAATATGCCAGTGGCAAACGTACCAGAAGTGTCTGAATCAGTCCCTGGATCATTACCCAGACCGTCTTGTTATTTCCATTGAAATAGCCAATCATACTGAACAGGATTGCTGTCACTATGGTTTCCGGTGCAAAGCCTTTCAGATAGTCAAATGCATTACTGATAACTTCTGCATCTGTGGAGAAAATACCAGCCAGCATATCACCTTTGAACATAACCAGTATAAATACCACACATCCCACAGCAAGCCCTACTCCGATTCCTGTAAACATGGACTGTTTTGCTCGTTTTTTCTTGCCCGCTCCTATGTTCTGGGATACAAAGGATGCCATAGACTGCATCAGGGAACTTGGTACCAGCATGGCAAAGTTAACGATTTTGCAGGCAACCCCGTAGCCGGACGAAGCCTCCAGTCCCAGACGGTTCACAAATGCACAGAGCGCAAGGAAGGAAATCTGTGTCAGACATTCCTGCAATGCAAGAGGAAGTCCGATCTGAAGAAATCTTTTGCACTGTACATTCAGCCTGAAATCTTTTTTTGTGATCGTAAACGGAAGTTTCATTTTAACAAGCAGGATAAGTGCAAATACCACGCTAAGTGCCTGAGCAACAACTGTTGCAATGGCAGCTCCGGCTGCATCCATATGAAGTCCCGCTACCAGCACCAGATCTCCGATCACATTTACAATACACGCTACCAGTACAAACAGAAGCGGCGATTTACTGTCACCCAGTCCACGAAAGATTGCAGATAACAGGTTGTAAGCTACAATAAAGAAAATACCGCCGCCACAGATACGCACATAACTGGATGTAAGACTGACGGCTGATTCCGGCGCCTGCATCAGCGCAGAGATCGGATGTGCAAAAGCTACCATTATGACAAACAACACAGCCGAAATTATTGTAAACACAATTGCACCGCCGCCGATCACAGCACCTATCTTTTCCGGCCTTTTTTCTCCCAGATAACGGGCAATCAGAACTGTAATACCCATTGCAAACTGTACAACCACAAATGTAACCAGGTTTAAGACCTGACTGCCTGTAGAAACTGCAGAAAGTCCGGCAGTAGAACCAAACCTTCCCACAACAAGAAGGTCAACTGCTCCATATGCTGCCTGCAGGATCAGTGCTCCGAGAATAGGCATCATAAAGGAAACCAGCTTTTTCAGAATATTTCCCTGTGTGAAATCAGTTCTATCATTTGTCATAGTGATTCCTCCTCTCACACATGATCTGGTAAAATTTCTCAATTATCCGGATCATACAGTCTGCTTCCTCTTCGGATATTTCACTGAGATAGGGAACCAGTTCCTCAAAATAATACTCATTATATTTCTGTGACAGTTTTTTTCCTTCTTCTGTGATGGATATATAGGTGACACGTCCGTCATCCTGGGAAGAAATTTTCCGGAGATATCCCTTTGTTTCCATTTCCTTTACAGTTCTGGTAACACCGGGACGTGGAAGATTCATTATATCACTGATATCCGATATCTTTACCTGGGTTCCCTGTTTTTCTAATACATGAATGTTATCCAGATACTGAATGTAAGACGGGGTAACTCCCTGTGGCAGTGGCGGAAGCAATTCCCGTATCCGCTTCGCCTGATAGCATGCATCCAGCATTCGCTTGATTTTTTCAGTTGTCATATTGTACGCTCCTATATAATTATCTTTGTTAATTACCATTGATAATTATATGGAAATTCTGAAATTTGTCAACCATCAAAATTACTATTGAACCGTAACCGAGAAAGTTCTATAATGAGTTCCGACATCAGAAATCGTAGAAAGTAAATATTTCCGATGACAGAATTTTTTTAATACAAGGTGGAAATTACAATGAATATTACCGTTTATCTTGGAGCTTTGGAGGGGAATGACCCGGCACTTGGAGATGCAGTCCGAGAACTTGGTACATGGATTGGAGAAAGTGGAAATTCTCTGATATATGGCGGATCGAAGTCCGGTCTTATGGGACAGATAGCAGAAAGTGTCCTGAATGCCGGAGGAAAAGTAACAGGCGTGGAACCACAGTTTTTTATTGATTCTGAGCTGCAGTATGATGAGATCACAGAACTGATCGTTACGAAAGATATGGCTGAAAGAAAAGCAAAAATGATTGAACTTGGCGATGCATTTATTGCATTTCCAGGAGGCACCGGTACTCTGGAGGAAATCACAGAAGTTATGTCTATGGTTTCCTTAAAGCACCTTAATGCCCCCTGTATTCTGTATAATCTGAATGGATATTATGACAGCCTGAAGCAGTTTCTTGACCATATGATCAAGATGGGGCTGTCATCCGCCAGACGGCAGGAAGGAATTTATTTTGCTGATAATCTTGAAGATATTAAGCTATTACTTGCTTTATGTCTTTTATGAGAAAATATTGGCTCGAAATGAGCCTTGAAAAGATTAAAATAGATTAAATTTTGATAGATTTTTCTTATTTATGGGAGCCGGAACCTCTTTCGATGGTTCCAAACTCCGGTAATTCTCAATACTGCTTTTTCGTTTGCACCACCTTCGATTCTTTTCTTAACGATTTTTATTGTAACACTCATAAGAAATGCGCTACCTCTTTCACTGTAAATTTTTACCGATATCCTCAATCTCTTTCATTATATCGGCATTTTTCGCAAGCTCATCTTTTGCCGTAGCATAATATGATTTCTGGAAAACCATATTCCATGACAGATATTTTGCCATACAGTCAAACTGCTTATTGATCAACTCATACTGTATGCTGTCAATCGGTGATCCGCCTACGACAATTGTGCCGACTTTTTTATTATTCAACTGCAATCCACGGCAGTAGCATTTATCAATGATAAGTTTTAACTGTGCCGACATTCCCCACCAGTATACCGGTGTCGCAAAGATAATCATATCTGCTTCCGCTATTTTCTCAATTGTGGGATTGGTATCATCCTTATCTACGCAGCCTTTATAGCACTGACAGGCTCCACAGCCTTTGCAGTAAGCAATGTCAAGTTTATCAGGCTCTATGATTTCAATTTTATTTTTTTCAGATGCTCCTTTTACAAATGCATCTATAGCAGTCAGAGTATTTCCTTTTCGCGCACTTCCGTTTACTATTATTATATTCATATTGTTATCCTCCATTATAGCTCTCTCCAGACATATAACTTTTATACCGAATATCCCATATCATAAGCTTTCCTGAAAATGCTTTGCTCCCTAACCAGTCCGGCATCCATGACGTTTGTTGCATATATCCTTCCAGCGATTCTGTATTCCTCCAGATGCTCCACAAAACCGTCCAGATCCCCGAGTGATCTTTCAATAATATTTTGATCCAGACCAGCCGATACAATATAATAAACTTCTTTTTTTCCAAGGTGCTGCCAGATAGGATAAGTACGATCAATAAATGTCTTCATCTGCGCACTGATCCCATAGAAATATACCGGAGTAGCCAGGACAAGCACCTCTGCTTTCTGAAACAGTTCAAGTATTTCTGCCATATCATCTTTTAATACGCAGGTGCCTCCATTTCTCATACATCCATCACACGCCCGACAAAAGCCTATATTCTTCTCCATAATGCGCACAAGTTCCACCTGATGTCCCTTTGCTTCTGCTCCTTTTTTGAACTGCTCACACAACATTTGTGAATTTCCTTTTTTTCTTGGTGAACCTGAAATAATCAATACATTTTTCATCAGTTTTTTCTCTCCTCAGTTAAAAAGGCAATTATTCTTTCTGATTTATAAGGTGTTTATTCCTATTCACGTAGTGACAGCCTCGGCAGATTCCAGTGGTAATGTGCTGCCAGATAACGGATCAGCACTACCACAATGGAAGAAACTACCATTGCCTGTACATTTCCCACAAATCTGTTCATATATACGCACACAATTGCACCAATGATCGATGCACAGGCATAGATATGCTTTACAAAAATATATGGCGGTACACTGGCCATCATATCTCTGAGCAGACCGCCGCCTACTCCTGTGATAGTTCCAAGGAATACCAGCAGGAATGTATTATCCATATATCCCTGACGGATTCCCGTGTTTACTCCTACTACCGTAAAAATTCCCAGTCCGACAGAGTCCATCACCAGCATAACTTTATCATACGTTTCCCGTCTGTGTCCCTGCAGCAGTTCTCTCTTAAAATAAAAGATAAAGAAAACAATGCAGGAAGTGAGCACTGATACCAGCGCATATACAGGATTGGTAAATACAGCCGGAGGGATCACTCCCAGAACGATATCGCGGATCATTCCTCCCCCTACTGCCGTTGCCACTCCAAGAACGCTGACGCCGAAAATATCCATATTCCGTTCTACGCCTACCATCGCTCCGGAAGCAGCAAATGCCACTGACCCTGCCATTTCCATAACAAATGTTACAATTGGCTGATAATCCATATTTAGTTTTTAACTCCTGATTTTATTTTTCTTTTAACATAATATCAGAGCCAAAAGATGTTCCCCGTTGTCTCTTCTTGCTCTGGTAACAGAATAGCACAGTATCTACTTATCTGGCAATAACTGTTTTACAGATGCGCCTTTAAACAGCGTGCCATCTACCGTAAAGCGGTCAATCAGCGTTGTCTTCGGATTCTCGATCAGGTCGATCAGCTTCTCCGCCGCGATCCTGCCGATCACAACCGTATCCTGGCAGAGTGTTGTCAGTTTTGGCTCCAGTATCTTCGCAATGTTAATTCCATCATATCCCGCAATGGAAATATCCTCCGGAATCCGAAGTCCTCTTTCCCGTATCTCATTAATTCCTCCGATTGCCGCATAATCATCCGGATAAAGGATGCAGGTCGGCGGATTCGGAAGGTCCAGCAGTTCTCCTGTTGCTTTCGCAGCACTGTCCGCATCTCTGTACGGACTCTCTTTGATGTAATCATCCGGGGTGTCCACTCCCATTCTCTGCAAAGTTCTGTAAAAACCTGCAAGGCGGATTCTTGTCACAGAAGTATTGTCGCCGTGAATATAAGCGATCCGTCTGTGTCCCTGCTGATAAATATAAGTGACAAGATCCTCCATTCCCTGACTGTTGTTGGATACAACTGCAATATTTCCATCAAATACATGATCGATGGTAACCACCGGAATCTCTGAACGGATCAGTTCCTGTACTTCATCTGCATAAAAATCCACGCAGGCAACTACAACTCCGTCTACTCCTCTGTAACGGCAGTGCTCATAGTAACTCAGCTTCTGTCCGGAAATTTTCCCGCTTGTAAAAGTGATATCGTAACCTCTCTCCTCTGCCGTTCTCTTAAAGCTCTCCAGCACATGATTAAAATAATCATGGGTAAGTCCGCTGGCCGCTTCATCCACGAACATCACTCCAAGATTGTAGCTTCTCTTGGTCTTCAGCGTTCTTGCCGAAGAATTAGGCAGATAGCCCATTTCCGAAGCCGTTTTCAGGATAAATTTCCTTGTTTCTTCACTGATATCGGAATAACCGTTCAGTGCTTTGCTGACACTCGCCACTGAAACATTACACTTCTTTGCAATCTCTTTCATTGATACCATAGGCGTGCCTCAATCTTTCTTTCCTAAAATTTTCGTAAACGTTTTCGTACATTTTTATGCTTTCATTGTATAACTACTCGCATAATTTTTCAAGTTGCAAGGCGATTTTTTTGTGCATTTTTCATACATTTCGTATGGTTGCACAATTTTTCGCCTTCATATTTTCCTTTTATCACAAAGACCATTCATCATTTTAACGAAAATCATCCTTTGATTTTGGTTACTTATTTTTATTCAAACCAGTTGATTTTCTCGTTTTCTTCCGCTATACTAGGGACAAATAGCAGTAATCGCCACGATGATCGTTTATTTTAGTCTAAACTTATTCGTTTTCGTGTTTGAATTTTCTGTATATTCCAAATAATTCCAGCAAAACCAGGAGGATATTTTATGAAATTCGGTTATTTTGATGACAATGCCAAAGAATACGTCATCACCACACCAGATACTCCACTGCCATGGATCAATTATCTGGGTTCTCAGGACTTCTTTTCACTGATCTCCAACACCTGCGGTGGATACAGTTTCTACAAAGATGCCAAACTTCTTCGTATCACCCGTTATCGTTACAACAACATTCCGGTAGACTCCAACGGAAAATATTACTACATCCATGACGGAGAAGACATCTGGAATCCAGGCAGCATGCCATCAAAGACGCCTCTGGATTCTTATGAATGCCATCACGGAATCGGCTACAGCCGTTTTCTTTCTTCCAAAAACGGATTAAAAGCAGATCTTCTTGCTTTTGTCCCGGTAAATACTACCTGTGAGATCAACAAACTGACGCTTACCAACACAACCGACGCTCCGAAAACTTTTTCTCTTTTCTCTTATGTAGAATTCTGTCTCTGGAACGCAGTCGATGACAGCACAAACTTCCAGAGAAATTTAAGTATCGGAGAAGTGGAACTCGAAGGCAGTACGATCTATCACAAAACAGAATATCGTGAACGCCGCAGACATTACAGTTTCTTCAGCGTAAACAGCCCGGTTGATGGTTTTGATACAAGCAGAGATGCTTTTCTTGGTATGAATAACGGAAACGCTTTTCCTGCTGCTGTAAAAGAAAATAAAGCAAGAAATTCCGTGGCAAGCGGCTGGTATCCAATCGCAAGCCACCAGATTAATATAACACTTTCTGCCGGAGAATCCAAGGACTTTATTTTCGTTCTTGGCTACAGTGAAAATCCGCAGGATCAGAAATTCGTGGCTCCGAATGTAATCCGCAAAGACGGCGCACACAAAATCCTTGAACAGTTCCAGACAACTGAACAGGTTGACGCTGCATTTGCAGAGCTGAATGCTTACTGGGATAAATTACTCTCACGTTATCATGTAGAAAGTAACGATGAGCATGTAAACCGTATGGCAAATATCTGGAATCAGTATCAGTGTATGGTTACCTTTAACATGTCACGTTCTGCTTCTTATTATGAATCCGGTACCGGCCGTGGAATGGGATTCCGTGATTCCTGTCAGGATCTGCTCGGTTTCGTACATCTGATTCCTGAACGTGCAAGAGAACGTATCCTGGATATCGCAGCCACCCAGTTCGAGGACGGAAGTGCTTATCACCAGTATCAGCCGCTTACCAAGAAAGGCAACCTGGATATCGGAAGCGGATTCAACGATGATCCGTTATGGCTGATCGCAGCGGTTTCCGCTTACTTAAAAGAAACCGGTGATTTCTCTATCTTAAACGAAATGGTTGACTTTGATAACCAGAAAGAAAAAGCAGCTCCTCTGTATGAGCATCTGCGCCGTTCTTTTGAATACACAGCCACTCACCTCGGACCGCACAAACTTCCTCTGATCGGACGCGCAGACTGGAATGACTGCCTGAATCTGAACTGCTTCTCCACAGAACCAGGAGAATCTTTCCAGACTACAGGACCATCTGAAGGACCGGTTGCCGAATCTGTATTTATCGCCGGTATGTTTGTAAAATATGGTAAAGAATTTGCAGAAATCAGCCGTCATATAGGCGATACCGCCGCTGCTGATAAAGCTGAAAAAGAAGTCGACGCCATGTATCAGGCAATTCTGGATGCGGGCTGGGACGGAGAATGGTTTGTCCGTGCATATGATGCAGAATCTAAGAAAGTCGGTTCCAAAGAATGCAACGAAGGTCAGATTTTCATTGAGCCGCAGGGCTTCTGTGTTATGGCAGGAATCGGTGTCAAAGAAGGTCTGGCAGAGAAAGCTCTGGATTCTGTCAAAAAACGTCTGGATACCAAATATGGCATTATGATCCTTCAGCCGGCTTACACCCAGTATTATTTGAACCTTGGAGAAATTTCCTCCTACCCACCGGGATATAAAGAAAATGCAGGTATCTTCTGCCACAATAACCCATGGGTTTCCATCGCAGAGACTGTGATCGGACGTGGAAACAGAGCTTTTGAGATTTACAAAAAGACCTGCCCGTCCTATATTGAGGACATCAGTGAAATTCACTGTACGGAACCATACGTATACTCACAGATGGTTGCAGGTACTGACGCAGTCTTCCATGGTCAGGCAAAGAACAGTTGGCTGACAGGTACTGCTGCATGGACTTTCTGGAACTTATCTCAGGCTATCCTGGGCGTACAGCCATCCTACGATGGACTTTGCATTAATCCTTGCATTCCGGAAGGATTTGGTGATTTCAAACTCACAAGAACATTCCGCGATGCTGTTTATCACATTGAAGTTAAAAACCCGGATCATGTTCAGAAGGGTGTTAAAAAGATTGACGTAGACGGTAAAGAATATGAAGGATGCCTGATTCCGTTTGAAGAAAGCAAGAAAGAATATTATGTAACTGTTTATATGGGATAAAAAATATACTCCTATTTATATAGTAAAAGTCGATCTTCAGCTTCCATAAGTTGAAAATCGACTTTTATTTTTAGCGGATAAAATTCGTCATATGAGTTCTCTCTGCTGTTGGTGGTAAAATTCCTTTTTCTTTGCCTGCCTCAAAGCATTTCATCATCCATGCCATGTTTCTGGCAAGGTTTCTCATGGTCTGTAACCCTTCTTCATCCTGAGATGCTTCCCCCTGGGTACGTCCATGCACGGAATTCCAGTAGGTAGAACCTGCAACCGGCATCTGGGAAATGCCAAAGTATTTGTTCATTACATCAAATGATGCACTGCATCCGCCACGTCTTGCCACTGCCACAGCAGCACCCGGCTTACAGGCGAAGTTACGCCCGCTGCTGTAGAAGACTCTGTCAAGGAAAGACTGTACTCTTCCGCTTGGATGTGCATAATAGACAGGTGTACCAAATACAAATCCATCTGCCTCTTTTGCCTTGGCTACAAATTCGTTTACTGCATCATCATCAAAAACGCAGCCTTTCTCTGTACACTGACCGCATCCGATACAGTCACGTACAGGCTTGCCGCCTATCTGGAAAATTTCGTAGTCAATTCCTTCTTCTTTTAAAGTTTTTCCAATTTCTTCCAGTGCAATGTATGTATTGCCGTGCGTATGCGCACTGCCGTTTAACATTAAAACTTTCATATTGAAACTCCTTTCTTTTCAGGTTCATCTATGATATATGTCCGAATTGTGAATTAAAAACTTTATCCTCACACGACTGAAGTCGCGTGCTTCCAGACGCTTTAGGCGTCAGACTAAATATCGGCGGATACGCCTGTAACTTAGGTCAGCGCAGTTATGCGCATTTTTCCATGCCAGATATGGCAGGTTCCCACATTGCAGGTAGTCCGCTGTATATCTGCCTGCATTTATGCTGCCTTTAAGATTTCCATTTGTAAATGAAGTTCTTTCAGATCTGCATAAACACATGAGGTTCTACGCTTTACCGGAGGGACTTTTGCCTCCAGCAAAGACCTTTCCGTTACCGGAAGGGGTTTTAAAAGTTCTCTGATAAAATATCTTGC
>NZ_QUDO01000048.1 GCF_003477525.1 Ruminococcus sp. AF41-9
ATATTTTTTGCCACTTTCGTGAAAAATATCGAAACACATATAAAATCAAATGCCATGACAAAGGCCTTAAAACAGCTGATTCATCAACAAGTCTATCATTTATAAAGTTGTAAACTGGTGTAATACCTTATTCTACCTCTTTTCACAACCCATCCTTGCCACATCCCGTCAAATTAATTGTTACTGAATTATAGCAATTCCATACACTGCTGTTTTGGCATGTATATACTGAAATTTCATTGCTTTTGGCATAAGAAAATTTTATAATAAATTGTAACTATAGCAATTCCATAAAAGGCTATAGCAATCCTCGTAAATAATGCATTTAAGAGGATTGCTATAAGTACTCTTTACTGTCATTTATTTTTCTGTTGAGGGTGAAATATTATGATTTACAGAACTTATTACCTGTCTCCACTTGGAAGAATGCTGCTGGCAGCTGATGATATGGGGCTTGTGGGAGCCTGGTTTGAGGGACAGAAGTATTTTGGAGAATTTCCAGGACACAGGGATTTTGTTTTTGAGGAAAAAGAAAACTGTATTTTAAAAGATGCTCTGTGCTGGCTGGATATTTATTTTAGTGGGCAGAAGCCGGATTTCCTGCCGAAGCTTCATTTGATCGGAACAGATTTTCAGAGAGAAGTGTGGGATATTTTACTGGAGATTCCTTACGGTCAGACAGTTACTTACGGAGAGATTGCCCGCAAATAGCTGATAAACGGGGGCTGAAAACCATGTCTGCCCAAGCAGTTGGCGGTGCAGTTGGACATAACCGGGTTTCTGTGATCGTCCCCTGCCACAGAGTTATAGGTTCAGATGGAAGTCTTACCGGTTATGCCGGAGGGATTGAGCGGAAAATCAGACTGCTTGATATTGAACAGCCTGATTTTATTCGGACAATTCCTAAATTTTAACCAAATCAAGCAAATCCCGCTCTCTTCTTTACTTGCTATAAGTTCAGACAACTGCCATCCTTTTTCTTCTGTCTTTATATGCCAGGAACAGAATCGTCAGAAACGTAACCGCCTCCGCTGCAAGAAGAGAAAGCCAGATTCCATTTAATCCAAATAATTTTGCAAGTATAACTGCACAGATAACAATGGCAACAATTCCTCTCAGTAATGAACCGACAATCGCAATTTTAGGTTCATCCACTGCTGAGAAATATGCCACCAGTACAACATTGATTCCTGCCACTATAAATCCAAGGAAATACAGACGCAGTCCTGTATGTGCATAATTCAGCAGCTGAATATTGTTTTCACTGTTGAAAATGCTGATCAGCGTGTCGGTTGAAATCCAGATGATCAATTGGATCAGTGTTTCTACAGCAAGACATACGATCAGGCTCCATTTCAGAAGTTTTTTTACCTGAGTGGGCTGACCTTTTCCATAACTTTCACTGATCAGGGGCTGTGCTCCCTGGGCCAGACCGTTGAAAATTGCAAATGCTACGATAGAAAGGTTTGCCACAACTCCATAGGCTGCTACCCCCATATTTCCCGCGATTCCCAGGATCAGAAAGTTAAATACAATAGCGATCACACCGGAAGACAGTTCACCGACAAATGCGGAAACTCCCAGCTGACAGCAGGAAATCAGGTGTCTGAATGACGGTTTTTTCCAATGAAATCCTACATGGTTTCTGCTACTTCTGTAGTGTATGGTACAGACGCTCATTGTTACGATCGGACAGATTGCAGTAGCCAGTCCTGCTCCGGAAAATCCCAGACCGACTGGGAACATGAATATATAATCAAATATAATGTTAAAGATACTTCCACTGATGGAACCGATCATTGCAATAGAAGGCGCCCCATCGTTTCTGGCAAATGCAGTAAATGTATAATTTGACATGAAGAATGGTGTTGCGATCAGAATAATTCTCACATAGTTTCGTCCAAGTCCGATCAGTCCGGCATCTGCACCTAGCAAAGCCAATGCCTTGTCCGGAATGAAGATTCCAATCAGCATAAATGGAACTGCAGCCAATATGCTCCAGGTTACTGACTGTATGAAATAATGTTCTGTATTTTTTCCTTTTGCCCTGCTTATGGCATACCTGGTAGCGGAACCAATCCCGATCATAGCCCCAATCGCATAGATCAGTCCATAAACCGGCAGAATCAGATTGAGAACTGCCAGTCCGTCAGCACCGGAATATACAGATATAAAGAAAGTATCTGCCAGAACATAAACGGAAATCCCGATCATTCCGGCAACACTCTGGGTTACATATCTGGTGAATCTTTTCAGCATAATACTTCGCTCCTTCGTTATATTGTCAGCATTGTCTTCCTTTCATCTGCAGACTTATCTCACCATTATACCCATATAAAACAAAAATGCAATCACAAAAACTCCAGACATAAAAATCTCCTTAAGCAGATTTTTTAATGCTGCTCAAGGAGACCTGTTGATATTCGCAATTCACTTCACGACACTTTTTATTTTACCCGATTTTTTTTCAGGTCTTCTACAATTTCATTGTAACGTTTTTTATTCAGGCGATAGAAAAACAGTACAATTGCTGTCACTATCCATAAAACTCCCGGAATTGTAGTAAAGGAATGTCTCATAATACTGAGGACAGCCGGATTCTGTACCTGATTTGCCACATATCCATATTTTCCAAGAAGTGCTGCAAGAAGCGCAGTTCCTATTGCCATGCCAATTTTATTTCCCAGCGACACAAATGCATATTGAAAACCATCATTCCTTAAGCCCGTTTTCCACTCTCCGTATTCTACGCAGTCGGGAATGATCGCATAGATTGCAGTGTTAAATCCAGAAAAAAAGAATTGTGTAATTCCTGCAAGTGTATAGAACGCTGCCGGTGTTTCTTTTACATTGAAGAAGAACATACAGAGCATGGAAATTCCGGTAAAAAGGGCAAAAATAGATGCAGTTCTTCCTTTATTATTCAATTTTCGGAATACAGGCTGGAAACATGCAGCACCGATAATGGATGGAATGATAATGCACATGGAATATGTAGTATAGTAGGATGCATTTCCCTCTACATAAGTGAAATAGTATAAAACATCTGCATTTCTTCCATAAAGTGTAAATCCGAATAATACCTGTCCGATTAATGCCAGAATATATGGGCGGTTCTGCATCACTGCTCTTAACTGCACTTTTATGGATATTTTTTCTTTTTCCGGCATAATCACCTGCTCTTTTGTTTTTGCAAAACAGAAGAAATGACAGGCTGCAAAAATACATCCGTATATGATTGCTACCAGTAGGTATCCGGTTTTAGCACTTTGACTGCCAAGTTTTCCAATCAGTGGAACTGTAATGATATTGATAATTCCAATTGCAACCATTGCAGATACTGAACGTGATGTATTAATCTTTGCACGTTCATCGATATCCTGTGTCATTGCTCCACAAAGGGTGCCATACGGGATATTTACACAAGTATATCCAAGTACCAGCAGACAGTATGTAATTACCATATAGATAACCTTTGATCTGTCCGACCAGTCTGGATGTGCCCAGAATGTCATAATCAGAAGCACGGCCGTGATCGGAGCTGCAATGAGAAGCCATGGACGATAACGTCCCCATTTTGTTTTGGTTTTATCTGTCAGTCCACCCACGATCGGATCATTGATCGCATCCCAAAATCTCGAAAACAGCATCAGGGCAGAGACTGCTGCCATACTGATTCCAAATACGTCTGTGTAAAAAATCATGAGAAAATTACTGACGAACATCCAGCTGAAATTACATCCTACATCGCCAAATCCATATGCGATTTTACTGATCAACGGAACTTTTACATTTTCGTTTTTACTCTCCATAATTCCTCCTGCCTGCTGTCATCCTCCGTCTTTCCGTTTACTCATGTCTTCTCTACAGCAGTCTTTTTTATTATATCTTTGTCTTACATAATGCTTATGATCAGCAGGGTATTTTATTTTTCCTGCACATTGATAATCACTTTCATTGTAGTCTCACGGTTATCGTCAATGTACTGGTATGCTTTCAGATAATCCTTAAATGCAAATGTCTTAGAAATAAGCGGTTTTAAATGCACTTTTCCTTCATTCACCAGTCTGATTCCGTCTACATAATCATCATGTCTGTACATCATTGTGCTCTTGATATCAAGCTCATGATCATTTGCAACTGCCAGATCAATCTCAGCCATTCCTGCAAAAACTGCAACCAGTACAATCACGCTTCCTTTTCTTGCATATTTGATCGCCTGTCCCATTGTAATGTTATTTCCTGCACAGTCATAGATAACATCTGCCTTATCCGGTCCAAAGGCTTCTACCATTGCTTCCCCGAAATTTTTATCCCTTGTGTTGACACATACGTCAATTCCACACTCTTTTGCTTTTTCCAGACGAAGATCACTGACATCTGTGATCATAACTTTAGCTGCTCCCATCCCTTTTGCAGACTGCGCTACCAGATTTCCGATCGGACCGGCTCCTATCACCACAATATTCATTCCCGTTACATCGCCCATCTGTTTAACACCATGAACAGCTACTGCCAGAGGCTCGATCATTGCCCCCTCTTCATAAGACATATCTTCCGGTATCGGTGTTACTTTTGATGCATCAACTGCAAAATACTCGGATGCAGTTCCTGTTGTCTGGAATCCCATTACTTTCAGCTCTTCACAGAGATTATATTTTCCGTGACGGCATGGATAACAATGTCCACAATATACCTGTGGCTCAATTGTTACTTTCTGTCCCACATGAAATTCTGTTACTGCATCCCCTGTTTTTACCACTTCTCCTGATACTTCATGTCCCTGGGTTACCGGATATTTTGTAAAAGGATGTTTTCCGTGATATACATGGATATCAGAACCACAGATACCAATATTCATAATCTTAACCAAAACCTGATTGTCTTTCATCTCTGGTACGGGAACCTCTCTGAAAATAATTTCTCCTGGATTTGTCATAACCTGCTGTAACATAATATTTTCCTCCTTGTTTGTTGAATGTACTTTGAACTTCTAGTTATTTATTATCTTTTATTAAATGTTTTATTAAAGTAATTATATTATTATTCAAATATATAACTTTGTCAATAAATATTTAAGAATATTTCTCATTTCTACCAGTTGCACAAAGTAAAGATTTTGTTTTTATGCAGATGTTACTATAACACTCCTCATAATTATCTGCTGAATTCCCGCACAATAACAAAATACCCTGATCACAACCTTTCTTTGTTGTAATCAGGGTATTTTTTATATTCAGATATTTGTTTAATATGGTATATCAGCAGATCATCAGTGATTCAAGAATGCCATCGGCTATATCTTTCCGATAAAATCCTGCAGGAAATGCTTTGCTGCACCTACAGCTGAGGCTTCTTTCTTATAAGAACAGTTTTTCAAATATCTCAGATCATGATCAAATCCATTATACTTCATTACTTTTTCCCCAAGAGGTATCATATAATCTGAGAGATATCCACCCATTTCACCTCCAAGAATGATATCCATATCATATGCCATGCGCAGATTTGAAATCAGAATTGCAAGATAATCAAGATACTCTTCCCATTTTTTCTCTGCCTTTTCATCATTGTTTTGAAGCAGCTGCATAAACTGTTCCACAGAATCCTTTGACTCACCAACAAGTGCGCCTGCAGCGCAATAAGCATCTGCACAACCTGATTTTCCACAATAACACTTGCGGCCCTGAGGTACAAGTATCATATGTCCAAATTCTCCGGCCTTCTGATTTTCTCCGGAAAACAAATTTCCCCCTATGCAAAATGCACCGCCAAGAGTCTGATTCAACGAAAGGTAAATTGCATTCTGATAGGTGTTCATATCTTCTGCCATCATTGCCGCATTGGCATCATTTGAAAAATAAACCGGGACAGAAAATGCCTGTTCCAGGAAACTGAGACTATAGTTTTCAAGTTTCAGTGCGTGGGATTTTATCACCAGTTTCTGCTCCTGATTAATGATTCCCGGAATAGAGATTCCAACACCCAGAAGCTTTTCTTTCTGTTCTGCATCATTCATATGATCCAGAAATTTCGCCGCAAAATCTGCCACCTGACTGCAGTATGACATATCAGATACAAATTTCAGACGGATCCGCTCTGATTTCACAATTTCATACTTCAGATTTACCAGCACCATTCCCAGATGATTTGCAGTGATCACAATTCCCATTGCATAACGATAGGATGGATTGATTCCAATACTTTTAGCCTTTCTTCCTCCTGTGGATTCATATTCTCCGGTTTCTATTATGATGCCTTTTTCCAATAAATCTTTTACATTAGACAGAACTGTTGGCATACTCAGATTCAGTTCTTTGGATATTTCCACTTTTGATGTGGATTCTCTATTTATAATATAATTTACGATTTTTGATTTCGTGGCAAATTTCTTTTCCAGTCCGCTCATTCTGTTTCTACCTTCTTTTATGAATGTATTTATAAAAGAATGATACCTGTTATTGTCATATTTGTAAATAGTCATTGTCTCTGCAGAGTATATTGCTTTTTGCAATTGAGGCAGGGGACTTAACTTATTCCGCTGATTCAGTTAATATATCTACAATAACAGATAAATTTATATCATTCTGATGAAATATTATATTTCATTTTTCACGTTAATGATATAAAATTATCGTAACTGTTCAGTACCTTCACAGTTACGAGCCAAAATGCATTAAAAATCACCTGCGGTGATGGCATTTTGGCTTGTATGTCTCGGGATTTTGGTACTTACGTGCCAAAACACCTCGCGGGATAGCAGACTACTGAATAGTTACAAATTATCAATGTAAATATCAGGGCATATTCGAATAATCATTCTTAAACTTTTTCAAATATGCTCCGGAAAGGAACTTTTATACTAATGAAAACCAAGATTCAAGATATGACCTCCGGTTCACCGGGACGGTTGATCATTCTTTTTGCAATTCCCCTGATGCTGGGAAATATCTGTCAGCAGCTTTATACAATGGTGGATACCATGGTTGTTGGCCAGGTTGCAGGTGTGGAGGCTCTTGCCGCACTGGGTGCTGTTGACTTTCTGATGTGGGTTGTCACAGGAATATCCACAGGACTCACCCAGGGATTTTCTATTCAACTCTCCCAGTATTATGGGGCAAAGGATTTCGAAAATCTGCGTAAATCTCTGGCTCACAGTTATCGGCTGACCGCATTTATCGCAGCCGGAGTATTCATTCTCAGCCAGTCATTTGCTTCGCTGGTATTAACAGGGCTGCATACACCTGCCAATATTATCGGAATGTCCCTGTTATATCTGCGCATCATTTTCTGTGGAATCCCCGCCACAGCAGCCTATAATATGTTTGCCTCTGCCCTAAGGGCTATGGGAAACAGTAAAACACCACTGACCGCAATGATCATCGCATCTGTGCTGAATGTCTCACTGGACATCCTTTTTGTGGCAGGCTTCGGATGGGGTGTGGCAGGAGCAGCAATCGCAACTGTGATCGCACAGAGCTTCTCCGCTGTTTACTGTTTCCTGATTTTATGCAGAATTGATATCGTTCATCTGACCAGAGCAGATTTTATGCCTGCCTCCGGCATGAATGCCCGCCTGATGAAGCTTGGTATTCCTGTTGTATTCCAGAATATCATCATCGGTGTGGGCGGTCTGGTAGTCCAGTATGTGATCAATGGCTACGGTTTCCTTTTTGTGGCAGGATTTACAGCTACAAACAAGCTTTATGGTCTGTTGGAAATGGCAGCTATTTCCTATGGATATGCCATCGTTACCTATGTGGGTCAGAATCTGGGAGCCGGAAAGATTGACAGAATCAGGAAAGGTGTCCGCAGCAGTATGCTGCTTTCCCTGCTTACCTCACTGATCATTTCTGCTGCCATGTTTTTATTTGGAAAAAATATTCTCTCACTTTTCATCTCAGGTGAACCGCAGCAGACACAGCAGGTACTGGCAATTGCTTTTAAATACCTTTCTATTATGGCTGCCATGCTCTGGGTTTTGTACTTCCTGTACGTGTACAGATCTGCACTTCAGGGGCTGGGAGATACCTTAATGCCTATGGTAAGTGGTATGGCTGAATTTGTCATGCGTATCAGTGCTGCACTGATTCTTCCCCATTTTATCGGACAGGACGGTATTTTCTTTGCAGAGATTGCAGCATGGAGCGGAGCCACTGTGATCTTATGCATCAGCTATTATGTACGGATGCATAAATATCATTAAAACAAAACAGGCACATAGTCCCGGATATCCGGTATATGTGCCTGTTTTTTGTCTATAGCAATTCCAGAAAATAATGCAATCAAGACAGTTCAGCAGAGTGCGAAGGACAAGGAAGGTATCTGTTCACTTTTCCGATTCCGGTAACTTCTATTCCTTAGTCCTCAGAACCTGATTCAGCGTTTTAAGCAGTTCCGGAACCTTAATCGGTTTCGGTAGGTGTCCGTTCATTCCTGCTTCAAAAGCTTTCTCGCGGTCTTCCTCAAAGGCATTGGCTGTCATTGCAACGATCGGGATCCTTGCCGCATCCGGCTTATTCAGGGCACGGATCTGTCTGGTTGCCTCATATCCGTCCATCTTCGGCATCTGGATATCCATCAGGATCAGATCATACTGATGGTATTTATCTGTATTCTTCATCTTTTCTACAGCAACGGTTCCATCTTCTGCCACCTCAACCACAAATCCGGCTTCCTCCAGGATTGTCACTGCGATTTCCTGATTCAGTTCGTTGTCTTCGACAAGCAGAAGTCTCTTTCCTGCAAACTGTATCTTCTGTTCTTTTTTCGACGGTTCTTCCTGTGCACGGTAAGGTCTCGAAAGAATGTCCCGTAGTTCAGACATAAACAATGGTTTCTCGCAGAATGCGGTTACCCCGGCTTCTCTTGCCTCTGCTTCAATGTCCGTCCAGTCATAGGCTGTAAGGATAATGATCGGCTTTCCGTCCCCGATTACTCTTCGGATACGCCGCACGGTTTCAATTCCGTTCATATCAGGCATCAGCCAGTCAATGATATACGCGGAAAATTCATCCCCGATTTCCACCGCCTGTTTCGCACGGATTACGGCTTCTTTTCCGGAAACTGTCCATTCCGGGCGCATTCCGATCTCAGTCAACATATTGGAAATGTTCAGACAGGTATCTGTGTCATCGTCTGCCACAAGCGCACGTAAGCCCTGAAGCTGCTCGATTTTCTCATAAGTGACAGGATCTCCGCTGAGTTTAAAGGTAAGTGATACGATAAATTCAGAACCTTTTCCCTCCTCACTGTTTACTGTGACGGTTCCGCCCATCATGTCTACGATATTCTTGGTAATGGCCATTCCAAGTCCTGTTCCCTGAACACCGCTTACTGTGGAGGTTTCCTCTCTTGTAAAGGCTTCAAAAATATGCTCACGGAATTCTTCACTCATTCCGATTCCGGTATCGCGGATAATGAACTGATAATTGGCATAGCCATATGGTGCCTGATTGGTCTGCTTGATCCTGAGGCTGATGGTTCCACCGGTTTTATTAAATTTGATTCCATTGTTCAGAATGTTCAGCAGAATCTGGTTCAGTCTGAGTTTATCTGCAATAATGTCCTCGTCTTTGACATCGATCATATCAATCAGGAAATCAAGCTGTTTGGAAGCAATGTTCGGCTGAATGATCGTGCGGATATCGTGCATCAGATCCGGCAGATGCAGAGGTCTTTCTTCGATTTTGACTTTTCCGCTCTCGATCCTGCTCATGTCGAGTACATCATTGATAAGAGAAAGCAGATGTTCACTGGAAGTTGAAATTTTTCCCAGATATTCTTTTATTTTCTCTTTATTATCAATGTGGGAGGCTGCCAGAGAGGTAAAACCTATGATTGCATTCATCGGGGTACGGATGTCATGGGACATGTTGTTGAGGAATGTGGTCTTGGCATGGTTCGCATGCTGTGCAGTGATCAGTGCATTCTCAAGCTCTTTGTAATTCTTTTCCAGTTCCTTCTTGATTTCTTTTTCCTTACGGTACTGCTCTGTGAGATCATAGACGTAACTGAACCCGAGCACATCTCCTGTTTCCTCGTCCTCATACATGATGATGTGCTGTTCTGCAAGCATACAGTCCGCTAATGCATTGCCTGTCCAGTACTTATGTGCAATATGGTACTCTCCATTCTCAAAGTGCTGCAGCAGTCTGGGAATGCTCAGAAAATCTGCATATCCTTTCCTTTCTTCATCCGGCACTCTGAGCCCCCAGTATGCTGTTACATCTGAAAATGCTGCATTTTCCGGAAATCCCATCTGATCATTCAGATCCTGTCTCTCCCCCTCAACAGTACGGTAGATTCTTCCCGGAACACAGTTTCTGGTCAGATTAATGTTATAATAAACTTCAGCATTTGCTACAAATGCCTGCTCAAGAAGTGTTATTTTCCTGTTTAAAGTACTGATCGTTTTCTCAGTACTCCCTCTGCGGAAAGTTTCTTTTGTAATAGTTTCTTTGATATTCAGCTTTTCCGTGCCCCCCGTTTTCTCTTTCATATATATTTCCTCTTGTTTTATGGCTTAACGACATACTTATCTGTTTATTATACTGTTTCTGGAAATTCCGTGCAATACTTATCCTGTAATCAGCGTCAAATATTATGGCGCTTAAACGTAAAACAGGCTGCCTGCAGAATTAACTTCCGCAGCAGACTGTTCTGGTAATCTTTTTGTTGTGTTTTCTTTTATGAAATGATGAATCCGATAACGCTCAGCAGGGCAATGAATACAAAAACGCAGTCCGGATTTTCAGGAACCTGACGGAATTCTTACCAGCAGGTTCCTTCCGTCTTTTTCTACCATAGTTAAAACCGGAATATGTTTCTTTCTCAGCATATGAACGACCGGATATGCCGCAAATGTATGATTTCCTACATAGACTGCTTCCGGTTTATATTTGAGAATTTTTTTAACCTGTTCTTTTACGGCTGCTTTCCACTCCTGTTTCTCCATGGATACTTCACCGTAAATTCCCTGAATTTCCAGATCCGGAGCTGACGGAAAATCAATATGGACGATTTGGGCAGACTGTAATTTCGGCATCTGACTGAGAAGTGCATCTGCGTCCTCATCACCGCCAAAGTTTACGATCACTGGTTTCTCATGGAAGTCTGCAAGGCTGATCTCGCAGGCTTTTACAGCATCTTCCAGGGTTCCCGTTGTCATAAGGAAGCCGCCTTTGTGGCAGAATCCTGCGCTGGGTAAACCGGTTGCGGCAGCCAGTTCTTCGTTCTCCAGACCAAGCCATTCTACAGGGAAGCTGCATTTGTAGTTCAGGGAGTATTCTTTCTTCTGAGGCTGGATGCAGTATCCGCCTCTGTTCGATGGAAAAATTACAAATGCGATGTCTGTCTCTGACAGGCGTTTCTGGCATGGAACAAACTCAGGAAGAATCAGGATTCTGGCTTCCTCCTTCGACTTTTCACCGGAAAGGATGGCTTTCTGATGTTCTTCTAAAATTTCCTCTACGCGTTTGTCGGCGCGTTCGTTTCCAAGGTAACGTTCGAATTTGTTCTCGAGGATCATTCCTGCCACACTGACTGCCTGAAAAAATGCTTCATTATTTCCACCCTGGGCATCCCATGTTGGGTTGAAGTTTCCAATCAGAGTGGCAAGTTCATTTTTTTCACCTGTATTATCGTTGTTGTCTAATGGCTGCACAAAGGACTCATCGAATTTCTGTGCGAGCTCTTCACCAAGGATTTCTGTTCCCAGTTCCTCCCAAAGAAGTCCGAAAGCGGCATATGGAATGCCGTTTTCACGGATGCGGCTGTCTTTCTGATGGTGGTCGTATCTGCCTCTGCCGATATCAAATACAATTCCGTCAAAATCTTCCGGAACTTTGTTTCCTCTGATGATACGGATTTCCGGGTTTAAGTATAACAGCAGTGCTGATGAAAATACGTCGTCTGCGTGGAATTTTCCGCTATGGGTAAACGCTGTGGCATTATTTTGTTTTATCTGTTCTGATAGATTGCTCATGGATTGCTTCCTTTATTGTTCGATAAAGTGGATTCGTGTCTCATCAAAACGGTTCTGCTGTTCTCTTTCTTCTGCCGGATATCCCAGTGCAAACAAAGAAAAGACTTCCACATCTGCCGGAAGATGCAGCATATCGTGAACCAGATCCATACGATCCTGCATTGGTGCAATTCCGATCCAGACACCGCCAAGTCCCAGTGCATCCGTCTCAAGCCAGATATTCTCCATATCTGTGTTCTCCTCATGATTTGATTCCTTTTTTCTGTTTCCTATCTTAACATGAATTTTTTTATTGTTCCAGCAGTTTTTCACCGCAGGCGGAATCGATGATGAGGGTGTTGATAAAACCGCCACGAAGGGCTCCGGCGATTGGTTTGGCTTTGGCTTCGCCGTAGGCTATGCAGACTACATTTTTGCATTTTTCCAGATCATTGTAGGTGATTCCCATCATTCTGTCGTTCAAAGAGGTGTTAAGTTCTTTTCCGTTGATGTCGTAGAAATGTCCTCCGATATGACCAATAGCACCTTTACTCCCCAGCAGATGGAATGTGCTTTCCCCAAGGTAATTCTCCCAGGTTTTGTATTCGATGGAACCGACACTGGTAAGGATTACATCCGCATTCTGTGCCAGACTGAGGGCAGTTTTGATGGTGTCGTCCTGGATGAGGCTTTCTTTGAGTTCTTTGGTTTTAACAAAAAGTGGAGCGTAGATGTACTGATAAGTTCCGCCGTATGCGGAAGCAAGGTCTTTTGCCAGATCCATGGCATCCCGTTCCGGACGTTTCACGTTTGAGGCTCCCATAATTGGAACGACTGTGATTGGAATGTTTTTCTTATTGTTTGCATCAATGTATTTTACAATGTGGTAGAGGGTATTTCCCCAGGAAATTCCTACTACCATTTTTTCTTTTACAACGGAATCCAGATAATATGCGGAAACCTCCGACAGGCGGCTGGTAATCTGTTCTTTGCTGGTATCTCTTGAGGAAACGACTCTTACTGTTTTGACACCGTAAGTCTGCTGGATTTTATTCTCCAGATCCAGATCGCGTTCCCAGGGTTCTTTGATGGAAATTTCTACAATCCCGAGTTCTCTTGCTTCTTTCAGCATTCTGGAGATTTTTGATCTGGATGTGTACATTCTGTCTGCGATTTCATTCTGTGTCATTTCGGAATTGTAATATAAGTTTGCTACCGTAGCCAGAATGCTCCATTTCTCCTGAACGGTCATACACCTGTACGCACACCCAGGTCAACCGCAAGTTCTATGGATTTCTCTGCGATCTGCATTGCTTTCTTTCGGATTTCTTCGTCCGGGTTTCCCAGTGTGTATCTGTCTTCATTTTTCTTGTAAAGCAATGTCGCTTCTGCATTAAAATACAGGGTTATCCCTTCCATCAGGTTGTCGATGGCGCGCTGCACTTCTGCTGTCTGCTCAAAAAACTGCATCTGTTCATTGAGAAATTCACATACATCTTCTATTGTCTGAGTATTATTTGTGTTCTGATTCATACGTCTTCCCCGATTTTATTTTAAGTCCGTCATCTGATCAGTCATTCTGCCGCTTTGGCAGAATCCGGAATCTGTTTTTTACCGTTTAACACCACTTCCGTCAGTTCATCTCCCTGATAGCTGAGTTTCAGGGAAAAGAAAGGTGCATCTTCTCTGATCAACTTATTAAAAATGCGGTCTCCAGGCCACATGTTTAGGTCTCCCAGCTTTTCTTTTGGAATCCATTCCAGTTTGCCCTCATCACATTCTTTCTGAGTGCCGGTAAATTCATCCGAAGTATACAGGCACATATATTCGGTGCCATACCCTTCCTGTGTAAATGTGACAATTCCTCTGAATTTCCAGGAAATAAGCTGATAGCCGGTTTCCTCATAAACTTCCCGACAAAGGCATTCTTCCGGGCTTTCCCCCTCTTCGAAGTGCCCGCCTACACCGATCCATTTATTTTTATTTACGTCATGTTTCTTTGATATTCTGTGAAGCATAAGATAACTGCCGTCTTTTTCCAGATAGCAGTGTGTGGTTAATACACTTTTTGTTTTCTCTTGCATGGATTACCTCGTTTTTACTTCCGGTCTTTTATCTGAAAGCATTTTCTCTCCCATAACTGACCGTTTTTTATTTCTGTTCTGTTCGCAATATTGTATTAATTATAGCAAATGTATTTCGGTTATACCATAGTTCTTTATGTAAAATCTGCTGATCTGGTTCATCCGGCTCTGCAGCATGTTTCCTGACTGCCAGACTTATGCTGACCATACAAATCAAAAAACTCCGGAAAATCAGGGTTCTGCATTTCCTGACTTTCCGGAGACCGGTTCTGTTATTTCGTATTCTCTGCATTGGTACAGCAGAAATAAATATTCTCATGTAGACTGCACTTTGGATTAAATCCTGCGTGACAGTAAGGGCATCTGCCTTTTTTATATTCCTGAAGAGTTAGTTTCCTGCCACAGTTTCCACATAAGACAGGATAAGTTTCTTCCGGTGTTGTTGCAGCAAATGGATGATCCTCCAGTTCATCATGGCAGGAATAGCATGCATAATATTTTCTGCATTTCGCGCAGAGCAGTGCGGCTATGTCAAGCTGTGTGTGATAATGTGTGCACCGACCTGCTTTATCAAGTCCGATTCCGTGGATCTTTATGTTTTCCTGCTTTGGCAGTTTGTCTTTCGGCAGCCTGTTCTTTGAACGCTTTGAAGGATTACTGTTATCAGCGGTTTCCTGCATTGTTGATTCCTTTTCGAATCGGGATTGCGATCAGGACTGCAAGAACTGTGATCACAATGTCCTTTGGAATAAATGCTGTTAAGGAATATACTGCGATTGCCGGAATGCTCATGGAACCTCCGACAAAATGCCACTGTAAACCACCGATAGTCTCAACGATCAGAAGTCCGATCAGGGCAAATCCGATTGAGATTGCAAGGTTCTTTGTCTTGTTTTCTGTTTTCGGACGGATTCCGCAGAGCCAGGTCATAAATGGCCATGCCCAGATATATCCTCCGGTAACTCCTACAATACTGCTGATTCCGCCTGAGAAGTTAGCAAAGATCGGAAGTCCGATGGCACCTAACAGAACGTAAACCAGTGTTGCGGTAGTTCCAAGTCTGGAACCAAGGACTGCTCCTACAAGTGCTACGCCGAATACCTGAATAGTGATCGGTACACCTGTCGGCATTGGCAGTGAAATCTGTGATATTACTGCAAGAACTGCTGCAAACATTCCGACCAGTACCATTTCTCTGGTTGTGAATTTTCTTTCTGCGGCAGGGCTTTTTGCATAAGACTGACTCATAATAATACTCTCCTCTTTCCCTGTGATTGTTTGTTATGACTTTCTTTTTATATCATAATCGGGAAGAATTGTCAACCTTTATATATGTTACGGTTTACATTTATAATTGTAAACCATTCCTGATTTATTGCATTCTATTATCCACTAACAGATTACAAAAATCTGAGTTTATACACACATTCTGTATCTTATCTACGTCCCAGCTCCCAGAATGCCACTGCACTTGCTGCAGCTACATTCAATGAGTCTACACCGTGGGACATTGGTATTTTTACTGTATAATCGCAGTCTGCGATGGTCTGTGATGCGAGGCCGTCACCCTCGGTTCCGAGAATGACTGCCAGTTTTTCTTCTGACTGAAGTGCCTGATCATCGATTCCTACGGAGTCGTCACGCAGAGCCATTGCGGCTGTTTTGAATCCGAGTTTTCGCAAAGTCTGCATTCCATCCTGCGGCCAGACAGATTTTTTGTCAAAGTATGTCCATGGAATCTGGAATACGGTTCCCATGCTGACTCTGGCTGCGCGGCGATAGAGTGGGTCGCTGCATCCGCTGGTTAAAAGCACTGCATCCATATGGAGTGCTGCTGCCGAGCGGAAAATGGCTCCGATATTGGTCGGATTTACCACATTTTCAAGTATTGCTATCCTACTGGCATCTCTGCATATTTCTTCCACTGACAGAAGTTGATTTCTCCGCATTGCACAGAGCATTCCTCTTGTAAGTGCAAATCCTGTAAGCTGAACCAGAATCTCATATTCTGCGGTATAGACCGGAACTTCCGGAAAGTGCTTCAGCAGTTCCTTTGCTTCCCCTTCCAGATCTCTGTGTTCTACCAGAAAAGAGATTGGCTGGTATCCTGCATTCAGGGCTCGTTCAATTACTTTCGGGCTCTCTGCAATGAAGATTCCCGGTTCCGGTTCATAGTATCTTAAAAGCTGCACTTCGGATGTTCTGGCATATACATCCAGTTCCGGCGCAGTGAAATCTTTTATTTCGTTCCACATAAATAATAAAACCTCCAAACTGAGTAATCTTATCTTACATCAGTTTGGAGGTTTGTACAAGAATTCCTTTTAAGCAGGCATTCACAGTTAAACCGGGGAACTTCCCTGATTTATAGCAATCCTCGTAAATAATGCATTTAAGACAGTTCAGCAGAGGGTGGGGGCTTGCCCTTTATTGCATGATTTTATCATTATCTTCTACAGGAAGTATAAGCCTTAAACATTGCTTTAAGTCAAGAAGAAAACACTTTACAGATTTGTCCACCACTTTGCAGTATAATCCGCAATAAATTTACAATGCTGATGATAAAAATAATTTTGTATCGTCTCTCAGGAAATCTTTACAAATAGAGAAAAAGAAACTTCTGTTTCTCAGTTCGGAAATGAAGAAGTTTCTTTTCACGTAAGGTTTCATATCATTTTTATCTCATGTTTTATGTAAGGTTTTTAATCCATTTATACTTCTTATAATGCTTATAAACCACCGGCAGTTTAATGATCTCGTCCAGGTTGAGTACGAAGTAGACGACCATGACCGGCAGTTTCAGGATAAATGCGCAGATGCATCCCAGCGGAACGGTGATGCACCACAGGGTTATGGAGTCACACAGCATTCCAAACTTTGAGTCTCCACCTGCTGCAAAGATGCCGCCAATAGTCATGCAGTTGACTGATTTTCCGGCTATGTAGTAGGAACAGATCAGCAGCATTTTCTGTAAATATCCACAGGCTGTCGGGGTCAGGTCTACCATTCGGGTGATAAATGGAGACAAAATGATCAGAACCAGACCTGACAGGATTCCGGCGATGATCGCAGTTCTTGTCAGAAGTCCTCCTGCTTCTTTTGCCTCTTCCAGGCGGTTTGCTCCGAGACGGTTCCCTACGATGATGCTTCCTGCATTTCCCAGTCCAAGACAGAAGCATACGATCAGGTTCTTGGAAATATTTGCGATTCCGTTTGCCGCAACTGCATCGGTTCCGAGGTGTCCCATAACTACAGAATACATGGAAAATCCGATTCCCCATGCCAGGTTGTTGATCAGCAGCGGAATCGCTTTCTGCCAGAAATGAGAAGTGATTTCTCTCTCGCATCTGTGCAGATTCAGCTTCACAGATTGAATCCTGCCTAACACATATCCGACACTCCATACAACCTGTACAACAGTCGCAAGAACCGTAGCAACAGCTGCTCCGCGGATTCCCATTTCCGGACATCCGAACAGTCCGAAAATGAAAACTGCATTTAAAATAATATTGAGAATCACCATCACACTGTTGATCAGGGTACTTACATTTACTGCATTACAGTTCTTCATGATTGCCAGAAATGTCTGTGCAATGGAAGAAAGTAAATAGGAAATTCCGATTACTCTGAGGTATTCGCTTCCCAATGTGATCAGTTCTTCTTCATTCGTCAGGACTGCCATGATCTGCCGTGGAAAGAAGAAGGTTCCAATGAGAAATATAACTGCAACAACTCCGCATGCCTTGGTTACAAGGCTGAAGATTTTGGAAATTCCTTTATAATCACCTTTTCCATAGTACTGCGCTACGAACATGTTCTCGCCTGTTACAAATGCATACATAAACAGGTTGAATACAAAGGTTACCTGTGTTGCCAATGAGACTGCTGACATTGCATTCTGGCTCAATTTTCCCAGCATGATCGCATCGCAGGCTCCTACAAGTGCGGTCATGAACTGCTGAAGTGCCATCGGCAGTGCCAGACGGATAATTTCATTTCGCAAACTCTGTTTACGCTCGTTCATTCTTTTTTGCTCCTATATAAATTGTAAAATCCAGTAAACCAGTGGCAGCGTCACGATTGAACAGACAGTTGTCACCAGGATGCCTCCCATAGCGTAATCGCCGTCTGTGCCGTATGCGTTTGCCATCATAACCACTGAGGACATGACCGGCATTGCGGATGTGAGTGTCATGGTCATGCGGATTTCTGCTGAGATTGGAAGGAATCCGAGGATGATATAAAAGATCACCGGGAAAATCAGCATTTTGATCGCTACGATCCCGTAATAATCCAACTTCAGGATATATTTTTTTACATCCATGCAGGCAAATACACCGCCAAGATAGATCATCGCCAGAGGAGTGGCTGTTGCTCCGATTTCGAAAATGCAGTGTTCAGTATTTCCGGCAGGTGGATTCCTGTAAGAATAAAAATCAGTGCCAGCACAATGGCAGCTGTAACAGGATTTACCAGCTTTCTGAAATTGAAACTGCTATGTTTATCCGATGCTCCATTTGCTGCTGACTGCCCGGATACTGTCGTCTTTTTATCTGATTCAGGTTGTCCACCTGATGACTGAATCCGGAAGTTTTTTTCCACTGTATTTCCTGCTTTCGAGGTGAGTCTTACCCCGACTGTCCACAGCATTAGCTGGTCGATCATGGTAAACACAGAAATATAAAGCATTCCTCTTTCCGGAAAAATGCTTGTGACGATCGGGATTCCCATAAATCCGATGTTTCCAAATGCACTCATGGCAGAATAGAGCTGCTGATGGTCCCCGTGCAGATGTAGCAGCTTTCCTGACAGGAAACTCAGTCCAAACAGACAGAGGTACATAAAAAACGCAATCCCCAGAATGGATAAGGAGTGGAAAAGCATTTCCTTATCCACTCCATTTACTGTGTTTGTAAAAATCATAACCGGCAGAGCCAGTTTGATCACCAGCCTGGAAACGACTTCCATATTTTCTCTGTTCAGTACATGTGTACGGATCAGAATGATCCCTGCGAGAATATAGATGACAAACATTCCAAGCTGAGTGATCAGGATATTCAGTGTACTCATCAGTCGATTCTCAGGATCACGCTCAGGATTCTTTTTGCACTGAGACGGATCTCTTCTTCTGTGATAAAGCCTTTCTCATAAGCTTCTTTTACACGGTCCGGATATCCGGCTGCCATCTTGATATCATTTCCGGCTTTTGTCTCACGGTAGTGTTCTCCGAAGGTCCACCAGTCTGTGGTAACCAGTCCGTCAAATCCCCATTCGTCACGGAGAATGCCTGTCAGGAGTTCTTTATGTTCAGAAGTATGGATGCCATTGAGCAGGTTATAAGAGGACATGATGGTGTATGGATGTGCCTCTTTTACAATGATCTCAAACTGTTTCAGATAGATTTCACGGAGTGCTCTCTCGGATACTCTGGAGTCGGAATCCTTACGGTTTGTCTCTTTGTTATTCGCTGCAAAATGCTTCACACTTGCTCCGATATGCTGGGACTGAATGCCTCGTACCATAGCTGCTCCGGTCTTTCCTGCAAGGTACGGGTCTTCGGAATAATATTCGAAGTTACGGCCGCAGAGCGGGCTTCTGTGAATGTTGCAGGCTGGTGTCAGCCAGATGCTGATGTTATTTTCTTTTACTTCTTCCGCACCGGCTTTGCCGACTTTTTCTACCAGTTCTTCATCCCAGGTGCTTGCAAGAAGCGTTGCACATGGCCATGCGGTTGTCTTTACTCCTGCCCATGGGCGGATACGAAGACCGGCAGGTCCGTCTGCTGTCATGACGTTCGGTACCCAGTATTTCGGGATATTTCCCATTCCAAAGGTATCTGCACATCCTGTATTTGGCTGACCGCCAAGAAGATTGATGCATTCATCCAGTGTCAGGAGATCCATAAATTCATCCAGCGTCATCTTGCCGTCTGCCACATCTTCAAAACGGACTCCTTTCGGTTCAATAAAATCAAGGAAATCGATTCCTTTTTCCATTCTTCTGTCCGGGCATGGAAGTCCGATTGCGTATTTATCCTGTCTTGGAAGTCCCTCTTCTTCCACATATTCGCGCTGTGGAAGTTCCTCGTAGGAACCGTCTGCGAGCATACGTTTCGGCAGATGATACGGAGCTGCTTTTTCGCTTAACTGCTCGGTAACGGTGTTTTCTTTTACTTCATATGTAAAGTCGATCTTCGCTGCATCTCTTACGTTTGTGCCGACATAGATCACATATTCTCCTGCTTCCAGAACATAGGCAGACTTGCATACTTTGCCCAGATCATCATAAGATGCCATCTGATTTACAGGAAGTTTCAGAGTAAGGATCTGGCGTTCTCCTGGCTGAAGAAGGCTGGTTTTCTTAAATGCACCCAGTACTTTCGCAGGTTTGCCAAGTTTACCCTGCGGAGCTCCGTAATAGAGCTGGATGACTTCTTTTCCTGCTGTTTTTCCTGTATTTGTAACTTCCGCAAGGACTGTGATGACACCGTTTTCTTCGGAAGCTCCGGTTACTTTCCAGCCGAAATCTGTATAGGAAAGTCCATATCCAAATGGATAATTTACCTTCTCTGCTGCTCCCGGGATTGTCTCAAAGTAGCGGTATCCTACATAAATATCTTCAGTGTAATCTACATAAAATGCAGACTCATGGAAGTTTGCTGTGGACGGATAATCTTCCAGATCCTTTGCATAGGTATCAGATAATTTACCGGATGGATTGACATCTCCGCAGAGGATATCTGCGGTTGCAAGACCACCTTCCATGCCACCCTGCCATGCCATCAGAACAGACTGGATTTCTTCACAGTCTTTGAACCATTTGGTATCTACGATACCGCCCACATTCATGACTACGATCACATGTGGAAATGCTTTCTTTACTTTTTCTACCATGGCATTCTCTGCATTGGTCAGGCAGAAATCACCGTCCTCGAAGATTTTTGCAGACAGGTCGGAGTTTCTTTTCTCATCGCCGTCCAGAACATAGCCATCCTGTGCAGCTTCGCATTTTCTGTCCCATCCCTCACCGGAAAAACGGCAGATTGTGATGATCGCAGTGTCTGTGTATTCTCTGGCTTCCTTCAGAAGGTCATCCGGAAGTTCCGGCTCGATCGTCATTCCCGGAACTGCACCGTCTGCATACTGTTTCTGAATATCCTCTTCATAATACTTTGCAAGTTTATCAAAGACTTCTACTTTTCCTTCGTCCTCTTTGATTTTCATTCCTTCGTAAAGGTTGCGGATGTATTCTACAGTTACATCGCCACTTCCGCCGCCGCCTTTTACATAGTCAACGGTACCCTTTCCGAAAAGTGCTACTTTTGTTCCATTCTGAAGTGGAAGGGTGTCTTTCTCGTTTTTCAGAAGAACCATTCCCTCTCCTGCTGCCATTCTGGAAAGTGCAATGTGTTCTTTACTTCCTGTTACTTTTCGTCCGTCTTCTCCCAGCGGAAGTACCGGCTGGAAAAAGCTTCTCTGCCATTTTGCCATCTGTAAAAATCCTCCTGATTATTTCCTGCAAATTTATTACAGTTCTTTTTTTAAAAATGCAAACGGTTCTTCATCCTGAAGGAAATGCATGAGCTGATATGCACACATGATCGCTACATTTTCCTCTTTCAGGATTCTTTTTACTTCTTCTCTGTCAGCAAGTACCACTTCGATTTCTTCGGAGTCTTCCTGTGCCTCCTTGCTGATCTCGCCTTCTGCATATCCGTATACAGCAGCGCAGGATTCATCTGTCATTCCGATTGTTGTAAAGTATGGTTTTTCAAATGCAGGATCTACTTTCAGAGGTGTGAATTTCAGACCTGTTTCTTCATGCATTTCTCTCACTGCACCTTCATGAAATTCTTCGTTTGGTTCTACCAGACCTGCCGGAAATTCGTAGATATATCCGCCAATTGTATATCTGTACTGACGCACCAGCACAACTTTGTCTCTCTTTTCTCCATAGAGACTGTAAATGATCACACCGTCCGGGGTGTTTTTGCCTGTTTTGATTTTTAATTTGTCAATGCTCTCTGCACGGGATGCCACAAAATATGACACCGGAGTGTTGTGAACACTGGTTGCATTTAAATGATATAAATTTAAAAATCTACAGTCTGTCAGTTTCTCAATGTCGTGTATCTGTCCCATTGTTTTTGCTTCCTTTCCATTTTTTCCTTCACGCTCTATAACAGTTCTATGATATCTGCGCCGTCTGTTTTATCTTACCATATTATCCTGTCTTTTTTAAGCCTATCTGGAAATTTCGGAAATTATTTTGCAGAATTTTCCTCGGATTCGGGCAGAAAAAAACAGCCGCAGTTTTTTATCCTGCGGCCGTTTTTCACTCTTCACATTTGATTTTATGATTTCTCAGTCCCCTTTAAGAACCACACGGATTCTTTTGTAAATAAAGAATACAACCAGGGATGTCAGTGCATATTTAAATATATTGAACGGGAAGATGATGATCGCTGCAAATGTCAGCAGATTGTTTACGGAGCTGTTTACTGCGCTTCCCATTTCGATAAATGCTTCGATCGGCATTCCGAAAGCCTTACCATAGGCCGGAAGTAAAACGAAAGCATTGATAAAGCATGCTACAACTGCTGTCAGAACTGTTCCCACTGCCATTCCGATCACTGCATGTTTTCTGCTCTTAATGGATTTGTAACGGTAGATCAGTCCTGCCGGAACTGCAAAAGTACATCCGAAAATGAAGTTCGCCACATCACCGACACCTGCTGTCATGCTTCCCTTGGATACCAGATGCACCAGAATCTTTACCAGTTCGATCAGTACGCCTGCTACCGGTCCCATCGCGAAAGAACCGATCAGTACCGGGATTTCTGAGAAATCCAGCTGATAGAAGGTCGGTGCCAGGAAGGGAATTGGAAACTCCAGATTCATCAGAATCCCGGCGATCGCGCCAAGCATGGCCACCTGTGTGATCGTTCTGGTTTTGCTCCTTGCCATTACGTTTCCGTTTCTTAATACCTGTTCACTCATACTGTTTCTCTCCTTTGAAATTATTCTTTACGGATATGTCTCATATCCTGTTTAAAAGAAAATTCCACAAGCTTCTTTATGTAAGGAAAAATGAAATCCATTTCCATAACATAAAAAACCCCGGATTACTTATCCGGGGTACTGAGCACGTATGGTAAAAATATCGCGTGTTCTTCTCTCATCCAGACTATACTGTCGGTTTTGGAATTTCACCAAATCAGCCGCCTTGCGCGGGTCGCGGACTATAACCGCCGGTAGGGAATTTCGATCAGGCCGTAAGCCGTGCCGAGCACCCAACCCCGAAGAATTTTCTTTTATCTGTGTCTGATTATACTACATGTAAATGTCCATTTCAATAGCCCTGACAGAGTTTTTTTCATTTATTTGCGTGTACAGAATTCTGTGATCGCCTGTATCAAACACAGGCGACAGAGCCGGTAAAGAAGTTGTACAGGTTTACTTCTCCGCACCGGAAGGCACTCTGGACAAACCGTATCAGGAACTTGCAGCATACGGAAAGACAGATGAGATTGCACCAGGTGAAAGCCAGACAATGACAATCAGCTTCAATACAAGTGAAATGTCCTCTTACTCAGAAGACAAAGCCGCTTATATCATGGAAGCCGGCGATTATGTAATCCGCGTAGGTAACAGCTCCAGAAATACAACACCTGCAGCAGTTCTTAACCTGGATGAAGAAGCAGTTACAGAACAGCTCAAGAACAACATGTCAATCGACCGTGATGGCAAATATCCGGGTGGTTCTTCAGGTGAATATGACGACCTTACAGTAGAAGAAAACGTAAGCAACTTTGATAAACTTGCAGAAGAATTCAAAGAGCAGGGAGCTTCCGGCAAAGGTCTTGAAAGCCCGTCTACAGAAGGCGCAACACAGATCAGCCTTGCAGCAGCAGACTTTGTAACTGAGAATCCTTATGAAGAAAAAGGTGTTGACGGAAGCGGTGACACAACTGTTTATGTATCCGCTACCACAGATGAAGATACAGCAGGAACAACCGCTTATGACTTCGCTCTGGAAAAAGAATACAACATCAATCATGTTTACTTTGATAAAGATGGAAACGAAACAACAGAAAAACCAGAAGAAATGGCTGATTACAGCAATGCTACTCTGAAAGATGTTGCAGACGGAACAATTACAATTGAACAGTATGTATCCGGACTTACTGTAACACAGATGTCTGACCTGGTAGAAGGTGGAAGCAAATCTCCGAACGCAAATGGACAGTCTTCCGGTGGAACTTCACCTAGCACAGCAGATGCCGGCCAGGATGTTGTTGATTATACAAATGAAAACTATGTAGATGGTCAGGCCGGACAGACAGTTGGTCTGTACTCCGCTACAAAAGGCATCCCGGCTATGACAAATGCTGACGGACCTGCCGGTCTTCGTATCTCCCAGTCTTACACAGGTCTGGACGGAAACGAGTACTATCAGTACTGCACCGCATATCCGGTTGGTATCATGATCGCACAGACATGGAACACTGATCTTGCATATACAATGGGTGAAAATGTTGGCCAGGAAATGGCACAGTATGGTATCTCCCAGTGGCTTGCACCTGGTATGAACATCCACAGAAATCCGCTTTGTGGACGTAACTTTGAATACTATTCAGAAGATCCGCTTGTAGCCGGATTAACTGGTGGAAGCGAAGCATTAGGCGTACAGAGCAACAAGGGTGTTGGCGTTACCTTCAAACATTTCGCAGGAAATGATCAGGAAAACAGCCGTAACAGCCAGAACGACGTTGTATCTGAGCGTGCATTCCGTGAAATCTATCTGAAACAGTTCGAGACTGCTGTCAAGATGTCCAATCCGATGGGTATGATGAGTACTTATGGTATGGTAAACAGTGTTCCGACTGCAAACGACTATGAACTGTTAGAGAATATCCTTCGTACTGAGTGGGGATTCGAAGGTATCGTTATGACAGACTGGGGCGGATCCGGCGGTATGTCCGATTCACAGGCTATGCATTCCGGTAATGACCTGATCATGCCTGGTAACAGCGTAACTGACAACCTGATCGCTTATATTGGTGATGTAGAACCTACTATCGTACGCGGCGATGATGGCATTGCAACAGAAGGTGGCTTCCCGTCTACAATTGCTCACTCCATGACATTTGGTACATGGATCTGGAACAGCGTAAGCACAGACTGGGGCGATTACAAACTGGATGCAAACGGAACTGCATATGAAGTTGTTGCAACAGAAGACAGCTTTAACAATACAGAAATTCCGAAATTAGTAGATAACGAAATCGAAACTGTAACTGTAAAAGAAATGATCGAATCTCTTGCAGAAGAAGGAACCGCTTCCTATGAAACAAATGATGACGGTACTGTAACAATCACTTACATGCTGTCTCAGGCATCTATGGACGACGGAACACACTATGCAGAAGACTACAAAGATCACGCAATCGCTGTTGGTACAAACATGCTCGGCGGAGAAGACTACAATACTTTGTCACTGGCAGACCTGCAGAAAGCATCCATCAATATGCTGAACGTTCTTATGAAAACTACACAGTTCGAAGAACTTACAGGTGTTGAGGTTGGTTCTTATACAGCAGCAATCGGCGATACAGAAACATTCGTATCTGTAGAAAAATAAAAAAACTGAAATTTAAAACTCCAGTAACAAAATGGTAGTGTAAAATAGTTTGTGTTTCTGGTAAAAAATGGCTCCTTTTTGGTAAGAATTTAGATATGACAATTCTTATCGAAAAGGAGTATTTTATGGCAGTTGCAAAGGAACAAATTCGACAGATTATCTCAGAAAACAACATTAGTAGCGTTGCAGATGTATACACGCTTCTGAAAGACAGTTTCAAAGATATTCTGCAGGAGCTGATGGAGGCAGAGTTGGATGCAACTCTCGGTTATGAAAAAAATCATAAGGGAGATCTGCAGACAGACAACAAAAGAAATGGTCATTCCACAAAGAACTTAAAAAGCCAGTACGGTGAATTCCAAATTGATGTACCAAGAGACCGTAATGGGGAGTTTGAACCGAAGCTGATTCCTAAATATCAGAGGGATATTTCTGGAATTGAAGAAAAAGTGATCTCTTTATATGCACGTGGTATGAGTACACGTGACATTCATGACCAGCTTCAGGATCTCTATGGAATTGAATTATCGGCAGAAATGGTCAGCAATATCACCGATAAGATCCTTCCTCAGGTCAAGGAGTGGCAGTCACGTCCTCTGAATCCGGTTTATCCGTTTGTCTTTATGGACTGTATTCATTACAAAGTCCGGGAGGATGGCAGGATCTTAAGCCGTGCTGCTTATGTTGTTCTCGGTGTTACAGTGGAAGGGTATAAAGATACCCTCAGCATCACAGTAGGAGCCAATGAAACCAGCAAGTTCTGGCTTGGAATGCTCAATGATCTGAAGAACCGCGGAGTAAAGGATGTACTTTTCTTCTGTGTAGATGGGCTTCCCGGCTTTAAAGAAGCTATACAGGCAGTCTATCCGCAGGCAGAGATCCAGAGATGCGTCATCCATATGCTGCGTAATTCTTTCAAGTATGTGAACTATAATGATCTGAAAAAGTTTTCCTCAGATTTCAAAGCAGTATATAATGCTCCGAATGAAACAGCAGCTTTATCAGAACTGGAGAACATTAAGGAGAAATGGGGAAAGAAATATCCCTATGCTATCAGCAACTGGGAAAATAATTGGGAAGATGTAAGTTCCTTTTTCCAGTTTTCAAATGATATCAGACGTATTATGTACACAACCAACATCATAGAGGGATTGAACCGTCAATACCGGAAAGTCACAAAAACCAAGAGTGTATTTCCAAGCGATACAGCACTGGAAAAGATGCTGTATCTTGCCAGCGAAAACGTAGTCAGGAAATGGACACAGAGATATCGGAACTGGGATCAGGTGTTGAATTAGTTGATTGTCTTGTATGGAGAACGGCTTACCAACTATCTGTAGAGAAAAGAAAAGCAGGAATGGATTTGCTCCAAAGCTGACCATTCCCGCTTCCTTTCTATTCCGTCGGCATTTGTATTATTGCCAGAATTTCCCTACTCTATTCCAGAGGTCGGGTGTGGGCAGTGCCCACGAAAAAAGCAATCAATACAATGTCTTATTTGTCATGCAAAAAAATCAAAACGGATGTATAAAATCTTATCAGATGGTTATACTGTAAATAGAAAGATAGATTCGACAACAACAGAATTATAAATTCGACAGCAAAACCTTACATATCTATTTCTTATCAGAAAGATTCACTTTCCAAAGACACAAGATTTTTTACAGCCTCAACAAAATGTCAATAGTTTTTTAATCACTTTTTTCAAAAATAAGCAAAAAAATAGAACGCATAGATTTCTCTATACGCTCTACGTTCAGATTTCATATTAAATTTTTGCGTCTTGTGAATCATTTACCAGTCCTTCTAGCTCTTTTTCATTTTTTTCATCTTCAACAGGTTTCTTTCCGGTAATATCCTTATATGCTTCTTTCACACCATTCTTCACAGCCCACTTAATGACAAAATATAGTGCTATCAAAATAACAATTGCGGTTCCTCCGCTTATGCCTAATTCATTCCACATAATTCAATCCTCCAAATTCAAATTCCTCAGTTTCAAAAACTTGAATTTATATAATTATCTCTCTAACTTTCCCCATTTTATAGGCTTTCCCGCCTGTCCATTAGTGAAATGATATGTAGTTTCCCTTATTTTTGCCCTTATGAGATAATCACAAGGGAAATAAGGGAAATTTTTTAGTCATTGCCTACCACTTTATCAAGAAGCCGAACCGATTTTCGTTTCGCATCTCTTGTGGAGTGAGCATAGACGTTCATTGTGGTACTGACATCTGAGTGTCCTAACAATTCCTGCACATCTTTTGGGGCAGCTCCATTTGCTAAAAGGTTGCTTGCATAGGTGTGACGTAACTGGTGGAAATGAAAGCCTTCAAATCCCTCTAATGTTTTTGCTACCTTTCTGCATACCGTTCCCAAAGTAGTCGGAAGTTCCAGACAGCCATCAGGTCTTAAGCAGACGAAAGAAATTTCTTTATAATCTGCCGGGACTTCCTCTGTTCTGTCTAAGCAATAATACTCGTAGTACACTCTGTTTTTCTCTTTGACCTCTTTGTAGTAGTTCGTGTGATAAAGTTCTCCATACTGCATTCGATTTTTTAACTGCTCTTTCCGGGCATTACGGAAAATCTCTACCAGCGTATCTCCAAAATCAACAATCCTCACTTTTTTCCGCTTGGTTGGTCCGATGATATATTTGCGTTTTGAGCCATCATATCGGATGCTGCGTCTTATGGTAAGGCATTGTTCTTCCAGATTTACGTCCTGCCATGCCAAACCACAGGCTTCTCCAATACGAAGCCCGGCATAATAGGCTATCTGGATTGGAAGTATTGCGGCTGGGTTCTTTTTTTGAAGATACGTAAGCAGTCTTTCATAATCTTCTCGTGAAATTGGTTGGATATTTCCGTCCATGTCCTCATCCGAAAACAAATCAACTTCGTCCGTCTGATACCGCAGTTTAATATACTGCATGGGATTGAACGTAATATACTGTTTTGGAAATACTGCAAAGCGGAAGGACTGCTGCATGACTGCGGAAAAAGAATGGATGTAATCTTTGCTGTAACCCTTTTTCTCTTTTCCATCGGGATGAACTCCCCCAAAGGAAAGCAAATCAAAGAAGGATTGCAAATGCTCAGAGGTTACATTTTTTAATTTCCGTTCTGCCAATGGGTGTTTCTTGATATTTCGGATTGTTCCGAGGTAATTCTCCACAGTACCATTGCTGAGCGTACCTGTTTTTAATTCCTCCTCTGCCCACACATCCAGAAGTTGTCCGACTGTGAGATTTTCCGCTTTGGCAACAAATTTCTTTTTTTCATAATCATCCATTGCCTGACGGAGCAGCTTTTCAGTTTCACTTTTGCTTTCTGTTCCAACGCATTCTTTTTGAACAAGATTGCCGCTTGCGTCCTCTACATAGAAGCGGTAGTACCATTTCTTTCCTTTTTTTCTTACAGATCCTTTTGCCATAATCGTATATCTCCTTTCGATATTAGACAATCGGAACTGATGAAATGCTTCGTGCGTGTAAGTATATCATAACTCCGGTTGTCTTACTATACCGATTCGGAATCTTCGTATAAGACTTCTGATAAAAGATTTGCAAGCCTTTGTTCTGCTGTTTTTGGTTTCTTGGAATAGAGCCTTACAACGTCTGCCATCTCATTAAGAGCATTGATGGTAGGAGTGATTTCCCTTAAGAACATAATCTCATTATATTCCTCATTCGATTCAAACCCTATTGTTTTGGCAATATCCGTCTGACCAGCATTCCCCTTGAAATTTTTGCAGGCGAACTGGAAGGAATCCAAAAACAGACCATATTGTTTTAACATCAGCAGTAATAAATCTTTTGAAAAAGCATCTTCTTCTTTGGTAAGGGCAAGCGGTAACTGTTCCAGAATATCTCCCATCGCATCACGAATCTGTAACTCTCTCTTATCCGTAATGTCGGTTTCATATTCATCTGTTTCCCCTTTGAGCCATTCCACAGATACATGGAGTGCTTCCGAAAGACCTTCCAGCACCATTTTTTTCGTATTGTCAATCGAACCATTCTCATAACGCAGGATTGTAGAAGCGGTAACCCCCATCTTTTCTGCGACATAAGGCTGTGTCAGATTCAATTCCAGACGGCGCTGTTTTACTCTGCTGCCTATCAGCTTGCGTAGTTCTTTATCTTTCATGCTGACTGCCTCCTTTTTCGGTATGTATGAATTATAGCATTGTTTTTCCAAAATTGCAATATGCAACATAAAGTTTGTTTTTGATATTTCGTAACGCTTGACAAAAAGATATGAAAAGGATATACTTACATCACAAGAATTGCATAATGCAATTTATAAGGAGGTGATTATATGACGCAAAGAAAAATTGCATTATCCATCGAAGAAGCTGCTGACTATACGGGAATCGGCAGAAATACCTTAAGACAGCTTGTAGAATTGAAGAAACTTCCAGTATTAAAGGTTGGTCGCAAAGTCCTGATTAAAACCGATATTCTGGAAATGTTTATGGAAGCTAATGAAGGTCGTGATTTGAGGGATAGAGGAAATGTAAAAGCCGTAACAAGAACTGCGGCAAATTAAAAAGGCGGCTTCCGAAGAAACCGCCAAAGGTTCTATCAGACCGAAGCCATGATATACCTACACGCAAGAAGATTATACCATGTGCTTCTTCTGATACGCAACCGAGAACTTATGTTTGTTAGGTAATTGCGAAACATGTTCGCAATCCTGATTAAAAAGCGGTAAGAATCCTGCAACGCAGGATTCTTAAGATGAAAAATAGGTGCTTCTAAATTTAGACATAACTAAAAGACTTCCCAGATAAACTGCGAAGAAAAGATTATATGCATATTAATAATCAGGCAATCAAAGGCTTCAAACTCCGAATGTATTGATACTGATGGATCTTATCAGCGACAAGCACAGTAACAAGCTGGGTAATTCCAGCAAGAAGTAAATCAGCATGAAGCGTTTTCTCATTCTGGGTCTTACGATCCGCAATGCAGAAACTATCTTTGAAATGGTTGATTGACTTTTCAACATTTACACGGATCTTGTAAGTATCCTCCCATTCCTGTGAGCCGCGTTCTACACCAGGATAGGCACGAAGGTTCTT
>NZ_QUDO01000049.1 GCF_003477525.1 Ruminococcus sp. AF41-9
TTATAGTTTTTAGTCAACTCTATTATACCATATCCGGTGAGGAGTTATTTGTTTATAGGTAACAAAAAATGCCGTATTTATGCGGCTTGTGGCGTTTCGCAAACGCCTAGACAGGTTTATACAGAGAGAGGAGACAAACAACAATGAAAAAAGGTCGTGTAACAATACCAACCAATCTGGATGTAGTGCCACAGACACTGGAGATACTGGATGAATGGGGTGCAGATGCGATTCGTGACTGTGACGGAACAGAATTTCCGAAGGAATTAAAAGATACTGGCTCCAAGATATATGCAACCTATTATACAACCCGTAAGGATAATGAATGGGCAAAAGCACATCCTGAGGAAATCCAGCAGATGTATATCATGACATCCTTCCATACAGCAACGGAGGAGAAGCTGGAAATCCACCTGATGGATCATTTATATCCGGATATGCTGGCAGTGAATACAAGAGATGATATCTACAGATGGTGGGAAGTTATAGACCGTACTACCGGGGAACCGGTATCAACAGAGCTGTGGAGCTATGATGAAGAAACCGGTAATGTAGTGATCAGAGCTGCAAAGCTGTTTCATGAATACACTGTAAGTTTCCTGGCATATATCATGTGGGATCCGGTACACATGTACAATGCAGTAGTAAATGACTGGAAAGATGTAGAGCCACAGATCACATTTGATGTGCGACAGCCAAAAACAAAAGCTTATTCCCTGGAACGTCTGCGCAGATTCCTGGATACCCATGAATATGTGGATGTTGTGCGCTTCACTACATTTTTCCATCAGTTTACCCTTATATTTGATGAACTTGCAAGAGAGAAATATGTAGACTGGTTTGGCTATTCTGCATCTGTCAGTCCATATATTCTTGAGCAGTTTGAAAAAGAAGTGGGCTATCCTTCCGTCCGGAATATATTATTGATCAGGGATATATGAATAACACCTACAGAATTCCGTCAAAAGAATTTAAGGATTTTCAGGCATTCCAGAGACGTGAGGTAGCCAAACTTGCCAAAGAGATGGTAGATATCGTCCATGAATATGGAAAAGAAGCCATGATGTTCATGGGAGATCACTGGATCGGTATGGAACCGTTCATGGATGAGTTTGCGAGTATCGGGCTGGATGCAGTAGTTGGAAGTGTTGGAAACGGCGCAACCTTACGATTGTTCAGTGATATTAAAAATGTAAAATATACAGAAGGAAGATTCCTGCCATACTTTTTCCCGGATACGTTCCATGAAGGCGGCGATCCTGTAAAAGAGGCAAAGGTAAACTGGGTAACAGCCCGAAGAGCCATCCTTAGAAGCCCGATCCAGAGAATCGGATACGGTGGATATCTGAAACTGGCACTGGAGTTCCCGGATTTTGTACAGTATATTAAAGAAGTCTGTGAAGAGTTCCGTACCTTATACGATAATATTCAGGGAACTACCCCTTATTGCGTGAAACGTGTGGCAGTCCTGAACTGCTGGGGAAAAATGCGTTCCTGGGGAAATCATATGGTACATCATGCAATCTATTACAAACAGAATTATTCCTATTTCGGAATCATCGAAGCGTTAAGCGGCGCACCGTTTGATGTGTCTTTTATCAGCTTTGATGATATCAGAGCAGACAAAGAACTGCTGAAAAACTTTGATGTAGTGATCAATGTGGGAGATGCGGACACCGCCCAGTCAGGCGGCGAAAACTGGATCGACGAAACAGTTATTACGGCAGTCAGAGAATTTGTGTACAATGGCGGCGGATTTATCGGCGTAGGCGAACCTGCGGCACACCAGTGGCAGGGCAGATTTATCCAGTTGGATGATGTACTGGGAGTGGAGGAAGAACACGGAATTAATCTGAATACTGACAAGTACAACTGGGAAGAACACAGAGATCATTTTATCCTGAAAGATGCAGATGGAGAAATTGATTTTGGGGAAGGAAAGAAGAACATCTTCGCATTGCCGGAAACAGAAATCCTGATCCAGAAAGACCAGGAAGTACAGATGGCTGTAAAGACTTTTGGCAAAGGAAGAGGAGTTTATATCAGCGGACTCCCATACAGTTTCAAGAACAGCCGTGTGCTCTACCGCGCAGTCCTCTGGTCCGCATCCGCAGAAGAAGAACTGCACTGCTGGTATTCCACCAACTACAATGTAGAAGTACACGCTTATGTAAAAAATGGCAAATACTGCGTAGTCAACAACACCTATGAACCACAGGATACTGTTGTCTACAGAGGCGACGGAAGCAGCTTCCAGTTATATCTGGAGGCAAATGAGATTAAATGGTATCTGATTTGATTATTTCGTTTTTTGTGGGTAAAACATAGCGAATAAGTAAATAAAAGTGAAAATAGAAACAGGATCATTATGGAGTTGAGTATATGTAAGCTTCAGAATGATCCTGTTTGTTTCTTTATTGTCAGAGGAGCTTCTTTCAGGTGATGTTGTCTTGATTTTTAATAGAAATATTTTATAATGAATATGTGTAAAAATGGATGAGGGGGAAGAATAGTGGCAGTAAATGAGAAAAGCCGTAGCATGGCAATGAAGCCAAAGCCGGCAAAAACTATGACAGAAGGAACCATCTGGAAGCAGATTCTTCTGTTTTCGATTCCACTGATACTGGGAAATCTGCTTCAGCAGATGTACAATACAGTGGACTCTATTATTGTAGGAAATTTTGTAGGCAGTAATGCACTGGCAGCAGTTGGTTCGAGTACATCACTGATCTGTCTGTTGATCGCATTCAGCATGGGCGCATCTGCGGGAGCCGGGGTTATTGTATCACAGTTTTATGGAGCCGGAGATGAGAAAGGTGTCCAGCGCGTGGTACATACGGCGTTAATGCTTGCATTTATTCTGGGAATTGTTCTCACAATTGCGGGAATCATATTCTCACCGGCAATCCTTCGATGGATGAAACTCCGGAAGAAGTTATGGACCAGTCAGTACTGTATTTAAGGATTTATTCCTATGGACTTGTATTTAATGTAATCTATAACATGGCGGCAGGAATCCTGAATGCAGCAGGTAATTCCAGACGTTCCCTGATGTATCTGGCAGTGGCATCCTTTTCCAATATTTTTCTGGATCTGTGGCTCATTGGCGGAATGCACATGGGAGTTGAAGGTGCAGCAATCGCAACAGATATCAGTCAGGTGTTATCCAGTATTTTTGCATTGTGGTTTCTGGTGAGAGTCCCGGATATTTACCGTGTAAATCTGAAGAAACTGTCTATTGATAAAACAATGGCAGGACGGATTATCCAGGTCGGCCTGCCGACAGCAATCCAGAACACGGTAATCTCTTTTTCAAATGTACTGGTACAGTCCGGTGTCAATGGCTTTGGTGCCAGTGCAATGGCAGGTTTTGGTGCATATCTGAAGATTGACGGATTCAATATTCTTCCGGTCATGAGCTTCAGTATGGCAGCAACAACCTTTACCGGACAGAACTACGGTGCAGGAAAAACAGACAGAATTAAGAAAGGTCTGCGTGTAACGCTGGCAATGAGTGTCTGCTACACAATTGTGACAGGAATCCTCCTGTTGACTTTCTCCAGACCGATCATTGGAATTTTCAGCAGTGATAAAGAAGTCATTTATTACGGCGCACAGGCAATGAAATATTTTTGTCCGTTCTATTTTCTGCTGGCAATTATGCATTCTCTGGCAGGGACCATCCGTGGAACAGGAAAGACTGTGCCGCCAATGGTAGTGATGCTTCTGGCACTGTGTCTGTTTCGTATTCTGTGGATCCAGTTTGTTGTTCCACACTTCAGCAGTATCGATATTATTTATGTGCTGTATCCGGTATCCTGGGCAGTGGGAATGGTACTGATGTTGATTTATGCATGGAAAGGAAAATGGATGCCAGAAACTTAAGCAAAATAACCAAAGTATATTGAAAAATTTCTCAATTTATTGTAAAATAAAACGAAACTCAAAGCTTTTGGAAAGGAAGCAGAAGTCGTGGAGAAGAGATATACGATTGGTGTAATGATAGGGAATGCAAATTCGCCGCATACAATGGATCTGATGCAAGGGATTTTCCATGCAGCGCATTCTATGAATGTTAATGTTATATTTTTCCTCGGAATTCATAGCAGCTATTATTATAAGTCCTATTTCGGAGAAGATGTAGAAGATGATTATGATTACCAGTTTAATGCTGCTTATGATTATCAGGCGTTTGCGGATTTGGATGCATTAGTAATTGCCTATGGCTCGCTCTGTATTTTTCTGGACGAAAATGAGAGTGCCGTGTTTCTGGAAAAATACAGAGATAAACCTCGTGTTCTTCTTGAGGAAAGAGATAAAACGGGAACGTCCACTTCTATTATCGCAGATAATTATAATGGAATGTATACAATTGCAGAACATCTGGTGAGGGATCACGGTTACAGAAATTTTACCTACCTTGCAGGTCCTCATGGCAATACAGATGCCAGAGAACGCAGACAGGCTGTATATGATGTAATGAAAAAATACGGAATTCCTTTTGAATCGGACCGAATTGCCTACGGAGACTATTCATCATGTGTACAAAAACAGGTCAATCAGCTTTTGGATGCATATCCGGACATGGATGCAATGATCTGCGCAAATGATGTCATGGCAGGGACTGCGTACAGGGAATGTAGCAAACGTGGGAAAACAGTGGGAAAAGATATTGCGATTACCGGATTTGATGACTGGGAACTTGCTGAAACAATGAATCCACCATTGACAACTGTACTGCAGAATGCATTTGATATGGGATATATGGCTATTATTGGTGCAGTGGAGCTGTGCAAAGAAAAGAAATGTCGTTCTATTGTAGTTCCGGCAGAAGTAAGAATTCGTGAATCATGTGGATGTGCGGTAGAAAGAAAATCCTATGAAGAAACTTCGATTCTTGTAGAAGAGGTACACTGGACAAATATTGTGGAGAGTTATCTGGACAGTATGTTAAAAGAAATCCTTCCGGACAATTCTGACAGAGATCTGAAGAAGGCTACAAGGGACTATCTGAGATTTATTCTGAAAGTGGATTTCAGAATCCCGGAGAGTGAAGAAAATATAAAGAGGGGTTTGCAGAAACTGTTTGTCAGTGAACTCAGTGGAATGATCAGCCCTCATTCTCTGATGAAAGTACTTGATCAGTTTGTAGATGAGTGTATTCAGATGGAGCTGAAAAAAGAAAAACCAGACAGAGAGATTGTTCAGAACCTGCTTCTGAGAAAAAGGCTGCTAAATGATAAGATTGTGGCATACAATATCAAAAGCGAGAAAGAACATTTCAGTACATTTCAGCAGGAAAGCTGGTTCGTACCGCTGATTTCCAAAGATATGCTGTGTCATATGAACAATGAACAGGAAATGTACAGGCGCGCACTTGTAAAACTGAATGCGCTGAATGCGAAGGCGTCTTATCTTTATATATTTAAGGAGCCAATTGCTCATTACAGAGACGAAGAATGGAAATGCCCGGATAAAATGTATCTGGTAGCGTACCAGATGGGCGAGGAGATTATTTCATATAAAGAAGGTGAACGCCCGGAGGTTTCCACAGTATATGCCGGTAATGGCAGAATCGTATGCAGAAAGAAAGAGGACCAGAATTATGTAGCCACCATTCTCTGTCTTTTCTCAGGTGAGATGCAGTATGGAATTCTGGTTGCAGAGATTAATCCTGCGAATCTGGCTCTTTTTTATCTGATCAGCAGGCAGATCGGAAATATGCTTCGTATGTACCAGATGTCAAAAGAACAGCGCAGAATGCAGCAGAAACTGGAAGCACTGGTCAGAGAAGTCAGGGAGAAGAATGAAGTCCTGAACTTTCTTTCAGAATCCGATGCGCTGACAGGATCTCTCAACCGCAGAGGTTTTATGGAGAAAGCAGTACAGATGAACAGGGAAAATGCGGGAAAAGAGATGCTGATTCTGTTTGCGGATCTGGATCATCTGAAAGAAATCAATGACTCTTTTGGACATATAGAAGGAGATTTTGCAATCCGGCGGTGTGCAGAGACTCTGAAATCAGCAGTGGGAGAAAACGGAGTGACAGGAAGAATTGGCGGCGATGAGTTCTGCGCAATGATTCCGGGAAATGAGGATGACGGACAGAGAATCCGGGAACAGATACGAAGAGAGAGCGATGAATTTAACTGTGATTCTGACAAACCATATTATGTGGAACTGTCTGTAGGATATCATGTTGTCCGCTGCGGCAGTGAACTGGTAATTTCAGATGTACTAAAAGATGCGGATAAGGCTCTTTACGAAGAAAAAAAGAAGAGAAGAAAATCTGTGAAGAAACATTTTGAACAGAAAAAATAACAGGAAACAAAAACAGGTTCAGATATGAGAGATTGTGTACTCTCTGTCTGAACCTGTTGTCAAATTATTTACTTTGATTAGATAAAGGAAGTTTCTGTTTCAATTTGAAATATTCACAGGATGGTACTGCCTTACGAAATTACTTAATCAGACTGTTATCGTCAAAGTAGTTGATCTGCATAGCAGAACGTACATCATGAAGTGTCTGAGCTGCTTTTGCTTCAGCAGCCTTGCTTCCTTCTTTGAGGATTTCATATACATCATCCAGATGCTGTTCCCAGTATTTACGTCTCTCACGGATTGGAGAAAGCTCTGCCTGGAGTACTTTGTTCAGGAACTTCTTAACCTTAACATCACCCAGACCACCGCGTGTATAGTGTGCTTTCAGCTCGTCCAGATTCTGGTATTCAGGCAGGAACTCTGCGAAATATTCCGGCTTGCAGAAAGCATCCAGATAAATAAATACAGGGTTTCCTTCCACACGGCCAGGGTCTTCCACACGAAGATGATTCGGGTCTGTGAACATGGACATAACTTTCTTTTTAACATCTGCCTCTTCATCTGCAAGATAGATGCAGTTTCCGAGAGACTTGCTCATTTTTGCCTTTCCATCAATACCCGGCAGACGGAGACATGCCTTATTGGATGGAAGGATGATCTCAGGCTCTGTAAGGGTTTCGCCGTATACGGTATTGAATTTGTGTACGATTTCTTTACACTGCTCAAGCATCGGGAGCTGATCCTCTCCAACTGGAACAGTAGTTGCATGGAATGCAGTGATATCTGCTGCCTGGCTGATCGGATAGCAGAAGAATCCAACAGGGATACTTGCTTCGAAATTACGCATCTGAATCTCGGATTTAACAGTAGGGTTACGCTGTACACGTGCTACAGTAACAAGGTTCATATAATAGAAAGTAAGCTCTGTAAGCTCCGGAACCATGGACTGGATAAAGATGGTAGATTTCTCAGGATCAATGCCGCATGCAAGGTAGTCAAGCGCAACCTGAAGAATATTCTGACGAACTTTCTCAGGATGTTCTGCGTTATCTGTCAATGCCTGTGCATCTGCGATCATAATATAAATTTCATCATATAAGCCGGAGTTCTGTAAACGAACACGCTCGGATAATGAACCAACATAATGTCCAACATGAAGGCGGCCGGTTGGACGGTCACCGGTTAAAATAATTTTGCTCATTTTGCTCTCCTAAAAGTGAATTCCGATTTCCCAGAGAGTATCTGGAAATTCTCAGTTATCCCTATTATAAAGCCTGCGAATGTTACCGTCAATGATTTTGAGAGAATAAATAGGTATTATGTTACCAGTATGGTTACTGTTTACTCCGTTCTCAGTAACAAATTGTGAATAATTATACAGGAAATACATTTCCATAATTGATAAAAAGGAAAGATTCTGCTAAAATAATAAGGAATTATACAAAATTTTACACTGAATAAGGATAAGATAAAAGGAGTAAACACACCATGCCAGTATTTGATTTCAGCGGTGCTTCAGACAAGAAACCAGGTGTACAGTCTGAATGTACCTACACGACTTTCCAGTCCAATGAACAGGAAACATCCCCTGAGAAACCGATCATGGTTCTTGATAACAGCAGCCGCCAGTGGAAACATCATTCCTGCGGTATTTTTACAAACCCGATCAAACGTACTTCCTTTGAGTTTAAAGAGGACGATGGAACTTTCGCAGCAGATATTCTCAGCATTGATTCAAGATTCGTAAGCCTTCTGAAATGGCTTGGAGAGAATCACATCAATGTACGTCTTTCCGGACAGAATCAGGAGAAAGGATATGCAGTTTATAAGATTCGTGAGACTGCATTCGGCGGCGGCACAAAGCTCTCCGCAGAGGACGGATTTCTTCAGTTTATGATCGAGAGACTTCTTGCAAGCAGTGCACCGGCAGAGATCGCAGAAGACGAAGATGAGGAAGAAACAGGAGATGAAATGAAGCTGACAAGTGTTCAGAGCATCACTGATTTTATGACCTGCGCAGGCAGAACCCTTCCGGACAACATCCGTCTCTGGGCAAGAAGAAACCTTGCAGTTGCCCGTTCCCACGAAGTATCTCCGGAGGAAAGACGCCATGCTCAGCGAGCTCTTTCCATTATGATGAATGTACAGTGGAAGAGTAATTACTTTGAAGCAATTGATCCTCAGGAAGCCCGCAGAATCCTTGACGAAGAACTCTACGGAATGGAATCTGTAAAGCAGCGTATCATTGAGACGATCATTCAGATCAACCGTACCCATACACTTCCGGCATACGGACTTCTTCTTGTAGGCCCGGCAGGTACAGGTAAATCTCAGATTGCCTATGCGGTTGCCCGTATCCTGAAACTTCCGTGGACAACTCTGGATATGAGTTCCATCAACGATCCGGAACAGCTCACAGGAAGCTCCAGAATCTATGCAAACGCAAAGCCTGGAATCATCATGGAAGCCTTCTCAGCAGCAGGAGAATCCAACCTTGTATTCATCATCAACGAGCTTGATAAAGCAGCATCAGGCAAGGGCAACGGAAACCCGGCAGATGTACTTCTGACACTGCTTGACAACCTTGGATTTACAGATAACTACATGGAATGTATGGTGCCGACAGTGGGCGTTTATCCGATCGCTACAGCAAATGATAAATCCCAGATCAGCGCACCTCTGATGTCCCGTTTTGCAGTGATCGATATTCCGGATTACACCTCAGAAGAGAAAAAGATTATCTTCTCCAAATATGTACTTCCGAAAGTTCTGAAACGTATGAGCCTCAAAGCAGAAGAATGCGTAGTGACAGAAGACGGTCTGGAGGCTATTGTTGAGAAACACAAAAACACCAGCGGAATCCGTGACCTGGAACAGGCGGCAGAGCATATTGCAGCCAATGCCCTGTACCAGATTGAAGTAGACCACCTGACAGGTGTGACATTCAATGCAGAGATGGTAAGAGAATTACTTTCCTGAAAAACTGAAATTATATGTTGTAAATTATATGTCTGAAAAAATCTTGACATAAATAAAAGTTAAGAGTATACTTTCAGACATCAGCAGAATAAAATTTAGAAATTGCTGATAAAAATAAAATAAGATCTTCAGGGCAGGGTGCAATTCCCTACCGGTGGTAAAGCCCACGAGCCGTAAGGTGTGATTCGGTGCAATTCCGAAGCCGACAGTACAGTCTGGATGAAAGAAGATAGTAGTAGAGATACAGAAGAATTAACTGATCTGTGAAAGCGACTGCTCTGGAATAATAAATTTATTCCAGAGCTTTTTTAATATCATCAAAGCAGTTTTAATGATGAAGCAAAAAGTCAGATTCACACGAAGATAATTCAAACAGATATTAATTTACAGGCCCTGGATGTTGAAAGACACCGGGGCCTTTTTGGTATCATCAGTACCATCAGAAGAACAGGAGATGAGGGATTGAAAGATATAACGGATATGGAAAAAGACAGGCAATATATGAAAATGGCGTTAGAACTGGCACAAAAAGGAATGGGATTTACAGCACCTAACCCAATGGTAGGTGCCGTGATCGTCAAAAGAGGAAAAGTCATTGGCCAGGGATATCACAGAAAATACGGTGAACTTCATGCAGAAAGGGAAGCTCTGGCATCATGTACAGAACAGCCAGAAGGTGCCTCCATATATGTTACTCTGGAACCTTGCTGCCATTACGGGAAACAGCCTCCGTGTGTCAATGCAATCCTGGAATCGGGGATCAGACGTGTGATCATTGGTTCCTCGGATCCTAATCCCCTGGTTTCAGGAAAAGGAATCCGGATTCTGAAAGAGCATGGGATCGAAGTAACGGAAAACGTTTTAAAAGAAGAGTGCGATAAACTCAATGAAGCATTTTTCTATTACATACAGAATCAAAAACCATATGTAGTCATGAAATTTGCGATGACCATGGATGGAAAAATTGCCACTTATACAGGCGCATCCAGATGGGTGACAGGCGAAGCTGCCAGAATGCATGTGCAGAAACAGAGATTGAAATATACAGGGATTATGGCTGGAGTGGGAACTGTGCTGGCAGATGATCCGATGCTTACATGCAGACTGGAAAACGGCAGAAATCCTGTGCGTATTATCTGTGACTCCCACTTGCGGACACCACTGAATTCCAGAATTGTGAAAACGGCATCAACAATTCCAACAATCTTTGCAACCAGCAGTAAAGACCAGCAGAAGATAAAGAATTATGAAGATATGGGATGTAAAGTTCTGGATGTCCCGGAAAAAAACGGACACATAGATTTAAACAGACTAATGGAACTTCTGGGAGCTGCAAAGATAGACAGTATCTTACTGGAAGGAGGAGGCACTTTAAACTGGTCAGCACTCGAAAGCGGTATTGTTCAGAAAGTCCAGACCTATATAGCACCCAAACTTTTTGGGGGAGAAAGTGCAAAGACACCGATAGAAGGAAAAGGATTTCCTGATCCTGCCAGCGCAATATTATTAAAAAACAGCGAAATAATCAGAATAGGAGATGATTTTCTTATAGAGAGTGAGGTGAAGAGTAATGTTCACGGGAATTGTTGAAGAACTGGGAACTGTGAAAAAAATAAAAAAAGGAGCAAATTCAGCAGTATTTACGATACGGGCAGAGAAAATTCTGGATGATCTGAAAACAGGGGACAGTGTAGCTGTAAATGGAATCTGCCTCACTGTAACTGCATGTCTGGAAGATGGTTTTACAGCAGATGTGATGCATGAGACATTGAATCGTTCTGCGCTGATTCAGCTTTCTTTGGGACAGCATGTAAATCTGGAAAGGGCAATGCCTGCAAATGGAAGATTTGGAGGACACATTGTTGCCGGGCATGTGGATGGAACAGGAAAAATCACGGAAATTCGCAGAGATGATAATGCTGTCTGGTACACCATTCAGGCTTCACCACAAATTATGAAATATATTGTGACAAAAGGTTCTGTAACAGTTGATGGAATCAGTCTTACAGTGGCAAAAGTCTCAGAAACAGACTTTTCCATTTCTGCAATTCCTCATACAGTAAAGATTACAGTCCTCGGAGAACGCAAAGAAGGAGATATCGTTAATCTGGAGACAGACATAATTGGAAAATACGTGGAAAAATTAATAACGCCTGTGAAAGAACAGCCGATAAAAAGTAATATTACACGGGATTTTCTGAATAAGTATGGTTTTTGACAGAATTAACCACAAAGCGGTTATTCGATTGATGCAGAACTGTACAGTGGATGTTTTATCTGCCTGACACGAACCAGATAAGCAGCCAATACGAATGATTTTGCCCTCTTAACAACAGAAAAATATATTGTATCAGAAAAATACATTGCATAAGGAGAGAAAAAATGAACGGATTTGATTCAGTAGAAGAAGCTCTGGAAGAACTTCGGAATGGAAAAATTATTCTGGTAACGGATGATCCGGACAGAGAGAATGAAGGAGATTTTATCTGTGCAGCAGAGTTTGCCACAACAGAAAATATTAACTTTATGGCAACTCACGGAAAAGGACTTATCTGTATGCCAATGTCTGAGGAATATGTAAGAAAACTGCAGTTCCCGCAGATGGTAGCAGAAAATTCAGATAATCACGAAACTGCTTTTACTGTTTCCGTAGACCATATCAGCACCACTACAGGAATCTCTGCGGCAGAACGTTCTGTTACTGCCATGAAATGTGTGGATGAGAATGCAAAACCCGAAGATTTCAGACGCCCCGGACATATGTTTCCACTTCTGGCGAAGAAGAACGGTGTTCTGGAAAGAAACGGACATACAGAGGCAACTGTAGACCTGTGCAGACTTGCAGGGTTAAAACAGTGCGGGCTGTGCTGTGAAATTATGAGAGAAGACGGCACTATGATGCGGACTTCTGAGTTACGGGAACTTGCCGGAAAGTGGAATCTTAAATTCATAACAATTAAAGATATTCAGAATTACCGTAAATGCCATGATATTCTGGTGGATCGCGTGACGACCACAAAAATGCCGACCAGATACGGAGAGTTTATGGCGTATGGATTTGTAAACCGCCTGAATGGGGAACATCATGTAGCACTGGTAAAAGGTGAAATCGGAGATGGAGAAAACGTCCTGTGCCGTGTGCATTCAGAGTGCCTGACAGGAGACGTTTTTGGATCACAGCGTTGTGACTGCGGACAGCAGTTTGCAGCGGCGATGGCCCAGATTGAGGAAGAAGGCAGAGGGATACTCCTTTATATGAGACAGGAAGGAAGAGGAATCGGACTGATCAATAAACTTCGTGCCTATGAACTTCAGGAACAGGGAATGGATACACTCGAAGCGAATCTGGCACTTGGATTTGCCGGAGACGAAAGAGAATACTACATTGGTGCGCAGATTCTGAGAAATCTTGGGGTAAAAGAGCTGCGGCTGCTGACAAATAACCCGGATAAAGTTTATCAGTTGGAAGAATTTGGCATCAGGATCAAACAGAGAGTTCCGATACAGATGAATGCCACAGCGTATGATCTGCGTTATCTTAAGACAAAACAATTACGAATGGGACATATTCTGAAGTATTAAATACAGCGGGGATTTTCATATATAACGATAACGTTCCCGAAAATAAAATTTACCGTATATAAAAACCTGTACAGGTTAAAAATATAAATTTACAGATGAAAGGACCAGAAAAAATGAAAACATTAGAAGGAAAATTAGTATCAGATGGAATGAAAGTAGGAATTGTAGCAGCCCGTTTCAATGAATTTATAACTTCCAAGCTGGTAAGTGGTGCCATGGATGGGCTGACACGTCACAATGTAAAAGAAGAGGACATCCAGGTAGCGTGGGTACCAGGTGCTTTTGAAATCCCACTGATCGCGTCTAAAATGGCAAAAAGTGGAAAGTATGATGCGGTTATCTGCGTAGGTGCTGTGATTCGTGGAAATACCAGTCATTATGATTATGTATGCAATGAGGTTTCCAAAGGGATTGCATCAGTATCACTGGAAACAGGAGTTCCGGTATTATTCGGAGTACTTACCACAGAAAACATCGAGCAGGCAATTGAACGCGCAGGTACAAAAGCAGGAAATAAAGGCTATGACTGTGCACTCAGTGCCATTGAAATGGTAAATCTGATCAAAGAACTTGAAGCTTAAATAGACAACAGGTCAGAACCTGAAAGTGAAACCAGTTCACGAAAATCGAAAGGTAATGGTGCTTCCAGAAGGAGCATTTCATCTCTGAAAGGATGCTGAAAAGAAACTTTCCATGCATGAAGGGCTGCCCTGGAAAAGGAAGCACAGGAAGATATTTTATCGTCTGAATGATAAAGAGTATCTCCAAGCAAAGGATGTCCTGTGGATGCCATATGGACACGGATCTGGTGGGTACGTCCGGTATCCAGCTTAAGTGTGATAAGCGACCAGTCCTGACTGGAAAAAAGAGTATGATAATGAGTAACTGCTGTTTTGATTTTTCCCGATAATGCAGATGAATGTAAGGAAAGATCAGCAGCAGTTTTCATTTTCAGATGATTCTCCGGGTCCTGCATCAGCGGTAAATCTAAGGTATGCCAGACACCAGGCATATCTACAGGCAAAGTACCGGATACAGCGGCAAGATATTGCTTGTGAATTTTGCATGGAGATTTTACAGATTGAAGCCTTGAAGCTGCTACCTGATTTTTGGCAAAAACCACAATCCCGGAAGTCTCCTGATCCAGCCGCCCCACCGGGCGGACACAGACCTGTTCATTTTTCTCTCGAAAGTAACCGGCAACAAGATTGGAGAGGCTGTCTGCATAATGCATTCCCGTTGGATGCGTAACCATTCCTGCCGGTTTATCAACTGCCAGAATATCCGTATCTTCATATAAAATATTCAGAGAAAAAGAAGTTTCGGAAACTGGAGCTGAAGCTCTGTTGGAATGGAAATCCGACAAATCTTTACTTCTGATTCCGTTATTATAATTTTCAAGATGCGCAGAAGCAGTCCCGGCTTCCTCCAGACAAACGCGGATCACATCGCCTGGATATATTGTCTCAGTTACACGACAGCGAACTCCGTTTCTGGTAATCCCGTCCGGTCGAAACTTCGCCTGGCTGATCTGCCGTTTTGTAAGTCCTGCATTCTTTTTTAGAAATGCTTCCATTTTAAGTTCTGTAGTTTGTTCATCTATTCTAAATTCCAGATATCGTTCCATCTTAATACTTTTCCTGCGTAATATATTCTGATATTGATACCATTGATATTACAGGGCAAAAAATAAACTGTCAATGCAAAATTATGTCAGCGTAATGCATAAAATATACTGAAGAAAAATTGCAATTGTGCTATGATATAAGAATCAAAACAATGAAAGCGGGGCAGAAAATAAATATGAAATACTTAATCATTGGAGCCGGAGGAACCGGTGGTGTTACCGGATATTATATGAAAAAAGCAGGCAAGGACGTAACCCTGATCGCGAGAGGCGAACACCTGAAAAAGATCCAGAAACAGGGTCTTACATTGGAGAAAATGTGGGATAAAACAGAGGAAAACATAAGCATTCCTGCTACAGATATGGAGCATTATGCAGAGCATCCGGACGTAATTTTTGTCTGCGTAAAAGGCTATTCCTTACAGGAAACGATTCCGTTTATCAAACGCATTGCCAGGAAAAATACTATTGTAATTCCAGTGTTGAATATATATGGAACAGGTGGAAAAATGCAGAAAGAACTGCCGGATCTTCTGGTAACGGACGGCTGCATCTATGTTTCTGCCAACATTAAAGAACCGGGAAAACTTCTCCAGCATGGACAGATCCTGCACATTGTATTCGGCGTAAGAGACAAAGCAGAATTCCGACCGGAACTGAAAGAGATTCAGAAAGATCTCTGTGACAGTCATATCGACGGGACTCTTTCGGAAAACATCCGCCGTGAAGCACTGGAGAAATTTTCCTATGTATCCCCGATCGGGGCAGCAGGACTCTATTACCACGCAACTGCCGCAGATTTCCAGAAAGAAGGCGAAGCCAGAGAACTTTTTAAGACCATGATAAAAGAAATCGCAGCACTTGCAGAAGCCATGGGAGTTCCTTTCCAGAAAGATATGGCAGAAGTAAATTTAAAAATCCTTTCCAACCTCGCACCGGAAGCAACCACTTCCATGCAGCGGGATATCATGGCAGGAAAACAGTCCGAAATTGATGGATTAGTTTACGAAGTAGTAAGAATGGGAGAAGAATATCACGTTCCGGTACCCGCATATGAGAAAGTGGCAGAAAAACTCAGAGCCCTGTAGCGAAGTGAATTGCGAATATCCGCCTGACCACCGAAACAACATGAAAAAGGGATGCGAATTACTCGCATCCCTTTCGTACTTATTTGGACAATAAAATTATAATTTAATTATAATTAACTTTAATTCAGCAATTATAATTATAACTGAGGACCAGCTGCAACAAGTGCTTTACCAGCAGCGTTTCCTTCGTATTTAGCAAAGTTCTTGATAAATCTTCCAGCAAGATCTTTTGCTTTTTCTTCCCATTCAGAAGCATCAGCATATGTGTCACGAGGATCAAGGATACCTGTGTCTACGCCGTTAAGCTCTGTTGGAACTTCGAAATCGAAGAATGGGATCTTCTTAGTAGGAGCGTTAAGGATATCTCCGTTAAGGATTGCATCGATGATACCACGAGTATCTTTGATGGAGATACGTTTTCCTGTTCCGTTCCATCCTGTGTTAACGAGGTAAGCTTTTGCTCCGCTCTTTTCCATTTTCTTAACAAGTTCTTCTGCGTATTTTGTCGGATGCAGTTCAAGGAATGCCTGTCCGAAGCAAGCAGAGAATGTAGGTGTAGGCTCTGTGATTCCACGCTCTGTACCAGCAAGTTTAGCTGTGAATCCAGACAGGAAATAGTACTGAGTCTGAGCTTCTGTCAGGATAGATACCGGAGGAAGTACGCCGAAAGCATCTGCGGACAGGAAGATTACGTTCTTAGCTGCCGGTGCAGAAGAAATCGGGCGAACGATGTTTTCAATGTGGTTGATCGGATAAGATACACGAGTATTCTCTGTTACGCTCTTATCTGCGAAATCAATCTTGCCTTCAGCATCAAGTGTTACGTTCTCAAGAAGAGCGTTACGTTTGATCGCATTGTAGATGTCAGGCTCAGATTCTTTGTCAAGGTTGATAACTTTAGCGTAGCATCCGCCTTCAAAGTTGAATACGCCGTTGTCATCCCAGCCATGCTCGTCATCACCGATCAGGAGACGTTTCGGGTCTGTGGAAAGAGTAGTTTTACCTGTTCCAGAAAGACCGAAGAAGATAGCTGTGTTTTCGCCGTTCATATCTGTGTTTGCAGAGCAGTGCATGGAAGCCATGCCTTTCAGTGGAAGGAAGTAGTTCATCATAGAGAACATACCTTTCTTCATTTCTCCGCCGTACCATGTGTTTACGATAACCTGCTCTTTAGTTGTGATGTTGAACATTACAGCTGTTTCAGAGTTCAGGCCTAATTCTTTATAGTTTTCAACTTTAGCTTTGGAAGCGTTGTATACAACGAAATCTGGCTCGAAGTTTTCAAGTTCTTCAGCTGTTGGCTGGATGAACATATTTGTTACGAAATGTGCCTGCCAAGCAACTTCAACGATGAAACGGATAGCCATACGAGTATCTTTGTTAGCACCGCAGAATGCATCTACTACGAAAAGTCTCTTGTTGGAGAGTTCTTTTTTAGCGATTTCTTTTACTGCATCCCATGCTTCCTGAGTTGCAGGATGGTTATCGTTTTTGTATTCGTCTGTTGTCCACCATACTGTATCTTTGGAGTTCTCATCCATAACGATGTATTTATCTTTAGGAGAACGTCCTGTGTAGATACCTGTCATAACGTTAACTGCACCAAGTTCGCTGACCTGGCCTTTTTCAAAGCCTTCCAGTTCCGGTTTGGTTTCTTCTTCAAATAATACTTCATAAGAAGGGTTGTAGACAATTTCTGTAGTTCCGGTAATGCCATACTTGCTTAAATCGATTTTTGCCATCTTACGTTTAACCTCTTTTCTTCGTTAATGAAAGCGCCTGTTTAAACAGGCTTAAGATACCTTACCATAAAAGCGAATGGGTATCGCTTCTCTTTTACTATTATACATATTTAACGCTTAAAATCAACAGGATTTTTGCGTTTTTTTTGAATTTTGTTAAAGATTTATCAACTTAAATCTGATGAAAATCCGTCACTTTTCACAAAAGGTATGTAAATTTATTATAGTGGCAATATGGGAATACTATTCGTGGATATGATAATATTCTGTCTGGATGGAACAGACGGGAAAAATAACCAGGAAAGACTAACCAGAAGAGCTGCCACTATGTGGTTGTGTTGATAAGAGATGCATGTTAAAATAGGAAAGAATTATCTGTCTGAAAAATGACAGAGTATTATACAGCAGAGAAAATAAAGGTTACATTGCGGAGTGAGCAGTAACAAATAAAGAGAGGATGAAGATTATCAAAACTTATTATTTAATTGATTATGAAAATGTAGGAAGTGAAGGCTTCAAAGGATGTGGCAAATTGCGGGAAACAGATATTATCCATCTTTTTTATACAGATAACAGCAGAAAAATAGACCTTGATATTATCAATGATCATGGAGAGTCAAAACTGGTCACACATAAAGTACCGACAGGAAATCAGTCTGCAGATATGCATCTGGGCTCTTATCTTGGATATCTGCTGGGAACGGAATGTGCAGCTCAGGAAGATACAGATGAGAAATATACAAATGAGAAACATACAAATGAGGAACATACGAACCAGAATCATATAGACCGGGACTATACAACTCGAGAAAAATACAAATTTGTTATCATCAGTAAAGATACAGGATTTGACCATATCATCCAGTTCTGGAGGGATGAGAAAAAGGCAGAAATCTCCAGAAGGGAAAAAATTTCCGGAAAACAGTCCGCACAGAAAATTATTGACATAGATACCAGCGCAAAGAAATCTCAGCAGGTTCGCCAGCAGATTGCCAGCACGCTGCATAATGCAGGAATGTCCAAAGAAGTAGTAAACTATGTATCCTGCCTGATAGAGCAGAATGCCGGTGAAGAGAAACGAAAACAGGAAATTCATAATGCAGTGGTTTCCAAATACGGGGATGAGAAAGGACGGGAAATTTACAGGAGTATAAAAAACAGGATTTAAGCAAATCAGGTAAGTTTCCTGCTTCAATTGCGAAAAACGATAAGCGGCGGGCAGAGATTTCTGAGAAAACATTCCTTAAAAAAGAAGGAGGCCGGGAACTCAATCAGCTCCCGGCAAAAGTATGAAAAAGAAAAAAGTTTTGTTTGCAATTACTCTTTGCTCTGTACAGGTAATAATATAACCAGAAAATGTGAGAAATATGTGGTAAGAATTTGAAAAAATTGTGAAGAGGAAGGAAATTTATAATGAACAGTGAAACCATACAAAGAATAAGAAAATTGACAAAAACAGAGGGCGATAGATATGAACATACAGATTTTCGGAACAAAGAAAAATTTTGACAGCAAAAAAGCAGAACGCTATTTCAAAGAACGGGGAATTAAGTACCAGTTTATTGACATGAAAGAAAAGGGCCTAAGCAAAGGTGAATTTCAGTCTGTGTGCAATGCAGTAGGTGGATATGAAAAACTCATTGATTCTGACTGTAAAGATAAAGATTTACTTGCACTGATTACCTACATTGCAGAAGAAGATAAGGCAGAAAAGATTTTGGAAAATCAGAGCATCATCAAACTTCCGGTTGTAAGAAACGGTAAACAGGCGACCATAGGATATCAGCCGGAGATATGGAAAGGCTGGAAATAATGGCAGCATATTATAAAGAAATTAATAATACAAAAACTAATAATACAGATAAAACTCATGAAGAAAACGGAGAAGAACAGTTCGGGGAGGAACTGTTCAATCTCCTTGTACGTGTCCTGAACAGCCCCGCCAACCGCGAAGTCCTCGACAGCATCCGTGGAGAATACGGTCTCCTCTGGTATCTGCTGAAAGCCGATGGCCCTGTAACCGTAGGCGAGCTGGCAGAGCATTTACAGGTAGTTCCGGGTCGAATGACGGACATTCTCAAGAATCTTGAGAAAAAAGGCATGATCCTTCGCAGCAGGAGCGAACAGGACCGCAGAGTCGTGGTAGTTTCTCTTCTGGATGCGGGCAGAGAGGAAGTCCTCAGACGCCGCGCCCATATCCGTGAAAAATTTCAGGGAATCAACCAGTGTTTTACCATGGAAGAAGCAGAAGAGCTCCTTCGTTTGTTAAATGTGTTGCTAACTTACCAGAAATAATCCAAAATTTGAGTATTATTTCGCATTGTGAAATAAATGAAATGTGCTAAAATAAAAAATGACTTAAAATGGCAGAAAGATAAAAACAAGACTGCTACGTGAGACATAATGAGGCATAAGATAAAAACTGGAAACCCAAATCAAAATTTACCCCTCAAACCGTGCAGTCTTAATTTTTTACCAATTATTTCGCACTACGAAATAATAAAACAGATATAGATCAAATCAGAACAGATACAGAAAGGAAAGAAATCCATAAAAATGATTACATTTAACAACACCAAAACTATCTACGATCTCGTAAAACGAGTAGGCACAGAATTTGAAAATCAGGTATTTGTCCGTTATGAAAAAGATGATACTATCTACGAAAAAGGCTACGGCACTTACACCCTCGACACCATGGCAGTAGCAGCTTACACAGAACGCCAGAACCGCAAATTCGGTCACGCCATCCACGCAGCACTTCTCGGAAAATGCGGCTACGAATATCTCACAGTCCTGCTTGGCGTACCCTGCGCAGGCGGCATCACTTACCCCGCAGACATCCAGCTCAACAATGAAACACTGGTAGAGAACTTCGAAAAGGCAGACATCGACATCCTTTTCTATGACAGAGACTTTATTTCCCAGGTGCAATATCTCAAAGAAAACTGCACCTGCATCAGAAAATACATCTGCTTACAGAGCGTAAAAAATGTCCGTACCGTCCCACAGATCCACAAATCCTACCGTACTGAAAACGTAGAAACCCGTCCGAAACCAACCGACTGTGCCATGATCATCTTCACATCCGGTACCACAGGTCACGGAAAAGGAGTCATGCTTTCCCATGGAAACATCATTGACAACATGTTCTGTACAGACGGCTTTCAGGATGTCTGCCTGAATGTCCTTCCGATCAATCACATTTTCTGCATCAGCAGTGACATCATGCTGGTTCTTCGTTATGGAAGCACCCTCTGCCTCTGTGATGACCTGAAAAAAATGTTCTACTATATCCAGCTTTTCAAACCAACAGCCATGCGAGTCGTCCCGATGATGGCAAAAACATTCGTAAACCGTGTAGCAATTGCCAAAGCAAAAAATCCGGACCGTACCCTGATGGACATCAAAGAAGAAGTCCTCGGACCAAGAATGGAACGACTGGTCAGCGGCGGCGGATATCTTTCTCCGGAACTGGCAAAATCCCTGATGGACTTAAACATCACCGCAGCCCAGGGCTATGGAATGTCCGAATGTTCCCCGAAAATTTCTGTCCCGGATTATGACAGAAAAGACAAGCTCGATTCTGTCGGACACCTTGTTACCGGATGCCAGGTGCGCATTGTAGATCAGGAGATTCAGGTGAAAAGTCCGTCTGTCATGATGGGATACTACAAAGATCCTGAACTGACAGCAGAAACGATCACGGAAGACGGATGGCTGAAAACCGGTGACCTTGGATATGTAGATGAAGAAGGTTTCCTGTATTTAAGCGGCCGTAAGAAAAACCTGATTATCTTAAGCAACGGAGAGAACGTTTCCCCTGAAATGATCGAGAACAAATTTGACAAAGACCGCCTGGTGATGGATATCGTAGCCTATGGAAAAGGCGAACAGATCGTTGCAGAGGTTTATCCGAATTACGAATACGCTCAGACAAACGGAATGCAGGATATCCTTGGCGAAGTGAAGAAACTGGTTGCCCAGCACAATCAGGAACTTCCGACCTATGCCCGCATCGCAGACGTAACTGTGCGAAGAAACCCATTCCCGAAAACAGCCTCAAAGAAAATCATCCGCGAGAAATTTTTCCAGGAGAAAAAGAATCAGGAAGAGCAGCAGTCCGTACTGCACAAACCGGAAAATGAATTCCAGCAGCAGATTTATGATCTCTGTGCATCAGCACTGGGACACACAGATTTCAGCATTGACGATGATCTGTACACCGCAGGACTGGACTCCTTTGGAAGCATTATGCTGATCGCAGATTTTACGGAAAAAATGCACAGAAATATCACACTTGCAGAACTTATGGAACACAGAACCGTTCTCGAACTGGAAGCATTTTTCCATGCACAGAGCGAGAAACCGGAAATCGATTTATCTGTCCGTCCGGTCTATCCGCTTACCAGTCTGCAGATGTATTTTGCCTATGTGATTCCGGGAAATACCACAGGAAATCTCCCGTTTGCATTTAAGCTGGACAAGGGCGTAGATCTGAACCGTATGCGGGAAGCCTGTTATCAGGTTCTGGATGCGCATCCGGGTCTGAAAGGAATCATCAAACCAACTGAGCAGAAATATTATGCACTGTTCAGAGACGATACCAGAAAAATCGAAATCCCGATCACGCCGGTAAAAGACGAAGAAGTTCCGGAACTGATGCAGAAACTGATCGTTCCGTTTACCTACCGCGAAGACGACAACCTGGTACATATTTACCTGTTTGAAGGTCAGAAAAACAACTACATTTTCTTTGACGTGGCACATATCATGGGGGACGGTGTGACCATGAATATCCTTATGGAAGACCTGAACAAAGCCTATGCAGGCGAGCCGCTGGAAGCAGAAACCTACACAGCCTTCGAGTACTCTCTGGAAGAACAGTTACGAAAAGACAACGGAATTCTGGAACACGATACCAGATATGTGACAAACCTGATGGACGGCATCAAAATGAATCGGTCGCTCCTGAACAAAACGGAAAAAGAAGACTTAAAAGAAGGACGCTTCGGCTCTATCCGCCGCACCTTCGACAGCCTCCCAAGACAGGAATTTCTCTATTATGGAAAACAGCATGGAGTGTCCGAAAATGCCATGTTTATCGCTGCTTTTAACTACTGCGTCAGTCTGTTCAGCGATGAAAAAGATGTATTCTGCACTTCCATTCACAGCGGTCGTACAGACAGCCGCTGGAACCGTCTGGCAGGCTGTCTGTTTGAAACCTATTTCTGCCGTTACACAAATGTAGCCCATGAAAAGACCGATTCACTGATCAAAAAGACCGGAAATCAGATCATAGAAACAATGAAAAATCTTGTTTCCTGCTCCCGTGAAGGAGAAATGTTTATCCAGTTCCAGGGTGATCTTCTGAATACTCCGCAGATTGGAAATCTGCCGACAGAACGTGTAAAGATCCAGCTCGATTCCCTGCCGTTCCATCTTCAGATCATGTACAATAAGAAAGGTTATTTCATCGAACTGCGATACTGGGAAAACCGTTTCGACAGAGAGACACTGGAAGTATTTCTGACCTGCTATGAAGCAGTTCTGCTCGCTATGCTGAACGAAACTTCTGTGCGCAAACTGAAACGCCATATGCCGGAATCCGTATATCCGAGCAAATATACGATCGAAGCCGGAAAACTAAATCAGGCAGCAGGCTACACTCTGGTACCGGATGTAGACGATGACCAGAAGATTCGTGTCTATGTTCTGGATGATGATTTAAACAAGAAACCATACGGTGCATGGGGACAGTTCTATATCATGAACTACCAGCCGATAGACTATGTAGACGTAGGACCATACCCGTTCGGTCCCGGAGTCGTATACCAGACAGGCGTGATCGCCCGCATTCTGCCGAACGGTTCCATTGATTTCATGGAAAACACCGGACGTACCGTACTGACAGACGGTGCCCACGGAAGAAGATACTTCGACCTGAAAAAAGCAGAAAAAGTACTGGAAGCCCGCAGCGAGATCAGCCATGCATCCTGCTGCATGATCTATGATCCGGAAGTCCGCGACATGGTATTAAAAGCAGAAATCCATCCGACTGAAGGAAACAGCAAAGAAACCATAAACACTGCACAGATCATACAGGAAGTCCATGACGAATACGGAGAACTGGTGGCACCGAAATATATGGAAATAATCTGATAGATCATGATGGATCAGTTACGATTTTTTCTGCTTTCAGTAATGCTATTTGTGCTTTGCATCCGTCTGGTGACAGAGAACAATGATTTTGGACTTGACATTAGCCGAAAAAATAATATAACTATATATAATGACTTGTAAGGTAGAACAGTAACCAGAAGATTACTGTTACCTTCTGAAATCAGTGAGGACAGATGAGCTGGCTGCTGACAGTTATGATATCAATGGAAAACGTTTTTTATCATGAAAGTCAGGCAGCCGGCTCATTTTTTACATAAAGTTCAAAAGCATTATCGTGCAGGTACGAACGGCTTTTGCGGCTTTTGCCCCTGATATCGCAAAATATATGGAACAGGAGATGAATAAATAAATGGCAAAGATCAGAATCATAAAGAAAAACAACGACTGCAGCATGGAATATGAAGTCGGAGATATTTTTGAGATTGCAGGTACCTGGTACGGCGGTGTCCATATCAACGGACGCTCCGGAATCCCGGTTTCCCTTGACAAAGAAGAATACATGGAACTTAACACAGAACCCGAGATCAATGAAACAGAAGAATCAGAAAACAGAAATGCAGACACACCGAAGCGTGACATTCAGGTGGGAGACATTGTACAGCATTTCAAAAGAGAATGGGTATCCCCGGAAACTTCCGAATATCTCTACAAAGTACTGGCAGTTGCCTATCACACAGAAAATGGTGAGAAACTGGTGATCTATCAGGCACTTTACGCACCTTTCAAAATCTGCGCCAGACCATATGATATGTTCATGAGCGAAGTGGACAGAGAGAAATATCCGGATATCAGACAGAAATACCGTTTTGAGAAAGTCGTTTAAGGTATTTTCTTCGGACATTGCGAAAGCATGATGCCAGGATACAGTAAAGTGAAGATATTGTGAAATACCTGGAAAAAGTATAAAAAGCATTAACAGGAAACAGGAGAGTGACAAAAGTGGAGACAATTACAAAAGATGCAGCATTTGACTTATTAAAAAAATACAACAAAGATCCTTTCCATATCCAGCATGCGCTGACCGTGGAAGCAGTCATGAAATGGTACGCAAAGGAACTGGGCTACGGTGATGACGCAGAATACTGGGGAATCGTAGGACTACTCCATGACATTGACTTCGAACTCTACCCGGAAGAACACTGCCTGAAAGCACCAGAAATGCTCAGAGAAGCCGGTGTGGGCGAAGATGTGATCCATGCGGTGGTATCTCATGGATATGGAATTACCATCGGCTGCGGCACAACCCTTGACGTAGCACCGGAACATGAGATGGAAAAAGTTCTCTTTGCAGCGGACGAACTGACAGGACTGATCTGGGCAGCAGCTCTTATGCGCCCGTCAAAAAGCACAAAAGACATGGAACTGAAATCCCTGAAAAAGAAATATAAAAGCAAAGGCTTTGCCGCAGGCTGCTCCAGAGAAGTCATCGAACGCGGAGCCGAACAGCTCGGCTGGGAACTTCAGAAACTGCTGACCATGACCTTACAGGCAATGGCAGACTGCGAAGATGAGATTAAGGCAGAGATGGAGGAAGAATAAGAGATGCAGAAAGTATTGGTAGTAGTCGATATGCAGAATGATTTCATCGACGGCGCACTTGGAACAAAAGAAGCTGTTGCGATCGTACCGCATGTAGAAGAAAAAATCAGAACCTTTGACGGAACTGTACTCTTTACCAGAGACACCCATGAAATCTGGTATCTCGACACCCAGGAAGGCAAAAAACTCCCGGTACCGCACTGCATCCGTGACACCGAAGGCTGGCAGATCAGAAACGAACTGGATGCCCTCAGAAAAACAAAACCAATCGATAAAGAGACATTCGGCTCCACAGACCTGGCAGGCGAACTGGTGGCGATGAACGAAGATGAGGAAATCGAGAGCATTACATTTGTCGGACTGTGTACAGACATCTGCGTGATCTCCAATGCACTCCTGATCAAAGCATCCCTGCCGGAAGTCCCGATCATCGTAGATGCAAAATGCTGTGCAGGCGTAACGCCGGAAAGGCATGAAAATGCACTGAAGGCGATGGAAGTGTGCCAGATCGAGATTGTAAGGTGATTCTGGTATACACAGAGAAATATGAAATAGCAGAACATAAGAAACGATAACAGGAAGTATAGTAAAAAACAAAATAAAAAATCAGAATAGGAAATCATAAAAAATGGAGCTGTCAGGAAAGATGGCTTCATTTTTTATGCGAAAATTTATAAAAAAAGTATAAAAAAGACGTTTTCGACAAAAATCGACGTGCAACTTGCACAAAACTCTATTGCTGAATCTGTCAAAAAAGAGTATAATATGACAAAATATAGTTGCACGTAGTTAACAGGAAAAGAATTTTAGCTTTACAACGATTTCAGAAGAATGTTTTATGCTTCTGGAAACTGATGGAGGAGAAATCTGCGCAGACCAGCACAGACAGGCGTATGAATATGACAGATAAGACTTTAGATTACTATAACAAAAATGCACAGTCCTTTGTTTCCGGGACTGTTTCGGTGAAATTTACTCAGATACAGGATAAATTTCTGGAAAATTAAAACCACATGCTTTGATCCTTGATTTTGGATGCGGTTCCGGTCGGGATACCCGATATTTCTTGGGCAAAGGATATCAGGTAGATGCCATAGACGGGTCAGCGCAGATGTGCCGGATTGCCAGTGAATATACAGGCATAAAAGTCAGGCAGATGCTGTTTCAGGACCTGAAAGAACATGAGAAATACGACGGAATATGGGCGTGTGCTTCTATTCTTCATCTTCCCCCAAAAGAATTAAAAGAAGTTTTTGCGAAAATGCTTGTCGCGTTGAAAACAAAAGGCTGGATTTACACCTCTTTTAAGTGCAGTGAGTTTACTGGCGAAAGAAATGGGCGATATTTTACAGACTTCACAATTGACACCTTTCAGGATTTTATACAGGATATGGACAATCTTCGAATAGAAGAGCATTGGAATACAGGAGATGTCCGACCGGGAAGAGGTGAGGAAAAATGGCTGAATTTGATTTTGCAGAAGAAATAAACAGTGAATATCTGGAAGAAGAATACCTGACAGATGCCATGACGGGCGGTCAGGATAAAAGACGGCAGTTGTATTATCAGTTGATCCAGAGTATGAAAAAAGCAGAACGTGTTGATATTATTGTTTCATTTCTTATGGAATCTGGAGTGAAAATGATTCTTCAGGAGCTGGAAAATACCCTGAAACGCGGAGCCAGAATCCGGATTCTGACAGGAAACTATCTGGGAATTACACAGCCATCCGCATTGTATCTGATAAAAAGAAAACTGGGAGATCGTGTTGATCTTAGATTTTACAGTGAAAAAGGACGCTCTTTTCATCCGAAATCATATATTTTCCATTATACGGACCACAGTGAAATGTATATCGGTTCTTCCAATATTTCCAGAAGTGCATTAACGACAGGAATCGAATGGAACTATCGCTTCAGCAGTAAAAAAGATCCGGAAAATTATGAGAGATTCTTTCAGACATTTGAGGATTTATTTGAAAATCATTCTATTATTATCGATGATAAAGAACTGAAACGATATTCCCGGAACTGGCACCGTCCGGCAGTGGCGAAAGATCTTGATAAATATGATGTTGCGGATCAGGAAACAGAAGACACGAAAATAAAACCTCTGTATGAGCCAAGAGGCGCACAGATTGAAGCATTATATGCGCTGGAAGACACCAGAGCAGAAGGCGCAAAGAAAGCATTGATTCATGCGGCAACAGGAATAGGGAAAACCTATCTGGCGGCGTTTGATTCTAAACCATATAAAAGGATTTTGTTTGTTGCTCATAGAGAAGAGATTTTGCGACAGGCAGCGGTTTCTTTCCGGAATGTGAGAAATTCTGAGGACTATGGATTTTTCACAGGAGACGAAAAATCTACGGATAAATCAGTTATTTTTGCTTCAGTAGCGACTCTTGGAAAGTCAGAATATTTAAATGAAAAATATTTTGCACCGGATTATTTTGAGTATGTGGTAATTGATGAATTTCATCATGCAGTCAACAACCAGTACAGGAAAATTGTAGATTACTTTCACCCACAGTTTTTACTTGGGTTGACAGCAACACCGGAACGAATGGACGGCAAAAATATTTATGAAATCTGCGATTATAACGTGCCATATGAGATTTCGTTGAAAGATGGGATTAATAAAGGAATGCTGGTTCCATTTCATTATTACGGGATTTACGATGATACAGATTATACGAAGCTGCATGTGGTAAAAGGAAAATACGTGGAAAAGGAACTGAATGAAACCTATATTGGAAATGTTCGGAGATATGATCTGATTTATAAATATTACTGCAAATATGGTTCCAGACGTGCGCTGGGCTTCTGCTGTTCCAGAGAACATGCAGAAGAAATGGCGAAAGAATTTTGCAGAAGAGGGATTCCGGCGGCAGCAGTTTACAGCAACGCAGACGGTGCATTTTCCATGGACAGATCGGAAGCAATTGAGAAACTGGAAAGCGGAGAAATCAGAGTGATTTTTTCTGTGGATATGTTCAATGAAGGCGTGGATATTCCATCTGTTGATATGGTAATGTTCCTGCGTCCGACAGAATCTCCAGTTGTATTTTTGCAGCAGTTAGGGAGAGGACTGAGAAAAAGTAAGAGGAAAGAGTACCTGAATGTCTTGGATTTTATCGGAAATTATGAAAAGGCAGGAAGAGTCAGATACTTACTGACAGGAAAAAACAAGACAGAAAAACAGACATATTCCCCGGTAGACAAAACAGACTATCCGGATGACTGTCTTGTTGATTTTGATATGAGACTGATTGATCTGTTTGCGGAAATGGATAAGAAAGACCTGACAATCAAAGAACAGATCAGAAATGAGTATTTCAGAGTGAAAGAACTGCTGGGTAAACAACCGTCACGCATGGATTTATTTACATATATGGATGATGAAGTTTATCAGTTGGCGGTTACACATTCAAATGAAAATCCGTTTAAAAGATATTTAGAATATCTGAAAGAACTGAATGAACTTACAGATGAGCAGGAAAGTTTCTGTCAGGGACTTGGAAAAGATTTTATAAATCTGCTGGAAAACACCAGTATGAGCAAGGTTTACAAAATGCCGGTACTGATGGCTTTTTATAATCATGGCGATGTCAGGATGGAAGTGACAGAAACAGAATTTCTGGAGAGCTGGAAGGAATTCTTTTCTACAGGAACAAACTGGAAAGATCTGGATACAGGGATTACATATGAGGAATACTGTAAAATCCCAGATAAAGAGCATATAAAGAAAATTATTCAAATGCCGGTGAAATTTCTGTTGAAGTCTGGGGGAGGATTCTTTGTGAAAAAAGAGGGAGTTGCTTTGGCACTTCGAGATGAGATGGGAGAAATGGTGAAGAATCCTGTATTGGCAGAACAGATGAAAGATGTCATTGAGTACAGGGCAATGGATTACTATAGAAGACGCTATAAAGAACAGATAAAGACATATTTACAGTAATGAGGAACTGCGTATGGAATCAGAAAATTATGTCTACAAGAAAGAAGTAGATTGGTCAACATTAATGGAAGGATTTACATTACCGTTGGACAATCAGGTTATTTTTCTTCAGAATATGGAGAACTTTTTGCAACGAGGAGAATCTAAAATTATTCATTTCTTTATGAATGGAAAAACGTATGATGCCAAAATTGTTAATGTAAATAATTCTGTAGAAAAAAGAAAGAAGGACGCATATCAAATCAGGTATACAAGAAATGGAGATCTGTCTCAGGCACTTCAACAATATTTTTTTAAAACTATGAATTATATAAAAGCTATCCGCGAAAACCGAGATCCCAAAGACAGAAGTTACATAAAAATGCCGGAAGGATTAAAGGAATATCTTGCTATTTATACTACGGAATATGAAGATACTTTTTTGCTGGAACCGATTGCTCAGGATGATTTCCAGGTTATGAAAAAGGCGATTAAAGGAAGGCAAGAACGTTCTGTAGAAAATGAAATAGAATATGAAATTGAGGATAAAAACAGTGGAATAGAAAAGAGACTACAGATTGTTAAAATTCGTAAATTGAACAGAAAAATAGGAGAAAATCTGAAATTACTATATGGATATCGATGCCAGATATGCGGACAGGTAATAGGAGAAAAATATGGTTCACATATAGCTGAGGCTCATCATATTGATTATTTTATTAATAGTCTGAATAATGATGCGAATAATCAAATGATTGTATGTCCGAATCATCATAGTATTATACATGATGCGAATCCGGTGTTTGATCGGAAAAGATTGTTGTATAGGTTTGATAATGGTGTAGAAGAAGTTATTAGAATTAATAAACATTTGATTTGAGAATAGAGTGTAAAAAATATGAAAAAAAAGCGAAAAAATGTTATACAAAAGATATGAAATATGATAATGATTATATATCACGTGAGCAAATCGTAGAGATTTATACAGAAGCTTATTATAGAGCACTGAAAAGAATTGAAAAAGAGAAAATAGTGAATGAAATTAAAGAAGAAAAAAGGATGTATAAATGGTATGAAAAAATTCTATTAATGCTAAATGTGATAATATGTCCATGGAAACTTAATAAAAAATTTAGTATAAGTAATCAAATATGTGATAATATATTGGTACTGTTTACGTCCATGGTAATGAGTTTCATTGGGAGCGTTATGTGGTTTTCTGGTTTAGGTAGTGGCGCCAATATAATTTATAAAATAATTTTATTAAAAAAAATGAAAGGAATACTTAGTAATATTTCTATAATGGCAGTTTTACTGGTTTTAGGGTCTGCTTTTATATTAGCTGGAAAAGCGTTTGAAAGAGAAACAGAAAGCAATAAAATATATGCATACTCAGCTAGTATTTTTGCGCTAATTAGTTGCATCATAACTATAATAACAATGATTGTAGGATTATTTAAGTGATATTAAATAGACGATTTAGATAGAAGTAGAAATATACTATTATCAAGTATAATAAGATTAAAAACAG
>NZ_QUDO01000005.1 GCF_003477525.1 Ruminococcus sp. AF41-9
CTGTTTAAATTTTCATTCCCATCTATTGCATAGTTTCCATATAATGGTCTATTTTCAATTATTCCTAGATGAAATTAATTTCCTTTTAGATTAGAATCTAACCACTTAATATCATTGTTTTTGATAAAAATATTTCCATATAATGGTCTATTTTCAATTATTCCTAGATGAAATTAATTTCCTTTTAGATTAGAATCTAACCACTTAATATCATTGTTTTTGATAAAAATATCATGACTTGTTGGCTTTTTATTTCCAAAATAAATAATATCTTTTTCGTTTTTGTATTCATCATTAAAAGTAACAACTTTCACTAATGTAGCATGATGTTTATTAGTCATATCATTTAATTCTGAAATAAGATGTACTTTTGTCTTTTCTGTATCTGCAATATTTAATATAAATTGTTCCTTCGTTCCTAAAGGCAACTGCTGCTGTTCATTCATTATGTTTTGAAAAATCATTATGAATAAAAATAATGCTAAAATAAAACTTATCAATCTTATAGCATGTTTGTCCATAAATATATTCACTCCACTATTCTTACCAAAATTGAAATAGGCTTCGACAATAAATGCCGAAGCCCAAAACATGTTTTCCCATTTATAAGTAGTCTAGCCTTCAAGCACGTTAACAAACACGATAAAAATATTGATCGTTAGAAAATGACTGAACAGCCCACAATTCAGCAATAGATTTTTTACCTGAAGCTGTATCTACTGAACGAGATTGCTTACCATCCAACTTTACTGTTGAACCATGGTTTCTACTAACAGTATAATATGAACGTACTTTTGCGTTCCAAAAACCGTATTCCCATGTTCCTCCTTCACTTGGATACTGATATAATGGACCATATGCTAACGCGCAAGTTGCTATTCCTTCTGAACTTCCGCTAATCATACCCTCTATTACAGTGCCATGTTCTGTTTCATAAGTCGTTTTTACAATTCCGTTTTCTGCATCATTAGATGCCGCCGTTACTGGTGAAACTAACAACATTGAAGCTGTCATACTCATAGCCATGAGTTTTGCAAATAAAGTTTTTTTCATTAAGCATTCCTCCTTTTTATCATTATTAGATCATTTATAGAGTTTCTTTACGTACGTAATTTACATAAAAGTCAATGACTAGTGTTATTATCATTATCTATATTTTTTTTCAATTTTCAACCCAATTTGCATGAAGCGACATTTTAAGGCACTTTTTGGTCTTTTCTCATTTTTTTAACAAACAAGGGATCTGTAAAGCAGCTGTTAATTGTATCCCAATAAAAAGACATATTGCATCTCTGTCCTTATCCATCCAGAGTAAAATTATTGCTACTACGAAAAATGCTATAACACTTATCATTGTTATTTTTTTATATTGTCTTTTTTCAACCAATTCCAACTTACGATTGTTATTTTCTATTGGACTGAATTGAATCAGGCTTATAGCTGATGCAGCCGTAATGAAAAATAACGCCTCACTGTAGAATAACCTCATACAGAGAAATATACACAAAATCAGTAACAAACTTGAGCCCATCAGACAGGACCATAATCGTTTTGCATGAAATCCACCGCTGTATTTTCTCAGTATCATAAACGGTAAAATCATTATAATTCCACATCTCATACTCCCAAAACAAAAGCTAATTCCACCTGAAAATAATAATGGGATTATCTGTAAAATAGCACTATACAATGCATACTGATACAATTCCTTCTCACTTTCATTAATAACTTCGCATCGTATCAGCCAATCCGTTACTTTATCAGTGCATATATCCACTATTTATTTCTCCTGTATTTCATCAACTCTTCAGGTGCTTTCGGCTGAAACATGATGGCACAGGATGTTGTATTAGCCTCTGTCTTTAACACAGTATCCAATATTGTTTTCATACCTTTAGCTACTGTAGTTTTTACGTTTTTCTGCATAATCTTATTCTCCTTTCATAAAACCGTCATTAATTTTTGCTAATTATAAAATAATATTTTTTGTCTTATAATTCAATAGGCCTGACATGAAAGGATTTTTTCTCTGTAAAAATGGATTATTATCGACTTTTTCACTCAAAAACACTGTGTATGACAGAATTTTTCTGTATAACATTCTTCATTTTGTAAAAGTATATTGTTAAGATTCATCATATGAAAGAGGGTGTTATAAATCGAATTTCATTATGATGACATGGGGAGCCGTATTAAAATGCGGCGGAAAGAATTACATATAAAGCAGGCGGAGCTAGCCGAAACACTTGAAATCTCAAATAATCATATGTCATCCATCAAAAATGGACGTCAGAAACCAAGTCTTGATACTTTCATCCGGTTATGTGACTGTTTAAATGTTACTCCCGACTATCTTCTTTTAGGTAGTATGCACGCATATAATTTACCGCAGGATATTCTTGATAAGCTACGCCTGTGCAGCCAAGAGGATATCATTCTTGCCAGAGACTTTATAGAACTCCTTGTAAAAAGAAACAGAAAAAAGCATATTACAGACTCACCTATATCCTTTTAACAAACATACATATTAAGAACAGTAGAATATTTTCACTGTTCTTTTTTGTTATTTCTAAATAAGTAACCAAAAATTCATCTATTTTGTCTTTTCATGTACATCCTTTGCAGGTTCTATATGTATATGATATGATGAATATATTTAAAAGAAAGTCTGGTGATATAGAATGCGTATTCTTATTTGTGATGATGACACATTGATTCTGGAACATATATATAAATTATTAAAATATTATTTTGAATCTGCTCATCTTAAGATGCCTGAAATTATATCCTACTCAAATGGGGAAAGTCTTTTAATGGACAAGGGTTCTAAAGATATAGTTTTTCTTGATATAGAAATGCCTGGTATGAATGGAATTTATATTGGAAACGAGTTAAAATCCCAAAACAGAAATATAATCATTTTCGTTGTTACTTCATATTCTGAGTATCTGGATGAAGCCATGCGTTTTCATGTATTCCGTTATCTTTCAAAGCCGTTAGATAAGCAACGATTTCTCAGGAATTTGAAAGATGCATTAACTTACTACAATACAATGACACAAATAATTCCCATAGAAACACATGATGGAATTTATACTGTTCCCTCTTCCTATATTATTGCAATTGAAGCCCAGGGACGAAAAGTAATTGTACACACAATCAAAAAAGATTATATTTCCGTTCACAATATGAACTACTGGACAGAGCATCTACCTAAAAACAGCTTCTTTCAATCACACCGAAGTTTTGTTGTTAATTTCGAACATATTACAGATTTTGATCACACTACTATACATATGTTCAGCAATTCATTTACTGCATACCTTACACGCCGAAAATATACAGCATTTAAAAATGCTTATCTTCTATATCTTGAAAGTACGAGGTAAAGATTTTATGGAACATATCTTACTATTATTTTTTAGTTTTCTAATCGAAGCAATCATTATGTGGCAGTATTCTTCCAGCCTGTTTTTATCTGCTCATTCCGCTAAAGTAAAAATATCATTTATATGCTTTCTTTATGGCATTTTATTCCTTTTCTCTTTCATGGAAAAAGTCTGGCTTAACATTATTGTATACTTTCTGATAAACTTTCTGTTTTTATATATACAGTTTAAAATTGATCTGTTAATTGCAATATTTCATTCCGCTATTTTAACAACCATAATGGGACTTTCTGAGCTTTTTATGTTTAGCTTTATGTCTCAGTTCGCCCCACATTTTCTTGAAAATGCGAAGGGCGGTTTGATTATATATACATTGTCCAGCAAGATTTTATTCCTTACAATTATTTATCTGCTTATGCATTTTTTCAAAAAAACAGATCCTAAACAGGAAAACTATATTGATTATACAGATTTTATTTTGATGTTGATTCCTGTTTCCTGTCTGTTTATAATAATAACTTTTTTTAATATTGGGGAACATTTTGTGTTTATAGCACCAATAAATATTATGGTAACGCTGAGTACAGTGCTTCTTCTTTTTATTAATCTTCTGGTATTTGGAATGAATCAATATAATCATCATCGAAACATAGAATTCACTGATATGCAGCTTTTGCTTCAAAAAGAAGCTGATTCTGCAGAATATTATAAAATGCTTCTTTCTCAGACGGAAAATCGGAATATCCTGATTCATGACATCAAAAAGCACCTGCAAACTATCAAATTATTGAATGAAAAAAAGGACACTTCCAAAATAAATGCTTACATCTGTCAGCTTCTTGATTCATCTGATCTGCAGGAGCCAGCCAGAATTTGCGATAATGAAATTTTAAACGCTATCCTTGGCCGTTACCAACGGCAATGCAGCATAAAAAGCATCAGCTCCATGCAGATATCCGAAGTAATATTTTAAAACAATTTTCTCCTTATGATCTAACTTCTTTATTTTGTAATCTCATGGATAACGCTTTTGAAGCAGTAGAAAAAATACCAGAATCTTTTATCGAAGTAACAGCACAGAAAAAAGAGAACTCTCCTTTTATTGTTATTGTTGTTATTAATTCATGCCGAACTGCTCCGGCATATGATTCTGATCATCTTCCAATATCCAATAAAGAAAATACCACAAAACACGGTTATGGTATAAAAAGTATAAAAAAAGTCACAAAAAAACATGGAGGTAATCTTCAAATGTATTATGATGACTCCAGTTCCACGTTCCACACCATTATCACTTTAAAATCATAAAAAATGCCAGATAATCCAATATCTTTATATCGTGATTATCTGGCATTTAATTAATTCATTTACTTATTTTGTTCCTGAATTGCCTTTTCCACAATTTCCTTTACTGTAGCTTCATCATATCCTTCAAGATTGATTCTCTTATTTTTATTATCAATAAAACATCTTTTTGATTTTGTTCTACTTTCTTTATTATCTGTCATATGACTGATAATAAAAGGCACAACTGTTGTTGCCGTAACAGCCGCAATTTGAAGAACTAACATAACTGTTTCATATCCTGTAATTCCACTTACTCGAAACTCTTTAATTGTTCCTTTGTCTGAAAATTCTTTTTGAACTAAATTAATAAATTCAGTATCCTCCGACGAACATGATAAAGTCAAATTCATCTTTCATTCCTCCCGTTAAAAATAAATCCTGTACTGAAGCATTTGGAAATTTTTCCATCTTATCCCACTCAATTAAAATATCTCTTGCTTCTGAAATTGTCAAGTTTCCCTCATTAAAGCCTTGCTTCAATGCTTTACAAACAGCTTCTTTTAAATCAATATTATACGCAATATCAAAAAAACGAATCATTTCATCTCTGACATTTGCGTAACGTTCTTTAGGCAACGGTGGCTCTTGACCTTTTTCGAAGAACAATCCATCAATTTGTTGCCAAAGAATTACAGGAAACATCTGTCCCCTAATGACATGTTCAATGTCCTGCTTATGTAGCTCTTGCTTATAAATATTTTTTGATATTTCTCCCTTCATCAATCGTAAATTTTCTTCCCATATTGCATATAAATCATATGTAAGCGTGTTAAAAGCATAAAAATTCTCTATCATTTCTCTTACTTCTTTACAAAATTTGGTCAATGACCAATTTCCTTTAAAGCAATTCATATAATTAATCACCACATCCATCAAATCGAGAGCAGCTGCATCTGCATATAGTTCATCTAATAGTTGATCTTGTATGTTCATATTATTTATTTTTTTGCGGACATCTTTAACAAGCCGGATATCATAATCATAATATGAAGCAAATTCATCACTATTAATGAGCACTTTAAGATTATACATAACACGATCAATGTAGGTTTTATAGTCTCCTGGTGGATTGATTTTTTTCAAATGATATGCTTCATGAAATGCACAAAAAATTTTTGTCAAAGCTAATTGCTCTTGAACATATTCTCTATATTTTTTGCATAATTCATCGGATGCTTCATGTCTACTTGCACATTTATTTTCATTATATAATACAGCAAAACAGTATGATAATTCTTCTTCATTATAAAATTTGTATGAAATATATTGGAATATAGAGCATAGAAAAACCAATCTATTTGCATCCGCTTTATCTCTATTTTGAAATACGTTTTTTTTCATAGCTAAAGGTTGTAATGTTTGCTTCGAACTAAATCCCGGTTCATTTTCCATCCAAAAAACAAATTCCAAATATTTAATATAAATAGCCCAATAACTAACATCCCAAAGAATGCTGCTTTCATTTTGTGAACTTATATTTAAAACCCCAACATTCGTCGTATATAAAAGATCCATGTCTATTCCAAAATTCTTTAAAAAATCAACAAGGAACTTATCAACATCGCCTATAATTATGTTCCATGCTTCTGGCATATCTTTTTTTTGCTTGTATTTAAAATCCATTAGTTTATAAAAGTCAACCTCCATAGATCTCTTAATTCCTTTACTTATTATATTTTTCATTTTTATATGTACTATGCTACTATCATTATTCAAGGACCGCAAGCTATTGTCTATTTCTTCATAAACAACAAAGTATTTATATTTATGGAGCATACTATTTTCTGTTTGAAATTTCAGGAATTGTATCCCAAGTCTTTTTTGCAGTTGCTATTGTTGCAACTATAATCCCGCATGTTACAACTACGACATAGTTTTTACCCATTGAACTCGCTACGATAGAAAATACTGTAACTGGCATATTTAAATATCCTAATTCAGTTGACCATTGAGTAAAAAATATCAAAAGGCGATTATTTGTACCCCACTTATTTTTTTTTACCTCATAATGAAAAAGTGTTGCAGAAACTAAAGTTACCACCACCAAAACTAGCTTACCTACTATTTTTTGGGGAAACATGTTATCTATTAAGATACATACTATACTAATTACATAAGCCAACTCACTATATACCCCTGAATAAGCGGAATTTTTAGCATCATTTATTAAATTCTTAAGTTTTGATCGTTCATACTGTTTTGCTTTTTTCTTGTTTTTATTCATATACTGCATTCTCCCTTCAAAATTTTATATGATAATTATCACATAAACTCCTTTTTGTCAATTTAATAATAACATTAAATCCTATATAAAAATCCGCTTCTAAACTAAAGTACACATCATTTTCAGATAAAAAATTATTTTTATTTCTCATTTTCTATTACGTTCTAGCATTTCACACATAGCCTTTTTTTCACTAAGCCTTGCAATTTCCTCCTTTTTCTCATTTAGTTTTGCAAGGACAGATTCTTTTTGACGGTTCTTTTTATCTTTTGGTGCAGCATTATTCTTAAGTCCGTCAATCATATTATAATTTGCTTCCTCTGTAATTTCCGCACTTCTCAGGTATTCCCCATTTTCCAGATACTTCTGCCAGTTATCCAGTTTCGGTTTACTATTTTCTGTCTGTTCCTGCACTGGCGGATGCAGAAAATCAAGAATTTTCTGTTTTACCGCATCATCAAATCCATTATATGTGCTATCTACAATCACTTTGCCGTCCTGGTTCAAGACTACATACGCAACATCTTTCCCATACTGCTCATGTTCCATAAGGAAATAATTCTTGCCTTCTACCAGCAGATAATCTATTACTTCCCATGATCCGTCTTTTCCCTCTATTTCATAGCCAACCGTATCCTTCGTAAGTCCACCGTTTTCCGAAGATGCAACTTTCATAAAATCAGAAATCTCTATATAAGCATCTTTATTTACATAGTAAACAGTCGTGATACCATTATCATTCAAGATCATCACGTCACTGGTACTGATTGCATGACCTTTATAATTATGTGGTTGTTTCTTCTCCAGCTCCTTTTTTATCTGCTCTGGAGTTTCTCCCGGTTTCATTGTTCCAAGATACACCTGTTCATAATTTTTCACCTGCACAGGAATCTGATCCTGTGCAAGTTCTTCATAGGTACGGAAAAGAAGGTTTCTCAATTCCGGCTTCTTTTTTAACTGATAAACTGCAAACTGACTTCTACTCATTCTCCATCCACCTCCAAGTCTGCTTTATAAATCTCTACGGTTCTTTCCAGCTCTTTGTATCCTTCATCGCTAAGATAATACAGCTTCTGGATTGTTGTAAATATCAGATACTTCATATCTTCATCCAGATAGGAAAAAATTTCATCCATAGCATTCATTGTCTGAATCCTGTCACCCGCATCAAAAATCGCAACAGCAATATATTCATCTTCCTCAAATCTTACCATCATAATGACACCTCTCCCTTCTTATGTGTTCTGGATTTTTCTTTCGTTGCAGTCTGTTCCTGCTCTTTTATTTTTACCTGACGTTCCCGGAGTGCCTGAAGAACAGATTCTTTTCTGCTCTTTGGATGTGAAACATTTTCTTTCTGTATAGGCTTATCTCCAACTACCTGTTCTGTTCTTTTTGTAAGTTCCTGCTTCCTGGCAAAATATTTTTCCACATCATCCATTGCTTTCTGAACTAATGGACTTTCCTTATAGTGTTTAACCATCTCCACACCTTCCCTGTCAACTTTTCCAAGTCGCATAAGATCATACGGTCCGTCATAATCACTTCCATCGTGCAGTTCAAATCCAACACCTTTTATCCCATTCATACGTTCAGCGGGAATGGTTTCATAAATGTGTAAGGCTTCTTCCAAAGTAAGATTTTCGTGGTACTCACCCATAACAGGAAATTCCATACACTCCGCAACATAAAAAGTGATCGTGTCTTCCGGCTGTTTCTGCTCTGGCTGTCTGGTAAAAACAGAAAGTGTTTCTGCATTTTTCAGACGTGAAAGTAATGACTGGGCAGTGACTATATCGCTGTCTATATCCGATTCTTCTGCCACCTCAATCAGCCAGTCTTTTAAACCTGCTGTCTCCTTGTTCAAAATATCCTCTGTGAGTTTCTCAACCTGTTCTTCCCTATTTTCAACGGTATCTTTATATTCATAAGTATCATATTCATAACTAAAATTATCCAAGTCCACTGCGAGTTTCCTGATTTCCTGCTGATCAAGATAGGCTTCCGATTCCTTTATATACTCTGCCAAAGTAATTCTTTCTTCTAAGATTGGGTTAATGTCTACTTTAATGCCTGCTATTGCCATACCATACGAATTCAATTCGTTAAAAAAACTATCCTCTCGAATATTTCCTCGATAAGAAAGCACCACATCAAGATCAGAATCTGCACGATACAGGTCATCTCTGCTTCTGGAACCATGTACTCTCGCCCCAATCAATGTAACTTCATTTTCCAGTCCCATTTCTTCCAGAACAGCTCTTGCATGAAATAAAACTTCATTTTCAATTTCTGCCCTGTCCATCCCATTCAATGCTGTTTCACATCTGCCAAGTTCCGAAGTGAATCGAACATCTCCACTGGCCAGCACTTCTTTAGAATGACTGATTACCTTATCCCGAAACTCCCTGTCATCAACTTTTACACATTCAACATCTTCCAATCCTTCATTTTTCAAGCTGGCATACATTGCTTTCTGAATAGAATCTTCTGGATTTCCACAGGCATCTCCTGAAATTTCATGAAGTTCCTGATCATAAACCAGGTATTTATAGCCATCCTCCGTCGGTTGCACTGTTAAATACATACCAGACATTTTAAATTGTACGGTTATTCCCTCATAATTTTTTAATGCCGCTTCCCTGTCATAACCATCAAAAAAAGCCTTTGGGCAAGTACGTTCAAATTGTATCTTCTCCAGTCTCTCTTCTTCTGCATATTCAATTTCTGCATACATTTCTTCATAATCCATCACGCTTGCATCTTCTATCGAAAGTCCTTCATCTTCCAAAATATTCTCCATTGCTTCAGTAATAGAAATAGTCGGATCATCATAAACGCCGCCATCCAGTTCCAGATAATCTTTATCATAGAATGTATAATCATAACCATCTTCTACCGTCTGAATTGTAAAATACTGATCTCCAATCTGGTATGCTATCTCTGTATCATGCACTGCCAGACTGTTTCCTATCTCTTTAAAAGTATTGTATATCTGCGGATTCAGCCATCCTTCCACTTCCTGGCAATCATAAATCAATGTATCTATTCCATTCTTACACTGAATAAAATCAAGACTACCTCGCAACGGTGCTGTATTTTCAATTCCAAGAGCTTTCATTTTATGATTAGGCAGAGAGTAATATGCTCCAAGGGCAGCTCCCAAATCCTTATATCTCTCGATCTTCATCCCACCTTTTGCTGCCAGATCTTCGATCACATAATATTGGTCAATATAATGATTTTCTGGCATTTTCAGGTCAATGCCATTATTTTCTCTGACTTTATGTATCTCGAAAAAGCTGAATTTCTGTTCTTCACCCCGCAGATTCTGTCCGGTCAGTGTCGGCTCCCATGTATCTGTACTGATTGGCTGCTGTTCCATGATTTTCATAACTGTTCCGTCTGCTAAGATGACTGTTGCCTGGTCTGGAAGATCTATCAGGTCATACACCGTTGCACCATTTTCTTCCAGATATTCTGAAATAGCTTCCCTGGCTCCTTCATCAAATCCATGCCAGATGTCCTCTGCCACCAGTGTCCCATTTTCCGATACGATAATATCTGCCACGTCCTGACCGTATTCCTCATTTCGCATCTGGAAGAATCGCTCCCCATGATATGTTTTCATATCCATCGCATACCAGGTGCCTGTATGTCCTTCTGCTTCATACCCTCTTGTAGTTTCAGTGATATGCTGATTTTTCACACCAAGCACCTCTTCCAGTTTCCGGGTACGGATTTCTTTTCTTGCCATATCAATAAATCCATTCAGGACTGCAGGATGGCTGCCCACAATATAGTCCCTGTTCAGATCCATTCCCCGGCTGATATTTTCCGGAATATCAATGCCATCTGCCCACCGTTTATTGCCATCAGAAAATCTACCATCATAAGAAAGCTGTTTCAATGTATTTGCCAGAACAAATGCAACCCGTTCTTCCCCGTATTTTTCAATCACACCTACTGCAACATCTGGATTTAAACGCATACCGTTGAATCCCTCTGCGATTGCCTGTTCGATAGCATTTTTACAATCAATGTTCAGTTTTCTGGAATCCAGATAAGCATCTACATTTCTCTCCTGCATAGCTTTTTCCAAAGTTCCCATATAAACTTCTGGATATGCTTTTACCGGATTATCATTTAACATTTCAACTCTCTGTGCCACAAAGTCCGGCAATTCTGTAAATCCAAAGGAATCTACATAGTATGCGGCTAATCTTCCACCCCGGTTCATAATGATCACGTCACTGACTGACATGGAATGTCCGGTAAAATCGTTTGGACGCTCTATATTAAATCGCTCAAAGAGATTGTCCAGTGTCGTAGCATCTCTCAGTCTTTCACTGTAAACCATCTGATAGTCTTTGCCATCTACGGTAAATCCCATTTCTTTTGCCGTTTCCAGACTTAAAAACTGATACCCTCTTTCTTCCTGTCCACTGTTAATCTGATAAATACCATAACGTTTTCCATCACTTTCCAGAAGAAGCGTTTCTTTGATCTTTGCTTTTTCTTCCGGTGTCATAATCGTTTCCTGACTTCTCCGGTAATTTTCCCATTCAAATTTCGTCACTCCGAATAACCCGTCATGCTGTAAAATATCCAATTCCAGATTCATAATTCTTTGCGACTGTTCCTGACCACCAACTGCTCCGGTCAGTCCATAAACCGTTACTCCCTCATGGTGCAATTCCACTGCCCGTTCCCTGGTAAGCGGAAGCATACTTTCTGAATAAAATCCGACTTCATGCAATTCTGATAAACCAATCATCGAATCCGGCAGACTTTCAATCTGTTCCTCCGCTTCTCCAATCAATTTTTGTACCGCTTCTCTGTTTCCATCCAGAATAGATTCTGCAAGATTCTCTGCCAGTTTTTCCATTGCTTCCCTATCATCCAGTTTATAAGCAAAATTCACGATAAGATTTCTCTGGTCATTGCTGAAAATCGTCCGTTCCTGCTCCAGACGATTAATAGTCTGTTCTGCATACTGCATGGCACTCATTTCTTCTGTCTGCTCCACAACATCTGCTTCCTGCTCTGCTCTTTCTATCTGAAGTTCTTTGAGTTTTTCCTCAATCTGTCCGATCATATCAGCAGAAGTCTTACGGATGGTGTCCATAGAAGCACGAAGCTCTTTCATATTTTTACCGGAAGACCAGCTTGCAATATAGGAAAAAGAATACTCCGATGTGTCCAGTCCGAAATGGTTACATACCACATAGGCAACACTTTCTGCTTCTACTTCCCTTGTAAGCTGATCTTTTACGATGCCCTCTACTTCCATCTGATCACGATCATGCAATACTGCATGTGCGGTTTCATGCACCGCTGTTTTCATGGTTTGTGCCTCACTCACGCCAGGCTGGATAGCAATATATTTATCGACAAGCTGATAAAAGCCTTTCGCCTCCCCATCAATCTCAATAAAACGGATAGGAACCGGGGCAACCATTTTTAATGATTCCATAAAATCATGGTAGATCAAAACATCTCCATCCAGTTCTGATACCTCAAACTCTGGAATCGGTTCTCCTGTGGTCTGGCTGACATCAAATACTGTCGTAACCCGGAATTTTGTAATAACACGCTCTACAACTTCTGTTTCCGGCTGTCCATCTTTCCCAATCACAATCTCGCCTGTTTCCGGATCAGTTTTTTCAATCTCCTGTTTCTCTTTAAACGGAGCCGGGGCAATAATCTGGATGCCTTTTTCCCCTCTTTTTACCTGTCGGTTGAATTTCTTCTGCCATGCCTGATACCCCGCTACCAGTGTTGCTTCCGGTTTCTGCATAGCGATCAACAATGTATTATTAAAACTGTAATTATGGAACTTTGCCATTGTATTCAGATATTCCGTATATTTTTCTGATGTGAATATTTCTGCAACACCCTGTTCCAACTGCTCTGTAATCTGCTTTAACTGTTCTTCTCTGTTTGCCATAATCAAATTCTCCATAGAAAAATCCCGCCAAAGCTATGGTCACTCTGACGGGATACCCTTTATAACTCCTGTTCGTGTTTCTTTTTTGGTTTCTGCTGTATTTCGCCTGTCTGCTCCTGCTGTTTCTGTTCTTTCAGTCTTTCCAGAATAGATGTTTTATGAACACTGTCAGCAATTCTGTCCTGTCGTTCCTCTGTCACGTTTACTTCCGGATTTTCCCCAATGCCCTCATCTGCCAGAAGATTTTCTCCCCCTTTCTCATCCATGTTCAGCATGGCATTTAGTTCTGCCAGACGTTCCATTTTTTCACTCAGTTCCGCTTCTTTCGGGAATGGCTTCTGCACCTCTTCCTGTGCGGTCTTTAACTGCTGTTGTACCGTTTCCAGATTCTGCTCGGTATCTGCCAGCTTTTTCTCGATTGCAGAAAGTGCATTATGAATCCTCTGGATATTGCCCAGAGTATCCTTTCCGAACTCAATCTTATAAGAACATTTTCCCTTGATCGTCATGGTATAAGTATTCGACAGGAAATTATATTCTGAAGAAAGTGCAAAACCATGATATTCTCCAATCTGCCCTGCTGATTTTACGGACTTCAAGCCGGATGTTGCTGAAATGAGTGCAACTCCCGCTTCTTTTTTATCGGTATACAGCTTTCCACCAACTGTCATTGCAAAGTGGTCATTATCCTGCAAATCTATTCCTTTTACTACATCTGCATCCACACGCATACCGGCAATCTTCTCTTTTAATGCTGTAATCTGTACCGGATACCGCTTTGCAATATCCGATTCCAGACGATAGATCTGACTGGTGTGGTTTGCTTTCAAAAGTTTCAGTTTACTTACCTGCACATCCAGATCCATTTTTTCTTTGATGTACTCGTTTCCTGTTGCCAGTGCTTTGATTTCTGCATAGGACAGAGCTGTATCATCTACATCTTCACAGGCACGCACCGGGGATTTACTGGTCATGATCTGTGAAATAAACTTCTGCTTGTTTTCCAGAATCTGCCACATGTACGAATCAAACGTATTTTCCGTTACATACCGGAAGATTTTTACCTTGTCATTCTGGTTTCCCTGCCTGAGAATACGTCCCTCCTGCTGTTCCAAGTCGGACGGTTTCCAGGGGCAGTCCAGATGATGCAGTGCAAGTAGTCTGTCCTGGACGTTGGTACCAGCGCCGAGTTTCGGAGTGGAACCCATCAGGATTCTTACCTGCCCGGCCCGCACCTTTGCAAACAACTCCGCTTTTCTTACTTCCGTATTGTATTCATGAATAAATGCGATCTGCTCTTTCGGGATTCCCCGTTCCACCAGCTTGTTTCTTACATCATCATAAACATTGAACGTTCCGTCAGTTTTCGGTGTACTGAGGTCACAGAAGATTAACTGGGTAGCCTGTGTATCTTTTCCGTCCTCCCATACCTGGAAAGCATTCTCCACACAGGCATTTACCTTGCTTTTCCCTGCGTCTGGCAACATATCATTTAAAAGCCTCTGGTCTAATGCACATTTTCTTCCATCATTGGTAATTTTGAGCATGTTATCTACCCTTGGATCTACCGCACCTCCCCTAACCTGCTCTGCACGTTCTGAAAATGCTTCCACCATTTCTTTCTGCTCATCGCTCGGTTTTAATACTTCATTGATATATTCTGCTTCCGGTACAGGAAGATTCAACATGTCCGCAGTCTGAATATCTGCTGTTTCCTTAAATATGGAAATCAGTTCCGGAAGATTAAAAAAACGGGCAAATCGTGTTTTTGCACGATAGCCCGTCCCTTCCGGTGACAATTCGATTGCTGTAACTGTTTCTCCAAAAGTCGCTGCCCACGAATCAAAATGTCCCATTCCCATATTCATTAAAGTATCATACTGGAGGTATCTCATAATGGTGTATAATTCGGTCATACTGTTTGATACGGGTGTTCCCGTTGCAAACGTGATTCCTTTTCCCCCGGTAATCTCATCCATGTACCTGCATTTCATAAACATATCTGAACTTTTCTGTGCATCGGTCTGTGAAATGCCTGCCACATTCCGCATTTTAGTGTATAAAAAAAGATTTTTATAATAATGTGACTCGTCCACAAACAGCCTGTCCACGCCTAACTGCTCAAAAGTCACAACATCATCTTTTCGTGTCTGGTCATTTAATTTTTCCAGTTTTGCTTTCAGGGTTTTCTTCGTCTTTTCCATCTGTTTAACGGTATACTGCTCTCCAACCTGCGTCTTTGCTGATTCAATAGAAAATGTAATATCTGCAATCTGATCTTCCAGCAATGCAATCTGTCTTTCCCTGGAAAGCGGGATTTTTTCGAACTGGCTGTGTCCAATAATAACCGCATCATAATCCCCTGTTGCGATTCTGGAACAGAACCGTTTTCTGTTTGCCGGTTCAAAATCTTTCTTTGTTGCCACCAGAACATTTGCTCCCGGATACAAACGTAAAAAATCGCTTCCCCACTGTTCCAGCAAATGGTTTGGAACCACATAAAGGCTCTTTTGTGCCAGTCCCAGACGCTTGCTCTCCATACCAGCTGCGATCATCTGGAATGTCTTGCCTGCACCTACACAGTGTGCGAGCAGGGTATTATTTCCATAAAGAATATGTGCCACCGCATTTTTCTGATGCTCCATCAGCTTAATTTCCGGATTCATTCCGACAAACTGGATATGACTGCCATCATATTCTCTTGGTCTTACACTGTTAAACCGTTCATTATAAATCTTGCAGAGCGTTTCCCGTCGGCTCATATCCTTAAAGATCCACTCTTTAAATTCCTCCCGGATCAGTTCCTGCTTCTGCTGCGCCAGAGTAGTTTCCTTTCGGTTCAGTACCCGGTGTTCCCCATCCGCATCATGTATTGTGTCATAAATTTTTGTATCATGCAGATTCAACGCATCCTCCAACAATCTATAAGCATTTGCCCTTTGTGTTCCATAAGTTGATGTGGAAAGTGGATTATTGCTGCTATCCACATTCTTTCCCTTTACATTCCACTGTCCAGTCACTTCCGCATACTGCACTTTAATACGCTCATAATTGATATGGTGTCGTGGTGTATGGAATGTTTCTGCCATGAACTCTGTAATATAGTCCGGAGAAATCCATGTTGCACCAAGCCTTGCTTCAATCTCGGAAGCATCCAGATCTTTCGGCTGTACCCGTTCCAGTGCCTGCACATTGACCATATATTCCGGATGGTTTTCTGCAAACTGCCTTGCAACGTTCAGCTTCTCCCTGACATTCCCGGAAAGATACTCGTCGGATGGCTCCCATTTATCTGTAAGCGGATTTTTGAAGATAACACCTGTAAGCTCCTCTGTGACCTCTTCCTCTGTTTTCCCTGTAAGCTCCATCATATAAGGAATATCCACTTTCGCCTTTTCCCCGATAGATACCGCCAGTGCCTCACTTGCAGTATCTACCGATGTTACCGGCTCTGCCCTGCGGATCGTCCTTTTCGTAAATATGTCTGCTTTCCGCTTCAACTCGCCCTTTTCATCCAGAAATTCAAGGGAAGTCAAAAGGCAATAGCTGCTGTCCATGCTGAACGCTCTTTTATTTGCATTGCTGCTGAGTAGTCCATACTTGGCAGTAAAACTGTCATAAACCTGATTCAACTCAGCCTGTAAGCTGACAACCTCTTCATCACTGCATTCTTCCAACTGCCGTTCCAGAAGTCTGTTTGTTGCATCCCGGATCGCAACCATCCCTCTGACACGTTCGCCTGTCACAACGGGAAGTTCCATCTTATTCATAACAGAATTTTCCCTGTAATAAATATCCTCTCCGACAAGTGCAAAGCTGAAGTTCTTAATGTCCGGATCTGCCGGTATGGATACCACCTGTTCTTCCAGTTCCGTATCCGAAATCTCCTGCTCTGTGATGGTTCCCTGGATATGCTTCACCGCTTCTTTTAACTGCTCAGCCAGATCTGCTCCCTCTTTTGCCTTTACCGTTACTTCCTGTTTTCCGTACTGGGTACTTTCTGTTGTAAAATCCCCAAGCACCATTTCCGGATGGTCAGCAAAATAAGAATTGACCGTATATCCTTCTGGTGTGGTTTTTAACTGTACCCAGTCTGGCTCTGTGATCGCAGCCCTGTCCCTTTTCTGGAAAAACAGAATATCCGCAACCACACTGGTATTGGCATTTCTCTGGAAAGCATTGTTCGGTAAGCGAATCGCCCCAAGCAGGTCTGCCCGATTTGCAAAATACTGTCGGACTTCCAGATTCTGTTTATCCATCGTACCGCTTGATGTGACAACTGCCACCACTCCTCCGGGACGTAGCAGGTCTAAAGATTTTGCAATAAAATAGTCATGGATCATAAAATGGTATCGGTCATACTTGCGATCACTGACCTGGTATGCCCCAAACGGTACATTTCCGATTACGCAGTCAAAAAAGCTGTCCGGGTAACTGGTTTCCTCAAATCCCTGTACTGCAATCCTGTTCTTCTGGTAAAGCTGCTTTGCAATCTGCCCGGAAATCGGATCAAGCTCTACACCATACATATTTGTGGTACTCATACTTTCCGGTAAAAGTCCCATAAAGTTTCCTACTCCACAGGACGGTTCCAGGATATTTCCCTGTTTCAGTCCCATGTTTCCAAGTGCTTCATACATTGCCTTGATGACTGTTGGAGAAGTATAAAAAGCGTTCAGCGTTGATGCCCTTGCTGCACTGTATTCTTCTGGCGTAAGGACTCCTTTTAACTGTGTATATTCCTCTGCCCAAGCACTGTTTCTTTCTTCAAAAGCCTGGGGAATACCGCCCCATCCAACATACCTCGACAACACTTCCTGTTCTTCCGGTGTTGCTAATCTCTGATCCTGTTCCAGTTCTTTCAGTAGCCGGATAGCTTCCATATTTGCTTTAAACTTTGCCTTCGGACCGCCAGCACCAAGGTCATCGTCCGTAATATGGAAGTTATGAGGTTCCTGTTCCTGCACCTGTTCATTCTGCAGATATGGCAAAAATTCTCCCTCATAGCCAAACAGTTCGTTCTCCCCTGGAATATAATTTCGTCCAGTTTCCATACACCGGAAAATATCAGCTTTTGATGAACCACTTGCTTCGTAAAATCCTGCATAGGAATATAAAATATCATCTTCTCGCTCGTAGGTAGTCAAATGTAATTCTGTATTTCCTCTTGTCTGGTTTACCAGTTCTTTCCCTTCCAGACCTTGCGGAAGAATCCCCACTGGTTCAAAATGATACCCCTGATATTCAAATACATTCTCGTCCCACTGTTCCTGTACAACTACATCTTCTGGCTCAGACTCTGATTCTTGTAAATCCAGTTCTTGTCGTACTCTGGTAATTTCTTCTGGATTCATGACATGATCTGTATATGGCTCGATCATATCCTCCTGCCATCTGCCATTATCATTCCAGAGTTTTTCCGAAATGTCAGAAACCAACTGCATCTGTTCCGGTGAAAAGTCTGGATTCAATACTGGTTCTAACATACGCTCCTGTTCAGCCAGCTTTCGGATAACCGCCATCTGTTCCTCGGAAAAATCCTCTACAGATTTTCCAACTGTATCCATACTGTCATAGATCAGTTCGCCTACACGACTTTTTAATACATAATCATCCTCATAAAAGCCATCTTCCCACAATTCTTTTGCTTCTTCAAAGGACATATGCGGATCTGCCTCTGGTTCTTCATTCTGTATCTCTTCCACTTCTGCAGCCGATTCTTCTACTTCCGGTTCTTCCGTAATTTCCTCTGGTTCAGAATTACTCATAATGTTAAATAAAGACATCTGGTATCCTGTCAAGCCTTCCGTCTGCTCTGCTACTTCCTGTGCCGGGAAAATCGTATAGCTGCCCTCCACATACTGATGTACTTCTGTTAAAAGCTGTAATTTCTTCTCATAAGTTTCATTTACTGATTCAAAATCCAATGGCAGCATTGCCAGTGCATCGTCCATCGCCTGTAACAGTTTCTGTGCCTGTTCCGAATCATTCAGCATAGCAGGTAATTCTTTTTTTGCTTCTTCATTGAAGAAATCCTGTTTAAATGGACGCTCAATTTCTTCTGGCAGTCTTGCATAAAAGCTGATCACTTTCCCTGCAATTCGTTCCCTTTCATAATCTGGCATACGGGAATAATCAGCAGAATGTAAAAACTGTTGATTATCAATCAGATAACCGACTCTTTTCGCCACTTTTGCCCAGGGAAACAACACCGAAGTATCTGGATTCCCATAGGTTCCTCTCTCCAGTTTCAACCCTTTTCCGTCATAATCTGCATGGGAATTATCTGCACCACATAAAGCGTGGCTACAACCACCTGTACCATATTTTTCCTTAATAAAATCTGTTCTCGCTTTATCATCTTCATTCAGAAGATAAAACGAATAGGTAGAAAGCCTGCCATCAGAATAAGGACCTCCACCGGCAAGAAAAGCGTCTATTTCATCCTGAGTAATAAACACCTTATGTTCCTGCCATGCAAATTCCTCCCTGGCACTGTATGGAACCACTTCTGCTGCAAATTTCTGGAACTGACTGGATATTCTGACTGGGTTATAGGTACGGAACCGCATAATGCTTCTATCTTCCTCATAAGCCATTGCCAGTCCTTCCAGACGCTCATTCATATCTGACAGCCACTGCGAATCTGACAACTTTTCTTCTAGATAATCTGTTATTTCCGGATAAATACTGCGAAGATATGGTAAATCCTCTTCATCAAAAACAAGTTCCGCTACACCCTCTGCCATATCCGCTTTCATATAGGCAAGTGCCTGGGCATGTTCCTTTACTGCGTTCTCCCTTGCAACATCGAGTACAGACTGCGGTGCATATTCACCCTGTTTCAAAAGCTGATGGATACGTCCACTCACATCTTCCCAGGATAAAAACGCCTTATCCAGAATCTGATCCGTAACCGTATGTCCTACTGCAATCTGCAATCCGGTTTCATCAAACCAGACCGAATACTCCATACCATTGATTTCAAAGCCTTTTCCACCAGTCCCATACTCCCGCTTCACAAACTCCGTATATTCCTCCGGTGTCTGTTCGCTCATAAAATTATAGATAATACGAAGCTGGCTCTTGCTTCGGTTTCCTCCGGTTCTTAAAACCTCATCGACCACTTCACTTGGAATGGCAATCTCTCCTGCATAAAGGGCAGCTACTCTGTTTTCAATTTCTCGTTTCTGTTCATTTACAGACGGAAGTTCTGGCAAAGATAAAGCAGAGGCAATTTCTTCCTCTGCTTTACTTAACTGATCTTCACTTGTATCTTCAATTAACTGTATACCAATTCCGTCAAGATGCTCTCTTCCGCTGTTGCCGTCAGACTGTTCATATGTGCTGTCCACGCCATCGGGTTCTCCTCTTTCGACGGTGCCGGATTCTTCTCCAACAGTTTCGCTATCTGTACTTCCAATCTCTTCTGTGCTGTTTTCTCGATCTCTTCCAGATGGCTGTTCAGTTTCCCAGTCAGTAACAGGCTCTGATACAGGCTGTTCTTGTGTTCCTTCAGAAATGTCCTCCGCAGCATTCCGTATTTCCCGATCTGTACCTCTGTCTCCTGGATTGTCAGATTCGGAAACAGATAATCCCCTTTGCGATGATATGTCAGTTCCATGCTCATTTCCTCCTTCATCTTCCTGCGAATATTCGTTTTCTATGATTCTGTTGTTGTCCTCTTTGCTTTCACGAATTAACGTGTTAAATTTATTATAATTCCTTTCCTCCGAATTTTCAATACCCTTTTTCATTTCTTCTAATGAAATACGGTGTACAAATCTTCCAATATCCACTAGCACAGACTCACTGGCCATGCTCGTCGCATTTCCAATAAATGTCAGCACTGATAAACTGTTATAGTCTGTGATATGTACGAAGTCCATTTCTTCCTGCCGTTCCAGCGGATCAAGTCCGCATCTGGAAGCCAGCGTATAATAAATGCTGTCTGTCAACAGACTGCGAAATTCGCTGCGTATGGTATCTTCTTCCAGCTCCTCCAGGTATGTTCCTTCCGTCACATATGTCAAGCCATCCAGGTATTCATCCAGATTTTCTTCTACCATATACTTCGCTGTTGCCATCAGTGCATCAGAAAGACTTCCTGTATCTTTAGCTTCCAGTCCATAAACTTCTTCTAAATGGTTTAATAACTCCTCCTGTTGCTTCTCCTGCAACCGCCACAGGTAAGGGGTTCTTCCACCTTTTACCTTATGAGTATCCTGAATATCAAATACATATCGGAGTCTTGTTTTCTGCATGGTTTCATCCAAAAGAGCAATTCCCTTTGCTCCTCGGTTTACCCACCGCAGCATTTTTTCATTCCATAATTCTAGCGAAGCACAGGCAGTTGCTTTTGGACGCTGTGCGTGGATCAAAAGCTGATCCATAAATGGATACCTGTATAACCTGGCTGCGGTATCCAGATAATTCATCCAGTCTCTTGGTGAACAGCTGATATGGGCTGCATGATATTCTGCAAGTCCACGTATCTCATCTAAACGAGCCATAACCTATTCCTCCTTCTGACCGTGCTTTATTTTTTCTTTTTAGGAAATTCCAGACTGAATCTAGCTTTTCCATCTTCTACTCCAAGTACAAGATCAGCATCAAATTTGCTGTCCTTTTTCTTGGAATACAGTCCTTTTACATGGATACATCCCTTTTTCAGAAGCTCCACTGCCATCTTTTTATCCATTGATTTTTTCATGCTTTCCAGAAACCTATTTGACTTCCATAAAGCAAACGGACAACTTCTGTCAGAACAATAATAATTGGTCTTACCCTCATATACATCGGAACCGCATACCGGGCATTTCCCAATTACTTCCCTTGCAGTCTGAAAACGATTCCGTTCTTCTTCTGGAATCGCCCTGCATACTGAAAGAATCTCGGTAATCATAGATACAATCCCATCCATAAATTCATCATCATGGATTTTTCCCTTTTCCATCATCAGAAGCTGATTCTCCCATTCTGCTGTCAGGCTTGCGGATTTCAGATTCTCCGGCATTACATGAATCAACTCACAGCCTGCCACCGTAGGAAAAATCTGTTTTCCTTTACGTTCTGCATACCCGGAAGATACCAGCTTCTCAATAATATTGGCTCTGGTTGCCGGTGTCCCCAATCCCTTTTTCTCTGTTTCAGAATCAAATTCCTTATTTCCCGCTGTTTCCATTGCAGCAAGCAGAGTATCTTCGGTAAACATCTTCGGCGGAGAAGTGTAATGTGTACTCTTCTCTGCTTTCACAGAGGCAAGAGTCATTCCTTCCTCATATCCTTCTGGAAGTTCTGTCTTATTATCCGGTTCATCAGATTTCTTATCCTTTACACAGTATTTCCGAAAGGCTTCTTCCACTTCTTTGAAGCCCATCTGCACAGGCAGCTTTCCTTTTGCAGTAAATTCATGTTCTTTGCACTGTACGGAAATTTCTGTCTGCTCATAAAGGTACTCTTCCCCTGTTGCCTGAACAAGCTGCTGTCCGATCAGCATCAGCAGATTTTTCTTTCCACCGGAAAGTCCTCCCATGCCTTTTTCCATTGCTTCTTTTGTCGGTAGGATTGCATGATGATCAGATACCTTTGCATTATTAACCACACGATCTATGTTTCCCCTAATCTGTCCAGATTCCAGAAACGGAAGAAAATCTGTCATGCCTTCGGCAAGCATTTTTACCGTTTCTTTCATATCCTCGGTTACATACTGACTGTCTGTTCTCGGATAAGTAACCATCTTTTCTTCATACAGTTCCTGCAGCATATCCAATGTTTTCTGTGCAGTGTATCCGAAAAATCGGTTTGCTTCCCTCTGCAGACTGGTCAGGTCATAAAGTTTGGGCGGAGAAGTCTTTTTCTGTTCTCTTTTCACTCTGGTCACAACAGCTTCTGTCCCATCACAGAGTTTTCTTAATTCTTCCGCTTCTGTTTCAGACTGAATATTTTCTGAAATTACCGCAAGTCTTCCATCTGACAGGGAAACCTTATAATAGGCTTCTTTCTTGAAATGCTCAATTTTCTCTTTTCTTTCCGTCAGCATAGCAAGCGTTGGTGTCTGCACTCTGCCAACTACCAGACGTTTAAAATATCTGGTTGTGTAGGCTCTCGTTGCGTTCATTCCGATCAGCCAGTCTGCCTGTGCCCTGCATACCGCAGCATTACAAAGACCTGCATATTCTTTCCCGGCCTTTAATGACTGGAATCCTTTCTGAATTGCTTCATCTTCCATTGAACTGATCCACAGACGCTTCACTGGTTTCTGACAGCCTGCCAGATCATAAACTCTTTTAAAAATCAGTTCTCCTTCTCTTCCGGCATCACAGCCATTCACCAGATATGCTACATCTGCCCGGTTCATCAGGCTGCATATCACATCAAATTGCTTCTTTTTATCCTCTGATACCTGAACTTTCCATACTTCCGGAATAATCGGTAAATCCTCAAACTGCCATTTTGCATATTTTTCATCATAGATTTCCGGTGGGACATACTCTGCCAGATGCCCCAGGCACCAACTGACGATGCAACTGTTCCCCTCCAGATACCCGTCCTTTCTCTGATAAGCAGATAAATTTTTTGCAAGGCTCTGTGCCACGCTCGGTTTCTCTGCAATCACTAAAAATTTCGCCATGTTTTCCTCCTTTTCCTGTCAAAAAGGCAGTCTATAAAGAACTGCCCTTTCTCCATACCTTATGCTTTTTTGTTATTTCTGCTGATCTTCCGCATTTTCTTCATCTTCATTGATGTAACTGTCATCAGCAAATTCCAGACCTTCCTCTACAATACTGTCCTCTTTTTTCTTTCGGAATTTACTTAAAGCAAAAGCAGCTAAACCACCGAATACCAGTACAATACCGCCGCCCAGGATCGCAGAGCCAAACATTTTATTACCACCGGATTCCGGTTTTACTTCTGTTTCTGGCTGTACGGTAGTTTCTGGTTCTGGTGCTGCAGTCGTTTCCGGAAGAACAACTGCTGGTTCCTCTTTTTTCTCGATTTCCTCGTTTTCGCCTAAGAACTCTGCCAGATCATTTTCATCTACCAGTGACATCATGTACACGTTTTCGGAAGTACCGGAACGGTCAATGACCATATAAAAGGTATTTCCATTCTTTGTCTGTACCGTCAGAAACTGCTTGGAACTGTCATTCTCCTTATCATCCACAAGCTGTCCGTTTCCCGACGTGGAAAACGGTGTTCCCTCTGCGGCAGGCTGCTCCGCCGGCTGTTCTTCTATCACCTGTTCCGCAGTTTCAGCCTGCTCTGCGTTTTCATTTGCCTGTGCAAAAGCGGTCACACTGGCAGAACCCATCAGTATTGTTGATGACAACATAATCATCAAAATTTTTTTCATTACTTTATTCTTCATCTTCCAAATCCTCTCTTTCTTCTATCAGTCCGGTTGACATTTCTCTGTCCATATTTTCTTCTTTCTTTATACCTGTTTCAGAACTATCCATAGAAAGATTGCCCTCTTCATCAAACTGCATGGTAACTGTTCCATTCTGAATCCCGTCCAGAAAAGTCAGCATCTTTCGGCTGTCCATCTTCATGGAACGGATTGCCTTAATGATTTCTGCATCTTCCATCTGCTTTTTCTGGATTCTCAGTTGCCTTACATGCTCCTGCAGTTCCAGAATCTTGTTTTCAGTTTTCTGAATGTCATCCAGAACCTTTTTTAACCGCATATTCATCTCTTATTTACTCCCTTCTAGTGAAGTCTGCCAAATGCCATAAAATGTTGCTGCCAGTAAGAACTTGCAATGCTTGTATACTGAATCGGATTCCCGCAATGAATCATCATATTATTTCCTACATAAATTCCAACATGGCTCGCTCCCGGCGTATCATAAGTTCCCTGGAAAAAGATCAGATCGCCCGGCTTTGCATCCGATGGAGATACATAGGAACAATAAGAACGAAGTCCGTCCGCTGTTGTTCTTCCCACGTTCCATCCATTTCCACAATTATTGATTACCCAGCATACAAAACCAGAGCAATCAAAACTGGTAGATGGCGATGCACCACCCCATACATACGGATAACCCAGATATTTTTCCGCTTCCCTGATCATCTTGGCAAACTGCGGATCAGAAAGTGCTTCTGCCGGAATATCATATCCAAAACCTGCCCCGCCTGTCGGAATTGTATTAAGGTCAAACAGATAATCACGATTTCCATAGTATTTATTGTAAGCGTCATACTGCTCCTGTTCCTTATCTGTCATACGGTTTCTTAAAACTGCATCCAGGTTATGGTTCGTAAGTGTTACGTCCAGCCGGTTTACTTCTCTTGTTGTAGTTACTTCCACCTCCTGGCTTCCATTACTGTCTGCTATGTATGCTTCCCAGGTCTGATGTCCATGTGCTGATGCAGAAGCGTGATCGCTGTAAAATACATCAAACTGAACACCATATCTTGCAAATGCTCCTGTATCTTCTACTACATATTCCACTCCATTCATAACAACATGGGTTCCCATTGGCACAAATGGATTGGAAGCATCCACCGCAATCGTGTGATTTGCCTGTGGATATGCTCCACTTGCAGTCGGGCCTCCACTCCACTGCCCGCAGCAGATCGGACAGTTGCAATATCCACTGGTCACAACCTGTCCCAGTGATTCTCCAACCCTGACTGTTTTCTTTTCTGTTACAGTTTCTCTTGTCGAATCTGTATATAAGCCATACTGCTCTCTGAAAATCTCCTGAATCTCGTCTGCAACCTCAGCATAGGTAAAACCGCCATACTTGACTGTCAGATAAGAAATAAGCTGATACGGATTGTGTCCGATCTCATCAATCTGGAACTGGAACTCATCATAGTCGGAATGGTTTGCTTTCATCTGATTGATCTGCTCATTCAGTGCATTTTCCAATGCCACATAAGCATTTTCCGCAGCATAAATATCCTCATCCTCACTGGAATAACTGGTAGAAATAATAGCATTGGAACTGCCCTGGAATAACGCAGCACAGCTTGACAGGCTCGTTGCCATTAACGCAGACAGCAGCACCAGAACTCCTATGGACAGGAGGATATTTCTGTTCTGTGCCACAAGCTCCTTGACCGCAGCTTTGGCTTTTTCCGTAAATCGCTGTGCGTTTACAAGCACTGCGTCTTTCACAGCTTTTCCCTGTTTCGCAGCCTGATACTGCTTCTGGTAACGCTTTTTCTGCAATAATTTCTTTAATGCAGACTGTTTCTTCTGTTCTGCTTCTTTCTGAACCGCCTTTTTTGCTTCATTGGAAGCACTGGTGCTAAACTGTAGGCGAGATTTTTCTGTTTCTTCCAAAACGGTTTCCCTCAACCGATTATTTCTCTGTCGGTTTTCTTTCAACCGTTCCCGAACGTAAATTGACTTTCTTGCAAGGCTTTCTCCCGCAAATTCCATCTGATCTGCTGCATCAAGAGCAGCATTATCATCGGTATCCTCTCTGATTTTTTTCTGACCATAGGCAGATACCGTTTCTGAAACAACGTTTGCCCCCTTTCTTGCCATTCCGCTACCGGGAATCATACCTTTACTTTCATCTTCAAAGGAAAGACGGGATTTTGATTTTTTCTGTTCTTTTAGCGTCTGTTCCCTTTTCGTCTTTCCTTTAATCTCTTCCCGAAAATCTTCCATTGATTTTTCATCAACTTCTGACTTTTCATGGCAGCGTTTCTGCTCTTTCGCTGCATAAGCTACGACCATCTTTTTCTTTCGGCTCTGCCTGTCCGGTTCCGATGTTTCAGCATCACGTCCCGGATGTCCCCGGATACTCTCTTTACGAAGTCTGGAACGTGAAACAGACGGAGATTTCTCCCCGCCTGCTTTATCATCACTCATTTCTGAGTTTTCCATTTCTTCCGCTTCCGCAAGTTCTTCCTGTTCCAGAAAAGCGTGTCTGGACTGCAGTCTGTGTTTTCCTTCTTTCACTCCCTCAACTGTTTCTTCTGCAGTATGAGTTTTTCTGACCTTTCCAAAGTCCAGCTCCTGTTCCCTGTGTCCGGCTATTTTCTTCTCATCTGCCTCACGCCCGGTAATCCGCTTTTCCTTTTTACTGCGGAGATTTTTTTCCCGGAGTCCATCCCGGCTCATCTTCTGGACAGTCTTGTCCCTTGCTTTATATTCATGCTCCTGCATGGTCATCATCTCCTGATCTATGGTAATTTTCCGTTATTTTTCTTTGCAACCAGTACCATACGCCCATTTTTCTGGGAATACTCACAAGTAGACAGTGTAAGTAACTTATCTCTGTATTTTGCTGTTGTTCCTGTCTGATAAAGTGATTTTTCCTTAACGGAAGCAACAAATTTTTTATAATCCTCCACTGTTCCCGCTTTGATAAAACTGTAATAATCAAAATCATTCCCTGTATAAACGGGTGTTGTAAATGCTGCAAATATCTGATACTGTTCATTTCCCCATATCGTGCGGAACAGGATTGTCGGATGTTCTTCGTAAAATCCTTCGTCCTTATATTTTTCAAGGTCAGCAAACATCTTTCCACTGTTCATGTGATGTCCATATATGATCAGATTGTCCGAATTTCCTGGTACACATTCCTCTGCCAGAAATAAACAGCCATTTGCAGAATATTCCCCGTTAAAATCCCGATGCAGATAATAATTTTTATCTCCGGGCCGGTACATGACCGGATAGTCTATTCTCGTTCCATCAATGGTCAGCCAGCCAATACAATCTGGATTCTCTTCATGCAATGCCAAAATTCCAGCATCTACCTCTAAATCGTCGGAAGTATCTTCCTCTGAATCGTCCTCTTTTTCCTGCATAAGTTCCTGTAACTCTTGCTGTAACTGGTTATCCTGTCTTTCCTGCACAAAAAATCCCATCAGGAAATACAGACTGATCGTAAGCAATATAACGGATATAGAAAGTAATAATCCTGCCACCCATTTTCTCATGCTCTGCCATTGCCCCTTTAACTATCGTCTCTGCCTTTAATGCCGAGTTTTTCACGCTTCTCTACATCTTCCGGTTTCGATGACATCAACGCATAAAGCATAAGGGTATTATCGAATCTGTCCTTAAATGGAATAATTGTATTTCCATAAAAGATCAGTCCTTCTCCCTCTCCACTGTTTGTTACATAGGAAAGCTGGTGTGTTGAAATATTAAGCTGTTTTGCCAGAATCTGTCGATCCCCAGATGCCTGGTTAAGCATCAGGATAAAATCTGAGTTTTCAAAGATATTCTCGATTTCCCTTGAAGCAAGCAGATCTTTTACGTTCTGCGTGATACCAGTCGGAATACCGCCCCACTTACGGAATCTCTTCCAAATTTCTACACTGTATGCTGCTGTCTGCTCCTCTTTCAGCAACAGATGGAACTCATCAATATAATATCTGGTTGACTTATGTGCAGAACGGTTGACTGTTACCCTATTCCAAACCTGATCCTGAACAATCAACATGCCAAGTTTTTTAAGCTGTTTACCAAGGTCTTTAATATCGAAACATACCAGACGATTATTCAGTTCTACATTTGTGCGGTGATTAAACACCTTCAGGGAACCATTTACATAGATTTCCAGTGCAGTTGCCAGCCTCTGCGACTCTGCCTCTTCCTGTTTGCGAAGCAGATTATATAAATCTTCCAGGATTGGCATTTTCTCCGGGACCGGATCAGCAAGATAGTCCTGATATACCAGACGTACACATCGGTCAATGATTGTTTTTTCCACTGGTTCCAGACCATTTTTCCCTCCTACTACCAGTTCACAAAGCGAAAGGATAAAATCTGATTTCAGAGATAGCGGATCGTCATCATCCGCATAATTGATGTTAATGTCCATTGGATTGATGTAATCATGACTGGTCGGAGAAATACGGATAACCTGCCCGTTAAATGCCCGGACTAACGGAAAATATTCTCCCTCCGGATCACAGATGATAATGTCGTCTTTTGTGACAATAAATACATTGGTAATCTCTCTTTTTGCTGCAAAGGATTTACCAGATCCAGGAGTACCAAGTATCAGCCCATTTGGATTCTTCAGCCTTTTCCGATCTGCCATAATCAGGTTATTAGACAGGGCATTTAACCCATAATAGATAGATTCTCCGCCCATAAACAGTTCCTGCGTTGTAAATGGGACAAAAATAGCTGTCGATGTGGTAGTCAATGCCCGCTTGATCGGAATCCAGTTTCTTCCAAGTGGCAAACTGCTCATAAGGCCCTGTTCCTGCTGATAGTCCAGTCTTTTTAATGCACAGTTATATTTCTGTGCTATACCTGCCGTCTGGAATACCACATTTTCCAGTTCCTGTTTATTTTTTGCTGTATTTAAAAACACAACCGTCACAAGAAACATTCTTTCATTTCTCGATTGTAAATCTTCCAGAAGCCTTTTCGCCTCTCCACCATATGTGTTCAGATCAGACGGAATAATATCCATATCATATCCGGAGCGTACCGCTTTTTTCTGTTCCTCAATTTTCATGCGGTTAATGTCCGTAACCTTACTTTTAACCAATTTGATTGCTTTCATCTGGTCAATGGACTGAATATGCAGATTAACAAGCAGGTTACAGTCCATTTCCAGAAATTCAGCAAGCATTTTATCCGTCAACTCTGGTGCCAGAATCTGCAGATAGGATACTGCTCCGATGGTATCTCCCATCTGAAAATCCTTTCCATTTTTGAACAGGAAACTGGATGGAGCAATATAATCCTTTGTATTCAGCCCGGTACGCAGCATATCATCATAGCTGAACCAGAATGGCACTTTGACATTCTGGTTGAATGTTTCATACATGATCTGCAAACGCTCTACACCATTTAACGGATACGCAGATACCCCAAAAACCTTAAAATTATTGAGTATATCTGTTTCAATACGTTCCAGTTTTGGTTTTGCTTCCCGGATATTGTCAGCTTCAATTCCAAATGTAATGTACTTGGTTCTGACAAGACCATTATTTCCTTTTGCCAACTGATTTCTAAGCATCTGGGCAAATTCCATACGCAGATTATCAAAACTGTCATTCTGCTTTTTAATACGGATCACATCTTCATATTCCATCATGTTGCTGTGATGATTGATAAAGGACAACTGAAAATGGATGGTGCTGTCAAAATAATTCAGGAAATCACACCAGTTCTCAAAAATTGCATTTTTATCCTCATTCTGTGCTAACTGATAGTTGATATCATAAAAACGAATCGTCTTTGAATAATACCCATCCTCCACACGACAGATTCCGTCTTTTCCCATTTCTCTATATGGGATGGACTGCTGTGCGGTAATGTTTTTCCCTTTATTTCTATTGTCTTTATTCGTGCTGGATATTTTCTTTGCAGCACCTTTTTCCTCGCTGGATTTTACAGAACCCGGCGGCTTTGTCTTTTTTTTATGCTTTTCTTCTTTCTTTGCCTGTTTCTGTGCCGCCTTTTCTTCACGAGCAGCCTGTTTTGCCGCCTGCTTCGCAAGTTTTTTCTCTTCCTTTTCGTGTGCCTTATGTAATTTCAGTTCATATTTCTGGGCTTTTTTCCAGGCACGTTTTTCCCGTCTGCTTAATTTACGTCTTGGTCTGCGAACACCTCGGTGTCGCTCCAGTGCTTCATACCCAGTAACCATCGGTACTCCCGTCAAACGCTGTCTGTCCTTTGCATAATTTTCTGCCTCGTCCGGATCAAACACTGGTAAACCATCAGCAGAATCCTCTTCATCCAGCCACCAGTCATCCGGATGGGAAAATTCTTCTGTCTGCTCTGGAAGATTCTTATCGTTTCTTAATTTTTCCACGAACGGTACCTCCTTTCGCTTTTGTCATAATTTTCTTTTTTTCATAGAGGTTTTCCACCTCATATTTCCGTACCGGGGGACGGATAAATTTTACTGTAATCACGTTTTTGAGGACTTTCTCTAAAGGAAGTCCATCTTTTTCATACATGGCAAATAAAAAAGCCGGAAGCATCAGCAGACACATTCCGGTTGCCGCATTACTCGAACCAATCAATCCCCTTGACAGGAAATAAAACGGAAGCCCTACTGCCGCTGCAATACCAAGGCAGATAAGCTGTCGTTTTGTAAGATTGAAAATAATTTTATTTTTTACTTTTGTCAGATCTTTTGGTACTGATACAAAAGCCATTTTCATCGTCTCCTTTTCCACATTTAGTGTGCATTAAAGATACTCTTTGAAAAATTACCTGTTTTCATAAGACTAAAGCATAGTATTACTGTATAAGCCATTACACTGAGCAGTGCTGTATGCACATTATCTGATACCTGTATGTTGGCAACCAATACAGAATAAATGCCCACGCACATCATGATAAAAAATCCTTGAAATGCCAGTGCAAACAATCCTCTTAAATAATTGCTGCCAATCTGTCCCCATTCCCGGTTGCTCATAGTGGCAAACGGAATTGCACCGATTGACGAATACAGATAAATTTCTATCATACGGCCATATAAAATAACCGTTATAAAAACGGATATAACCTTTAGGCACAGACTCGCTAGGAGCGTTTCCAGTGCCAGTATAATCAGCTCTCCTATTTCCATTGATTCCATTGCTGTCTCCATCGAGGTAATTACCGAATCAATATTGATTGCCGTCTGCTGGTTGATAACACCTGCCGCCCGGTTCACTACATTCTGTCCAACATCAAAAATCGCCATTGTGATCGTAAAAGCATTGCTTACGAACCAGACTGCTATCCACATCTTGAAAAAATATTTGAAAAACATCCATGTATCTATATCATGCATGTTATTCTTTTCGGTGAGCATGGAAATCAGCTCATAGCACAACACAAAAGTTATGATCATTCCGGCAATCGGTACGATCACAGAATCCGACAGATTTTGGATCAAGCTGAAAATACTGCTGTTCCAGCCCTGGGGCGTTTGCCCAACCTGACTTGCGATGTCACCGGTTTTTTCATTCACATCGGTAAACATGTTCGTCAGGTTTGAGCTGACCATGCCTGTAAGGAGGTTACGCATCCATTCTTCTATGGACTCAAAAATCTTATCCATGCGTGTTCTCCTTTCCTACTGCCCCGGCTAAAACAAATTCGCCAGTAATGGTACAAGCTGTGTACCGATCAGAACGACACCTCCACCTGCCATAAGCTGCTTGATTCCCTGTGACTTGGCTCCGGGATTGTCATTTCCATATCCTTCCAGGAGATTGATAACTCCCCAAACTGCCAGACCAGCTCCGATTGCAACAACCAGAGTCTGTAAAATATTAATTGCGGATGTAAAAAACGCCATAATCTATGTTCTCCTTTCGTAACTGCTGTTTTCATTGTGATTTTTTAACGGTTACTACTCGGAGGGTTCCGCCCTGATGGGCGGTCTTTCATGCTTACGCATATCGCTACCTCCCAAAAGGGCATAAAAAAAAGAGCTATGTATGTTTTACGTTACATGCTCTGTGCCTTCATTTTCACTATTTGATTGTTTTTCCAGTTCACTGCCTTCATACACATAAAGGTCGAACGCTTCTTCCGGATTTAACCGGACTTCCATCTGATGTTTCATGTATTCTTCCACATGAAACTCATTCTTTTTATCATAATCGGATAACTGCTTATACCGTTTATGTTTTGTAATGTCAAATTTATCACTGTAAAACGGACGGACACCACGAAGCTGTAAAATACACTTGTTACCGTCCATGACTGCCAGTTCATCCCGGCTCATCAATTCTTTTCCTGTTTTCTGATAGTTCAGACCATAAGACCTGCTCTGTCCTCTTGTATCAGAAGTGTTATATAAATCAATGGTTTCCTTTCCAAGTGTCTCCGAAATTTCTTTCAGAGTGGTACTTTCTTTTCCACCAAGAAACAGCATGGTATCGCAGTTGCCTGTGATAGTTTCCGCTGCATCCTTGTAAATGGTCTTGAGCTGTGATTGTGACTGTAAAATAATGGATGCAGAAATCTCTCTGCTTCGGATCGTTGCGATCAGCTTATCGAACTTCGGAATCTGACCGATATTTGCGAACTCGTCACAGAGGATTCTCACATGATAGGGCAGTCTTCCATGATGAACATCATCGGCTCTGTCACATAACAGATTGAAAAGCTGACTGTACATCATAGCGACCACAAAGTTAAAAGTATCATCCGTATCAGAAATTACAATAAACAATGCAGTTCTTTGATCTCCGATCATATCCAGCTCCATCTCATCATAAGACATAAGCTCCCGCAGTTCCGCAATATCAAAGGGTGCGAGTCTGGCACCACAACTGATTAAAATACTTTTTGCTGTCTTTCCTGCAGCCAGCTTGTATTTTTTATACTGCCTTACTGCAAAATGATTCGGCTCGTCTCTTTCCAGCTCCTCAAATAACAGATCCACTGCATTTTTAAACTCTTCATCTTCTTCCCTGGTTTCACTGGCATTGATAAATTCCAGCAGGGTTGAAAAATTCTGTTCTTCCTCCGGTGCTTCATAGTAGATATAACCAATCAAAGCACAATACAGCAGACGTTCCGCTTTTGTCCAGAAATCCTCGGAAGATTTTTCTCCCTCTCCTTTGGTATTTACCATGATCGTATTTACCAGTTTCAGAATATCTTTTTCCGAACGAATGTAATGAAACGGATTATAGTGCATACTTTTGGCAAAGTTGATGGTATTCAGCACCTTGATTTTGTAAGGAGCCATTACCACTCTGCCATTTTTATCACGCAGGATTTTCCCATTTTTATCTTTCTTCGGTGTCCCTCGTGCTAACATCTTACCACATTCTACGATAATTGTCCCCTTGGGATCGGTGACCACAAAGCTCACATTATCCGGCATCTGCATAAGCTGTGGTTTTACATAAAATCTGGTCTTACCGCTTCCGGAACCACCTATTACGATGACATTCTTGTTTCTGGCATACTTTGGTTTCTTTGGTCTGCTATTCATGGTTAATCGTTCTGTCTGCGTCAATAGGATATTATTCTCAAAGACCGGATCAATAAAAGGAGCTATATCCTTTTCATTTCCCCATCTGGCAGAACCATATTCTTCACCCTGGCGAAACTTCTTTCCATTTTTTCCCTTAAAATACACCACTGCCCACACACTGACTGCAGCAATAGTTCCCGCAACCAGACTTTTCGGTTGTATACTTGGCAGTAACTTTTTAAACGCTAACGGATAGTTCATAAGGAGAACCATCAGCCTGTCCACTACTGTACTGCCCCTGCAATACTGATACAGCCAGGTGCATTTATTTACCACATAAAATACAACCATATACGGAATATGCAACAGAACCTTTTTTATCACTTCTGCATTCGGGGGACGCACCTGAAATCCTTTCAGTTTTTTCTTTATATTTTTTATCCCACTCATAAGGTCGGCTCCTTCTGTTTTTCTTTCGATTTTTCCCGTTCTCTCTGTTTATCCTGGCTGCGGGCTGCGATTGCCTGCTGTAATTTCTTACGGACAGACGGTTTCTTTGTTTTATTCAGCGTCTTTCCGGTAAATTCCCGGAATGCCGCTGTCATCACATCCACATCCCTTGCCTTGAAGAAAACGAAATATCGGGGTGGACCTTCGGACTTATCACGTTTCAGACTAAAATCAATGCCATATTTTTTTGCCACTTTTTCAAAAGCCTTAATGTTGTTATCCGTAATCTCAATGTTGGAAAGCTGAACATTCTGCTGTGCCAGCTTCTTTAAACTCTGCTTCCCATGATAATCTTTATCTGGCGGTTCTTTTACCTGCTGTTTTCTTGCTTTCTCTGCTTTTTCTTTCTCTATTGCTACCAGAAAACGCATCATTGCCTGTTTCAATAAGCGAACTGTCACTTTTCCGCCAGTGATACACAGGGACACTGTTTTTTCATTCACTTCTTCCTGCATCAATCTGTTCCTTTCTATGGTTTTCCAACAGACGGTCTTCCTTTGCTCCTACCCGGATACAGCAGTACAGAACAAAGTTGACTGCTAATACCAGAAGAATCCCTGCAATAATCAATAACGTTCTCATTTTATACCCCTTTCATCATTCAAAAGGGCATCTATGACTTTGCTGCCCATAAATGCCCCTCCATTAACTTTTATTTTCTTTTTTTCGCAATCCAGACTGCTGATACACTGCCTGCCATACCTGCAATCGCAAGCAGAATCCAAATCAGCATGTGTGTATCATCTCCGGTTTTCGGTGTATCTGTTACCTGTGTAGACGGTGTTTCCGGCGTTGGTGTTTCTTCCGGTTTTACCTCATCTTTCATCACTACTTTCTGGATCTCCCCGGTATCCTCGACTGTAAATTTCACATCTTCAGCGACCAGATATCCATCAGGGGCAGACTCTTCACGAAGTGTATACTCCCCAATCGGAAGCATTTCTATGTAATGTGGTTTTTCCTCAGAAGTCCAGCTCTCTACTGTCTTACCGTCTTTGTCAAGAATAGTCAGTTTTGCTCCTGGCAGTTCCTTACCGGAAATATCTGTTTTAGAGATTTCTACCTTAGTCACATCATCTTTCATTTCGATTTTCTGTGGCTTTGCAGTATCTTCAACGGTAAACGTGATGCTTTCTGCTGTCACATAACCATCTGCCGGTTTTGTTTCTGTCAGAGTATATTTCTGTCCGACTACCAGCTCTTTGATGATATGAGCGTCTTTACCGGAAGTCCAGGAATCTACAACTTTACCGCTTTCATCAGTTACCTGTAACTTGGCTCCTTCCAGTTCTTTTCCGTCTGTCAGGGAAGTCTTGGTAATTTCGATTACAGTCGGCTCGTCCTCAAAGGTAAAAGCATAAGATATTTTTTCCTTTTCTGCACCTCCATACTCAAACGTGAACTCCTGTGTTTCATCTGTTGTTGCAAATCCAGATGCCGGTGATGTTTCTTTGATATAATACGCAAAACCAATCGGTAAATCTGCTGTAAAAGTCAGCTTGCCTTCTTTGTCTGTTGCCAGTTCCTCGATCATAGTATCTGCTTTCAGAATTACTTTTCCGTCTGCTCCTGTAATATCATCCTTGGCACAGAGGGCAAATACCGCCCCTTCCAGTACACGATCAGAATCTTTCTCTTTTTTCACAACTTCCACTTCCGCTTTCTGACGGTTATTCTGCCAGTCAGCAGAGTAAGTGACTTCTGCGGTATCCTGATCCCAGTATGTCAGATCAATCTCTCTTGCTTCATTATCCAGTACAAAACCTTCCACTGTAGCTTTTTCTTTTACATAGTATTTGCCAAGCGGAAGTCCTGATACCTTTGCAATACCGGTATCGTCCGTTGTAATGGTTGCTACCAGCTCATCTTTTTTATAATAATCTTCACTTTCTCCGTCTGCAGATTTCACGTCCTCTAAAGCATAGACTTCAAAGGTAACCTCTTTCAGACTGCCTGTTACATACTGGAATAAATGTTTGATCCATCCTCCAACGGAATCCAGTGCAGTTACTTTATCCAGAAATTCTCCATTTTTATTGATGATAATCGTTCCTGTCGGCACATCATCTTTCATTTCAACTTTCTGGATTTCCCCGGTATCCTCAATCGTAAAGGTGATTTCTTCTGCTTTGAGGTATCCATAAGGAGCCATCTCTTCTCTGAGAGTATAGGTTTCCCCTACGGTAAGTCGTTCAATCAGATGCTGTTCGCCTTTTACAGATTTCCATGTATCAACTGCATTTCCATCTTTGTCCAGAACAGTAAGTGTCGCACCTGACAATTCCACGCCAGTAGTTAAATCAGACTTGGAAACTACAACCTTTGTAGGCTGGTTCTTAAATACAGAAGATAACTGTACTACCTTAACATCCTGTCCCTGATATTCTGCTTTTACTTCCAGAACTTCATCAGAAGATACATAACCATCTGGTGCTGCAAGTTCTTTGATATAATATTCACCAAATGGAAGATTCTGTGTAAATACAGCCTTTCCATCTTCTCCGGAAACAGCTTTTCCAAGCAGTGTGTCTGCTTTTACAATTACAGCTCCATGAGCTTTCATATCATTCTTTGCATAAAGTCCAAACTCTGCTCCTGCAACGGCTGCTTCTGTATCAGCATCCTGTTTTACCACAGAAATTTCTACTTTCTGACGGTCATTTTCAAAGATAGCTGTCTGTTCAATGACTGGTGTTTCCTGATCTTTGTAAGAAAAAGTAATGATCTGTGCTTCACTGTTTAAAACAAAGCCATCCGGTGCTGTCTTTTCAACAATCTTATAACTTCCAAGCGGCAGATTTTTCAGGACCGCTTTCCCATCTTTATCCGTTGTAACCGTTTTTACCAGTGTTCCAGCAGCATATTCCAGAATACGGTTTCCATTATCATCTTTCTGGAAATCTGCAGTATAGATGTCCTCGGCAGCGTAAATCTCAAACTCTGCCCCTTCCAGATTTTCTGTCTGATATGCAAAATCATCCTTGAATCCGTCCAGAACTTCGCCCTTTTTCACGATAGTCAGTTCACCCTTAACAGGATGGTTCTCATAAACTGCTTCAATGATCACATCCCCGGAAGTTCCGTCCATCTGGTATGCAGTATTGGAATCTACTGTTACCTCATAGTAATTTTCATTCAAAGTATATCCATAAGGTGCATTTACTTCCTCAATGCGGTAATGTCCGATTTTAAGATTCTGCGGAAGAATCAAATATCCCTGCTCGTCTGTAAAATAAGATTTATGCTTAACCGTTGTCGGGTAGGTTGTGACCTGTTCTACATATTTCTTATGATCCAGGTCATAAATCTTAAACTCTGTATTTTTCTGTAATACTGGTTTCTTGGTTTCATCATCCTGTTTGATGATTTTCAGCTTCGCTTCAAACTCGTCATCCAGAAGCACTCTCCATGTCTGTGGCTGGTTCGGGTTATTCTCAGTGATACGCACTGTAAAATCATCTACCTGAGTGTAATTATGAGGTGTTGTGGTTTCACGCACAATATAAGTTCCATAAGGAATCGCAATACTGCAGGCATAACCTTTTTCATCTGTAAAGATTTCTGTTGCACCATTTTCTCCGATCACTACCGGTTTTGCAGAATCAAAATCATAGCTTCCATCCTCTTTTACTTTCAGGGAGGATGCCAGATAAGCAGTAAATCCTGCACCTTTCAGTAAGTCTGCGTCGGTTTTTCCATTGTTTGCTGCTTTGATAATCTGGAATGGCTGTTTCATCACCTGCTCCAGAGACAGACAGTCACGATTTACTTCTGCTACAAGGTCTCCCTCATAATTGCAGACCAGATCATGTTCTTCCTCATCTGCCAGATAACCGGTTGGAGGAGTGATCTCTTTCACATAATAATTGCCAAGATATAATCCATTCACAGAAGCCTGTCCATTCTTATCTGTGGTAAGAGTGGCAACCTGTTCTCCTGCTTTATAGATCACACCAGTAGCACCGTCCGGATGCACAATATCCTCACGAGCATACAGTCCATAAACTGCTTTTTCCAGAGTGGCATCCCCCTGTGGAACTGCTTTTTTGGTTTCTTTATCCTGCTTCTGCAGAGAAATCTTAGCTGTCACATGCTTATTTTTGAATGTATGCTTGAATGTCTGTTTTGCTTCCTTATCATTTGTATAAGAAAAAGTAAACGTATAAACATCGTCTGTGTTTCTCACATACCCCGCTGGAGCCTGCACTTCCTTCACATCATAAGAAAATCCAAGTGGCAGGTCTGCTGTAAACTTTGCTGTTCCGTCTGCTCCTGTTGTCGCTTTCTGGATCAGTGTCCCTTTCTTTACAATAACAGTTCCATCCACGTTGATAATGTCACTTGCAGCATAAAGTCCAAAGATTCCTCCATCCAGAGGATTTTCTGTATCTTCATCCTGTTTTGTTACCATTACTTCTACTTTCTGTCTGTCATTGGTAAAGGTTGTCTCAGAGAAAACAATATCCACATTCTGTCCTGCATAGGATAATGTTACTGTCTTTTCCTCTCCGGCATTATAGAATCCTGTCGGAGCCTGTTTCTCTTTTACGATATATGTACCAAGACACAGATTTTTAAGAACGGTAGCTCCGTTTGTATCTGTTGTCAGATTCTCTTTTACCAGATCACCCTTACTGTAAACTTTTGTACCATAAGCAGTTTTAATATCTGCTCCAGCATACACATCATAAACAGCACCACTCTGTCTGCGTTTCTCATACTTAAATGTTGTTCCATTTTCTGTTACATCTGCACCAACCAGAACCTCACCTTCTTTATAAACGGTAAGCTGTCCCATCTGTTCTTCATCTGGAACGGTAACGGTTGTGGTCTTGCTGACTTCCAGTTTCACATTGTAAGCTGTTGCATTGATACGGTATCCGCTTGGAGCTGTAATCTCTTTCAGATATACAGTATCCTGTGTCTTAGTGATCTGTACGGACGCTTCACCGTTTTCATCCGTCGCAGGTAACTGTGTGATCAGTTTTTTGCATTCTACATCACTGTATAATCCAAACACAGCACCAGACAACTTTGCGTCTGACTTGGCATCTTTCTTGATCACCTTAACACTTGCCTGCTGTACCCAGGATACTTTAAAATCTACATATTTCTCATCATCAACGCCTTCACCAAATACCAGAGCCAGATCCTGGTTTCCGGAACCTGTTGAAATCTTATAAGCTGAATAATCTTTGGTAATGCTTCCTTTCATGGTTGCAGACCAGCTTCCTGCCACATCACTCACCTGTGTTAATGGTGCAGACAGATAAAACTTTGTACCACCACAAATTTCTACGCTTTCTCCGGCTTTACTTGTTTTATCTGTTGTCAGGTTATGAAGCTGTACACCTGCCGGAAGTTTCATGGTAATGGTCTGTAACGCATCCGCATTAAATGTAATATCCTTTGTTCTCTGACTGTTACCATCCACATAGGCTTTTACATCTGCATCCGAAAAGGACATTGCCACATCTGGAATTTCCGGCTGTGAAATACAGTAATTATAGAGTTTCATTGCCAGATTCTGTGCTGTACTGTTTGCACCTGAAAAAGCATCCCCACTTCCATTTGCATAAGATGCTGCCAGGTGTACCAGAATAAATCTGGCTCCTACACTTAAATTGCCGTATCCGTTTTCCTCTGTAAAAAATCCATCATCACCGGAAGCCTTTGTACCGTAATAGCACACTTTCGCAAGTGCTTTCCCATCACCAACTTTATTGATCGTATAGGTTCCACTTCCAGGCCCTGGTTTAGATGGCTGCACACAATATGCTGTGGCAGATACATTTCCAAATTTTACAGTATACTGGTAAGTCAGATATGTTCCATATCCGTAATCTGCATATCGGTATTCTGCTCCTCTGGTCACAGAAACCTGCTGTGAACTTCTGGCATTGCCTGCCGCAGCCATAAAGGTTACTGTTTCTCCGGCTTCCATTGCATACAGATTAATGCCATTACTCTCTGCCTGTTCCAGTACTTCTGAAACGGTTAATTCAGATTCCAAATCTGCTGTGCTTTCAGAATTTTGTGTTTCCCGGTGCGACTCCGAATCCTCCTCGCTCTGCTCCGTATCCCCAGTATCATCCTCAACATTCACTGTACTGTCCGAAGAACGCTCTGACTGCACTTCTGTTTCCGGTTCTTTCACTGTAATATTTCTGCTGATTCTATAAGCAGGATGACCGCTGACTGGTTCTACTGCATAGACAGCCTTGTAAGTATCCGGTGTATGTGTGTCAAAATCTGTACCAGTTTCATTCTTTGCTTCATGAAATAAAATCTTGATTTTGCTTTCATCTACACCTTCGATTCCAGACAGATCAACTTCTACATCAAACTCCTGCCCGTAAGAAAGTTCAATATCATTTGCCTTTACGATTTCATCCGGATCAAGGGAATCTTGAACGTCTTTTAATTCTGCATACTGTTGTTCAAATGGTATTTCTTCCGGTTCTAATTCAGAAGCCGAAACTGCTACTGGCTGAATAATGACAGAAGCCAGTGTTGCGACTGCCATAAATCCGGACAAGAATCTTTTGAATCTCATTTTCATTTTGACTGAATCCTCTCTTTCTTCTATTATCTGCTCTGTTTTCATGCAGGCTCACACCTGCATTATTCAATCATTGGAACCACCTCCCACATCTTATTACTGATACAGAAATAACTCTGATAACAGCACATTCATATGGCAGTGCCTTTTTTGAAACACCGCCACATGGTATCTGCTGTCATCCTGTAAAACAGGAATGACACTCAGGTAAAGTTCAGGATCAAGCATTAAGCCGCAAGAGGTAATTCGTAATAGTTCCTGCAAAGGGTGCCTCCCATCTGTATCCCTTCACGTTTTCACCGGATTCTCGCCGCAAAAATGCGTAGCTGAAAAATTCCGGGTATCCTCTCGCTGCTGGTATGAAATTGTCAAGGTGCAATTTTTAAGGGGAGCTATTATCTCGAATTGAAAATAGACATTTGCCCCTTCACTAACTGCATGTGTGAAAGGGCAAAAATTAACCTGTTTGAAAAATTTTTTAGATATTTTTATTTCAACATTGTTTTATGTGTTTTCCAGTTGTTCTTTTAATTTCTCCAATACTTTCTTCCTCCGGTTTCTAATCGTCTTTGGGCAGCACCCAAAATACTGTGCTGTTTCTTTTACTGTAAATTCTTCAAAAAACAATAGCGTTATCAGTTCCGCATCCTCTTTAGTCAAATATCCCAGAGCTTTTTCCAATTCCTGTATTTCTGACAATCTGATAACGATTTCTTCCGGTGATACTACCGAAAAAGAGCAGTCATAGCCTTTTTCCTGTAATTCCTCCATGCTGCATACCCCATGCCTCTGCATTTTTTCAACCTGATATCGCTCTTTTCTTCCAGCCTGATACCAAGCCAGATATACTGCCCTGGTAACTTCCACAAATGTATCATTTATACGCAGCATATAGCGTTGTCTTTCTTTTGGCTTTTTACCAGGCATACTTCCAGTCTCCTTTTTCCAATGCTCTGGCAGAGTCATCCGAATTATTCCGCATTTTCTGCATTGCCTGTGAAATACACTTTGATACTGCCGGAACTGTAATACCCAGTTCATGCGAGACTTCTTTTTGTGTCTGCTGCTGAAAATAAATACGCTGGATCATCTGTCTTTGTCGCTCTGTCAGCAGATTCATCAACTCCCTGACTGTTTCCTCTGCAATGATTCTTTCAAGCAGACATTGTCCTTTATCTGCCAATTCGCACCATTCTTCAGAAATACAGCTATACGAAATGCAATTATTATGTTCTCGTGTTTCCCTGTTTCTCCACAGCCGGTCTTCGCCTTCTAATATCAGCCTTACATACCAGGGTTGATCATCAAAAAAATTCTCCTCAACAACTGCTATTTTTCTTTCTGCTTCATACACATAATCTCGACAGGTAAATAACGGAAAAACCGTTGCATAGTCCCCCACACAATAGAGAACATATCCGGTCTGATATGCGATAATTTCCGCACAATCCATCAACCTTTGCTTCGCAACTGCTACATCGTTTTCTCTTAAATATTTAGCGGACGGAACCTTTCTTCTTTCTTCCCTGTTACTTACAACCTGTTTCAATTCCTGCAATGTAAGCATAATTACCACCTTTCTGCCTGTTGGCAACAGGTGCCCATCGGCAGAAAGGATAGGATTTTTACTGATCAACTGACAAAAAGGGCAGTAAAACACAGCTTCCGGTACACCCGTTTTTTTTAACGAGAGCCTGAAACTTCCTTACTGCCCTTTCTAATAGTTACAATATTCTCTACTTTATTTTCCGTCTGATGCCAGGATCAGACTTCTTGGCATTTCTTTCTGCTTTTATGTTCTTTTCATTTTCCATCAAAACAGAATAGTCTCCCATTGCATCATAAGGACACTGCCTCCGATAAAGCAAATTTTCTTCCCTTGTCATCAATCCTATCTCCCTTCTTTATCTCTCTGTTTTCCATTTTAACAACACAGGATTCTATTATCCTTAGCATATATGGGGAGTTTTTTTATTTTGCACCCCATATATGGTGAAATTTCACCTGTATTCATTAAAACTGTCTATTAGAGAATCTATGGTCTGCATGATAATTTTCTGCTCTTTCCATTCCATCTTCTGAATACGGTAAAGCACTTCCTTAATTGATTCCAGCTTCTCTGTACCGCCTCCCTCTTTCCCCAGCAGGAGATTGGCATCCGTTTCCAATATCTCAATCATCTTCCTAAAAATCTCAACAGACATTGCCGTTTGTCCGCCTTCTATCCTGCTGACCGTATTGACACTGATACCTGCTTTTTCCGCAAAAGATTCCTGTGACAACTTCATTTCCTGCCTGCGTTTTCTGATCCGTTCTCCCAATTCAATAAGTTCTGTGGAAATTGCACGATTGCTCAATACGGTGTCTCCTTTCCTGCAATTTGTCCCAACTTTACGCCATTGTGTCGCAAAGTTCCCCGAAAAAAAGCAGCTAATTTTTGTCTTAGCTGCTTTTCAAAAAATCTATTTCATTTTATTCTCGGTATTTTATGTATCCCTGTAAGAACTGTAATCAGAAAAACGCAGAGATAAATGATCGCCTGTCCAATCATTGCCAGAAGAACGATGCTTCCGATCAATCCTCCGATCAGAAGATTCATTGTCCAGACTGCCAGCGTTCCTCCGAGGTCAAAACCTTTTGGAACCATCCAGACACACATTTTTCCGATTCCAAACGGTATCCCCATCAGAAGTAACAGCAAGAAATAATTGCACTTCCCATCCTGGATACAAAACGTTCTTAATACTGCAAACAATACTGTAATCACCAGCACTGGTGCTATCACTTTTTTAATCATCTTCTTCATGTTCTTTTATCCTCCATACATATCGTGATTAACTTCTGCCTGATAATAACTGTTTATCGTTGCCGGGGCATTATACAGGGCGGTCAGAAGATACGCTTTAATATTCCCAATCTTGGTCGTATTCCGATTCAGACAGAACAGCACATATTCGATATGCGAATAGTTCAATTTCATAAACCTGTTTTTTACCAAAGCAACTGGTCTTTCTACTCCCGCAATGCGAATCATACTGTCCTCCGGCATCATCATAACTTCGATCATCAACTCCACCAGTTCATCTACATCTTCCTTAGCATGATATTGATAATCTATGTTTTCATGAATCACCTCACGATATGCTCTCATCTTCTCCATCACATCTTTTTTCTTTTGGGGATTACCTGATATGATTGGATAAGATTGATTTATCTCAGTTTCACTAATATCAGTCTTGTTAATATCAGTATTATTAGATTGTGATTTCGGGTATTCTGGATTTGTGATTTCCACTATTCTGGAATGATGATTTTCACTATTTTGGAATTGTGATTCTGGAAATTCTGGATTTGTGGTTTCCACCATTCTTGAATTGTGATTTTCACTATTCTGGAATTGTGATTCCCCATAATCCTGAATTGTGTTTTTCACTACTCCTGAATGATGATTTTCACAATTCAGAGAAATGCCTGTTTTCCCCTTGTTTTCTGCTTCTTGTTGCAAATCTGCACATTCCTCATGTCTTTTCTGTTTCGATTGCAAATCTGCAATTTTTTTATGATCTTCCTGCTCAGATTGCAGATCTGCACAATTACCTGTCGGCTTTTGATCTGGAACCTCTCTGATCATAAAATTTTTCACATAAATAACATTCGGTTTTCCCAGTCCCAGACGTTTCTTCTCTATCAATCCAATCCCATTACTGCTGTCCAGCTCTTTTACCAGTTTCACTGCCTTTTGAGTTCCGCAGTTCATCAACTCTGCAATTTCTTCCACAGTGAAAATAATGTATACTCTGTCCTCTGAATCCAGCCATCTGTTCTTAATGCTCAGGCTCATACGGTCTAGCATCAGACCGTATAATACCTTTGCTTCACAAGAAAGAGTTTTAAAGCATGGTTCGGTAAACAGCACTTTAGGGACACGATAAAAGCTGTATTGTTCCGCTTCCATCCCCGTAAAATAATCAAACTGTATCTTCTGCATCTGCTACTCCTTCTTTGTTTTCTTTCCATTTATCCAAAAGCATAAAAATGACTTCTTCTATCTGTTCTTTAGAATATGTCTCCGGAAAATAATTTCCAATTTTCTTTGCCGGAATCGTCACATTGATCTTACTGCTTTCCTTTTTTAATAAAACAGCATAGATATAACTCTGGTTTAATTTTCCATTTGCACTGCATTCTTTTAACTGTTCTGCCTGTTGTTTTGTCGGAAAAATGCTGCTGTTGGTAATCACTTCCAGAAGCCACCCCTGTTCCTCTGGCTTCAGATAAGACAGCTTTTCTCCCACAATCATAGGAATTTTATTATTGTCCACATATTCCAGCAAAGCATCTGATAATGCCGCCAGACGGATATACCTCTGTACGGTTCTCCCACTGTCCCCGGCAGCTTCCCCAACCATATCTGCTGTATATTTCTCACCTTTACTTCCCTGATGCTTCATTGCATCATATTTCATCTTATAGGCATGAGCTTTCTCACTTGGCAGTAGATTTTCACGCTGAATGTTGGAATCGACCATAATAATGACTGCTTCATCATCCGTATAATTTCGGACAAGAGCTGGCAATGTAGTCTTTCCACACAGTTCACAGCCTCTTTTTCTTCTATGCCCGGAAATCATCTCATATCCGCCATCTGGTCGAGGTCTTACCAGCGCAGGAGTCAAAACACCGTATGTTTTAATGCTCTCTACGGTTTCTGCCATTTTTTCATCATCATTTACATGGAACGGATGATTTTTAAAGGGATAAAGCTTTGCCAGATCTATTTCCACAACCTGGTTCATACTCTTTTCCGGTGTTTCCTCTAATCCCAGTAATTCATCATAAGAGGTAAGCTGAATATCTTTTTTCGGTCTACGCATGTTTCAACACCTCCTGAACCAGTTCCAGATAGCTGTCTGCCCCCTTGCTTTTTCCATCATAGGCAAAGATACTTACACCCTCCGATGCTGTTTCTGCAAGGCTTTCTGTTCTCGGAATCGTCTGCTCAAAAATCCTAATGTCACTTCCGTATGTAGTTTTGATTGCCTGTTTGTTTCTCTTTGCATTATTGTAACGGCAATTATCCATTGTGAATAAAATGCCTTCTATCTGTAAATCCGGATTGAACCTCTGATGGATTCCCTTAACTACTTTCAGTAATTCCATGAGTCCATCTGCCGCATAATATTGTGGCTGCACCGGAATCAGAACACTGTCCGCTGCACTCAGAGCATTGATTGTCAGCATTCCCAGGGATGGCATACAGTCAATCAGAATATAATCATACTCATCCTTCAGCAGTTCCAGATACTCTTTCAGCACTTTTTCTCTGTCTTCTACTGTGAATAAGGACATATCCATTCCGGCAAGCAATTTATTGGACGGAATCAGGTCAACCCCTTCTTCATGGTGGAGAATTGCTTCTTTCGGATCAAATTCCAGTCCCATGATAATATTTTCCATCATGCTCTTTAATGTTACCTTGAGATTTTTAGGGAATCCCAATCCCATTGTCAAATGCCCCTGTGGATCAGCATCTACCAGCACTACTTTTTTCCCTGACTTCACCAGTCCGGCTCCCAGATTGATTGTTGTCGTTGTTTTGGCTACTCCGCCTTTCTGGTTTGCAATAGCAATTACTTTACACATATATACTTTCCTCCGATTTATTCTTTTTCTTCTACTTCAACATAAACACGAAAATATTTGTTTGTTCCTTTATTCGCATAAGCATCCGATACTTCCAGAATATCCAATTCTTTATGCTTTTCCAAAATACGACGGAACCATTGAATATCCTTTAAAGTACCCTGTAATCTAATTTTCAGCATACATATCCTCCCAGTCTTTGTAAAAACAATACTCTGGATAACGGATTTTAATAGCTTCCCAAAAATACCGGGCATATCCGCAACAAAACAGATCTTCTACGGTATAATACTGGCACTCTTTTAACTGATCTTCCTCTGCTTCATAATCTCCGACACTTGGTGTCCCATTGCAGTAAAGATTAAATGCCATGCGGACGATCCGTAAACTTCCACTGGTCTGCCACCCTTCCTGCAGGCATTCCGTTTTTACACATCCAGTTTTAAAATTATAGATTTTATTCACATTTTCTCTTGTGTCTCTGTCGATACCCAGGCAATAAACCAGAGCCTGATGATAAACATCCTGATATCTGCATTTTTCCAGATATTCCTCATAAAATTTTTCGTGTTCCTTGTTCTTGAAAGTAATTGTGCGAGAATTGCTATTCCCTGCTCTTAACGCTGTGTTTGTCATTTTTTGTTTTCCTCCTAAATTTTAATAAAAAAGACACCCCATTTCTGGAATGCCCTATAAAAATAGGGACACCCGCTTTTAACAAGTATCCCTATAATCTATCAATTATTTGATAGCTCTCTATTCATTTTCATATTCAGAATTCTTTGTGTTCCCCGTACCGAGGTCTAATGCAACAACAACGGTTACTTTCTTCACAAGGCTCTTTTCTTTGTGATTTTCGCCTATTCTTTTGAAACTGAAAAACTCCACAAAGTGCGTAAATTCAAGGATTTCTACATATTCTTCCTTTGTAGCAACACCACAGTCTCCACATGAACCGTTTCACAGAACTGATCGACGCTACATGCCCTTTCAAGTTCATATCCTGCTGCCAGAAATGCCGGAAGATCGCGTGCGAGACTGGTGGCTTTGCAGGAGATGTAGACGATGTGGTCTACGCCGTAGGAGAGGATTTTCGGCAGTGCCTTTGGATGGATGCCGTCTCTTGGCGGGTCGAGGATGATCACATCCGGTTTCTCAGTGAGGTCATCGAGGACTTTGAGAACGTCCCCGGCGATAAATCTGCAGTTGGTTAAGTTGTTCAGAGCTGCGTTTTGTTTCGCTGCTTCTACTGCTTCCTCTACAATTTCCACACCGATCACCTCATCAGCCACGGATGCCGCAAGCTGAGCAATGGTTCCGGTTCCACTGTAAAGGTCAAAGACTACCTTATCTCTGGTATCTCCGATGTACTGACGGACTACGGAATAAAGCACCTCTGCTGCCAGTGAGTTTGGCTGGAAAAATGAGAAGGTACTGATCCTGAATCGCAGTCCCAGAAGGGTTTCATAAAAGAAATCCTGTCCATAAAGGATACGGGTCTCATCGCTCTGTACCACATCAGAGAGAGAATCGTTGATGATGTGCATAATTCCGACGATTTTTCCTTCCAGCGGAAGCGCAAGCAGTTCTTCTTTCAACGGTTCCAGATCATGTTCTTCCTGACTGGTGGTGATCACATGCACCAGAATTTCTCCGGTAGTCACACCACGTCGAAGAAGCAGATGACGCAGATAGCCTGTGTGCTGCATCTTTTTATAATAGGAAACATTTCGTTTCAGAAAATATCCGTGGACACAGGTCAGAATCTTTGTCATATCTTCGTGAACAAGCTTACAGTCATTTGCAGTAAGCACGTCGTAGGTGCTGCCTTTCTTGTGCAAACCAAGTGTGAGAGGACCGTCTTTGTATGCATCACCGAAGGAAAATTCCATTTTATTGCGGTATCTGAATTCGATCGGACTGCCGTGGATACCTTCCCACTGGTAGTCTGCGCCGTTTAATGCACCTTCAAGCAGATCTCGGACCTGACGTTCTTTCATTGCAAGCTGGTTTTCATAGGACATGGTCTGATACATACACCCACCGCATTCCGGAAAAATACTGCAGACCGGATTTCTTGTCTCAAGCGGAGATTTCTCCAGAACTTCCAGAAGTCGTCCCTCGGCGCGGCCGGAGCGTTTCTTGTTGATCATGAAACGGACTTTCTGACCTGGCATTCCGTTTTTTACTGTCACTTTCTGGTCATCTACCATTACAATTCCTTTGTTTGGAAAATCTACTTTTTCAATTACTCCCTCGTAAATTTCACCTTTCTTCATATTTTCTCCTATCCTCCATAAAAATAGCCCCGGTATCAGCCGGAGCTATTCGTTCTTTTTTATGACTACATTTCACCGTGCGAATAAAATCTTCGTTGTCTGCCTATAGCATATCAGATCATTATTCCTCTTCGTCCTCGAATAATCATCGAAATCATCATCAAAATCCTCTTCAAAATCTTCCAGATAATCCGGAGCAAAGAAGTGATATACAGCAAATGCGATACCTGCTACTGCTGCAACTGCGCCAATAATTGCCAGTACCCAGAGGACTGTATTTTTTTCTTTCTGTTCTTCTTTTTTGTTTAATGCTGCCAATAATTCTTCGATTTTAATATTCATAACCGCACCATCCTCTCAATAATCTGCCAGCTGACGCTATCGCTTATAGCAATTCTCAGCTATAGGATAGAAGAGCTGTTAACATTTTCCGTCTGCTGTTCAATGATGTTATTATACCACCTTCCCGCTGATTTTACCATAAGTATCTGAAAAATTCCGAAGTGAATACTTATTGTGTTGCCCTGCTTTCCGCAATATGCTTTCCTTTTCCCGCTTTATCCATTATAATAGAAAGAAAAACTCAAAGGCAAAGGATAGCAAAACCATGGTAGAAACCGTTTTATTTGATCTGGACAATACACTGCTTGATTTTAACCAGGCAGAAAAAAACGCAGTTTCCAAAACACTAGAGCATTTCCATATCACACCGGAAGCTTCCATTCTGAAACGTTACAGTGAGCTCAATCTGGCGCAGTGGAAACTTCTGGAACAGGGAAAGATCAGCAGGGAAGAGGTAAAGGTTCGAAGATTTCAGTTTCTTTTTAAGGAACTTGGCACAGACACTCCTGCCAGAGAAGCCGCGTACTTATATGAATCGCTTCTGGCTCAGGGACATTATTTTATGGAAGGTGCAGAAGAGCTGCTTGAGAATCTGTATGGCAGATACCAGATGTATCTGGTCACCAACGGAACATTAAGTGTACAGAAAGGACGGCTGAAAAGTGCCAGTATCAGTCATTATTTCGAAGATATCTTTATCTCCGAAGAACTGGGGTATAACAAACCCGGAATTGAATATTTCAACTGCTGCTTTTCCAGGATTCCTCATTTTCAGAAAGAAACCACCGTTATTATCGGTGACAGCCTGACTTCTGACATTCAGGGCGGGATCAATGCCGGAATCCGCACCATCTGGTTCCACCCGGGAAATGAAAAAGCAGAAGAGATCATTCCTGATTATGAGATCCATAAGCTCAGCGAAATTCCTGCTCTGCTCTCAGAAATCTGAATACAGATATTCTGTCTTCTGCGCAGTCGTTTCTCTGTCACCAAGGTTCACTCCAGTATCCCATGTCAGAAACTTCCAGTTCTGTTCTCTCTTCCATGCCAAGGGCAGCCTGATACGGCTCATACAGATAGGATCCATATTTCTGCTGGTCTGCAAATGTAAACTGTTGTTTCCATCCGGTATCCAGACTGATATTCATATTTTTGACAATATCTGTCGGTGCAAACTCCAGAAGGAGGTCTGTATTTCTGTCGGAATAGCTGGATTTCGGATCATAATCCCGGACATAAATTTCCGGCTTGTTCTTATAAACTCCCTTTTCAGAAAGTTCCTCCAGATTCTCTGTATTAAGAACCAGGAATGCGCCGGTTACTTTATTGTTTCTCCCTTATGGTAAACAGTATCAGTAACCGATATCACACTATTATTTACTTTACTACAAATCTTAAAATTATTCCACCTGAATCTGTAAGGATTTTATAGAATTCAGAGCCCCTGAAAGATTTTTATAAACAGAAAAACCATGCAGAAGCCAGATGGCTGAATGGCTTCCTTGCATGGTTTTTCCGATGGCAGTATATTTTTGCGGTTATACTTTTCGTTTGATACATGTAACCATATAATAGCTTTGTAATTTTATACTCACAGCTTCTTCAGTTTCGCAAATCCTGCAAACATCTTTTTGACACCGACTTTGTCAAAATCAACCGTTACTTCGTAGTCTCTTCCGCCGTCCACGATGTCTTTTACAATTCCCACTCCAAATTTGATATGGCGTACCGTATCTCCCACTTCATAATCCAGGGAATCTGCCTTTGTCACTTTAAATTCTCTTGGCTTGAACGGTTTTGCTGCCATTGCCATTTTCATTTTTGCAAGGCTGCTGTCTGCGGCGATCATATCTGCGACTATTTTTTTCTTTTCTTCTGCTGCCTGTCCCATATCCACAAGTTCTCTCGGGATTTCCCTGACAAATCTGGAAACTTTATTATACTGTGTCTCTCCGCGGATCATTCGCTGTCTCGCAGAAGTCAGAGTCAGATCCTCCATGGCTCTTGTGATTCCCACATAGCAAAGGCGGCGTTCTTCCTCAATATCTGATCTGTCATCTGAGATGATGGACATATAGGACGGGAAAATACCGTCTTCCATTCCTGCCAGAAATACTCTCGGAAACTCCAGACCTTTGGCGCTGTGCAGGGTCATAAGAAGCACGTAATCCTGATCCGGGTCTACGTTATCAATATCCGCAATGAGTGCAATTTCTTCCAGAAATCCGGAAAGTGTCGCAGGCTGTCCCTGTTCTTCCATGGCTTCCTGATAAGCTTCCGTCTTGGAGATCAGCTCATCAATGTTCTCGATTCGTGCCTGCGATTCCTCTGTATCCTCTGCCTGAAGCTCGGTCACATATCCTGTAAGCTCAATCACTTCTTCCAACAGTTCGCGGACTGTATAGGAATCCGCTTTACTTTTCAGACTCTGAATGAAAGTAACAAACCCGTCAATCTTTGACAGGCTTCTTCCAATGGAAGGAACTTCCTCTGCCACACGCAGCGCATCATAGAAACTGATATTCATCTGCTCTGCATAATCCTGCACTCTTCCCAGAGTCGTTGCTCCGATTCCTCTTTTCGGCACGTTGATGATACGGCGCACTGCGAGGTCATCTCTGGAATTATCGATGGTCTTTAAATAGGACAGCAGGTCTTTGATCTCCTTACGTGCGTAAAAGTTCACACCGCCCACGATTTTATATGGAATATTTGCCAGCAGGCATTTTTCTTCAAACATACGGGACTGGGCGTTGGTTCTGTAGAGGATCGCACAGTCTTTATAATTGGAAATGCCTTCTCTGTGTACCCTTGAAATCTCCCCTACCACATATTCTGCTTCTTCATATCCATTCATAAACTGACGGAAATGAATCTTCTCGCCTTCCGGATTCTCTGTCCAGAGAGTCTTCGGTTTACGGGAAGTATTGTGTGCGATCACACTGTTTGCCGCGTTCAGGATGTTCTTGGTGGAACGGTAATTCTGCTCCAGACGGATGACTTTTGCATCTGGAAAAACGTGCTCAAATCCAAGAATATTTCCAATATTTGCTCCACGGAATTTATAGATAGACTGGTCATCATCACCGACGACACAGAGATTCTCATATCTGGAAGCCAGAAGACTTACAAATTTAAACTGCGCAGTATTGGTATCCTGATACTCATCTACCATGATATATTTAAAACGCTCCTGATAACTCTCCAGAACATCCCCGCAGTTCTGAAAAAGTTCCACAGTCTTTACAATCAGGTCATCAAAATCCAGCGCATTATTCTTACGGAGGGATGCCTGGTATTCACGGTACACAGCTGCTACTTTCTTCTTATTAAAATCACTGCCCGCATTCAGTTCCATTTCATCCGGTGTGATCAGCTCATCTTTTGCATGGGAAATCTGTGCGAGCAGGGAACGTTCTTTATATATCTTGGTATCAATGTTCATTCTGCGACAGACTTCTTTCATCAGAGTTTTCTGATCATCCGTATCATAGATGGCAAAACGGTTATCAAATCCAAGTCTGTCGATATGTCTGCGCAAAATCCGCACACAGGTAGAATGAAAAGTGGAAACCCAGATGCTCTCCGAACCAAATCCCACGATTTTGTCCACTCGTTCTCTCATTTCACTGGCAGCCTTGTTAGTAAACGTGATCGCCAGAATATTCCAGGGATTCACTCCCTTTTCATCTATCAGGTAAGCAATGCGGTGGGTAAGCACTCTGGTCTTTCCCGAACCCGCACCCGCAAGGATCAGCAGCGGTCCTTCTGTATGGCAGACCGCTTCCTGCTGCGGTGGGTTTAATGTGCTGTATATGTTATTCATTTTATCTCCTATCTTTACATGTCAGTGCGGAAGAATATACCGGTATTTTCCTCTCCGCACACACGACAATTCAGTGTCCCCACAATTATACACAAAAACGAATGTTCCTACAACCGGGATTTTTATTACAGCTCACCTGGTTCTCAGTGACAGTTTTTTTATAATTGAGTAAAAAAACATTTACAAGTAGTATTTAAAACTATATAATAAGGAACAGAGGTGATTAAAGATGACAATCGACGAAAAAGATATGATAAACAGTATTCTGGAAAGTGTCTCCAGAATTGACTATATTAAACCGGAAGATATTCCAAACATTGATTTATATATGGATCAGGTCACAACCTTCATGGAAGAACAGCTTGTATCTACCAAACGCTACGAAGAGGATAAAATCCTCACCAAAACCATGATCAACAATTATGCCAAGAATAAACTCCTTCCTCCACCGGAGAAGAAACGCTATTCCCGTGAGCATATCCTGATGCTGATCTTTATCTATTATTTTAAAAATATTTTATCCATCAGTGATATTCAGTCATTGCTGACGCCTATCGCACAGAAATACTTCAAGTCCATGACCGAGAAAGATATGACCTATATCTATAACGAAGTATTCAGCATGGAGAAAGACCAGATCGAGTCTCTGAAAAAAGACCTTCTCCGCAAATACAAAACTGCGCAAGATACTTTCTCAGATGCAGATGCAGAAGATCAGGAAAACCTGAAACGTTTTTCCTTTATCTGCCTGTTAAGCTTTGATGTTTATATGAAAAAAATGATGATCGAGCATCTGATTGACGGGATGAATCCCCCGGCAGAACACAATGGCAAAAAGAAAAAAGAGTCCTGAAAACATAAACACATGCGTATAAATTATAAAACCAGGAACTCTGCTTACCTGTATTCATATATCCGGTAAGCAGATTCCTGGTTTTTTTATTTGTTTTCTGTTATCTGTCTTCTGTTGTTTATTTCTCTACACTCTCCAATGTAAAGCCTGTCAAGTTATTTATTTCTCCACTGCCTTAAATGTAAATCTGATCGGCTGGTAATCTCCTGTTGTCAGTGGTAATGGCAGTCCTGCTTTCATCAGTGCTGCACCTGTGTATACTTTTCCGGTTGCAGTGTCTTCATAGTGGAGATCTGCATCCAGTCCCTGTGGACGGAAAAGGTAAATATATGGATTTGCTTCACTGTGGAGTCTTACTCCGCATACAACTGTTTCTTTTTTGTCTTTGGATACGAACTGCCAGAGTACATGGTTGTTGTTTTCGAATGGATTCACCAGACGATAATAGTCTCCAGACTGTACCAGATGCTCCATTTCTTTATACTTCAGAATCTGCTCTCTGGCTGTCTTTTTCTCTTCTTCGGACATCTTCATCAGATCCAGCTCATAGCCAAAGGTACCTGCGGATGCAACAATTCCTCTTGTCTCAAAAGGAGTCGTTCTTCCGGACTGATGGTTCGGGCATACGCTGACATGTGCGCCCATTGCACTTATGGGATATCCGAAGGATGTACCATACTGGATTTTCAGTCTGTCAATAGCATCTGTATTGTCACTACACCAGATCTGCGGAGAATAGTAAAGCATTCCCGCCTCAAATCTTCCGCCTCCGCCTGAGCAGGACTCAAACAGAAGATCCGGATATCTCTGTACCAGGCTTTCCATCATTTCATAAACAGCCAGCACATATCTGTGGTAAACCTCTCCCTGACGTTCCTTTGGAAGAGCTGCTGAGAATACGTTATCTACGCTTCGGTTCATATCCCATTTTACATAATCAGCCTTGCATGCATCCAGAACCTTAAAGATCTGGTTCATAATGTGTTCACGTACTTCTTTTCTGGTAATATCCAGATTTAACTGATGTCTGCTTCGGTTCATAGCACGTCCCGGGATCTTCAGTGCCCAGTCCGGATGCTCTCTGTAGAGATCACTGTCCTCAGAGATCATCTCCGGCTCTACCCACAGACCGAATTTCAGTCCAAGTCCATGAATCTTCTCTGCAAGTGCAGGAAGCCCGCCTTTAATCTTTTCTTCATTTACTTCCCAGTCACCAAGTGCACACCAGTCATTGTCTCTCTTTCCAAACCATCCGTCATCCAGAACAAACATATCCAGTCCGATATTTTTTGCCTCTTCTGCAATGTGGTAAATCTTATCTGCGTCAAAATCAAAATAAGTTGCTTCCCAGTTATTTACCAGGATCGGTCTTGGCTGCTCTGTGTATTTGCTGCGGATCAGATTGCTTCTGTATGCATCATGATAGATTCTGGAAAGTTTTCCGAAGCCTTCTGCTGAATATGCCATGATCACTTCCGGTGTCTCAAATCTCTCTCCCTGTTCCAGTGTCCAGGAGAAATGATATGGATGGATTCCCATTGCCACACGGGTATGTCCTACCTGGTCCACTTCTGTTTCAAATAAGAAGTTTCCACTGTATGCAAGTGCATATCCATAGCAGTCTCCATAAGTTTCCTCTGTATTTCTGTCACAGAGGATTACAAATGGATTGTGATGATGGCTGGAGGTACCGCGGATACTTCCTACAGACCAGTTGCCATGTCCAAGATGAGTTCTCTCCATCTGGCGTTCCATATTGTGTCTGCCATAGAAATGGACTGCCTCCAGTTCTCTGTATTCATAGTCCATTTCCATAGACATTGCTTTTTTTACTGTAACCGGTGCTGTACCTGTATTTTCCAGGCGTACCGCTCTGGTGATCACATCAAGATGAGGAAATACACCATAGAGAAGATGTGCTTTCAGTCCGCTGGCACGGTCTGTCAAAACAATTTCCAGTGTCTCTGCCTCATCTTCCTTTGCAAACATTGCCGGAAGCCCTTTCAGGCTGTACTTTCCTTTTGTAATCTCATAGGACTCAAATTTCAGATTTGCAGTATCGCTGCCGTCTGCCTGCTCTGTCTCCAGGCCATTGATACGATAATCACCATTTCCATATGCAGTATATTCCTGTGGCAGGGTATCTAATGAAAATGTTTTGTCCTTTTCTGCCTCATAAGGATTTCCTGAAAATCCTCTGTCCACACATACGATCCTGTCTGTGATCAGTGCATCGCCTACCGGACTTCCATAATACAGATGAACCAGAGTATCATACTCTCTTACCTGCATCTGATAAGTGCTGTGCTCTGTTCTCAGGTCGAATACTTTCTCTGCCTCGTGATATTTGATCCATTCCATACTCTGTACCTCTCATTTCTTTGTTCTTTCTATTTTATAGATGTTCTATCTATTTTTTATGTAACCAGGTATCGCTGTTTGTTTCGGTTAAAACGCGTACTGATCAGGTTCTGTGTCCACGTAGTGATGTCCCTCTTCCTCCTCTTTGAAGTAGGGCTTGAACAGTTTCCACATAAACCAGGAATCTGCATAGGCAGTCAGGGAGAATCCAAACATCAGCCAGATCAGCAGATATACCGGGAAAAGTTTTGCATCTACAAGTGTCATTGTCATTGGCAGGATTGTGATCACTGCCACAGCTAATGCATAGCCTATATGTTTAACCGCAAAATAAAATGCGTTTGTGATCAAAGTCATTGTTTTATTTTCAAATGCTGCAACTGTTGGAAATACATACAGCGCAACTGCCACCAGAGGAATATAGACCGCAAAGATCACATAATTAAAAATCTGTGACATGGATCCCGGCATTGTTGCCAGAGCTTCTTTTTCCATATAAATAAATATTCCTGCTGCAGCCATCAGAATCCAGATCAGTGTGGACTGCCTGAAATTCTGCTTAAAACTCTTAAAAAAATCATGAAGTACTCTGATATCTCCATCTTTATGGAGCTTCAATGTACAGTAAAATAATGCAGTGGTGGATGCCCCTGCTGTGATAATCGGAAGAGAGCACACGATCCACAGCAAATTTAATGCGATCAACTGACCTAAAAATCCAAATATTCTGTCAAAGAGACTTCCTGGTTTCATTTCTATCTACCTCTTCCTTTCCTGTCATTTATCTTTTTTTATTTTATATTCAGTTTACTTTCTCTGAACTTTAATCAAGCGGATATTTGCAATCTGCTTCGCTACGTAGCTCTACACCGAATAACTGCTCCGCAGTTTATCAGTTAAATCCAGTTTCAGGCAAGCCCTGCTACAATCTCTGGTCTGATTTTATAACAAAGCCTGCCTGTGCCGCTCAGATCAAGAGAAAACTCTGTCTGAACACCTGAACTTTTACCTAATATTTATTGTTTATTTTTATTACAGCTTACCACCAGATGTTGCAATACCTTCGATGAACTGCTTCTGGAAGATCAGATACAGTACGATCATCGGGATACATGCAAGCAGAGATGCTGCCATCAGCTGCGGATAATTGTTGGTGTACTGTCCCTGCATTTTTGCAAGTGCTGCTGACAGAGGCATTACATCCTTGTTACAGATCAGAGGCCACATCAGGTCTTTATATGCAAATACTGCTGTGAAGATTCCCAGTGCCACCATGGAAGAACGTGTCAGAGGAGCCATGATGAACAGGAAGGTCTGACCGATGTTACATCCGTCAAGACGTGCTGCCTCTTCCAGATCTTTTGGAAGTCCCATATAAGCCTGTTTGAGCAGGAATGTACCAAATGCAGTAACAATACCAGGAAATACCAGGGCAAAAATGGTATTGAGCATTCCCATTTTGCTTACCATTAAGTACTGTGGGATAATGAAGATCTGTCCAGGCACCATCATCTGGAAAAGTACCAGAGAGAACATCAGGTTTTTCCCCCTGAAGTTCAAACGTCCAAATGCATAACCTGCCAGTGTTGCTGTCAGAACCGCGCATACAACACGGCCCAGGATCAGAAGCAATGTATTGATATACAGATGTAAGAAATCCATATTTGCGATTACTTCTTTAAAGCTGTCCCATCTCCATGTAGACGGGAGGATTACGAACGGGTTGACAGAAGTTGCCTCTGTCATGGTTTTGAAAGCTGTCAGGATCATCCATAAGAAAGGAACCAGCATGGTAATAGATACCAGTATCAGGATAACATGGATCAGAACTCTGTTTGCTTTATCTCTTGCTGACATAATTATCCCTCCTTAGTTATAATGAACCCACTTCTTCTGCGCAATGTTCTGGAATACTGTCATGATCATAATTACAACCAGAAGAAGTACGACAATTGTTGAACCATAGCCTTTGTTATTCTGTACAAAGGAATTCTGGTAGAACAGGTAAACAAGTGACTGTGTTTTGTAAAGTGCAGGATTGTTTCTGTCCATAACCATAAAGATCAGGTCAAATACCTGCATGGCACCGATGACACGGGTAACCATTACAAAGAAGATGGTCGGTGAAAGCAGCGGGATTGTAATATGGAAGAACTGTTTCACACCAGTTGCTCCGTCAATGCTTGCTGCTTCATAATAATCTCTTGGGATTTCCTGCAGACCGGACAGGAAAAGTACCATATTGTAGCCGATGATAGACCATACACCGATCACTGCGATCGCATAAACGGCGATCTTCGGATCAGAAATCCAGTTGATCTTTGTGTGAAAAATGTGATTGAGAAGACCGAATTCTGAGTTAAACAGCCATCTCCATACCATGGCGATCGCAGCCGGAGCAGCAACCATAGGCAGGAAGAAAATAGTTCTGTAAACAGCACGGCCTTTCATTTTACGGTTTAATAAAACTGCCAGTACAAGTGCGATAGCATGGAAAACGGAACTTCCACAATAGCATATTTAAATGTATTTAATAATGCCTGCCATACTTCCGCATCGTGGAACAGCTTTACATAGTTGTCAAAACCAATGAAGATATTTCCCTTACCGAAATCTCCGGTCTTGAAAAAGCTCTCATAAATGGTCTTAAATATGGGATAAATATTTAAGATGATCAGGCCAAGCATTGTAGGAAGAATGAACGCCCATCCCCAGATGAACTCATTCCGCGCCTGACTGGTACCTTTTTTTGGATTTGCCACGGCTCTCACTCCTTCTTATCGTAAAATTTTGTTGCTGATTTGAATGGAAAACTGCCGCATATGAGCATACCCTTTGTGACTTCTGCGGTTATCACATAATCGGAATCTTTTCTGCGGCAGCTTTTCTGTTTCTTATTTTTTATGAATGGTTTTGTTAAACATTAATTAATAGGACTCTTCTGCAATGGCATCATTCATAATAGTAACGATATTCTTGCATGCATCATCCATGCTTTCTTCATCATTCCATGGTTTCTTCAGTTCTTCGCACATTGGGTTCCACCATGCAAGTGTTGCATTTGTGTGTGGTCTGAATACGATGTCATCCATTGCATCCATGTATGGCTGTAAGTTGAAGCAGTCAACACTGTTAACCCATCCATCGGACATTCCTTCGTAAGCTGCCATTGTTACACCAAGGTCAGCCTGTTTCTGCTGCATGTCTTTTGTACCGAACCACTCAATAAGCTGGAAAGCTTCGTCCGGCATATCTGTGTTTGCAGAAGCAGCCCATCCAAGACCATTGTAAAGAGATACGCTTCTGCCTGTCTCAGCGTCTTTCGGAAGTCTTGCTACATCACAGTGTTCTTTGATATAATCGTTGTCTTTGAAACCAGATACCATCCAGGATCCCTGAGAGATCATAGCTACTTTACCAGATCCGAAGAGTACGTCTGTACCTGTTTCGGACATTGTAGATGCAGGAGGCATTACATTTTTAACGCATTTGTCAACGAATTCCATTGCCTTGATAGTATTAGGATCATCAAAACCGGATTTGTTATCATCTGTCAGTACACATCCGCCCATGGAGTAGATAATATTCATCCATGTATCCTGCTCGTTAGACGGGTTTGCTGCGAAACCATACTGGCTTCCGTCTTCTTTTGTAAGTTTCTCTGCGATATCATAGAATTCATCCCATGTCCAGCTTCCGTCCGGATAGTCGATTCCTGCTTCATCAAACATATCTTTGTTATACCACATAGCGATTGTGTCGATATCCTTCGGTACTGCGTATGTTTTTCCGTCCCACTGATACATTTCTTTGATATCTTCCGGGAATTTGTCCATTTCCAGTTTGTCGCTGTCTGCAACCTTGTCTGTCAGATCAAGTAAGATATCATTGGACATATATCTTACTGCTTCGTTGGAATGCATCCAGAATACGTCCGGCATGTCTCCGCCTGATGCACCTGCTTCAAGAAGTGTCCAGTAGCTGCTCCACTCTACTACCTGAAGTTCAGTTTTGATTCCTGTCTCTTTTGTAAACTCATCCATGATCTCCTGAAGTCCGGCTTTCTGTCCGTTATCCCAGATTGCAACTGTCAGAGTTTTGTCTTTCGCCTGTGCGCTTACTGGTGCAAGTGCAGTAACTGTCATAGCACCGATCACTGTTGCGACTGTGAGTTTTTTCATGTTTTTTCTCATATACATCCTCCTTTATTCGTCGTTTCGACGTGTTCCTTGTGATTCTTATTATACGTTTTTGTCTATTTTTTTAAATGGACTAATGAAATGAATTTATGTCATAATCGTTATGGAAAAAACGCTGAATATATGGTAAAATGTCAACAACGACTTGAATTTATGCGTATTTACAGGATATGAGTCCATATGTCTTTATATCAATAATATCCTCAGTCAAAGAAAATAAAAAAGGAATTGTGCAAATGCCAAATGTAAAATATACTGACAGTGCTACTTTCCGCTGTCTTGAAAACCTGAAAGAGGGCTCCCTTGATATCAGTCTGATCCATACGGGCAAAGAACACTGCCCGCCTGGACATATCTGTTCCATGCCAAGAGATGAGTTCATCATCCATTTTGTGCTGGACGGTACCGGATTCTATTCTGCCGGAGGTCAGACCTGGAGCCTTACTCCCGGACAGATGTTTGTAATTTATCCAAATGAACCTGTCACATATGGTGCAGACGAAACTCATCCCTGGACTTATGCCTGGATCGGTTTTCGCGGAATCCGAGCTCACTCTCTGGTAAGAGAATGTGGTTTTTCCAAAAATCAATTGGTTCTTCCTGCACCGGATCAGAAAATAATTCTGAAACACATTGATTATATGCTGGATCATAAGCAGCTTTCCAAAGCCAATGATCTAAGGCGCCAGGCTTATCTGATCCTGTTGTTAGCCGAACTTGCCGGCTTTCATGAAAAACAGTCTGCACAGAACAAAAAAAATGCCAAATATGCCTACAGCACCAGTGTCTACGTGGAGCTTGCCATTGAATATATTAAAGATATGTATCAAAAGGGAATCGGCATCTCTGATATTGCAGATAATATCGGTATCAGCCGCGCCTATCTGAACAGTGCCTTTCAAAAAGAGCTTGGAATGTCCGCACAGACCTTCCTCATTGATTATAAGATGCATAAAGCAGCCAGTCTTCTGGTCAGCACCAGTCTGTCTGTTAAAGAGATTGCTAATGATGTGGGCTATGAAGACCAACTTGTTTTTTCAAAAGCTTTTAAGAAGAAGTTTGGAATGAGTCCGAAGAATTATAAGACTCATAAAGAAATGATGGATAAATTTAACGAAAAGCAGGTAGACGATCCCGTGTGATCGTTCTGCCTGCTTTTTTATGTCTTTTACAATGCCAGAGAGCATTCATCAATCTTCTTTAATTCTTCTTCGCTGAATGGTGCGCTGTCCAGTACTTTCAGATTGTCCAGAATCTGCTGCGGGCGGGAAGCTCCGATAAGAACACTGGTTACGATTCCATCACGAAGGATCCATTTCAGTGCCATCTGAGCAAGACTTTCCCCTCTTGATACTGCAATCTCATTGAGGCTGCGGATACTGTTTAATCTTTCCTCTGTAAACTGATCAGCATGGAGGAAACGACCATCTGTATTAACACGGCTGTCTTTCGGAATTCCATGCAGATATCGGTTCGTGAGCATTCCCTGAGATAACGGACTGAATGCGATAATCCCTTTTTTCTTCTCTGCGGCAGCCTGTTTCAGGCCATTGTTCTCGATGATACGGTTAAAGATATTGTATCTGTTCTGGTTGATGATAAACGGGCAATGCAGTTCTTCCAGAATCTCTGCGGCGCGTTTCATGGTTTCTCCGTCGTAATTGGAAATTCCTACATAGAGTGCTTTGCCGCTTCTGACGATCTGCGCCAGTGCTTCCATGGTTTCTTCCAGAGGAGTTTCCGGGTCCATTCGATGATGATAAAAAATATCTACATAGTCCAGTCCCAGGCGTTTCAGACTCTGATCCAGACTGGCGATCAGATACTTACGGCTGCCCCAGTTCCCGTAAGGTCCCGGCCACATATCATAGCCGGCCTTCGTACTGACGATCAGCTCATCTCTGTATGCATGAAGCTCATCCTTCAGAATCTTTCCAAAATTCTCCTCTGCACTTCCCGGCTGTGGACCGTAGTTGTTTGCAAGGTCAAAATGAGTGATTCCATTGTCAAATGCTGTGAAGCACATCTGCTTCATATTCTCATAAACACCAGTATCTCCGAAATTATGCCACAGCCCCAGAGATACCTCCGGAAGCATCAGTCCGCTGGCTCCACATCTATGGTATTTCATTGTTTCATAACGTTTTTCTTCTGCCTGATACACAAATAAATCCCCCTTATGTATGATATCGTTGTTTACTGTCCACTCCGTGTACGGTAATTATAACTGTTCTCTGTAATCATACATTCTGGAGGATTTATTTTCAATAAAAGTTCTTCATATTATTTTTTATTATGGTGGACAATTTGGGAAATATTATAGCAATTCCAGAAAATAATGCAAGCAATCCAGCCCCAGTTTTTTACTGAAAACAGCTTTTCATTAATTACATTTTATTATATTCCTTTAAAACTGAAGGAAAATTCCATCTTTCCATCTGCGTTTAACAGATATTCCGGATGAGTGTATGCGCCCCAGCTGTCGTCGCCGCCGATTCCCATCTGGCCTTTGGCTACACGGATCACAGTGTAGTGGATCTGTGGAAGTTCGTATGGGTGCATGGCGTTTTCCATCTCGTGTGGAGTATATGGAAGTGCTGAGAACATCATAGGTTCTTTATCCATCTCAAAGCGAATTCCTCTGCCCTTACGGTCTGTGATGGACGCCCATCGTACTTCCTCTTTTGCACCGCATTCCTGCGGAACCATGTATTTTGCCATGTTATCCTCAACCAGATTCTGGTAAATGCCAAGTTTTGCACCTTTTTTACGGTCCGCATAAGTTTCGGCTTCTCCCAGTCCATACCACTGCACATGGTCATAGTCTGCATTAAATTTAAAGATCACACCAAATTCCGGCATATCACCGAGTTCTTTTACAGGATCATAAGTTAAAGTTGTTTTTACTTTTCCATCTCCGAATACCTCATAGGAAAGCTGGCATTCACTTGCCGGTGTAGTCGGCATCAGATAAGTAAAGCTTACCTTTACGGAATGACCGGTTTCTTCCGTCTGGAGCTGAGTGGACGGACCATAGGCACCCTTTCTGTATTCTTTATGGCTTAAATACATGCTGGCGATCTTCCACTGTGCATAACGCATCTGCATAAGATTTCCACAGTCATTGTCTGTTGGTGCACGCCAGAAGTTTGGCTTCGGAATTGCTTCGATCATCTCTTTGCCCGCATATTTGTAGGAAACCAGACCTCCATTGAGGACAGAGAACATCACCTCGAAATGCTCGCCACGGACACCAATATTATGTGTGCTTCGGATGATCTGCGGCTTCTGTGCAAACACATCTGATACACATACATCTTTTTCCGCTGCAACTGCTGTTTCTGCTGATAAATCTGCTTTTTCAGGCAGCAGATCCTCTTTCACCTGATATACATACTGTCCAAATGCAATCTCATGACCTGCAGGTGTCCATACTTTCTCCTCTTTCAGATGGAAAGAAACAGTGACTGCATATTCCCCTGCCACTTCTGCTTTTCCAAATGGAAGTTTGTATTCTTTTTCGCTTAATGGTTCTACTGCTGTCTCCAGAATCTCTGTACGGATCACTTTTCCGTTCTTTGCAAGCGTTACCTTGCAGTCAAAAGTATCTGTATTTACAAACAAATTCTTATTAATTACTTTTACACTATCAGCAGTTACCTCTGCCGTAATATTCTGATAGTTGAATTTCACTTCCTGCATCTTCGGAGAGGCTTCACGGTCACCGCCATATGCGATTCCATTCCCACTGAAGTTGTAGTCTGTCGGACGTTCCCCGAAATCACCGCCGTATGCCTGGAACTCTTTTCCATATCGGTCTTTCTTATAAATGGACTGATCAATGTAATCCCAGATAAATCCCCCCTGATACTTCGGCTCTGTATCTGTCAGATCCGTGTATTTGTGCATGGCACCGCAGGAATTTCCCATCGCATGTGTGTACTCACAGCAGATAAACGGCTTGCTGTCATCTTTTGCAAGGAACTCTTTAATTGCCTCCACTGACGGATACATCTGGCTTTCCATGTCACTGGTGTCATTGTAGCTGCGGTCATGGAAAAGTCCCTCATAATGTACCAGACGGGTCGGATCGTTCTTACGGAAAAACTGAGACATTTCATAAATATCTTTGCCGCCAAAAGATTCATTTCCACAGGACCAGATCAGGATTGCCGGATGATTTTTGTCCCTCTGGTACATGGAGTTTGCACGGTCAAGCATCATATCCAGCCACTCTGGTTTATTGTGCGGAACAACATATGTGTAATCTTTTGTCATCTCTGCCACATCCCAGGAACCATGGGATTCCAGGTTTGTCTCATCGATCATGTAGATACCATATTCATCACAGAGCTGATAAATCAGAGAAGCATCCGGATAATGGCAGGTACGGATCGCATTAATATTATTCTGTTTCATAGTACGGAGATCCTTGCGCAGTTCTTCTTCTGAAACATGTCTTCCGCTGACAGAACTGAACTCATGACGGTTTACACCCTTGAACACAATACGTTTTCCGTTCAGGGTCATGATGCCGTTCTTCATCTCGAAACGGCGGAATCCTGCCTTCTGCGGAATCACTTCCTGAAGATTTCCGGCTTCGTCATAAAGTTCGATCGCAAAATCATAAAGCTGCGGATCTTCTGCACTCCATAATTCCGGATGATCAATTTTCCATGCAAAACTGTTTTCTGATTCTGCAAGAGATTTTTTCTCTTCCAGTACACATTCTCCATCTTTTTCAAGTCTGAAAACAATGCTTCCTTTTCCCCATGTTTTCACTTTCACTTCCAGATCTGCTACGTCCAGATTCTCCTCCGGGATGGCACGGATCTGAAGATCATACGCATGAGTATCCGGTACAGTGTAGAGATATACATCTCTGTAAATTCCTGAGAAGCGGAAGAAATCCTGATCCTCACACCAACTGCTTGACGTCCATTTGAATACCTGTGCTGCAAGCTTATTCTGGCCTTCTTTCACATAATCAGTCAGTTCAAATTCTGACGGTGTAAAAGAATCTTCACTGTAGCCGACAAACTTTCCGTTCATCCACAGTGCAAGTCCGCTCTCCGCTCCCTGGAAAGAAATAAACAGCCGTTTTCCCTTCATATGTTCCGGTACTGTAAAATATTTCACATAACTTGCCACCGGATTAAAACGTTCCGGAATCTCACCCGGATTAATTTCCTCATGACCTTCCCACGGATACTGAACATTTGCATACTGAGGCGCATCATATCCTTCCATCTGGATATGTGCCGGTACATGAATATCTTCCCAGTCATAACAGCAGTAATCCTCTTTCTCAAATCCCGGAATCGTACTTCTGTAATTACGGGCATAGTGAAATTTCCATAAGCCATTCAGACTCTGTCGGAAAGAAGTATCTCCGCCTTCCTGTACAGCAGCCTGCATTTCTTCTGCATTTTTATAATATACATGGTCTGAATGAGCTTCCATTCGGTTATCGCAGAAATACTGCGGATCTCTTACCAGTGAATAGTCAAATGTCTTCATCCTGTTTCTCCTCATCGTTCATGTTTTGTAGTTTTTGCTTCCCTTTGTAATCCCGATTATAGCATTATCATTTTTCCTGTAGTTTGCATATTCAACTATATAATACTTATTTTCGACCTTTATGCAAATCTATCCTACACTCAATTTTTGCATCTATGCCATCAGACCTGCCGATTTACTTACTACCATCCTTCTTCTGTCCGAATATCAAATTTAAGAAGCTGCTGTTCATAATTCTCTCCCCGTTTTCTCCACTCGGCAGGTGACATCCCAACCATTTTCCGAAAATTTCTGTTAAACGTAGAATCCGCTGCAAATCCACATTCCGCTGCGATATCTGCAACGGACTTATCCGTTTTCTTCAGATATTCACATGCAGTCCGTATCCTTACCAGATTCACATACTCTGCCGGACTCATATGTACATATTTTGAAAAAAGCCTCCTGAAATGAGATTCGCTCAGATGACAGTTCTCCGATAACCGCGCAATCTTAATATTCTCCCGGTAATGATCAGAAATATAATCCAGAGTATCCGAAATGATCCTCATACTCCTGCTCTGTTCCTCATAAATCATCTCCTGCTCCGGCGTTCCGTTCAGTCTGGCGATCTGCACCAGCAGAGACATCAGAAGTCCCGCTGCCTCCTGCAGATAAAACTCCTCCTCATTACGCATGATATCCATGATCTTACGAATGCACTCTGCCATAAACGGCTGCTCTTCTTCCTTCATAAACAATGCCCTGGAATTAATTCTGCGTATCATTTTCTCTGCCAGCATTGGTGTCTCGCAGTTTTTTCTCAGAAAACCCTCCACGTCAATAAACAGATATTCCCATTTACAGACTGTATTCTCCCTGCTGTTCGTCGTATGAGGAAACTTCTCCGGAATCACAGAAAACTCCCGCCCTGAAAAAGACCTCTTCTCCTCATTCAGGGTAAGAATTCCCTCACCGTAATAACAGAAGCCAATTTCCATGAAATTATGAAAATGCAGATCATCCACTCCCGTTCCGTAATTCAATACCCAGCGTTCTCCAAGAAGCGGCAGGATTGGGCTTCCGGCTGGCATATAATAATAACGTAATTCTATTTTGGGTTTCTTTTTTTTCATGATTATTTACTCCGATTATAATGCTACTATTCCTTTCCAATATTGCAAGCGGGGTACCCGTTTCCTTTTTTATTGTAACATAAAAAACAAAACTTCAATCTCTTTTCACAGATTCAATATTCAGCACAGAAAAATAGTTTCTTTCATATGCATTTGCAGGATACTTAGATATTCTTAGCCGGCAAAAATCTGCGTTATGAGTAAAATGACACACTGTCTGAGCCGTAGGCGAGTTTGTGTCATTTTACTCATGCTTTTAGCAGATTTTTGGCGGCTTAGAATATCTTAGTGTCCGAAACCGCATATGAAAGAAACTATTTTTCTGCGCGTCCCTCCTGACACAAAAAGGACAGGCAATTTTCACCTGTCCCTTTCATCATCTGTATCTTATTCGCTCTTAGCTTCCTTCTCTGCCATTCTGGAGAATACCATCTCATAACCATCGTTTCCATAATTTAATGAACGATTCACACGACTGATCGTTGCAGTGGAAGCTCCGGTCTTTTCTGAAATATCAAGGTATGTTCTTTTGTCCATCAGCATCTTGGCAACCTCAAAACGCTGTGATAAGGAAAGAAGTTCATTGATTGTGCATACATCCTCAAAGAAAGTATAGCATTCTTCTTTATCCTTCAGGCAAAGAATCGCTTCAAAAAGCTGATCCACAGCCTCTGTTCTGATCTTTTTACTCATTTTCCTGCTCCTTTAGAACTCTGTTCTTCAATTCTTCACTGGGCGAACATTTGTATTTAGAATGTCCGTATCATATTTCTAACAGTGATATTTTACCACGTTAAAACATGAGAAGCAAGCATTTGAGCAGAAAGAAATCATAAATTTTCAGGTTTTCACAGGAGAATCTCTCCAAGCGTTGAAAATACTACTTTTGCATCGATCGGTTTCGCGATATAACCATTCATTCCGGCATCATATGCCTTCTTTTTATTCTCATCAAAAGCATTGGCAGTCATCGCCACGATCGGAACTGCGGACCGTGCGTTCTGTATGCAGCGGATTCGTCTTGTCGCCTCATATCCATCCATATTCGGCATCTGAATATCCATCAGGATCACATCGTAATAGTCCTCCGGCATCTTTTTCAAAATATCCAGACATTGCACTCCATCCCTCGCCCACTCTACTTTCAGACCATCTTCCTCCAGTATCGTAACAGCAATCTCCGCATTCAGTTCATTGTCCTCCGCAAGAAGTACCCGTTTTCCCTTCAGCAGCTCCAGCAGTCTGTCCTTTTCCTCCTGCTTCTGCTTTCCATCCGGCTGCTTTTTCTCAGACGGAGTAAGAGGCAGAAGAATCGTCGTCTTCGTTCCTTCTCCCAGCTTACTGCTGACCTCAATCTTTCCTCCCATCAGGTCAACCAAAGCCTTTACGATCGGAAGCCCAAGACCGGTTCCCACTACCTTGCTCTCCGTACTGGTACGCTCACGGGTAAACTCTTCAAAAATATGCGGAAGATACTCCTCGCTCATTCCAATCCCCGTATCCTCAATCACAAATTTATAAACAATCTCCCCGTCTTTCAAAACGCCTGTCCTATCTTCCATCTGCATCCCGGATTCCTCTGAAATCCTTATCTCAATCCTTCCACCCTCCGGTGTATATTTCACAGAATTACTGATCACATTCAGAAGAATCTCCCTGACCTCGTCTTATCACAGTACACATATTCATGTTCCACATCCAGCTCACAATTATAACTCAAATGCTTCTCTTCAACCGAAGGTTCAAAGACATCCTGCAAAGTATCCACCAGCGTTTTCAGGCATCCTGTCTCTGTTTTCAGGGTTGCCTTACCACTCTCAATCCGAGCCATCTCAAGTACATAATTGATCAGAGACAGCAGAAACGAGCTGGAATGTTGAATCTTACGGATATAATCAACCGCTCTCTGCCGGTCATCCAGATGCTTTTCCAGAAGATCCGAAAAACCTATGATCGCATTCATCGGTGTCCGGATATCATGACTCATATTGAAGAGAAAACGCGTTTTTGCTTCATTTGCCCTCCTCGCTTCCCTCGCAGAGCGTTCCAGTTCTTCTTCATGACGTACATCTTTATAACGCCTCATCTTATACTGCCAGTAACCGACCGACATCAGCACAGCCACCGACACAGAGAGCACCGCTCCGAAAATCCCCTGAGCAACCGATATCCACCCATTCTCCGGCACAATCTCAAAATACCAGGTATCATTCGGCACTGTGCAGACAACCTCCAGAGAATTCTTCAGGTCCAGCTTCTCACTCTCATCAATAACAATTTTCTCCCCTGTATACAGATCCTTTTCCAGATCTGGAAATCATATCCGGCCTCTTCCAGCTTGTTCAGCTCCACTTCCCTGAGAAAATTACCCCAGTTCATAACCAGAATGGAAAAACCCCAGAACTTCTTTTCCCCGTTCTCATCCGTCATATAGACCGGGTCAAAAAGAAGAGCTCCCATTTCTCCCTGTATCAGCTCATAAGGTCCTGCAATCGTATACTGGCCACTCTCCATGGCAAGCCGCGCTTCCTTCTTTCGCGCCGGATTCTCCAGCATATCCAGCCCCATTGCAGCTTCATTTCCCTCCATCGGGTAAATCTGTGATACCACACCATCCTCAGCCAGCTCCCCGGCCTCTATCACATCCTCATTCTCCTGCATCAGCTCAGCCAGACTGTCAAACCGTTTCTTATCCAGCGTATAACCCTTTTCCAGCATCCTCTTTACCATATCAGATTCCGCCAGATACTTACTCAACTGAGACTCCACCCGGCTCACCGTCGACTCCGCTGTATAAGATGCCTTCAGTTTCTCCCGCTTCACCTGATTCAGATTAATCTCCCAGGTCACTGCCAGTACAACAACAAGCGTGAGCAAAAACACACCCACTGTCTGCATCTGCATATATTTTCTATTTATTTTTCTTTTCCTGTTCATCAAAAAAGCCCTCACCTTTTTGAGTTTTTTCTCAAACATTCCCCGTTACCGCAAATTTAATTTCTCCTAAAACTTACGATTCACATATTTCCTTATCGCATCCACAGACCGGTTCAGCACCAGCTCCTCCGGAAAATCCAGCTTTGTCAGCAGCTCTCTCGCCAGATCAAACTCTCCGATCAGCAGGTCAAAATGCGCATCACTGTCCATCACAACCGGAACCTGATATTTCTTACACAGATTCAGCATCACTGTGTCATTCTCCACCGCATTCTCACGGGTACACTCCGGCTCCATAGAATGATTGTTCAACTCAAGAACCTTCCCGTATTCCTTCGCCCCCTGAACCAGAGCCTCATAATCAATCTCATATCTTCCATCATCCGGATGCCCGATAATATTCACATAAGGATTCTTCATCGCATTCAGATAAGCCTCCGTATTCTCATTTCTGGATGCAGGCTTCATACAAGGAGTATGCAGACTCGCGATCACCACATCCATACCGGAAAGCGTCTGCTGCCCCAGATCCACAGTTCCCTGCGCATCCAGAATATTCACCTCAGAACCCAGCAGAAGCTGAATCCCGTACATCTCCCTCGGCACAACCTTAAGATTGTGAAAATAAAACTTATGGCAGGTTCCCGGCATACTCGGTGCATGTTCCGTAATCCCCAGAAGCTCCAGCCCCTTATCCGCTGCCGCCTTCGCCATCTCCCTCAGAGAGCAATATGCATGACCACTGGCAACTGTATGTGTATGTAAATCCAATACTGAACTGTATTTCATAACTAAATTCTCCTCATTTCGTAAAAATCTTTCCCTCCCATTATACTTCCATCCCCCGCCATTCCACAACCCCATTTTACGCAAAAAACAGAGCCTGCATTTTCAGCAAGCCCTGTAAAAATTTTTGTTTCAAGGAGGAATACAAATTTTTATTTTACGATAAATGATTTTCTCTTACTTACAACATCAAAGATAACCGCTGCCAGCAAAACAAGACCCTTAACAACCTTCTGAATATTCTGGTCAATACCCATGATACTCATACCTAAGTTCAGGACACCCATTAAAAGAGCACCAATAATAACTCCCGGAACCGTACCGGTTCCACCATAAGCAGAAGCACCACCAGTCAACTACCCATCACCTAAAGGTAATGGGCTTGTAACTGCCCAGTCGTAGTAACAGCTTACGCCTCCGACCTTTTATCCCCAATAAGCATTGCTGCCTAAAGTGGCGTTACATCATTGGGTGGTTGACAGCACCCTTTGTAGCAGAGTTTACTCTGCTACAACTGTATTAGGTACTTGGCTATCAGCAAGATAGTTTATTCCCATACGATACAGATTCATAGCTCCAATACGGTCATCATTAGACGTATAACCGCAGTTTTTGCAAGTAAACAAATGTATTTTCTTATTACGATTAGACTTTTCAGTATGTCCACAAGCAGGACAGCATTGACTGGTATAACGAGGATCCACCTTTATTACAGAAGATTGATTCTGCTTCGCTTTGTAAATCAGCTTCTGTTCAAGGTCATAAAAAGACCATGATACAGAAACATAGCGGTCTTTTGTTTTGACACGTTCTGTAGCATTGCGAATACCAGTCAAATCTTCTAATACAAAGAGAGTATGCTTTGGATTACCGGTGGCGAGTGCCTTCGATACCTGATGGTTAATATCCTGCATCCAACGGTTTTCTCGCTGACCAATAGCTTTTAGTCTTCGCCTTGAGGATGGCGTATGTCGCATTTGAAGTTCTTTACGAAGCCTGGAATAATTAGCCCGTTTCTGTTTAATAGCTTTACCACTGACAAACCCAGACTTATGTTTGCTGTCATAAGTTGCAACAACAAAGTTAATACCTCTGTCAATGCCTACAACATTACAAATATCAGAAATATTACTTTCTTCAACCTCATAGGTAACTGGTATATGCAGATAGTATTTACCATGTTTATTTACAAGTTTGGCAGTACCAAACTTGTAAATAGAATGGTTAAAATACTTAGACATACCCTCAGCAAAATAAGGAAGTTTCACACGACCATTAAGCGTATTGACGGAAAAACAGTTTTGAGTTAAAGAATAATCTCTGTTCCAAACCAGGTCGTACTGAGGTTTTTTAAAAGATGGTTTTATCCATTCATTCTGATTTTCAAGAATGGTCTTATATCTTGCGATAACCGTTTTAAAAACAGACTGCGCCATTTGTGATTTGAGACTGAACTTTTCTCTTAGAGTAGAGTACAAAATTTTATTGAGTGAGAACTGCTTTAGGTCATGTGTGCGGAATACATAATCTGAAACATAATTACAGGCATCACAATAAACAGACATTGTTTTATTAAGCAAAACTTTATCTGTATCAGTTGCAACTATCTGAACTTTTGCAGTTATAGTTATCTGTTCCATAAAATTTACTCCTCTCATTGACGCTTCACTAGCAATAGTGTATACTAATAATTAGTGAATGTCAATAACTATCAGAGGTGATTTATGGATAATAGATATAATCGTCATAACAGACGAAAATACAGTCTGAAAGTACATATAGTTCTTGTAACCAAATACCGCAAACAACTACTACAAGGCTCTATTGCTGATGATGTGAAACAAAAGATTCTCGATATAGCTAATACTCGTGGCTACGAAATAATTGCTATGGAAACAGACAAAGACCATATGCATTTTTTGTTAAGTTATGATGCAACGGATAGAGTATGCGACATTGTTAAAATTGTAAAGCAGGAAACAACATACTACTTATGGCAAAAGTATAATTCGGTCTTATCAAAACAGTATTGGAAGAAAAAAATATTTTGGTCAGATGTTTATTTTGCTTGTAGCATTGGAGAAGTGTCATCAGCAACTATACAAAAATATATTGAGAGTCGGGGATAATAGATAACGATTTACAAAGCTCCTCCCACCGCCTAAAGGCAGTGGTTTTCCGCCCATGACAAACGAAAGGATTTATTTATGAAACAGGAACCGATCGCATCCATCTCAAAGCTTGTACCGGCCTGTGGATTAGCGGAATTCAGACGAGCCATGGTAACCATACCTGCGATAGCTGCCAGAAGCCCTGCCATGCACCGATCGCAATACCTGTAATCAGCATAACCAGCATTGTAAGATAAGGATTCATATTATTGAGAACCATCATCTTACCGCCAACAGCAGCCACAAAACATACAACCGAACCAACAGAAAGGTCGATATTACCACCGGTTAAAATACAGAACAACATACCGGTTGCAAGAATAAATACACAAGCATTCTGCGCTACAAGGTTATTCACGTTCTGCGGCAGAAGCATAACACCCTTGGTGTTCACTGTAAACATGATGACTACCAGAACCAGTACGATCACCATAGTATATTTCTTTAATACCTCTGAAAAACTAAGCTTTTTCTCCATCTTCCTTACGCTCCTTTTCCTGATTTCACGATCTGGACATGGTTGGCAAGAAACAAGACATTTCGGGCAAAACAAAAAATGCCCTGTATGCAACAGGACATTTTTGCGACAAAATTGTGCTAGTCAGATGTGCTGATGTGCCGGCAGATGATTGTTCCCGGTACATCAGTATAAAGTATATGCTAATTATAATCCGCATTCAGATAAACTTCATCCCTGCGGTGAAATCCTCCGTCTATGATCACCTCATCAATATTTTCCATGGTCACGGCTGTAGGCTCCAGAATCCTTGCCGGAATCTCATAGGTTCCATCGTTTACCTTCTCTGTGACACCCTCCAGTTCCGAAACCTCTTTTCCACTTCCGATCTCCACCGCATACTTTGCAGCTTCCCTTGCCAGACCCTCATAATAGGACTCTCCCGTCATATAAAAAACCACCAAAATACATACTGCTGCCAGAAAGACAAACAGATTCGTCCGATTCTTTCTCATTCTTCTCTCCATATATTATTTACTGTATCTTTTGCTGCCTCTCTCACTGCCATAGACAATCGTCCATGTCAATCACATCCGGACAGAACAAAATCTCTGCTTCCTGCCCGATTCCGTTACATACCGTATCCATTATACAATAAATCGGTATGTTTTGCTTTCTTTTTTTCATATACTATAGCAGAGTGTTACTGTTTACACATACCACTGTTCCTGCCATTTTCCCCCAGACTTAATTATAGCGATCCTCTAAAATAACGCATCTTAATTCAGTCCATCAGAGGGTGAAATCCTGCTGAACTGTCTTAAATGCATTATTTACGAGGATTGCTATAATACATAAGGAGTATCTCTTATCATGAATATTATAAAACGAATCCTGATTTTTGCTCTGTCATCCTGCATAATTTTATCCCTCTTTCTCTCAGATACAGGCAGACGAACCCGCTTTCTCACCACACTCGCAGGTCCCGGCATGCTCTCACTGGTCAGCCAGTCCCTGAATATCCCTCCGCAAAATACTGCCTTACTCCTGAAAAATCCTGCAACCCCCTCATCCACTTCAAAAATCAAAGACATAACAACTATCTCTGCAAAAGAATCGCCCAGGATCGCCCTCACCTTCGATGACGGTCCCAACGCAACCTACACGCCTCTCCTTCTGGACGGCCTGCGGGAACGAAACATCCATGCCTCTTTCTTCCTTGTCGGAGAAAACATCGAAGGAAATGAAGGCATCCTTCAGCAGATGCAAAAGGACGGCCACCTGATCGGCAATCACACCTGGGATCACGTCCAGCTTGACAAAATCTCTGTCCCAAAGGCCCGCCTGGAAATCGAAAAAACAAACAACCGCATCTACGAAGTCACTGGCACCTACCCCTCCTACGTCCGTCCACCCTTCGGTGCATGGATCAAAGACATGGAACTCTCCGTCACCATGCTCCCCGTCTTCTGGGACGTGGACACCCTGGACTGGAAAAGCAAAAGCATCCCCAGCATCCTCTCCATTGCAGAAAAAGAAGTCCACGACGGCTCCATCATCCTGATGCACGACGGCTACCAGACTTCCGTAGATGCAGCCTTGCAGATTGCAGATATTTTTACCCGAAAAGGCTACACCTTCGTTACCGCAGACCAGCTCCTGGTCACATAAAAGATTTGCTTTTTCCTGCCCGATTCGTTATACTAGTATATAAACCTTGCGCAAATTTTCCGTGACAGGACCGTTCACAGTTTATATCAGCAATTCACTTTACCATAACAATCCCGGTCAAGCGGATAAAAGCATCCGCTTCGCTGCTTGCTCATAACCGAATTACTGCTGCGCATCAATCACACTATATCTACAAAGGAGTATCCTAACGAATGGACAGATTTTTTAACATGGACAACAAATTCTTCACCGTCATGGGACGCGTGGCTGACCTCATTATGCTCAATGTGGTCTTTCTGATCTGTTGTCTCCCCATCGTAACTATCGGTGCGTCACTGACCGCACTCCACTATGTCACCCTGAAAATGGCCCGCAATGAAGAATCCTATATCATCAAAAGTTTTTTCAAGTCCTTTAAACAGAACTTCAAACAGGCAACCATCATCAACCTGATCATGCTTGCAGTCGGAGCTGTTCTCTACCTTGACCTGAACATCGTCAGCAATATGACAGGTTCCATATCACAGGTACTGTACATTCTTCTCATTGCACTCGGCTTCCTGTACCTGATCATTTTCCTTTACATCTATCCGGTACTTGCCAAATTTTATAACCCCATCAAAAATACCTTCCGCAATGCCCTCCTGATGGCAATCCGCCACCTTCCATACACCATTCTGATGGCAGTCATCACGATCGCACCTGCAGCCGTATTTCTGATTCAGAGTTTCCGTGTACAGTCAACTGTGATCATGCTGCTGATCCTGATGGGATTTGCACTGGAAGCATTTATCAACGGACATTTCCTGGTAAAAATCTTCGATAACTACATCCCGAAAGATGCAGCCACAGAAGAAACCACAGACACTGCAGCCATAGCTGAAAATAATATTCCTGCATCTGCCGAAACAACAGCCACAGCAGAGGAACCCGGCACACCGGCAGATACCGCAGTCTCAGAAACCGACTCAGAAACTACTCACAATACCAACGCATAACCAGTATGCCAGCAGGCACATGAGCCTGAAAAATAATATGACACAACCTATAACAAAATGGGGAGAAAAACCCTACCACTCTCTCGACTATATGTTAAGAGAACGCTTCGGCGAAAAAGTTTACAAAGTCACACTAAACGGCGGCATGTCCTGTCCCAACCGTGACGGCAGGATCGGAACCCACGGCTGCATCTTCTGTAGCGCAGGAGGCAGCGGTGACTTCGCCGCAGACGCGGCACTTTCCATCACTGACCAGATTGAAAGCCAGATTGCCATTCTCTCACAGAAAAGACCGATACACAAATATATCGCCTATTTTCAGGCATATACAAACACTTACGCTCCGGTCGACTATCTGGAGAAAATTTTCACAGAAGCAATCTCTCATCCTAAAGTGGTCGCACTTTCCATCGGCACCAGACCCGACTGCCTCAGCCCGGAAATCGTCGAACTTTTGTCCCGCCTGAACAGTCAGAAACCCGTGTGGGTCGAACTCGGACTCCAGACCATCCACGAATCCACAGCCCGCTACATCCGCAGAGGATACCCTCTCTCATGTTTTCATGAGGCAGTCACCAATCTGCGGCGCGAAGGCATAGAAGTGATCGTCCACACTATCCTCGGTCTGCCCGGTGAGAGCAGTGAGGACATCCTTGCGACCATGAAATACCTGAACCAGATGGACATCCAGGGAATCAAACTTCAGTTACTCCACGTTCTTCATGGCACCGACCTGGCGACGGATTACAGAAACGGACTGTTCCGCACTTACGAAAGGGAGGAATATCTTTCCCTTCTCATCGACTGCCTCGAACATCTCCGTCCCGACATTGTGATTCACCGCATCACCGGAGACGGTCCCAAAGACCTGCTGATCGCCCCACTCTGGGCCAGCCGCAAACGCGAAGTCCTCAATCTCCTGCACCATCGCATGAAAGAAGGACAACACTATCAGGGAAAGCTTTATACCATATAAGCCGTTTTTACCAACGCCTCATCCAACCCTGTTATTTAAAGGAGGGAAAACAACATTGTCAACACCATTCACTATTTACAAATTAATCGTGTTATACATGCTTCAGAATACAGAAGATACTCTGACCAATTCACAGATCTCAGAGTTCATCCTGGACCGGGAATACACCAACTATTTTCATCTGCAGCAGGCAATCTCCGAGCTGGTAGAGGCAGATCTGATCAGTATGGATATCCGTTCCAACACCTCACACTACCGTATCACTGAAGACGGCAGAAAAACCCTCTCCTTTTTCCAGCAGGATGTTTCTTCTGAAATCAAAAAAGAAGTCAAAGAATACCTGAAATCCACCGGATTCAAAGCCCAGGAGCGAATCGTCACTCCTGCCGACTACTATATCACCAAACAGGGAACCTACTCCGTAAGATGCCAGCTCATCGAAAAAGGAAACTCCCTCATCGACCTGAACATCGCCGCTCCCAGCCTGGAAGCGGCACAGTCCATCTGTAAAAAATGGTCCACCCATTACCAGGAAATCTACGCAAAAATAATGGAGGAGCTTTTATAAAGCCCCTCCTTCTCTATACCCTCTGCACAATCTTTACAAAGATTCCCGGATACGTTATACTAAAACAAATATATGTTCTTATATTTATCACCAGTATTTAATTATTTATGGAGAAAATTATGGATTTATTTGAATACGCAAAATCAAAAACACTGGATCAGGAGTCCCCTCTTGCATCCAGACTGCGCCCGACCACACTTGACGAAGTCGTAGGCCAGCAGCACATCATCGGAAAAAACACCTTACTCTACAGAGCTATCAAAGCAGATAAACTGACCTCCGTCATCTTCTACGGACCACCCGGAACAGGAAAAACAACACTCGCCAAAGTCATTGCCAACACCACAAGCGCAGAATTTACCCAGATCAACGCCACCGTAGCAGGCAAAAAAGACATGGAAGCCGTTGTCAAAGAAGCACAGCAAAACCTCGGCATGTACGGAAAGAAAACTATTCTCTTCATAGACGAGATTCACCGTTTCAACAAAGGCCAGCAGGACTATCTTCTCCCATTTGTAGAAGACGGAACCATCATCCTCATCGGTGCAACCACAGAGAATCCATACTTTGAAGTCAACGCCGCTTTAATCTCCCGCTCCATCATCTTCGAACTGAAATCTCTGGAAATTTCCGAAGTCAAAGAACTCATCCTCCGCGCAGTCAACGACAAGACAAAAGGAATGGGAAACTACAAAGCAACGATAGACGAAGACGCCCTCGACTTCCTCGCAGACATGGCAGGCGGTGATGCCAGAAACGCCCTCAATGCAATAGAACTGGGCATCCTCACTACTCCAAGAAGTGAAGACGGACTCATCCATATCACCCTGGACGTCGCCTCCCAGTGTATCCAGAAACGCATAGTCCGCTACGATAAAAACGGAGATAACCACTATGACATCATCTCCGCCTTCATCAAAAGCATGCGAGGCTCTGACCCTGACGCAGCCGTCTACTACCTTGCCAAAATGCTCTACGCCGGAGAAGATGTCAAATTCATTGCCCGAAGAATCATGATCCTCGCCTCCGAAGATATCGGAAACGCCGATCCCCAGGCCCTCTGCGTAGCAGTCGCTGCCGCCCAGGCAGTCGAACGCGTCGGCATGCCCGAAGCTCAGATCATCCTCTCCCAGGCAGTCACCTACATGGCATGCGCCCCCAAAAGTAACTCCGCAGTAAACGCCATCTTCGCAGCCATGGACTCCGTCAAACGCACCAAAACCACAGTCCCTGCACACCTCCAGGATGCCCACTACGGCGGACACGAAAAACTGGGCCACGGCATCGGCTACAAATACGCCCACGACTACCCAAACCACTACGTGGACCAGCAATATCTCCCATCTGAAATCCAGGGAGAACACTTCTACGAACTAAGCGACATGGGTTATGAAGAAACACTCAAAGAATACCAGAACAAAATCAAAAAAGGCAGCCTCTAAAAAGAGACTGCCTTTCAATATCCACTATTTAATTCCCATAACTTCCATCTGTGCCACAATCGCATCCACACACTTCTCAAATCCCAGCTTTCCGGCATTCAGACAAAGGTCATAATTCGTCGCATCACTCCAGTCCCCACCGGCAAATTTCCGGTAGTAATCCTGTTTTCGCTTATCATCCTTACGAAGAAACTTCTCAATCTCCTCATCACTTCCACTGATCTTCGCCCGTGACTGCTCCATACGAAAATCCCACGGCGCATGCACAAACACTCTCAGAGTATTCGGTCTGTCCTTAAAAACATAATTCACACAACGCCCAACGATCACACAGGGTTCCTTCTCAGCCAGATCCGTCGCAACCTTCGCCTGATAATTAAAAATATTCTCATCAGAAACAAATCCCTTCTGATCCGGTGCAATCAATTCACCTTTATATAATCCAGTCTTATTAAACAAAGATGTCTTCACACTGGAGCCTTCCTCCACCTGTCCAAAAAGCTTCACATCAATTCCACTCTCATCGGAAGCCATCTGGATAATCTGTTTATCATAGAAAGAAACTCCAAGTCTCTCTGCAAGCATTTTTCCAACGGTACGTCCGCCGCTTCCATACTGTCTCGCAATAGTAATTACAAAATTCTCCATAAAAAATCCCTCCTTACCGGACATATACAGCATCAGGGTCAAAAAACATTTTGACCCTGATATCTATATCCTTATTTTACCACAAAACACACTCTGTGGCTAAATTCTTTTTTTATTCTCCAAGATAAGCCTTCTGCACAGACTCATCATGCAGAAGATCACTCGCCTTACCTTCCAGTGTAATCCTTCCGGTCTCCAGAACATAAGCTCTGTCTGCGATAGAAAGAGCCTTCTTCGCATTCTGCTCAACCAGAAGAACCGTTGTACCACTCTCACTGACCGACTTGATAATATCAAAAATCTCATTCACAAAGATTGGTGAAAGACCCATGGACGGCTCATCCATCAGGATGATCTTCGGCTGGCTCATCAGCGCACGTCCCATGGCAAGCATCTGCTGCTCACCACCGCTCAGCGTACCTGCGGTCTGATTCTGACGCTCCTTCAATCTCGGGAAACGCTTATAGATCATCTCAATGGTGGACTCGATCTCATTCTTATCCGATCTGGTAAACGCACCCATCTTCAGATTCTGCAGAACCGTCATATTCGCAAACACACGTCTTCCCTCCGGAACATGTGCCATACCCATGGTTACGATTTTATGTGCCGGAACCTTGGTAATATCCTGACCATCATAAATAATATGGCCTGATTTCGCACGAAGAAGACCGGTTACTGTATGCAGGGTAGTTGTTTTACCTGCACCATTGGCACCGATCAGCGCAATAACCTCACCCTCATTTACAGAGAAAGAAACACCCTTCAATGCCTGAATCATTCCATAATAAACCTGTATGTCCTGTACTTCCAGTAATGCCATCTGTCTCTCCTCCTATTCTCCAAGATATGCCTTGATAACTTCCGGATCATGGAGCACATCGGAAGTCTTGCCCTGTCTCAGAACATGACCGAAGTTCAGTACAGTCAGTTCCTCACAGATACCTGAAACCAGCTTCATATCATGCTCGATCAGAAGAATGGTCATATCAAAGTTATCACGAACAAAACGGATGGTATCCATCAGTTCCTCTGTTTCATTGGGGTTCATACCTGCAGCCGGCTCATCCAGAAGAAGAAGCTTCGGCTTTGTTGCCAGTGCTCTGGCGATCTCCAGTTTTCTCTGTTTACCATAAGGAAGGTTGGAAGCAAGGATATCTGCCTCTTTGTCCAGATCAAACACTTTAAGAAGCTTCATTGCTTCCTCATTCATGGTTTTCTCAACCTTAAAGTATTTCGGAGCATGTACAATACTTGTAAAAAGGCTGTATTTATCATGATTGTGAAGTCCTGCCTTTACATTGTCCAGCACACTCATCTGATGGAACAGACGGATATTCTGGAATGTTCTGGCAATTCCCGCCTTGTTAATATCAATGGTACTCTTTCCGGTGATATCCTGTCCGTCCAGATTGATAATTCCCTCATCCGGCTTATACACGCCTGTAAGAAGATTAAAAATTGTAGTCTTACCGGCACCATTCGGACCGATCAGACCATAAAGCTGTCCTTTCTCGATGGAGACATGGAAATCATCCACTGCATGAAGACCGCCGAATGAAATATTTAAATGATTTACTTCCAGCAATGCCATAGCTTATGCCTCCTTTTTCTTAAATTTACTGAAAAGACGCTCTCTCACTTCGATTGCCTTAGGTGCCCAGTTGATCAGCATCATGACGATCAGTACGATTGCATAGAACAGCATACGGTAATCGCTCAGTCCACGAAGCAGCTCCGGAAGTAAGTTCAGGATGACTGCAGCAATGATAGAACCACGCATGTTTCCGATACCACCGAGAACAACGAATACCAGGAACATGATAGACATATTGTAACCGAAGTTCTTCGGAAGCGCTGTTAAAGTTGCAAGGTTATGAGCATAAAGCACACCGCCGATACCGGCTAATGCTGCTGAGATTGCGAATGCTTTCAGTTTATATTTTGTAATATCAATACCGATAGATTCTGCCGCAATACGGTTATCACGGATTGCCATGATGGCACGTCCGTCACGGGAATTGATCAGATTCAGAACCACAAACAACGTAACAAAGATCAGAACCACACCTATCGTAAACGTAGACTGTCTCGGTGTACCTGTGATACCCATGGCGCCACTGATGATCATCTTTCCGTCAGGCTCCATTCCAAGAGACATCTGGTCTTTCATGGAAAAATGAATTCCGTTACTGTCGATTCCCACATAAAGAACATTGATGATATTCTTAATGATCTCACCAAATGCCAGTGTTACGATGGCAAGGTAGTCACCTTTCAGACGAAGTACAGGAATACCGATCAGGAATCCGAAGATACCTGCACATACAGCTCCAATGATCAGAGCGATGAAGAAACGAAGCCCTGCATTTGTAAATGTGTCCATGGTTGCCTTTGTAAATGCTGCGCTGGTGAAAGCACCGATACACATAAATCCGGCATGGCCAAGGCTTAACTCACCCAGGATACCAACTGTCAGGTTCAGGGAAAGAGCCAGGATAATATATACACAAAGAGGTACCAGCAGACCCTGCATCAGGTTGGAAAGCAGATTTCCCGCAATCAGTCCCTGTACGATCAGATATGCTGCAAGAACCATTCCGTATGTAATGAGATTGCTTTTTGTTGTTTTGTTTAATTTCTTCTTTTCCATGTCTGCCACCTCACACTTTCTCCTGAATGTTCTTACCAAGAATACCGGTAGGTTTCACAACCAGAACCACGATCAGAACACCGAATACAATGGCATCTGCCATCTGTGAAGAGATATATGCTTTACCAAAAATCTCCAGGATACCCAGAACAATACCACCGATAAAAGCACCCGGAATAGATCCGATACCACCAAATACGGCAGCAACGAATGCCTTGATACCAGGCATGGCACCTGTATATGGTGTCAGGGACGGATATGCGGAACAGAGAAGCACACCTGCGATGGCTGCAAGTCCGGAACCGATTGCAAAAGTAACGGAAATTGTTTTGTTTACGTTAATACCCATCAACTGGGCAGCACCTTTATCCTCAGATACGGCAAGCATTGCCTGTCCTGTCTTTGTTTTGCTGATAAATGCCATCAGTCCAGCCATGATCACAATACCGCCAATGATCGTTACAATGGTCACTCCTGTGATCACAATAGAGCCGCCTGCCAGTTTCAGAGACGGAAGATTTACGATGTTGCTGAAAGATTTGGTATCTGCTCCCCAGATCAGAAGGGCTACATTCTGAAGCAGGTAGCTGACACCGATGGCTGTGATCAGAACAGCCAGAGGTGAAGCTGCATTACGCAGTGGTCGATACGCAATGCCTTCAATCACAACGCCCATGAGTGTACAGATGATAATGGACAGCAGGATAGCTAAAATAGGATTTAATCCCATGCCGCTGACTGCGACATAAACCACATAAGAGCCGACCATGATAACATCTCCATGAGCGAAATTCAGCATTTTAGCGATTCCGTATACCATGGTATAACCAAGGGCAATGATCGCATATACACTTCCGAGGCTGATACCACTGATAAGATATGATATAAAACTACTCATAGAAGTCTTTCCTTTCTTATATTTAAATAATTTTATTATGTGTAAAACTGGCAGATTTGCCTTTAGCGAAATCTGTCTTGTTTATTTTGCCAAAAGTAAATCTGTCATTAACGCATTAATGTAATAACGTATTAGGCAACAGGGCTGTCTGCATAATTCAGACAGCCCCGTTGGCATACAAACCATTGTCCACTCCAGGAACAATCGCATTTTATTTCTTATGAAATCTTTTCAGTTATTTCAATTTCATTATTCCATTGCTGCGTAAGCACCATCTTTGATTTCTACAGCTTTCGGAGCTTTGTTCGGCTCACCGTCTTCTGTCCATGTGATCTCGTCACCTGTAACACCTTCAAGTGTGATCTCGGTCATGCCTTTTTCAAGTGCTGCACAGATATCTGCAACATCCATGTCTGCTTTTACATCTTCTTTTTCTGCTGCTGCTTTGATTGCGTATACTGCATCATAAGCATCTGCTGCGAACTGGTTTGGTGTGTCTTTGTAAGCATCTTTGTATGCTTTTACAAAGTTCTGAGTTTTCTCATCTGTGGAATCTGCTGCAAATGGTGTCAGAAGCATAAGTCCTTCTGCAAGAGATGTATCAAAGTTTTCTACACCAAGAATTCCGTCCATACCATCGCATCCGAAGAATTTAGTTTCAAATCCCATGCTGTCTGCCTGTGCAAGGATCAGGGAAGCTTCTGTATAATAAATTGGAAGGAATACTAATTCAGCACCGCCGTCTTTTGCTTTCTGAAGCTGTACGGAGAAGTCTTTATTGTTATCAGCAGTGAATGCTTCAGAGGATACGATCTCAATACCCTGATTAGCTGCTTCTGCTGTGAAGTTCTGTGTGATACCTGATGAATATACATCAGAGCTGTCATAGATAATAGCTACTTTTGTAGCAAGTTTGTTCTCTCCAATGTACTGAGCTGCTGCAGTACCCTGGTTCGGGTCAGAGAAGCATACACGGAATACGTTCGGGTTTGCAACACACTCTGTTGCTGATCCGGATGGAGTTAACTGGAACATGCTGTCTGCTGCTGTCTCGTTTGCTACAGCTACACAAGGTGTAGAAGTAACAGTACCAACCAGAATGTTCATTCCCCAGTCTTTTAATGCATTGTATGCGTTCAGGGATTTCTCAGCATCGTTTTCATCATCTTCGAACTGGAACTCTACCTGATATCCGTTGATTCCGCCGTCTTCGTTTACTTCGTTGATTGCAAGCTCTGTTGCATTCTTTACAGCCTGTCCGTAGATTGCTGCTGCTCCGGTTACAGGTCCGATTCCACCGATCTTAAATGTCTCATCATCTGCAAATACAGATACAGGTGCAACTGTTGACATTACCATTGCTGCTGCCGCAGTAACACTGATGATTTTTTTCAGGTTTTTCATAATAAAATCCTCCTTATATTTTGTCAGTCCTTTCGTCCCTCTTACGGCTCATAAGGTTAGCTTCCGTTACCATTCATTCCATCTGGTGCATCATTTTCAATATACTAGTTTCCGCAAGTTCATTTATTATGTAAAGGAACTGAAAAGTAACAAAAAGCCAACTGGGTTCCCAGCCGGCTTTGGCTTCCACTGACACTTTAATATGTTGCTGTTTTAAATTATATCACCATATATTTGACCATGCAAGAAAAACTTTATGGAAATTTAAGTTTTTTCCGTCTTTCATGGACACTTGACCGCACTGTACACGCAATTTTATCTCTTTTTCAGTTTTATGTAAACTACAGCAATCATGCTACATAAATGTCCGCCACTCTTTTTACCAAAAAAGGTACACACAGAAACCGTAACAATTTCTATGTGTACCTCACATTCTGATTTAATTTATCAAATCTTATTTCTCTCTAAAACCGCCAATTATGCGATTGCTTTTTTAGCGATTTCAGCAAGTGCTGCAAATCCTTCTGCATCGTTTACTGCAAGTTCAGCAAGCATCTTTCTGTTGATGTCGATGTTTGCAACTTTCAGTCCGTGCATCATTTTGCTGTAGGATAATCCGTTCATTCTTGCTGCTGCGTTGATACGAGCGATCCAGAGCTGTCTGAACTGACGTTTTTTCTGTTTTCTTCCTGCGTAGGAGCTAGCAAGTGCTCTCATTACAGACTGTTTAGCAACTCTATACTGTTTGGAACGGGCTCCTCTGTAGCCTTTTGCCAGTTTTAATGTACGATTATGTTTTTTCTTTGCGTTTAATCCGCCTTTAATTCTTGCCATTTCTTAAATTTCCTCCTGTTCGTCTTCTTCTATCTTCTATGATACTTCTTATAAATATGGTAATGCTTTCTTCATGCTCTTAACATTAGTAGAATCAACAACAGTAGATTTTCTCAGATTTCTTTTTCTCTTCTGAGATTTCTTTGTTAAGATATGGCTCTTATAAGCTTTATTTCTTACTAACTTTCCTGTACCTGTTTTTTTGAAACGCTTTGCTGCTGCTCTACAAGTTTTAATTTTTGGCATTGTAATTTCCTCCTTGATCTGTATCTCTATTATATTTAACGCTTTTCCGTTAAAAACATGGTCATGCTTCTGCCTTCAACCTTCGGTGCCTTCTCCACTGTTGCCACGTCAGAAAGATGTTCCGCAAAATCATCCAGAATATGTTTACTGCTTGCCATATGTGCCATTTCTCTTCCACGGAAACGTAAGGTTACTTTTACTCGGTCACCCTTGGAGAGGAATTTTCTGGCGGCGTTGACTTTCGTATTCAGGTCATTGGTATCAATGTTTGGTGAAAGTCGCACTTCTTTGACATCGATGGTCTTCTGCTTTTTCTTGGCTTCTTTTTCTTTTCTTGCAAGCTCATAACGGTATTTACCATAATCGATGATCTTACATACCGGTGGTTTCGCCTGCGGGGCAATTTTTACCAGGTCAAGCCCTGCCTCCTGAGCTTTGAACATTGCTTCTTTCGCGGACATGATTCCAAGCTGTTCTCCGTCCGAACCGATTAAGCGTACCTCTTTGTCTCTGATCTGTTCATTAATCATTAAATTGCTAATTGTAGTGCACCTCCATACCTGCTAGATAGACTCTAAACTTCTCGTCGCCCTCATAATTTCTTTCATATCTCTGCAAAAACCTGCCTGCACAGATTTTTACATCGTGACGAAAAAAAAGCGTGGACAGTATCCACACCAATATCACACTCATCAATATCTTTCCACATCATTCTGCGGTTATAAACAATCCTGATTATAAAGACCATTCCTGATACCAATGATTTCCTGTGTAATATAAACCCAAGACGCTGACTAAAATGCGCTGAGGTGAGAGTGGAACTCTGCTTTGTTTTCTCACGTACTCATATAAGATATCATCTTTTTCCTCATACGTCAAGTAGTTTTTATTATTTTTCTATATATTTTTTTCTGTGTTTTTACATATTTTTTTTCAGACCGGGCATTCTATCTCTGAAACCTATTTCAATTTTTTCAGGAGGACAAATATTATGACAATTCTTAAATGTTCAGCAGTCAAATGTGTTTACAACAAAGAAGAACTCTGTTCCAAAGGCGGTATTGATGTTGTCGGTGAAAATGCCACTTCTGCAAACGAGACAAGCTGTGGCAGTTTTCAGGAACGCCAGGAAGGTTCTGTGACAAACAGCTTTACGAATGGATGCGGCTGCGAAAAAATCCAGATTGACTGCAAAGCCCACAACTGTACCTATAATGATAACTGCAAATGCACGGCTTCTTCCATTCAGGTAGACGGTTCCAACGCCCATGAATCCAGTGACACAAAGTGCGATACTTTCCAGTGCCATTGTGGTGCCTGACGCAGACTGTCTGCGGACGGAACTGAGTCAGTCGAAAAAAAGAGACATGTCCCCAAAAGGCATGTCTCTTTCACTTTTAAAATCAATCATCTCAATGATCTGTTCTCCGAAAACTTATCTGTTTCTTAAGAAATCCGGGATCTGGATGTCTTTCTTCTGAACTGTGCTGGATGGTGTTTTAGTAGTTCCGAACGGAGTTGCATTCATGGTCGGAAGGCTGAAGCTAGGCATATTCATGCCGCTTCCTGCTGTGGTTCCGGCTGTTGCCGTGCCTGCTGCTCCAGTTGCGGAAGAAGGTCTTCTTGCACCAAAGGAAGAAGCTGTGCTTCTTTTTCCGAAAGGGGTCTGCTGAAGGTTATCGTCATTCAGACCTGTAGCGATTACTGTGATTCTGCAGTAATCTGCAACGGTATCATCATACATGGCACCAAAGATAATGTTTGCTTCCTCTCCTGTCAGTTCCTGTACATAGCTTGCTGCATCGTTGGCATCCATAAGGGAAATATCACCGGAAATATTGATGATCACATGAGTAGCACCCTTGATGGTTGTCTCGAGAAGCGGTGAAGATACGGCCTGCTGAACAGCTTCCATAGCCTTGTCATCTCCTCTTGCCTCACCGATACCGATATGTGCGATGCCCTTATCTGTCATGACAGTCTGAACATCTGCGAAGTCAAGGTTGATCAGAGCCGGCAGGTTGATCAGGTCTGTGATTCCCTGTACTGCCTGCTGAAGAACTTCGTCTGCCTTCTTCAGAGCTTCCGGCATGGTTGTTCTGCGGTCTACCACTTCAAGTAATTTATCATTCGGGATAACGATTAAAGTATCCACTGCTTTCTTCAGATTCTCTATTCCTGCAAGAGCATTGTTCATTCGAGTCTTGGCTTCAAAACGGAAAGGTTTTGTCACAACACCGACTGTCAGGATTCCCATCTCCTTCGCTGCCGCTGCGATTACAGGTGCAGCACCGGTTCCGGTTCCACCGCCCATACCACAGGTAACGAATACCATGTCAGCGCCTTCCATTAACTGTTTGACTTCTTCAATGCTTTCTTCTGCAGCTTTCTGTCCAACCTCAGGCTGTGCTCCTGCACCAAGACCCTTGGTTATCTTTTCACCAATCTGAAGTACAGTTGGAGCTTTGCAAAGAGTTAAAGCCTGTTTATCAGTATTGACACCCACAAACTCTACTCCACCGATGGCTTCTTCCACCATTCTATTTACTGCATTATTTCCAGCTCCACCAACGCCGATCACTATGATCTTCGCTGATGACTCAGCCTCATTTGACATAATCTCTAACATGTACTTCCTCCTCTTATTTCTATCTGATATCCTTCTCAGTAATTTATATCAAAGCTACATATAGATATATCATATATTTTTTTCAGTAATTAATCAACCTTTAATTTTATTTTTTTATACTTTTTTCATTCATTTTCGGCAGATTCATCGCATTTCCTTCCATCTTTTCCACTGCTTACTTATAGTAATTCCATAAAATACTGCAACTAATCCGGCCCATCAGACAGTGTGTTTCCTTTCTTTCTCAATAAAGTTCGAATACGATAAGGCTCAAATAAAGTAAGATTCAATAAGGTAAGATTCAATAAGATTCCTCATTGTCATAATAGCTTTCCCCGTATCCACTGTCGCCACTGTAAGATCCGTCACTATTATAATCCTCGCTGCCATCGCTGCTGTATTCCTCATATGCATCCTGTGAACTGTCACTTCCATCCCCGGAGTCCCCGTAAGAATCTCCGTTCCAGTCAGAGCCTGTCCCATCCTGACTGCCCTGATTTTCCTCACTGCCATCGGCATAAGTACCATCTGAATAAGCACTGTCTGATCCGCTGCCATCCTGATTATCGGAGCTGTCAGATTCTCCGGCAGCCGCATCCAGAGATTCCTGTGTCGGCTTCGGTCCTACATAGTTTCCGTCCGCATCATATTCTCCCGCGCCCGTATAATCGCCTTCTTCGTCATAGCCGCCATTCCAGTCTGCGATTGCTTCTTCCAGTGCTGTCATCGGTTTCGCGCCCACATAATTACCGTTTTCATCATACTCTCCGTCTCCGGTATAGTCCCCGTTCTCATCATAGCCGCCATTCCAGTTCTCCGCTGTGATCTCGACTTCTTCCTGTTCTTCTTCAAATGTGTTCATATCCGAGGATACACTTTCTATATGAAGGATTCCTTTTTTTCCGGTAAGATTCGGAAGGATTGCCAGTACACGGTTCATCTTTTCTTCCAGATTCTCATCCTTTCCAAGCTGCACAGTCACGTCCCCGTAGATCAGGCTGATAGAATAACTGCTGCCAAACTGGATATGATCAGGGATCTTATCATTTTTCTGGAAAATAGTAGAAAGGGCAACTGCCGTATTCAGCACCGTTTCCCCTTTGATATCCAGTTTCTCATCCATAACTACTTTATTTACCTGGATTCCGTCAAAGTACGGAACAGATTCATCCCTTGTCTTTGAACCTTCCACAAAAATTCCATTTCTGTCAAAATAAATATAACTGTCCAGATAATGAATGCAGCCTACCGGCTTTTTCTCCTTTACACTGATACAGATCGTGTTCCGGTTTAGCTGTGTCACCTTAAAGGCATCCACAAACGCCACATCATCCGTGTTTGTCGTGCTGTAAAGCATGGGTGCAAGGACCGAATTTGACGCAAGCGGTCCCCGGAGCACCATGGCTTTTACTTCTTCATCCGTGTAGTGGCTGGTTCCCCGGACCTCCACGGAATCTACTTTATAATAAGAAAAAAATACGATCATTGCGGTCAGTATCCCGATGCCAATGATATAGCCTGTCATTTTTTTTGCTTTTTTACTCATGGAAGATTTTTTTCCATAACTGTTTTCTTTCATAAATGTTCATTTCCTTTGCTGGATGACTGCCGGATCTGGCAGCCTAAAGCTCTTAAATCTTCACAGATATGCTCATATCCGCGTCCGATCAGCCTGGCATCCCTGATACAGGTTTCCCCTTCTGCTGACATTGCTGCCAGGATCAGGGCTGCGCCGCCCCTCAGATCGCCGGCTTTCACCGTACATCCCCGCAGAGGGCATCCCCCTGTGATCACCGCATCTGCCCCTGAGATTTCTATATGAGCACCCATTTTTTTCATCTGGAAAGCACTACCAAATCTGTCCTCAAATATCTTTTCGCGTATCACACTTTTCCCCCTGACCCCTGTCAGTACCGCCATCAGCGGTGCCTGTAAGTCTGTGGGAAATCCCGGATACGTTCCTGTCTGTATAAAAGGAACCGGATGGACTGCCGTCTTTCCATTGACACTTAGTGTACCACTTTTCCATTCATATTGTCCACCCATTTTCCGATATACATCCAGGAAAGCCTTCATTTCTTCCAGCGGCACCCGCCGCAGTCTGATCTCGCTTTTCGTGACTGCCGCTGCACACATGTAAGTCCCCGCAACGATCCGGTCAGGAGGAATGTGGAAATCTCCTGCGCTCAGTTCTCTCACACCTCTGATACGAATTTCCGTTTTCCCCTCCCCGCTGATCTCTGCCCCCATACTTCTGAGGTATCGGCAGAGCCAGACAACTTCCGGTTCTCCGGCACAGTTTTTCAGGATGGTTTCTCCTTCTGCCAGAACTGCCGCCAGAATTGCCTGCTGTGTCGCACCCACGCTTGACTTTCCAAAAACAATTTCCGTTCCCCGAAATCCATTACAACACGCATATATATAGGAAGAATTTTCTTCAATCTCTGCTCCCAGTTCTTTCAGTGCCATCAGATGCAGGTCGATGGGTCTTTTGCCAATCGTGCATCCTCCCGGGTAACCGATCCGGCAGACTTTATTTCTGCCGAGAACAGCAGCGAGCAGGATCACGGAAGACCGCATTCTTCCTGTAAAAAGAGCCGACACCTCTGTCTGATCTGCATCTGTACAGTCCAGATACAGGTCGTGGCCTTTCCATCTGGTAACTGCACCAAGACTTTTCAGAATTTCTTCCATACAAAAGACATCAGAAATCCCCGGACACCCTCTGAGAACGCTGGTTCCTCTGTGCATCAGCGATGCCGCCATCATAGGCAGTGCCGCATTTTTAGAACCCTGTATCGAAATCTCTCCACTGAGAGAACTGCCGCCCATTACATGGATCTCATCCAAAATTTTCACTCCTGAAGGGTATCTTACCCTTTATTATATGTATTCATCCCTTTTTCGTTACTTTTTTACCCCAGGCGTTTTTCACCACAGTCTTTCTTTTTCACTGCCATATTTCTTTTCCATCATAACATTTCTCATGCCGGAAAACATTTTCCCTGTCATTTCTGCTTTCGCAGTCCGTTCAGCACAGTTTCCGTGTTCTGCTGACATTCAGTGCCAGCCCCATCTCTCCAAGCAGAAATACCACCGAAGTTCCGCCGTAGCTGATAAACGGCAGTGTGATCCCGGTATTGGGAATGGTATTGGTTACTACGGCAATGTTTAAAATAACCTGAATCGCCAGATGCCCCATAATACCGCCGCATATCAGTGCCCCCGCCAGATCCCGGGCATGCATGGCTATCACTCCCAGCCGCCACAGAAGCAGACCGAATATCAGGATCAGAACAGCGGCACCTGTCAGCCCCAGTTCTTCACAGATAATGGAAAAAATCATATCGTTCTGTGCTTCCGGCACAAAGCCCAGCTTCTGAAGGCTGCTCCCCAGTCCTCTGCCGAAAATGCCACCGCTTCCGATGGCATACAACCCCTGGATCGTCTGGAAACCTTTTTCATATTTTTCCGGATTTCTCCAGATGGCCAGACGCTCCAGCCGGTAACTTTCCGCTGCCAGAAATACTGCAATAAAACTGACTCCCGCACCTCCAAGCCCGATAAACTGCATATATTTCGGATTGGATACAAAAATCAGGATTACACCGATTCCCAGAATAATGATCGCTGTGCTGAGGTTGTTTGAGCCTACCAGGCCTACGATCGGCAGTAACGTCAGCATGGTCCTGCACATAAACCAGAATCCGTCTGTCCTTTCTTTTGTTCTCTCGATCTGCCATGCCAGAAAAAGGATCACCGCCACTTTCGCAAACTCCGAAGGCTGGAAAGACAAAGGTCCCAGATTCAGCCACCGCTTCGAGCCATTAATCTCCTGTCCGAACAAAAGCACTGCCGTGGACAAAAGCATGGATAGCAGATAGGCCGCCGGTGCCAGTTTCAGAAAAAAATGATAGTCCATGACAGTCACCGCATACATAACTCCCATTCCCAGTGCTGTGGCAAATAATTGTTTCTTAAAATAATAGGCAGAGTCACCGAAGCGTACTCTGCCATTATATTCACTGGTGCTAAGCAGCACTGCAAGGCCAAATACCGCAAGCAGCACGACCAGCACCAGCATCGTTTTATCTACTTTTAAAAAATTTTTCTGCGCCATTTTTCATTCTCCGGAGCAGATGTCTTATCCTATAGATATTCTACAGATTTCTCACATATTCCTTGAACATATCTCCACGCTGCTCATAATTGTCAAACTGTCCCCAGCTTGCGCAGGCAGGAGAAAGAAGAACCGCATCACCAGGCTGTGCTTTTTCTGCACATACCTTTACAGCTTCTTCCAGATTCTCGCAGAGAATGATGTCATGGAAACCATGTTTCTCTGCCGCTTCTTTAATCTTCTCTTTTGTCTGTCCGATCAGAACCAGATAACGTACTTTTCCGCCAAAGGCTTCGATCCACTCATCATAGCTGGACTGTTTGTCGTATCCGCCGCCGATCAGCAGGGTCGGACGGTTCATTGCCTGGATTCCCTTGATTGCTGCATCCGGGTTGGTTCCCTTGGAATCGTTGTAGTATGCAACTCCGTTTTTCTCTGTCACATATTCGATTCTGTGTGCAACTGCGGTAAACTCACAGATGCTCTTTCTGATGCTTTCCATGGAAACACCGTCATAATATGCCATGGCAACTGCTGCCATAACGTTCTCAAAGTTATGTTTTCCAAGCAGTTTCAGGTCTGCGGTATTTACCACTTCGATCTCTTTTGCACCGTCTTTGAGAATGATCTTATTTCCATCCAGATAAATACCTTCTTCCAGTTTACGTTCACTGGAGAAGTAGACAACTCTCGGAACCAGATGCTCTCCGAATTTACGGAGAACTTCATCCTCATAGTTCAGTACACAGACATCCTCTGTTCCCTGATTCTTTGTGATCAGTTCTTTTACACGGATATATTCTTCCATTGTATGATGGCGGTTTAAATGATCCTCTGTGATGTTTAAGATTGCAGATACTTTCGGTGCAAATTCCTCGATTGTTTCAAGCTGGAAGCTGCTGATCTCTGCAACAGTCACAGAATTTGGTTTCATTTCCAGTGCCTTGGATGTGTAAGGAGTTCCGATGTTTCCAACTACAAACACAGACTCTCTCGCATCCTGCATGATTTTTCCAAGAAGTGCTGTTGTGGTGGTTTTTCCATTGGTTCCCGTAATGGCAAGAACTTCGCCGTCTCCGACTCTGTATGCCAGTTCCACTTCGCCCCACACAGGAAGACCTTTTTCATAAAAGCTCTTTACAAGCGGGAGGTCTGTCGGGACACCCGGACTTAGAACCACCAGATCCAGACTGTCCAGAACTTCTTCCGGAAGTTCTCCTGCATAAACACTTACCGGATAGGTTCCGTCTGTTTTATGTACCACTGCCTCTTTATCAATCTCTGCGTTTCCGTCAAAAATAACCGGAACCGCACCTACTTTTGCCAGAAGGTCTGATGCACCGATCCCGCTTTTGCCGGAACCAAATACAAGAACCTTTTTTCCCTCTAATTCCATAATAAATTCCTCCTTATTATCACGGTATCTGTAATCAATACCATGGTACATTGTCTGAAGCAGAAAATCGTTATTATTCACGGACAATATTCCGCGAGATATTCTCTCTTTTTACAGTGCCAGAAGTGCGATCATGCACATAACTGCAGTAATCACAGAGAATACTGCCACCACACGTGTCTCGGACCATCCGCACAGCTCAAAATGATGGTGGATCGGTGCCATTTTGAAGATACGTTTTCCATGTGTTGCCTTGAAATAAGTTACCTGGATGATAACGGAAAGTACCTCGACCAGATAGATCAGACCTACGATCAGGATAAATAACGGCATCTGCATCACATAAGCGGTACCTGCCACAAAACCGCCCAGTGCCAGGGAACCGGTATCACCCATGAATACTTTCGCAGGATATACGTTAAATAACAAAAATCCCATCAGGCTTCCCACAACCGCACAGGTGATCGGCTCAATCCCGGATTTCATTCCGATGGAAACCACAGAGAAAAAGACTGCAACGATCAGGGTAACGCTGGAAGCCAGACCATCCAGACCGTCTGTAAAGTTTACACCGTTTACGGTACCGATCACTGCAAAGAACAGCACAGGATAGGCAAGCCATCCCAGATTCAGGAAATGACCACTCCAGAACGGGATTCTCATTGTAAGAGAAATATCTGTATAATTCACAATATAAAATACAAAGATTGCAGTCAGTACGACCTGAAGCAGAAATTTCTGCCACGGAAGCAGACCGTCAGAGCGTTTCAGCACAACTTTCAGATAATCATCCAGAAATCCGATGATACCGAATCCAAGTGTCAGAAACAGTACCGGGATGATCTTCGGATAGTCGCCCACATAGAACAATGCGGTAACTGCAGTTGCGATCAGAAAGATCACACCGCCCATGGTCGGAGTTCCTGCTTTCTTTAAGTGAGACTGTACGCCTTCTGTTCTTTCTGTCTGACCCATCTTCAGTTTTCTCAGGAAAGGAATGATGATTGGTCCTAACACAACGCTGATCGCGAAAGAAATCAGCACAGGGATTACTACTTGAAATTCCATTTCACACCTCATTCATTTGTTTTTTTATAACCATTCAGCAGTCCACTATCCCGCGAGGTGTTTTGGCATGAAAATGCCAAAATCCCGAGGCATACAAGTCAAAATCCCATCGCCGCAGGCGATTTTCAATGGATTTTGACCCGTAACTGTGAAGGTACTGAACAGTTACGTTTTTACTGAAAGTTTTTACAGTAACTGCTTACTGTCTGTTTCTTTCAGACTGCCTTTAGTATAAGGCTTTTCTGCTTATTTATCAAGACTCTGCGCCTACTGTATTATATTTTTTTGGTTCTGTGGTCAGGCAGGCTTAAGTAAGCCGCCACTTACTGCACCGGACTGGCTGTATCTGCGTCTTTTTCAGATACGGCAGCACTTTTTTCTATCCCCAGGTATGGCAGAATGTTCTCAAAAATGCTTCTGATCACAGGTGCCGCGATCGTTCCTCCGTAATAGATTCCCTGTGGATCGTGAATGATGCACAAACCCAGAACCTGTGGATTTTCGGCCGGGGCAAATCCAAGAAACGAAGAAATATAGCGGTTGGCACTTCTGGGAAGTGTCTGGGAGGTCGCTGTTTTTCCTCCGACGGAATAGCCTTCGATCTTCGCATTTTTACCGGAACCCTGAGAGACAACTGTTTCCAGAATTTCCCGGACTTCCCTGGATGTTTTTTCTGAAACAATGCCTTCCTGCACGGGGTAGGTCAGTTTCTCTCCTTCTGTTCCGTCCGGATTTAAAACTGCCACTCCAAAATGGGGCGTGATCCGCCTGCCTCCATTGATCAGCGAACTGACCGTTGTCGCAAGCTGAATAGGTGTGATCTGAAAGGACTGGCCAAAGGCTACCGTTGCCAGTTCGACTTCTCCCATGTTTTTCATCTGGTGCATGATCGTTCCGGCTTCTCCCGGAAGGTCTATACCGGTTTTCGTCAGAAGGCCAAACTGTTTAAAGTATTTATAATAACGTTCCACCCCCAGCCGCAGCCCCACTTCAATAAACACGGGGTTACAGGAGTTCTGGGCACCCTGCACGAAATTCTGGGCTCCGTGCCCGACTCTTTTCGCACAGTGGATGCGGCGGTCCTCCACGATCTTATAACCCGGACAGTAGAACTGGTCATTGGGAGAAACGACGCCTTCTTCCAGTCCGGCTGACATGGTGATGATCTTGAATGTGGAGCCCGGTTCGTAGGTATCATTAAGGCAGGGATTTCGCCACATCTGATTCAGAAATTCCTGTTTTAACTGTTCTTCTGTTTTTTTCCGGCTGCCTGAGCTGTTTTCTGTCTGCTGCAGTTCTTCTTTTAATTGTCTCTGCATCTCGTCTGTCAGCGTAAATGGTTCATTCAGATCAAATTCCGGAACGTTTACACAGGCGTAAATTTCTCCGTTCTGGGGATTCATCAGAAGAATGGAAACTCTCTCTGCCTGTTTCTCTTCCATTACTTTCAGAGCTGCCTGCTGCGCAAATTCCTGAATGTTTGCATCCAGACTGATCAGAAGACTTTTTCCTTCGACCGGTTCCTGCCTTGTCTCTCCCAGTTTATCAATCTCCACACCTCTTGCATCTGTGGTTGTCAGGATTTTTCCCGGCTCTCCTTTCAGAATTTCTTCATATTTTACTTCCAGGCCGATGATCCCCTGATTATCACCTCCTGTAAATCCAATCACTTTGGAAGCAAGCGTTCCATAAGGATAATAGCGTTTATAATCTTCATCCACTTTTACCCCTGCCAGATTACACTCTCTTATGGCATCTCCCACGCTTTTTTCCACATTTGTCTTTACTCTTTCTATAGAAGAAACTTTTTCCACACGCTTTCGGACGGCAGCTTCCTCCATCCCCAGTTTTTCCGTCAAAAGAGCAATCACTTTTTCCGGCTCTTTGATCTGGCTGTGGATCACGGAAATGGTACACACAGTCCGGTTTGAGGCCAGTACTTTCCCTTTTGCATCAAGGATCTGACCTCTCGCCGCCTTGATATCTCTTTCTCTTTCATGGAGATCCTTTGCCTTCTCGTAATAATAATCTGACCGAAAGCACATCAGAAACACCAGTCTTCCGATCAGACCTGCCATCATCAGAATACAGCAGAGAAAAACCACCCATATCTTTTTCTTATGAAATGTCCTGTTTTTCTTCATAAAAAATCCCCGCAGAGATCGTCATATTAATATATGAGTTCTCTCTGCGGGGGTATGTCAGTCAGGCGGATAAAAGCATCCGCTTCGCTGTCTGCCTGATCTGGTGAAAATTATTCCAGTCCGGCTTCCTCATTGGTGATTCCGTCAGTCTCTGCGTTGTTGTCCTGTGTTGTCTCTGAATTATCATCTTCCGGAGGGGCCGGCGCATCCGGATTGGAAACTGCGTCTCTGGAACTCTCTGTCTCTGTACTTCCCGAAGATGCACTGACCAGATTGGTGGACATTTTATAATTTCCGTTTTCATCCAGCACATGATTTCCGTTCTCGTCCAGAAGATAACCGTTTTCATCAATACGGTTTCCTTCCCAGTCAATGAGATTTCCTTCTGCATCCACCAGATTTCCGTCTCCGTCCACTTCACCGCCGGAAGTTGTTTTCAAATGTCCTTTAAATCCTTCCCACAGTTCTGTTTCCGGAACCGTTCCGTCTTCTGACTCATCTGGTTTTACATTCAGATAAGGAAGCAGTTCTGACAGGATTCCCTGTGCAATGTACTGAGGATAGGTACTGTTTGCCTGATCATCCACATTTGGCTCGTCAACAACCACATAAATGACCACAGCCGGATCATCTACAGGTGCAAACCCGATAAAGGAAACCAGATATTTACCATTTCCACGGGGATATTTCTCAGCAGTACCGGTCTTACCACCGGAACTGTAACCCTGTACTTTGGAATGACGGCTGGTACCCTGCTGTACACTTAACGCCATATAGCTTCGGATATCCGCGGAAATCGCAGAAGAGATCGTCTGTTTCAGAAGAGTTGGTGTCACAGTCTTAACCGTACTTCCGCTGCTGTCCAGAATTTTGGTCACAAGATGAGGCTGATAATAATAACCGCCGTTGATCACAGATGACATGGCATTGATTTCCTGGATCATCGTACAGGTAAATCCCTGTCCGAATGCGGAACATGCAAGCTCTGTCTCGCCCATGGTATCTTTGGTATGGATGATACCTGCACCTTCATTCGGAAGATCGATACCGGTTCTGGTTCCGAAATTAAACAGACTCTGTGACTTGATAAACTGGATGGCACCCATCTTTGCGCCGATCTGCATCATCGCATCATTACAGGAGTTGGCAATGACTTCTCCCAGTGTCTGCGTTCCGTGTGCATCCGGCCATACCGCACACTTGATCGTGGTATCTCCGAATACCTGCGCACCATCACAGACAAAGGTATCTGATTCCTGGATCGCACCTTTCTCCAGTGCTGCGGCCATAACGATCGGTTTGACAACAGATCCCGGTTCATAGGCATCTGTGACTGTAAAATTACTCCACATTCCATTGAGTGCTTTCACAGTCTCCACATCGTTCATCGCCTTGATTTCTTCCTCTGAATACACATTGCTCAGATCACGGGGATTATTCAGGTCATAACGGTCGCCGCCGTCCATGGCAATGATCTCTCCGGTGGACGGATTCTCTACGATCACACCGATATTTTGGGCACCCATGGCTTCTTTGAAACCATTTACATATTTCTCCACAATCTGCTGCGCACCGATATCAATACTGGTCTGGATGCTCTTTCCGTTTGTTGCGGCAATGATGGTCTGTTCCACATCGGAGTCATTGTTAATGTATCCATACTGTCTGCCGTCCACACCGGTCAGGGTACTGTTATAATATCCCTCCAGTCCCACATCCGCCACATCACGGTCCAGCGTAAATCCGATCGTGTCACATGCAGTCTCATTAAACGGATAACCTCTCAGGTAATCCTCCTCAAACCACACACCTTTGACATTGGCACGTTCCGCTGCCTGTGCTTTGGTAAGCCCGGAATCCACACCTGCGCTCTGGTAATCCTCAAATTCTTTCTTTTTATCCATGGTCGCCTGTTTCATCACAACCTGATACTGGCTCTCATTGGTTCTGGTATCTGACAGCAGGGAACGGATCTCTTCCTCGTCCAGCCCGAATACTTCATTCAGTGCCTTGATCGTAGGCTCCACATAATCCGTATCAGAATTCGTGGTCTTACAGTCCAGGATCACATTGTAAACCTTATTACTGGTCGCAAGAATATTTCCGTTTCTGTCATAAATATCGCCTCGTTTGGCCGGCAGAACCTGACTGGTATATTTCTGCTGTGCCTGACTGAGCACCTGTTTCTTATATTTCGTACCGCTGGTCGCATTGATATATGTGATTCTCAGCGTTAATATGACTAAAGCCAGTAACACCATTCCAAACAGCATTACCAGCTTCTTTTTCATGTTATAATTTATTTTTCTCTGAGGTTTTCTTCGTCTCTTTTTTCCTGTATTACTATTGTTCAATAATCACTCACCTACTTTGAATCTGGTACATCCTGGTACTGTCTCACATAGCTGTTTCCGGATGTAGAATAGGAAACTGTCTGGTCATCGGAAGGATACCTCATTCCCAGACGTCCGATCGCTGTTTTCTTGATCTGGTTCAGGTCTACATTAGAAGTCACCTGACTGTAATACGCATCATTATCCTCTTTCAGCTGCGCCAGTTCTTCCTCAAGATTTGCCACACTTCTCATTCTGGCTGTAATTTCTGATTTGTACCTGAGATAATTTACAGAGCAGAAAAGAATGGCAGTACAAACCACTGCCAGAAATACAACGAATCCCCAGTTCATGGCTGTTGCTTTCTGTCTGTTCTTCTGTGCTGCCTCACTTAACTGACGTTTTTGCTTTGGTACTGCCGCCGGTGCAGGAGCTGCCTGCACACTTCTGCGGTTTCGGTCGGTCTGTTTTCTTCTGCCCGGTTGCTGTCTTCCTGGCTGTCTTCTTCTGTCCGGAACTTCTGCGATACGTCTGACCGTATTTCCCTCGACATACATTCCTCTGTTTACTCTGGCGTTATTTTTTCTCCGTCTGGCTGTCTCAGCCCTGTTTGATCTCGCCATTTCATGCCTCTCTAATGCTCCAGTGTGCCGACAAGTTGATTGTTGCACACTGGTTATAATATTCTTTCAAAAATTCTGAGCTTGGCGCTCTTTGAGCGCGGATTTTCTTCCATCTCCTGTTCGCTGGGAAGGATCGGTTTCCTTGTGATCACTTTTCCCTTGGATTTCTTTCCACATACACATACCGGAAAGTCAGAAGGACAGGTGCAGGGATTTTCGTTTTTGCGGAAAATCGTCTTTACGATCCTGTCTTCGAGTGAGTGGAAGGTAATAATGCAAAGCCTGCCGCCGTCATCAAGCAGATCGATCATTCCGTCCAGAGAATCTCTTAACACATCCAGCTCCCGGTTGAGTTCAATGCGGATTGCCTGAAACGTCCTCTTTGCAGGATGTCCTGATTTTACCTGCATCTTCATGGGAATGGATTCCCTGATGATCTCAGTCAGCTCTCCTGTTGTGGTGATCGGTTTCACCTGTCTTGCTGCGACAATATGCTTTGCGATATTTTTTGCAAATTTATCTTCACCGTAATCACGGATGATACGGTACAGTTCTTTTTCTTCATAATTGTTGACAATGTCACTGGCTGTCAGCGTCTGGCGCTGATCCATTCTCATATCCAGCGGTGCGTCCACACGATAGGTAAACCCACGTTCTTCATTGTCAAGCTGATAGGAAGATACTCCCAAATCAAGGAGAATCCCGTCTACTTTAGTGATGCCTCTTGCTGCCAGTTCTGGTACCATGTAACAATAATTGCTGCGAATGATCGTCGCCTGTGGATAGGCGGCTAACCTCTCACTCGCAGCAATTATCGCATCCTGGTCTTGATCTATGCCAATAAATCTCCCCTTGGCAGAAAGTTTCTTACATACCTCACGGGCATGTCCTGCACCTCCTAAAGTGCCATCCACGTAGATTCCGTCCGGCTTTATATTTAAGCCTTCAATGGTATCTTCCAGCAATACAGATTTGTGTTTAAATTCCATATCCGTCTCCTGTCTGGATTTTCCCTGCGAGAATCTTTAACGATCATAGTTTCCGCAGATACAGATATCTGTTTCACTGTCAGGTCAGATAACAATTCCCATGTCCTGCATGCTCTCCGCAATGCTGTCCATATCGTCAAAGTTACAATTCTCGCTCCACTTTTCTTTGCTCCAGACTTCAATTCTGTTCAGGTTACCTGTCAGAACAACATCCTTTTCCAGGCCGGCAAACTCACGCAGTGTCTGCGGTACAAGAATCCGCCCCTGCCTGTCCAGTTCACATGTGGCAGCTCCGGCTACAAAGAATCGTGAGAAGGTTCTAGCATTTTTATTTGTAAGTGGTAAAGCTCTGAGTTTCTGTTCAAAAATCTCCCATTCATCCATCGGATAAATGAAAAGGCAACCATCAAGCCCTCTTGTCAGAACGAATTCTTCCCCTAAGAGTTCCCTGAATTTCGAAGGAATGATCAGGCGCCCCTTCGCGTCGATCGTATGGTTGTACTCTCCCATGAACATCTTACTCACCTACTCTCATGAAGTCCGAATCTCCCCTTCAGGCTTCCTGGGTGGTAATGGTATTCTCTGCCATTGTTCCCCCATTTGCCACCACTATTCACCACTTTCTACCACTTATGTAGTTATTCTAAACTATTTAAGATGAAAAAACAAGTGCCAAACCAATATTTTTCAAATTTGAAACTTTTGAATGCCTTTTAAAATCTGCCCGTTTTTGGGGATTCATATTCAATTTTGCACAGAAAAATGGGTCGAAAAACCACTTTCGACCCATTTTCTCTTTCTTTCAGGGATAATCTCATTGTTATGTTTTTAACTTTTGGGATGTCCCACCACTTATTTTATCTTCTTTTCTTTTTCCGGTTCTTCCGTTTCTGGGGTCGTTTCTGTTCTGTGATGTCTCAGATTTTCAGAAATATGAGCATACTCAGAATCTTCCCAGTTGTTCAGTTCTTCGGAAATATTTGATTTTTCTGACGTGTTCTGTGCAAAAGCCCGGACATCCCGCCTATCTGAAGTACCCTGTTTATCTGAAGTATCTTGCTGATATGAAATACCCAGTTTATCTGAAATCTTCTCTGTGGAAATCTCAGCATCCGGTTTCTTATCTGCTTCCGTATTTCGCTCCTGCGTTTCCATCTCCTGCGGGTTCTCTTTGTTTTTCTTCGAATCTGCTGTATGTTCCGGATCTCGCTCTGATTCATCTGCATTTTTTCGTCTTCTGCGTTCAAGTGCCAGATGAAATTTCTTTTCCTCCAGATACGCACGTTCCCTGCTGATCCTGCGGATATCTGCTCTCTTTTTCGCCATCACCCTCTGTACGATCACAGAAGGAGCAAAGATCAGAAACAGTGCTGCAGATATGACAAGGGAAATCCCGACTTTTGTCCCCGGAAAGCACAGTTTGTCTGTGCGCATCCATTCAAAGAAAAAACGTCCCAGCCCGTATCCTGCCAGATAGCGCATAAACAGTTCTCCATCGAACCGTTTTCTCCTGCGGATCGCAAGAATCACCAGCAGCAGGATCAGACACCAGATACTTTCATATAGAAATACCGGCTGAACCTGAATATAAGAAGTTCCATTGATCGTCAGCAGGTTATCTCTCATGGTTCCGGATACTTCTCCTGAACGTACTGCTGAAACAGGAATCTGCATGGCAGTGATCCATTCTGTATATTCACCAAAGGATTCTCTGTTAAAAAAGTTTCCCCACCGTCCGATCACCTGTCCCAGAAGGATTCCCGGTGTCACGTTATCTGCCATCTTCAGAAAAGAAAGATCTGTCAGTCTGCAAAAAACCGCCGCAGCGATCACCGCAGCCAGAAGTCCTCCGTAAAATACATACCCTCCATTTCTGAGATCAAAGATTCCCTTCAGATTCTCACTGTATAATCCCCAGGAAAAAATCACGTAAAACAGCCGGGAACCGAGCACTGAGGCAGCCAGCGAGATCAGCATCATATCCAGATACTTATTGGGATCTTCCTGATTTCTTCCTGCTTCGAGAAGTACCAGTCTCATCCCCAGAAGTGCCCCGGCTGCGATCAGAACCCCATAAATTGTAAATTCCATTCCGAAAATCCAGAATGATCTCGGCACATAAGGCAGTACCAGATCAATCCCCGGAAAACGAATTGACATTTCCATAAATCACCTTTTTACATTGTTTCGACCCGCAGTAAATATCTTTTGCGGAGTCTGACATGACTGTTGAATTTTATACATTGAAGCGGAATAAAATCACATCGCCGTCCTGTACAACGTATTCTTTACCTTCCATTCTTACAAGACCTTTTTCTCTGGCACCTGCGTAAGAACCACAGTCCAGAAGATCCTGATAATTTACAACTTCTGCCTTGATAAATCCTCTCTCAAAATCTGTGTGGATCTTACCTGCTGCCTGAGGAGCCTTGGTACCGATCTTGATAGTCCATGCTCGTGTCTCATCTTCACCGGCTGTCAGGAAGCTCATCAGTCCAAGAAGATGGTAGCTTGCTTTTACCAGTTTCTCAAGACCGGACTCTGTCAGTCCCAGATCTTCCAGGAACATTTTCTTTTCATCATCATCCAGCTCGGAAATCTCTTCTTCGATTTCTGCGCAGATGACAAAGATTTCACTGTTCTGCTCTGCCGCATATTTGCGTACTGCCTGTACATGTTCATTACCTGCTCCGTCATCAGCCAGATCATCTTCTGCAACATTTGCTGCGTAGATGACCGGTTTCCAGGTAAGCAGATTATAAACAGCCATCCAGCCTTCTTCGTCTTCATTCTCCAGTTCCATGGTAATTGCCATTTTACCGTCTTCGAGATGTGCTTTTACTTTCTGGAGGAAATCCAGTTCTTTGGCAGCTTCTTTATCCATACGTGCTGTCTTTGTTACTTTTGCAATTCTTCTTTCAAGGATCTCAAGGTCAGAGAAGATCAGCTCCAGGTTAATGGTCTCAATGTCACGAAGCGGATCAATGCTTCCATCTACGTGAATAACATTGGAATCCTCGAAGCAGCGGACTACATGAACGATCGCATCTACTTCACGGATGTTTGCAAGAAACTGGTTTCCAAGACCTTCACCCTTGGATGCACCTTTTACAAGACCTGCGATATCAACAAATTCAATGACCGCCGGTGTCACTTTCTTTGAATGATAAAAATCTCCCAGAAGTTTCAGTCTCTCATCCGGTACCGTTACGACACCCACATTCGGGTCGATAGTACAGAATGGATAGTTTGCTGATTCTGCTCCTGCTTTTGTCAGTGAATTGAATAATGTACTTTTTCCAACATTTGGTAATCCAACAATTCCAAGTTTCATAATGGTATCCTTTCCTTTTGTGCTTTCTCCGGCACTGTTAATTAATATTATAATGTCAGGCTCAGAAGAGTTTTTTCTTCCGGACCGGCTATCCTGTGTATCCTGCGTATTTTATAAAATCGCCGCAGGTTATTGTCAGTACAACACGTTTTTCATTTTATCATAACGTTTTCTGTTTCGCAAGCCAGTATCAGTCACCTCAGTTAATGACACTCTGATTCCTACCGGCATTTTTCTTAATCCCTGGACATGATCATCAGCAGATTTCCGGAAGTATATGTCACCTTCGCAGTATCGTCCTTAATCTCATTACTTACAGTCAGTCCACTGTCTGCCACAGTCAGATGATGCCCATGCAGAGGATATTTAAATCCCTCCAGCGTCAGTCCCGTCACATCGCCTCCCATGGAAAAGAAGGAGACATATTTTCCAAACTGTTCTTCTTTTTTTAATACAGTTCCGCTGGTGATCAGCGTCATGTAATTGTACGCATCCACCAGAGCCACTTCTGTTCCCTGCTCCTGTGCCAGTTTCAGCAGTCCGAAATTTGCCATGAGATGATCTACTCTCTTTCCGGTTACTCCAAGGATTGCTATTTTTTTGCCCCTCGCCGGATTGCCAGATTCATCGCGGACTGCGTATCGGAATCGTCTTTCTCCGGTTTCAGACGTATGATTTCCAGATTTGTTTCTGTATGTTTCTCACAGCCTTCGGCCGCGGACGTTTTCGGATCCGTATTCTGCCGCCGTTCTTCCTGCTGTTTCAGAAACAATTTTCCCGCTTCAGAAAGACTGTCAAAATCTCCGACTGCCACATCCGGCCGGATCTGATTTTCAGAAAAAATTCCAGTCCTCGATCTGCTGCGATCAGGCAGATTTTTTCTCTGCCTGTCTTTTCAATTTCTCTTTTTAAAAAATCGAGGGCAAAATCTCTCTGGATATCGCCCCCGCTTACAATTATCGTATCTGTCATGCTGTTCCTCAGTCAATTTCTCTGATAATGTCATTCATTCGTTCTTTCGCATGTCTCACATTGGAAACCAGGTCTCCGTTAAAGACATAAGAACCTGCAACCAGAAGATTAGCACCTGCCTTTAACACAGTTTCCATTGTCTCATCATTAATGCCGCCGTCAACTTCAATGTCCACATCCAGTCCCTCTGCATCAATGATTTCTTTGAGTTCTTCAATCTTCTCCGTACATTCTTCTATATATTTCTGTCCGCCGAATCCCGGCTGTACAGTCATAACCAGAACCATGTCCACATCCTCCAGCATATGGCTGATGTCGTTTACCGGTGTTGCCGGTTTGATGGATACGCCCACGCGCACACCTGCTTCTCTGATCTGTTCGATCGTTCTCTCCAGATCCTCACAGGCTTCCGCATGAACAGTGATGGAATCTGCTCCGCACTTTACGAAATCCATGATATATCTCTCCGGCTCTGATACCATCAGATGTACATCAAAAAACAGTTTTGATTCCTTTCGAATGGATTTGATCACCGGCATACCGAAGGAAATACTTGGTACAAAGTCTCCGTCCATAACATCAATATGGAGCCATTCGATTCCTTCCGCTTCCAAAGTTTTGATCTGTTCGCCCAAACGGTTAAAATCCGCCGATAAAATAGAAGGGCACAACTGATACATAATTAGAATCTCCTTTTCTCTTTAATCTCTTCATGTAATCCCAGATAATCCTCATATCTGAGACTGCTGATTTTATGGTTGCTCAACGCTTCTTTCACTGCACAGCCCGGTTCATGAATGTGTCTGCATCCCTGAAATCTGCACTGGTCTTCATACTCCCGGAATTCCGGAAAATAATCTTTGAGTTCCTGTTCCTCAATATCTGTCAGATACAGAGAAGAAAATCCCGGTGTGTCCATCAGATAGGTATCTTTCCCTACAGGGATCACCTGCGAATGACGGGTGGTATGCTTTCCTCTTTTCAGCTTTTTGCTGATCTCACCGGTTTCCATCTGCACATTCTCCTGAAGTGCATTGGTGATGGATGACTTGCCGACACCGGAAGGTCCTGCCACCACTGTGGTCTTTCCCTTCAGGATCTCTCTGATCTCTTCAAGCCCCTCTCCGTTAAAGGTGCTGGACAGGATCACCTGATATCCACAGCTTTTATACGTTTCATACAGAAACTCCAGTTCTTCCTCTGTTGCCAGGTCCTTTTTATTGAAACAGATCACTGCCGGAACATTTTCCTTTTCCATCATGATCAGAAAACGGTCCAGAAGCATGAAATTCGGCTTCGGATTCTCCATTGCAAAAATCACAAAAGCCTGATCCACATTGGCAACTGCCGGCCGTATCAGTGAATTTTTTCTTGGAAGGATGGCAGTCACGCTGCCCTCCTTCTCCTGTTCATCCAGAACCTCGATCTCCACATTGTCTCCGACCAGAGGTTTCCGGTTATCTTTTCTGAATATTCCTTTTGCCTTGCATTCATAAACTTCATCATTCTCTGCGTAGATGTAATAAAATCCTGCAATTCCTTTGATTATCTTTCCCTGCATAGATTACTCTGCCTTGGCAAATGTGATAGAGTAATTTCCAAGTTCCTGATAGGTACCATTGATCTGCTCGGAAAGATAAAGAGTTCCTTCGCTGACTCCAGGTGCACCTGTGATGTCCAGATCATATGGAAATTCAATTGTCTGACCTTCCAGTACTACAGAAGCTGTCGGAGTACCGTTTACATTCTGGATCAGTTCCAGACGGACCGGACCTCCGGAATAACCGGTCGGTGTGTTCAGAGTCTGTGTACATTTCCAGACTTCTCCATTGGCAATGGCTGCCTGCTGCGTGGCACTGTCGCTGCCTGAAGTCTGTGCTGTAGTGTCACTGCTGTCCGTACTCTGGTCATCAGTTCCCGGTTCCTGATCTCCTGTGCTTACTGTAAGCACTACATTTACAGTATCCGGATCTTCCCAGTTGCCAGCTTCCGGTTCCTGAGAAATCACCTCTCCTGCCGGTACATCTGTACTCTTTTCTTCCTGTACTTCTACATTCAGGAATTTACCAAATGTAGTAATAGCATCGTTCTTCGTCATTCCCACAACACTCGGAACTTCTACGCTGTCGCCGTAATCAACACCACGGCTGACGATTAGTGTCACTGTGTCTCCGGAAGAAACAGAAGCTCCTGCTGCCGGTGTGGTATGATCTGCATATCCCGGATCTACCATCGGTGTACCATCATCATTCAGGTCACTGTATTCTTTCTGCACAGTTACTTTCAGTCCCATATCCTCTAATGTCTGCTGTGCATCCGAACCAGTCTGGCCGTCTACCTCCGGAATGGTGATCTGCTGAGCACCTTTACTGATGTAATATTTAATGGTTGTATACGGCTCTACTTTGCTGTCTACCGGAATATCCTGAGAAGAAATCTTTCCTTTTTCCTGTGTGGATACTTCCTCGCCCATTGCCTGAACACCAAGGTTGATCTCATTGGTGATGGTCTTTGCTTCGTCCTCTGTCTTTCCTACAAGATTCGGTACAGTTACCATTCCGTCTTTATCCACGCCGGAAGACTCTGACTGTTCTGTCTTCTCAGAACTGTTTCCGCTGTTGCTTCCGATCAGTCCGGAAGCTTTTCCTGCTACAAGGATAATGCCGACAAGGATGATCACACCCATGATCAGCATGGCTATGGTCATCGCATGACCGCCGCCGTTTTTCTTTTTTTTCTTTTCGGATCTGACGCCCTTTTTCCTGCGGGAGGTTTCTTCCGGTTCGTCATCATAGTCTGTCTCATTGATCTCCTCTTCCAGTACCTCCGGCTCTGGTTTGGAAACCTGTTTCGGCATATGTTTGATCTCTCCCAGTTCTTTGTCTGAGATCACAACCGTCTTGGCATCTGTGTCTACGGAAGTAAGTTTTACAAAATCACCCTGTGGATCGATCAGGGAATGTTTCAGATCTGCGATCACGTCTTCCATATTCTGGTAACGGCGGTCCACACTCTTCTGTGTACACTTCAGGATGATCTGCTCCAGGCTGTGTGGCAGTTCCGGTGTGTATGCACTTGGCGGAACCATTTCTTCCTGAAGATGCTTGATGGCGATCGCCACTGTGGTATCTCCGTCAAAAGGAACTTTGCCTGTGACCATTTCATACAAAGTGATACCTAAAGAGTAAATATCGCTCTTTTCATCACTGTATCCGCCTCTTACCTGTTCCGGTGAACTGTAATGCACAGAGCCCATCACATTCGAGCTGATGGTATTGGAAGAAGCTGCTCTTGCAATACCGAAATCCGTTACTTTTACTTTACCGTCCATGGAAATAATAATGTTCTGCGGCTTCACATCACGATGTACGATTCCATGACTGTGAGCAGCCTCGAGTCCCATAGATACCTGAATGGCAATACTGGTTGCTTCCTTTACAGAAAGCTTGCCTTTTTTGGAGATATACTCCTTCAGAGTGATCCCTTCGATCAGCTCCATTACAATATAGTAGACTCCGTTATCATCGCCTACATCAAATACATTTACAATATTGGGATGTGTCAGAACTGCTGCTGCCTGTGCTTCACTTCTGAATTTCTTGATAAAGGTTGTGTCCTCCCGAAATTCTGGTTTCAGCACTTTTACTGCAACAAAGCGGTTGAGTTTATGATCTTTCGCCTTGTATACATCCGCCATTCCGCCGGTTCCGATCTTACCCAATATTTCGTAGCGTTCTGCTACGATCATTCCCGTCTTTAACATGTTTCCACCTCATTTGCGAATGGTTCTATCAATACAACTGCAATATTATCCTTGCCGCCGTTGCGGTTTGCCTCACTGATCAGAATCTTTCCTTTTTCTTCCAGATTCTTCTCTGTGTCTGAAATAATTTCCCGGATCTGACTGTCTTCCACCATATTGCTCAGACCATCAGAGCACATCAGAATTACATTTCCCGGCTCCAGTTTCAGATCAAAGAAATCAATATCCACTGTCCGTTCCGCTCCCAGCGCTCTTGTGATGATATTTTTATCCGGATGGTTTCTCGCCTGTTCCGCGTTGATCTCTCCCATCCTGACCATCTCCTGCACTAATGAGTGATCCTTCGTTACCTGCAAAATCTGCTGGTTTACCAGATAGAGTCTGCTGTCACCTACATTTGCCACATAGGCATAATGTCCCACAATCGTGGCAACTACCATTGTTGTTCCCATTCCGCGCAGATTCTCATCGTTCTGCGCCTGGGTAATGATCTCGGTATTGGCACTTTCAATGGCATGACGGATGACCTTTATCGGGTTGAAATCCGCATCCTGACGGATTTCCTCCACTACAGTCCCGACCGCATGAGAAGACGCATAATCACCTGCATTATGTCCTCCCATTCCATCCGCGACAACAAACAGATTCGGAAGATTTCCAACCGGGTCCGCAGAGGCGAACACATAATCCTGGTTCATCTTCCGCTTCTGCCCGACATCAGTAGCTGAATATATCCTCATGTCACTTCTCGCTTTCTGTTTTTTCCATATAGCTTTTTCTTAACTGTCCACAGGCACCGTCTATGTCACTGCCCATTTCCCTTCTAATAGTAACATTAATTCCACATTTTTCAAGTTTTATTTTAAAATTCTCCACTGCCTGGCGGGTGGAACGCACATAAGAACGCTCCTTGATCGGATTCACCGGGATCAGGTTTACATGACAGTTGATATCCCTGATCCGTCCTGAAAGTTCCTGCGCATCCTGATCACTGTCATTGACTCCTGCTACCAGACTGTATTCAAATGTGATCCTTCGTCCTGTCTCTTCGAAATAATGACGACAGGCTGTAAGTATCTCATCCATGCTGTATTTTCTGGCAATCGGCATCAGTTCCTGGCGCTTTACATCGTTCGGTGCATGAAGGGAAAGTGCCAGAGTCATCTGAAGTTTCTCTTTCGCCAGTTCATAAATCTTCGGTACCAGTCCGCAGGTAGATACCGTCAGGTTTCGCTGGCTGATATGAAGTCCCCCGTCTTCTGTCAGAATATGTATGAAGCGAAGGAGGTTGTCATAATTGTCCAGTGGTTCCCCGGTTCCCATCACGACTACATTGGATACCCTTTCCCCTGTAAGTACCTGAATCCGGTAAATCTGATCCAGCATCTCAGAAGGAAGCAGGCATCTGGTCAGTCCCCCGATGGTAGAAGCACAGAAACGGCAGCCCATACGACAGCCTACCTGAGAGGAAATACAGACCGAGTTTCCATGTTTATAGCGCATCAGAACACTCTCGATCACATTTCCGTCACTGAGACGGAACAGATATTTCTGTGTTCCGTCCAGCTTCGATGTCTGTACATCCACGACTTCCAGGGCAGTGATCGGATATTCTTTCAGTTTTTCCCGCAGCCCTTTGGAAAGATTGGTCATCTCGTCATAGGAAGTTACCAGATGCTCATGCAGCCAGCTATAGATCTGCTTCGCACGGAAAGGTTTGTCTCCCAGTTCTGTCATCAGTTCCTTTAATTCATCGATCGTCATCGACTTGATATCTGTCATGATTTATTTTCTCCTGAATTTCGCAATAAAGAATCCATCTGTCTTATGCACACCCGGCAGAAGCTGCAGATAACCCAGTGCTGTACTCTCTGAATGAAGTTCTTCCGGAAGATAAAGATCCAGGCTCTCCAGTTTAAATGGATGGTTGTTCATAAACCACAGCATATTTTCCTCGTTTTCTTCCTTTGCAATGGTGCAGGTACTGAATACCAGCACACCGCCCGGTTTCACATATTCGGCAGCCCGGTCCAGAATGGTTCTCTGCAGGATCACGATTTCTTCCTGCTTCTGAGGAGTGACTCTGTATTTGATCTCCGGCTTCTTGCCGATGACCCCATAACCGGAGCATGGCACATCTGCCAGAACAATGTCTGCCTTTAATTCGGAATCCACATCAAATACCGTGGCATCCATCACTCTTGCCTGCACATTGATGGAATCCGTTCTGTGAATGTTTTCTTCGATCAAATCTACCTTGTACTGGCTGATGTCTCTGGCATCCACAGTACCATAATCACCCATTTTGTCGCCCATATGGAGGCTCTTTCCTCCGGGCGCAGCGCACATGTCGATCACGTAGTCGCCCTTTTTCGGTGCAGCTACTTCGGCAACCAGCATGGAACTTACATCCTGTACCTGAATTTTCCCCTGAATAAACGCATCCAGGGCAAGAATATGATTATAATTTGAAATTTCGCAGGCATATGGAAGATATGGTGCCGGTTTTACTTCCACACCCTGATCTGTCAGACTCTGATAAATCTCTTCCAGAGAATACTTGTGTGTACGGCACCGCACAGTCACCGGTTTCTCTTTCAGAAAATCTGCCAGAATCTTCTCTGTTTTCTCTTCCCCGTAGTCTTCCAGCCATCTGTTTACCAGTGTTTCCGGCATGGAATACCGCACTGACAGATATCTCACCAGGTTCTTTTCCCTTGATGGAAGCTGCAGGTTTTTATGCTCCCGGGCAATGGTGCGCAGAACACCGTTGACAAACGGTTTCAGGTTATAAAAGCCTTTTCTCTGTGCCAGTTTCACCGCTTCATTGCAGACGGCACTGTCCGGGACACTGTCCATAAATTTAATCTGATATACCGCACTGCGCAGAATCTCTCTGATCACAGGCTTCATCTTATCTACAGTTACTTTGGAATAGGAATCAATAATATAGTCGATCAGAATCCGGTATTCCAGTGTTCCTTCGCACACACGGGTAATGAATGCTCTCTCCTGTCTTGGAAGGAACTGATATTTGGAAAGCGCATTGCGGATTGCAATATGGCTGTGCTTTCCTTCTTCTTCAATTTCCAGTAATATTTCCAGTACCAGTTCTCTGGTATTTATTCCATTAGTCACGGTCTCTTCCTCCGGCCAGTATGATCAATCTTAAAAGCTGCAGAATCGAGGATGCCAGTGCTGCCACATAGGTAAGTGCAGCCGCAGTCAGCACCTTCTTTGCACCTCTGACCTCATCCGTTCCCAGCATTCCGGAACTTCCCAGCATTTTTAATGCTCTGGATGAAGCATTAAATTCCACCGGTAAAGTCACTACCTGAAAAAGTACAGCCAGTGTAAAAAGCAGGATTCCCAGTGTCAGCAACGGACGGATGGAAAAGATAAGTCCTGCCAGAAACAGCGGCCATGATAAAGTAGAACCGATATTTGCCGCCGGAACTATGGCGGAGCGGATTGTCAGCGGTGCATAGTTTTGGGCATGCTGGATTGCATGACCACATTCGTGGGCTGCCACACCGATTGCAGCCACAGAAGTTCTGTCATATACATCCTGGGAAAGAGCCAGTTTCTTTGTGCCTGGATCATAATGATCCGTCAGGCTGCCGGAAATCGGGACCACCACAACATCTGTAATTCCTGCCATGCGCAGAATCCTTCTCGCAGCTTCTGCCCCGGTCAGTCCGGAAGCACTGCGTACTCTGCTGTAAATGGCAAAGGTGCTCTTTACCCTCGCAGACGCAGCCAGAGAAAGGATCATGCCGATGATCAGTAAGATATAAGTTGGATCAAAATAGTATCCGTACATACAATCACTCCTTATGATCTGTAAAAACAGTTCCCTGCTCCATATGATATCCACGTAAAAATGTCTCTGCATCCATACGTTTCTTACCTTCTAACTGAACCTCTGTCAGAAGCAGAACGCCCTCTTTGCATGCCACATGGATTCCCGCTTTATCTGTCAGGATCACGGTACCCGGCTGCGCATCAGAAGTTTCCTGGCTCACACTGCTTTTCCAGACCTTCAGTGTTTTTCCGTTTACAAACGTATAGGCACTTGGCCACGGATTCATTCCTCTGACCAGTCTTTCCAGTGTTTCTGCTGATTTTGTGAAATCCAGCAGTCCCATCTGTTTGGTGATCATGGCTGCATAAGGTGTCGGACTTTCTTCCGGCTGTTTCTCTGCCACTGCGGTTCCCTGTTCAATGGACGGCAGTGTTTTGATCAGAAGCTCTGCGCCTGCCTGTGCCAGTTTTCCGAAAAGACTTCCGCCTGTTTCTTCTTTGTCCAACGGGATCACAATTTGGGAAATCATATCTCCGGTATCCAGTCCTTCTCCCATCTGCATGATCGTCACGCCGGATTCTTTTTCCCCGTCAATGACTGCCTGCTGGATCGGAGCTGCACCTCTGTATTTCGGAAGCAGCGAAGCATGGATATTGATGCATCCAAACTTCGGAAGTTCCAGAATTTCCTTTGGAATGATCTGGCCAAATGCAGCTACGATAATGATATCCGGATTGATTTCCTTCAGAGTTTCCAGAAATTCTTCATTATTTCTGACTCTTTTCGGCTGGTAAACCGGAATTTCGTGCATCAGTGCTTCTTCCTTTACAGGAGTCGGCATCAGAGTCTTTCCTCTTCCTTTTGGCTTATCCGGCTGAGTTACCACTGCGGCAACTTCGTATCCGGCTTCCACCAGTGCTTTTAATGGCGGTACTGCAAAATCAGGAGTACCCATAAATACTGTCTTCATATCCTGTGTCACCATTCTTTCCTAATTCTATTCTTCTGTTTCCCCTGCTGGCAATGTACCGACAGGTTTATTTATTCTTCATCGTCATCATAGGAAACATGATGAAGTTCACCCTCAACCAGTTCTGTATACATATGACCGTCCAGATGATCCAGTTCATGGCAGAATGCACGGGCGAGAAGTCCTTCGCCTTCATATTCTACTTCATTCATGTCTTCATCCAGTGCCTTTACTTTTACATAGTTCGGACGTGTTACCTGACCTGCCATTCCAGGAACGCTCAAGCATCCTTCATCCCCGGTCTGCTCTCCGGATGTCTCCAGAATCTCCGGATTGATCAGGACGATCGGGCCTTCCCCTACATCGATTACCACGATTCGTTTCAGGATTCCAACCTGTGGTGCAGCAAGGCCAACTCCCATCGCATCATACATGGTATCCAGCATATCCTCGATCAGATCATGGATACGTGGTGTCATTTTTTCTACAGGTCTGCTGATTTTTGTAAGTACAGAATCGCCTTCTACTCTGATTGTTCTAAGTGCCATTTTTTCTTCTCCTTTTCTCATATCCCAGTGTGCCAACCGTACACTAGCTAAAATCAAACTGTATATATAATTTCCGGAAACCGGAATTTATCTCTATGTATTTTTCAAGCTGATCCTTAATCCGGACCAGCGTTTCCTGTTTTTCGTGTTTCAAGTAAATCACCTGTCTGTAAATATCTTTTACCTTGCCTACGCTTGCATAGGCAGGACCGATCACATGCAGATCCTTTTCCTTATAAACTCTGTGAATGTAAAGTTCCAGATAATGCATGGCCTGTACCAGCAGTTCTTCCTCCGGGCAGGAACCCAGAACTGCCATCATATGGGAAGCCGGCGGATAATCCAGAAGCATGCGGTAGCTCATCTCTTCCTGATAAAAAGCTTCATAATCCTGTACTGCCGCAGCCTGAATACTGTAATGATCCGGATGATATGTCTGGATCACTGCTTCTCCGGGCTTGTTTCCTCTCCCGCCGCGTCCCACTGCCTGGCAGAGGAGCTGGAAAGTTCTCTCACTGCACCGGTAGTCCTCTGCATTCAGAGACAGATCTGCTGCTACAATCCCAACCAGCGTGACATCCGGAAAATCATGTCCTTTTACGATCATCTGCGTCCCGATCAGAACATCCGCCTCATGTGAAGCAAACGCTGACAGAATCTTTTCGTAACTGCCTTTCGTTCTGGTGGTGTCAAAATCCATCCTAAGTGTCCGTACTCCCGGAAAAGCTTCTTTTACTACCTTCTCGATCTGCTGCGTTCCTGCCTTAAATCCTCCGATATAAGGAGAACCGCACACCGGACATGCCTGTGGTTTTACAGTTTCATAGCCACAGTAATGGCAGAGAAGCCTGCCGTTATTATGCTCTGACAGAGACACATCACAGTGCGGACATTTCATTACCTGCCCGCAGGAGCGGCAGGAAACAAATCCTGCATACCCTCTCCGGTTCAGGAACAGGATGATCTGTTCCCTTTTCTCCAGACGGTCTTTCATCGCTTCTTTCAGCTTTCTGCTTAAAACAGAACGGTTCCCTGCCTTTAATTCTTCCCTTAAATCCACAACAGATACCTGAGGCATCGGACGATCCTGATATCTGGACTGAAGTTTCACCAGCCCATAGGTTCCTTCCATTGCCTTATGATAAGCCTCCAGGGAAGGGGTCGCAGAACCCAGAACAACTCTTGCATGTTCCAGTCTCGCCCGTTCTACAGCAGTTTCCCTTGCATGATAGCGGGGACTGTTCTCACTCTTGTAACTGGATTCATGTTCCTCATCGATCACGATCAGTCCCAGATTGGCAAACGGCGTAAACAGTGCCGAGCGTGGTCCCACCATCACCTGCACTTCCCCCCGTCTTGCCCGTTTAAACTGATCATACCGTTCTCCCTGAGACTGTCTGGAATTGATCACAGATACCTTTTCGCCAAACCGTGCGTAAAACCGCCTCACTGTCTGATATGTCAGTGCGATCTCCGGGATCAGAATGATCGCCTGTTGTCCCTGATCCAGAACGGTTTCGATCAGCTTCATATAAACCTGTGTCTTTCCGCTCCCGGTCACGCCTTCGATCAGCACAGGACGCGGCGTTTCTTTTTCCCATTCTCTCAGGATTTCCCGGACTGCCGTCTCCTGTTCCGGAGTCAGCGGCAGTTCTTCTTCCAGCCTCAGTTTTTCTGTATCCAGGGAATTGCGCAGAAGTTCTTCATATTCTATGGATATGATTCCCTGCTCAGTCATCTTCTTTACCACAGAAGTAGTTGCCCCCAGTTCTTTGGAAGCATAGGAAACATCCAGCCTCGGTTCTTTCAGAAGTTTCCGAAGAAGTCTGGTCCTTGCCTTAAACCGCGTTTTTTCCAGTTCTTCCAGAAGTTTTTCCGCTTCTTCTCTGGAAATTTTCAGGCAGAGGTAACGTTTCTCTTTTGCCTTCATCTTCTCCTGAATCGGAAGGACGGTTTTCAACGCCTGGATCATGGTAGAACCATAATTCTCTCTCATCCATGCAGCCAGTGCGATCAGACGGGATTCTGTCGTTTCCTCCGCACTGCTGATCCCGCAGATATTTTTTAACCTGGCGGGGTCCACCTTTGGTTCTCTTGTCAGACCGGTCACGTATCCTTTACGGAGCTGATTTCCGTTTCCAAAGGGGATGGATACCACCATCCCCACTTTAATCTCTTTTTCCAGTTCTTCCGGTACACGGTATTGAAAACTTCTGTCCAGCTTCTCACTGGAAATATCTATGATGATATCTGCAAAAATCATAAGTCTCTCCGTCCTGTCTCATCCGGGAGCTGATGTGTCAGCAAATGCTCTGCCAACACGAATCCCAGATTATTTACCTGCAAGAATATCTGCGATCAGGACTCTCTCATCCATCGGATATTTCTTACCTTTGATCTCCTGATAATCTTCATGACCCTTACCCGCAAGTACGATGATATCACCCGGCTCTCCATGATGGATCGCATAGGCAATGGCTTCTTTTCGGTCAATGATCTCTACATATTTACCGTCTGTTTTCGCCATACCCACTTTGATGTCATCAATGATCGCCTGTGGTTCTTCATTTCTCGGGTTATCGGAAGTGATGATCGTCAGGTCTGCCAGCTTGCCGGAAACCTCGCCCATCTCATAGCGGCGGATTTTGGAACGGTTTCCTCCGCACCCGAACAGGCATACCAGTCTGTGTGATGATACTCTCTCAGCGTACTCAGAAGGCTCTCGAGTGCCATGGCATTGTGTGCATAATCGATCATCAGTGTAAAGTCATCAGAAACCTTCACCATCTCGATACGTCCTTTTACCTTTGCCACTTTCAGAGCTTTGAGGATATTTTCCTCGGAAACTTTAAAATGACGGCAGATTGCAATGGCTGTCAGGGAATTGTAAATGCTGAATTTACCCGGAATATCAATCTCCACATGGAAATCCAGAAGTCCTTTCAGATGATAGGAAATTCCCAGATAACCTTTACCGCCAACCAGCTTCGCATCTTCTGCACGAAGGTCTGCTTCCGGTGAAAATCCATAAGTTTCCAGACTGCAGGTATGTCCTTCGATGATTCTGTCAAAATGTTCATCATCTCTGTTTACAATGCCCACTTTGCACTGTTTCAGAAGCAGAGATTTGCATCTGAGATAATCATCAAAATCCTTGTGTTCATTTGGTCCGATATGATCCGGCTCAATGTTGGTAAAAATACCAAAATCAAAAATAAATCCCTGCGTTCTGTGAAGCATCAGTCCCTGTGAGGAAACTTCCATAACCACACAGTCGCATCCGGCTTCCACCATCTCATGGAAATATTCCTGGATCACATAAGATTCCGGTGTTGTGTTCTTCGCGGGAATAACCTTGTCACCGATGATCGCCTCGATGGTTCCGATCAGACCTACTTTATATCCGGCATTTTCCAGAATGGATTTTACCATATAAGTGGTAGTTGTTTTTCCCTTGGTTCCGGTGATACCGATTGTTTTCAGTTTTTCCGCAGGATATCCAAAATATGCAGCGGAAATAAATGCCATGGCATAGCGGGAATCTTTTACCAGGATAACGGTAACATCTTCCGGTGCTTCCACAGCTTCTTCCACAACCAGAACTTTCGCTCCTTTTGCAATGACATCCGGAACAAATTTATGCCCGTCTACAACTGCGCCACGGATACAGATAAAAAGAGAACCTTCTTCTACTTTTCTGGAATCGTAGATCACATTCTTGACTTCCTGCTCTGTGCTTCCCTGAAGACAGGTATATTCCAGGCGTTCCAATAAGGATATTAATTTCATATTCATCCTCCATATAACCTAATTTTGATATCGTTTTTACAGCAAACGATAACTTTTTTCCCAGCCGTCCCGGGACCAGATATCCGCTTGTTTATCTGTCTTCAGGGGCGGAGGTGTTGCTGATTCATATATCAGGGCAGAGTCAAAACCCTGCCGTCGTCTATATCTATATAAGAATAGCACACCTACCCCCTCGTTTCAATGTCGTTTTTCCCTTATTTTTTCAACTACACTGCTGTTTCATCCGCTCGCCAAAACACCTTACAGGATAGCAGCAGCGAACAGTAACCCGGTTATCACTGATTGCTCTATGTCTGATAACTTCCGGTTCTTTTACAGATTTTTCATGGATTTTCTTTTCAGTAATGCCCCACTGATTCCTGATATGACTGCAAAAATTCCTATAATAAGAAACTTCTCCGTTTCTGTCTCATCACCGGTCTTTGGTTTTGATGCGGCTGCATAGGCATTTCCGGTTTTTGCACCATAGCCGCTGTCGTAAGACTGATATGCCGGAGTCGGAGTCAATACCGGAAACATCGTTGGAGTTGGTGTGAGCGTTGTTTCCGGGGCATTTACAGTCAGATTGGACTGAGAACGGATCGTCTCCGAGCCTGTTTCATCAGAAATTACAGAAACTTCATTTACCAGTTCCTGGTTTGCAAAATACTGTGGAAGTGTCACTGTCGCATACAGGGCAAACGCTTCTCCCGGTGCGATCTGAGGAATCAGTGCCTGTGTCCTTGTACTGTTCAGAGTCACACCTTCCTTTTGTACAAACTGTGCCTGAATATTCGCATTCAGAAACCGCTCTGTGCTGAGAACCGAATGAAGGGTTCGTTCGCCTGTATTTCGGATGCAGATCTGGTAGGTGATGGTTTCACCCGGATATGTTTCTTTTCTGTCAGCCGTCTTTTCCACCTCAAATGCTGCCTTCAGTGCCGCTGCTGTAATTTTCGCAGAAGTCTGACACCCGATATTCTCCTCTTTCCCCGGATGTTTCGCCTTCACTGTCACTGTATGAAGAATGTCACCGGACTGTTCCTCAGTAAGCTGAAGAGTCAGCCGGACTGTTCTTTTTTCTCCCGGGTTCAGTTTCTCAAGAATCCCCTGCATCCCATTCACCTGAAATCCCTGTTCGTATTCCCACACTGCTTTTACATCATTCAGAGAAAAAGTACTGGAAATCTCAATGTTTTCCAACGGCAGTTTTCCTGTATTTTCCATCTGTAATACATATCCGGCTGACTGTCCTGCACGTATCTGTTCCTCATCAGCCTGTAAAGCCGCCGACAATCCCGCTTCAGCCGCCTTCACAGAGAGCTTCTCAGACGGGCACTCATCCAGAACCGTATCCATTTCCCCCGCAGAACCATAACGCCAGAAGTAAGTTCCCATTCCTGCCCTGTCTTTCTGTAATGGCTCATCCTGACACACAGGATAAGATACAGATACCGCACAGACCTGATATTCCTCTCTCAGCACAACCGGAAAGGTAACCTGAAAGGAATCTTCTGTCTCTTCTGAAATCTCCACCGGATAATTCAGCTTTGTCAGTTCTGTTTTCTCACCCTTCTGATTTCGGATCACAACAGTTTCCATCTGTATTCCCGCCGGAACCTGCGCTTCTTCTATCTGGAAATATTCGGAAAGACAGGCAGTAAGAAAATATTTTTCCGGTTCTCCTTCTGACAGTTCAATCGTTCCTTCAGAAAGTAAACCTTCCAGTTCTTCCATTCCATCCAGTTCTTCTACCCGATCGTAACCTTCTTCCTGATTTCCGCTGTCTTCCCATTTGAAATCTGTTCTATTTGTATCGCTTGTATTTATATCTACTGTATCTATATCTGCTGCATTCATATCCACTGTATCTATATCTACTGCATTTGTATCTACTGCATCTATATCTGCCTCATCTATACCTGCTATATCTATATCCTCGTAGTTTCCATTTTCCAGATTATCGCTGTTTCCGCAGGTGTCCATTTCTTCCATACTTTCCACAGACATGCTCTCACTGAAATTTACAGAATCCTCAAAATTTTCCACAGGACTCACAGGTTCCATAGACTCCATCCCCATGTCCCGGCCAGTTCCCATCACCGGATATCCTGTCTCTATATGCTCTGCACTTTCTTCTGCCAGTTCCAGAGCCTCCAGTTCTTCCGGCGGGATCATATCTTCTCTCTGGGTTTCATCCCATATATTTCCCGCGCTTTCTACCTGCACAGCCTGACGCAGCGTGTGCAGACCGCTGACTTTAATCTGAAGCTGCGCTTTAAAATGCGCCTCATCTGTCCAGACTGTGCTCTGTTCCAGCCTGACAGAATCCGAAAATCCATCTGCCAGCTCTGCTGCCCTGATCCCCACACTTTCGTTCCATAAACTGCCAGCCATTCCTGTCACAAGAACTGCTGCCAGAGTAACCGACTGTAACTGATTCCATATTCTTTTTTTCATATTCCCGTTCTCCCGAAATAATATTTATGATTTACTCTCTTCCAGCCAGTCTCCTGCCTGTTTTATCTTCGGAATTTCAGTATTTTCATCTATGGCAATTCCATAAAACAGCTTACACAGCCATACGCATCTCCCCCTTTACAAAAAAGCACTTCTCAAACTTAAAATTTAAAAATAAAAAATGAAATAGCAGCACCGACCGGTGCATGAAAAGATAACATTTCTACAGAACGCAGAAATGAATGAACAATAAATGTTTACGTGTTCCACTTTAGCACTTCCCGCTCAGGAAAGCAAGCAGAGTTTATAATTACAGAATTATTTTAAGATTTGTTTATAAATTTTCTGTTTCTTTTAGAATTCGGACATACTTTCAACATATTTTCCCTATATAATAGGTTTTGGATAGATGAAAAACCACTCTCTATCTCCCCCCTCAAAAAATAAGCAGCCCTCGCAGAAATGCGGGGGTTGTTTGTTTTTTATTATTGCATTTCTTCTGTCCGTCTTTTATAATGTAAAATATCTTTAAAACTGAAAATTTGTAACTCTTCAGCCATCTACATGAAGTTACTGAACCGTTACGAAAATTTGCACAAAATAATAAAAAAGCGAGGTATTTCCCATGAGCGAAAAAATTACAGTAGTTGCATTGGGTCACAGAGCGTTAGGCACCACTCTCCCTGAACAGAAAATTGCCACAAAAAAAGCTGCCAAGGCTATCGCAGACCTTGTAGAAGCAGGAAACCGTGTGGTAATCTCACACAGTAACGGTCCTCAGGTCGGCATGATCCACACAGCCATGAACGAATTTGGAAAAACACACCCGGATTACACATTCGCGCCTATGTCCGTATGTTCTGCCATGAGCCAGGGCTATATCGGATACGACCTGCAGACTGCCATCCGCGCAGAGCTGATCTCCCGTGGTATTTATAAACCGGTTGCCACCATTCTTACCCAGGTTGTGATCGATCCATATGATGATGCATTCGCAGAACCTGAGAAGATCATCGGCCGTGTCCTCACAGAAGAAGAGGCAGAAGCAGAAGAAAACAAAGGAAACTTTGTCACAAAACTCGCAGACGGAACCTATAAGAGAATCGTCGCAGCTCCGAAGCCTCAGAAGATCGTAGAGCTTGAAACCATCCGCACACTTGTTGATGCCGGACAGGTAGTTATCGCAGCCGGCGGCGGCGGAATCCCGGTTATGGAGCAGGGAATCGACCTTCACGGCGCAAGTGCCATCATTGAAAAAGACCTCGCCAGCGGACTTCTCGCACAGGAATTAAACGCAGATACGCTTCTGATCCTTACCAGTGTGGAAAAAGTCAGCCTCAACCTTGGTCAGGACAATGAAGAATACCTCGGTACAATTTCCGTAGAAGATGCAAAGAAATACATGGATGACAATCAGTTCGCACCAGGTTCCATGCTTCCGAAATTTGAAGCCGGAATCGACTTCATTGAAAACGGCGATGGCAGAAGAACTATTATCACCGATATTCCTCATGCAAAAGACGGATATTTTGAAAAGACAGGTACCATCATCAAATAAAACCATTTATCCAGTATCTTCAACAGCAGCATACTGATTCTGAAATAGAAACAAAAAACTCACGCCCGAAAACGACGTGAGTTTTTTTATTTCTTTATTTCTGTCTGACAGATTCATCAATTTTTTATTCCTGCGTAAATTTCTACATGGACTTACGTTCCGCGATCTCCGCCATCTTTGCTTCATTCAGGCGGGTATCACCATGCACACGGCTGTAAGACAGGTATCCATTCATACGGTCAATCTTTGTCAGGTTCTTGGAGCCGCATACCGGGCATACATCCATTTCCAGTTCTTCGTGACCACAGTCATCGCAGTAAGCCAGGGAAAGGTTTACACCCTCATAATATCCCAGAGACATCGCTCTGCGGATCAGGGTACGGATTGCTTCACGGTTATAGTCGATCGGGTATCTTACATACTGGATCTTACCGCCATTACAAAGTTCCCAGAAACGTCCCTCCAGATCCTGTTTCTCGATCGGAGTCACGTCCTCTGTTACATGACAGTGGAAACTGTTGCTTACATACGGACGGTCGGAAACGCCTTTTACGATACCATATTTCTTACGGAACTGCTCCACCTGAAGTCCGCAAAGACTCTCTGCCGGTGTTCCGTAAATTGCATAAAGGTAACCGTCCTGCTCTTTAAACTCATTGACTTTCTTATTGATATATTTCAGAACTTCCAGAGCAAACTGCCCATCCTCGGCAATGGACTTGCCATTATAAAGTTCCTGAAGCTCATTTAAAGCTGTAATTCCAAAAGAAGCAGTCATCGGTTTCAGGATCTTGCCGATCTTTTCATTCGGTTTCAGATGTCCGCCATAGAAACCGCCCTCGCAGTATCCCAGCGGGTTCGTGGATGCACGCATCTGTCCCAGATAATCATACGTACGAATATGAAGATTACGGATCATCTCAAGGTAGAAATCCAGTACCTCATAGAAATCTCTGCTCTCTGCTCTCGCTTTTGCAAGGATCATCGGAAGATGAAGACTTACTGCACCAATGTTAAATCGTCCTACAAACACTGGCACATCCTTGTCATCTGCCGGATACATACCGCCTCTCTCATACCACGGGCTTAAAAATGCACGGCATCCCATCGCTGATCACTTTTCCATACTGCTTGTACATACTGGAAATATAACCTTTTCCGGACATGGACAGCCAGTCCGGATACATGGTCTTTGCAGAACAGTCCACGCCTGCTTCAAACACATCCTCACTGATCTTGCCTTTTCCATGGATATTTTCATCATAAAGAAAAACAATCTTCGGGAAAAGTACCGGTTTCTTACGGTCTTTCTTGCCCTGTCCGCCTTTGTGTACCTCAAGGAGGGAAATACTTGCCATTTTCTCAAACTGTTTCGTTCCCAGTCCCAGAGTTACCGTTACGAACGGATAGTCTCCTCTGGAAGAACCTACAGTATTCAGCTTATATTCAATTCCCTGCCATCCCTGATCAAACTCTCTTCTGACTTTATCCAGAGCATATTCAATGGCACGTTCCTCGCGTCCGCTCCAGTTCTCATCTGAATATTTCAGGAATTCCTGAATATATTTGTCATAGCTCTTCTGTGCGTACGGTGCAAGGATCTTGTCCACTTCCGGTACAGTAAAACCGCCATACTGCTGCGCCGCAGTACTCAGAATGATATCGCCCATAACATCAAATGCAGTATCCAGGGTTTTCGGCTCGTTGTACCATACATTGCCCATCTCAAAACCACCTTTGAGTACAGACGCCACATCAAAAAGACAGCAGTTCATGGTATCCAGACGTGCTGACTGGTCATGGATATAGATATATCCATCCTTACATGCCTGCAGTTCATTACGATTCATGAAAAACTTACGGTAAAGTTCTTTATTCAGCTCATTAAAAATCAGGCTTCGTTTCGTGGCAACCAGTGCACTGTCTGTATTGGCATTGCTCTTGTCTCCGATGTAACGGATCGCCTGACTCTTGGTGTACACATCATCCATCATATGAATGAAGTCAAGTTTATAGTTTCTGTAATCACGATAGCTCTTAGCTACAGCCGGGTTTACTCTCTCCAGGGCACCCTCTACGATATTATGCATCTCCTGAATCTGAATCTCATTCTTCCCCAGAGACGCTGCATGCTCCTCCGCAAACCGGCAGATAAATTCTTTCTCTTTGTCAGAAAATGTATATAAGATTCTGGCTGCCGACTTATTTACTGCTGCTACGATTTTCTGTGAATTAAACTCTTCCCTTGTACCATCTTTCTTGATTACATATATCATACCATTTGCTCCTACATACAATATATAGTATTATTTCCTTTCGTTGACCACAATTTATTCTATATGTGGTACGTTTATCAAGTATAGCACAGTCTCTCTCAAAAGGGAAGGGGAAAAAAATTATTCGTCATATTGCTGAATTTGATATAACGCCACGTAATTGTACTGCTCATCCAGAGAGACTGCCGTGAGCTCATATCCGGTATGTAATTCAACTCTCTCCTGCTGCTTCGCTTTGTCAAATTTCACAGTTTCTGTCTTTCCGGAAGGCTCTGTGATTTCCAGTGCAACTGCCTCCCAGCCGGATTCAATGATATATTCTCCCGGAATGATCTCATTCTCTCCTGCCACACAGGTTCCTGCATCTGTATCAATATAAAAGCTCTCATACTCCGCCAGTTCTTCCTGACTGAGAGGCAGTCCATAATCCTCTTTCTTCTCAGAAAATATTCCGGTTATATCAATTCCCAGCTCATCACTGACAAAATTCTCAATCTCATATCCGATACGTTCTGCATACTCCGGAGCATACTCGATCAACGCAACCACACCTGCCAGGATCACCCAGAAAATAACCGCTTTTTTGCTTTTTCTTTTCTTCTTTTTTGCCGGAGCAGGGCTTTTTCCCGCATATGTACGGGCAGTCTGTGCCGCAGCAGTCTGTTTTTTTGCAGTCTGCTTTCTCACATCCTGAGTTTTAATATTCTGCGCTTTTACAGTCTGATTCTTCGTCTTCCGCGCATTTACATTCTGCGTCTTTGTCGTCCCTGACACAGTCCGGCTTCTGTCCGGCAGCGGAATCTCGCTTTCCCTCATGGCCTTTCTCACCTTTGCAGACGCATGGCGGTAATGTTCTGACCGGTCCTCATTTAAATGATACAGCTCTGCATCACATCTATACGGCATTCCACAGTATTTACATCTGCCATCTACGATCGGCCCGTCACAGACCTGACATCTTTTTCCCATCTCTCGTCCCCCTTTATCAAAAAATCAAACGGATATTTACCGTTTCCTGATAACAGTTTCCGTTTCCTGTCCCTCAACGGGATATTTTCTCCCATTCTTCGTCTCAATTTATTTTAACATTTTATCCCAATCTTGCAATGTCTAAATTGCCAACCGGGCAGTTTCCTGTTATAATGTCGAAGGAAAAGATTGTTACCGTTCATCCACTGTTATCCGAAAAGCAGGCTCCCCGTCGGACTGTACGGGCAGCACAGACAGTAACAAAAGATTAATGGATATTCAACACTGGCATCCCACCAAAATACTGCACCGGATGACTGCAATGTTTTCGTGGCCTGCTATCGAATATGCAAGCATAAAAATGTAGGAGGAATCAAACAATGGAACAGATTAAAATTCCAGATGGTTACCATTCATCTCTGAATCTCCATGACACTCAGATTGCCATCAAGACTGTGAAAGATTTCTTTCAGCAGACTCTGGCTCAGAAACTGAACCTGCTTCGTGTTTCTGCACCTGTATTTGTCAATCCGTCTTCCGGTCTGAATGATAACTTAAACGGCGTAGAACGTCCGGTCAGCTTCGATATCAAAGGACAGCCGGAAAACGCCGAGATCGTACACTCCCTTGCAAAATGGAAAAGATACGCATTAAAGAAATACGGATTCGCACACGGCGAAGGTCTTTACACTGACATGATCGCGATCCGCCGCGACGAAGATCTGGACAACATCCACTCCGTATATGTAGACCAGTGGGACTGGGAAAAAATCATCAGCAAAGAAGAAAGAAACATGGACACACTGGTTTCCACAGTGCGTGCAATCTACAGTGTTCTTCGTAAAACAGAGAAATACATGGCTGTACAGTACGATTACATCGAAGAAATCCTTCCAAGAGAAATCGCATTCGTCAGCACTCAGGAACTGGTTGACATGTATCCGGATCTCACTCCGAAGGAACGTGAATACAAGATCGTTAAGGAAAAAGGTGCTGTTTTCCTTATGCAGGTAGGTAAAACCTTAAGCAACGGAGAACGCCACGACGGACGTGCCCCGGACTATGATGACTGGGAATTAAACGGTGATATCCTCGTTTACTATCCGGTTCTCGACATTGCTCTGGAACTTTCTTCCATGGGTATCCGTGTAGACGAAGAATCACTTGACAGCCAGCTTACCATCGCAGGCTGCGACGACAGACGTGAGCTTCCGTTCCAGAAAGCCATCCTCAATCAGGAACTTCCTTACACGATCGGCGGTGGTATCGGACAGTCCCGTATCTGTATGTTCTTCCTCAGAAAGGCCCACATCGGCGAAGTACACGCTTCCCTGTGGCCGAAAGAAGTTATGGAAGAGGCAGAGGCAAAGGGCGTACAGCTTCTGTAGCCGACACCTTTCTCCAGGCAGTAAGCGATCTGATCTGCGGTTCACTCAGTGCCCGATATTACACTTTCCGGGATTTTATCAGTGAACAGCAGCATCTCTTAACACTATGAACTATGTAATGGGGTAAATACGAAAGTGAATATTTTATTTTTCTTAACACCCAAAAGTGAAGTTGCCTACATTTTTGAAGATGAAACCTTACGTCAGACTGTTGAAAAAATGGAACACAGAAAATTTTCCTGTATTCCCATGCTGAGTCTGGACGGCAAATATCTGGGAACCATCTCCGAGGGCGATCTTCTCTGGGGAATGAAAACACTGAACGTCTCAAATCTGAAGTCTGCTGAAGATATTTCCATTATGGCAATCCCGCGCCGTGCTACCTATAAGGCAGTTCACGCAGATTCCAAAATGGAAGACCTTCTGGACTGCGCCATCAACCAGAACTTTGTTCCGGTCGTAGACGATCAGGGATTCTTTATCGGTATCATTACCCGTAAAGAAATCATCAAATACTGCTATAAAGAGCTGAAAAAATACGCAGCTTCTGAAGCTTCCGAAAAGCCGGAGCAGCAGTAATATAAAGCAGCAGGCAGAACCAGACGGCTGCCTGAGAACATCGATGCCTGTCTGTCTGCACAATAAAAAAGCTGTAATGAGTCTTTTTTCACTCATTGCAGCTTTTTTCATCATGGTTCTTTACTGACCTTTTTATTATCTTTTATTATCTTTCCTGATCTTTTATGCTGTCTTTTCTGTGTTTTCTCACTTCTGTGCCAGCAGCTTTCCAAACAAAGCCGCCAGAACCTGCTGGAACAGCGTCCCGATCATAACCGGAAAAAGCACCTCTCCCGGAAAATAAGCCGCTGCGATCACAGCTCCCGCACTGATATTCCGCATCCCGGTTCCGTACATCATGGAAACTGCGGTTGCGCGGTCCTGCCGGAAAAGATGAGCCACCAGCCATCCCAGTGCATATCCGCTGGCTGCCAGAACCAGAATCGCACCAGCCACCTTTACCCTCTGTAAATTCATGTTCCGGACATAAGGTGCCACCTTCGAGGAATTGGAAGTCACCACAAAGATCAGTGCCATTTTCGAAAAAGGAGCCAGCTTTCCCGGCCAGGTTTTCATTACTTTTCCTTTGGTCACTTCGTTCAGTGCCATTGCCAGAACTGCCGGAAACGCAACCATAAAGACCAGCTCACGCATCATCTTCGAAGTATCCATGGTAACGCTCGAACCAATCAGGATCCGCAGCGTCAGCGGAATCAGAAACGGCGCCAGGATCGTATCCAGAATAACCAGTGACAGTGACAATGGACTGTTTCCGTCATAAATCGTCACCCACATCAGCCCGACCACAGCCGTAGGTACTGCAAACTCCAGCACCATCCCCGTGATCAGCTCCGGATTATCTCCGAAGAAAAGATGTCCTGCCGCACACGCTGCGGAAGGAATTACTGCATGAAGCAGCACCAGAATGGTCAATAATGCTCCCGGATGTCCGAACACATTCGCCACATCCCGAAAACGCGATTTCAACGCCCCGGTAAATGTCATAAACGCAAATACCACTGTCACAAACGGAAGTCCATGCTTCGCAATATCCGGAAAACACACTCCGAACAGCAGGCAGGTGGGTGTCACCAGCGCCATCCATTTTTCTATAAAACGATTAAATCTGTTCAGCATTTATAATACTTTTGAAAGGAAATCTTTCAGTCTCTGGTTCTTCGGATTTCCAAAGAACTCCTTCGGAGAATTTTCTTCCTGAATCTTACCGTCATCAATGAAAAGAACTCTGGTTGCAACCTCTCTCGCAAATCCCATTTCGTGAGTAACCACTACCATGGTCATACCGGACTGTGCCAGTTCCTTCATCAGCTCCAGAACCTCTCCTACCATCTCAGGGTCAAGCGCGGAAGTCGGCTCATCAAACAGCATGACATCCGGATTCATTGCCAGTGCACGTGCAATTGCAATACGCTGTTTCTGACCGCCGGAAAGCATATCCGGGTAGGCATTTGCCTTGTCAGGAAGCCCTACTCGTGCCAGAAGTTCATCCGCTTTTTTGGATGCTTCCTCTTTTGTCATCAGTTTCAGCTCTACCGGTGCCAGCATAATGTTCTGCTTCACCGTCTTATGCGGGAAAAGATTAAACTGCTGGAACACCATGCCGATTTTCTGACGGTGTCTGTTAATATCAACCTTCGGATCTGTAATATCTGTTCCTTCAAAGAGGATCTTGCCCCCTGTCGGAACTTCCAGAAGATTCAGGGAACGAAGGAAAGTGGATTTACCGGAACCGGAAGGACCGATGATTGCTACTACTTCTCCCTGACAGATATCTGTGGTAATTCCATCCAGAACCTGATTGGCACCAAACGCCTTTTTCAGATCCTGCACCTGGATCAGTACATTTTTATCGCTCACTGGTTCTTAATCTCCTTTCCAGTTTATTCATACCCCATGTAAGAAGTCCAACGATCACAAGATAGATCGCCGCTGCCGCCATCAACGGCCAGAATGCGTTATAAGTACGGCTCTGGATCAGCATTGCACCTTTGGTAAGATCCATCATACCGATGTAACCGATAATAGATGTCTCTTTGATCAGCACAATAAACTCATTTACCAGTGCCGGAAGCACATTCTTAAACGCCTGCGGGATAATGATCAGACGCATGGTCTGGCTGAAATTCAGTCCCAGGCTTCGTCCTGCTTCTGTCTGTCCCTGGTCAATGGACATGATACCGGAACGCACGATCTCAGCCACATAAGCACCGGAGTTGATACCGAAGGCAAGACCGCCGACGATAATCTTATTAATGCTCACAGAACCAAAAATTACAAAGTTCATGATCAGTAACTGGATCATGGTCGGTGTTCCACGGATCACGGTCAGGTATACTCTGCAGACTGCATTGAGTATCTTAAAAGATCCTGACTTATCATGTGCGGAACGGATGATTGCTACCAGAAAACCGATGATCAGTCCGACGATCACTGCGAATACAGTAATGATCAGAGTTGTTTTCAGACCATCCAGAAGCCACAGGTAACGGTCATCTTTAATAAAGTTCAGATAAAAATCTTCTTTTACACTCGCTAAAATCATAGGATTATTCATAAAAACCTCTGTCTCGAAAAGAGAGCTGTTGGCAGATTGTCAACAGCTCTGTTGTTATTTTTTATGTTTTACGGATTGCAGATGTTACTATTCACACCGTGCACAGTAACTTTCAGATACAAAGCTCAGGAATTATTTCTTTACAATGATAACCTGGCTTGCATTTGCATAAGTATCTGTAAAATCAACGCTTGATTTACGGTCTTCTGTTACAGTCATTCCTGCTGCACCGAAATCAGCTTTACCGGACTGTACTGCCGGAAGAATGGAGTCAAATTCCATATCTTCAATCTTCAGTTCATATCCAAGTTTGTCACAGATTGCCTGGGCGATATCTGCGTCGATACCTACGATATCATCACCTTCGTGGTATTCATATGGCTCGAACTCAGCGTTGGTAGCCATTACCAGAGTTCCGTTGGAACGGTCAACGTCTTCCGGAGATTCATATGGAGTCTTGCCTGCATCATCACCGATATAGTTATCCATGATGCTGTCGATAGTTCCGTCTTCTTTCAGTTCTTCCAAAGCTCCGTTGATCTTGTCAAGAAGTTCATCGTTACCCTTCTTTAAGCAGATTGCATACTCTTCTTCTTCGAATGGCTCATCCAGGATCTTAAGGTCGTCGTTATTCTCAGCAAATTTCGCTGCCGGCTGTGAATCAATGATCACACAGTCGATCTGTCCTGCCTTTAACGCCTGAACTGCTTCGCTTCCTTTATTATAACGCTCAACTGTAGATCCGTCTTTTTCATAATCAGAAGCGTCAAGGTCGCCTGTGGTACCAAGCTGTACACCGATAGTTGCGCCTGCAAGGTCATCTTTGGATGCTACTTCCTTCGATGCATATACATTGCCTGCCATAGAAACTACCATGATTGCACTTAATGCAAGAGCTGCAAATCTCTTTTTGTCTTTCATGTCTTTTCCTCCTCGCACCCGAAAGTAAATAAAAATATCCACCTGTGTCCACATAAGGAGGCGTAAGTATATTTATTCACTCTGGCTGTATATATTTTATATTTTGTCTTTAATTTTAACATACTTTTCACAAATTGCAAGCCTTTGTGACAGGTAAAACTTGCATAACAGAATACGTTTTTTTATAATGTATAATGTTAATATTCCCATAAACGGAAGATAAAGGAAAAATTTCACTTTTTCATAACATTTATCCTTTATGATAAGAACATATCGGGTAAATCCGCAGGTGATTCCTGATCAGTCAGAGATTTACTGCCGGAGTATCCCGTGGGGAAAGAACCGTTACTGATATCATTCCTGTTGTCAGAAATGGAGCGGACAGTAACACGAATGTATAAATAATGAAATAGGTAATTGCGAAACTCGCGGTGCTCGTTCGCAACCTTGAACCAAAACAAGGAAGAATTCGCGAAGAGCACGACTTGTGGAATGAAAAATGGATAATCGGACATTTT
>NZ_QUDO01000050.1 GCF_003477525.1 Ruminococcus sp. AF41-9
CCTGAAAAAAGGCGGTATCCCGCCTTAATTCAGATGCTCTGGTAACTCAGTTACCGAGTAATTCAGTTCGCCCGGCGCGAACGTTATTCTTAAAGGTGAAAGTCCTAAGTGCGCCTGTTAGCGGGAAGCACATAGCCAACAAGGCAAGGGTGTCCACTGTAAAGTGGAATCTGAAGGAAGCATGAGGCAAACCATTGGTCCGACGAACAGAAATCATGTATAAGGCTTACAGTTCGGATAAGACTGCTGAATAAGTTGAAGTCCAATAGCTAACAGAGGACTGGTAGTAGACATGGCGGATAGGTGATGGGAAAGATAGCGTATTTTAACCGGGGAGATCCTATGAGTGGTTTCATCAGCCATAGTAACAACGAATCATAGGAAGTCAGCAGATGTCATAGTAGCGAAGAAGTCCGGGAAACCGGATGGAGCAAAGGACAGAACAGTTAATCAGCTGGAGTACGTCCTAATTGAGAGTTTTAGACGAAACACATGCCGAGAGGAGTACCACAAGTACTAAGTGGTCGGAACTCACGAAAAGGAAAGGAAACAGTGCATGGAGGAACAAGGAATATTTATAGAACGCATTCTGTCAAATGAAAACATGAATCGTGCCTACAAACAGGTGAAAAAGAATAAAGGTGCGGCAGGAATAGACGGAATGGAATGTGCCGATTTGCTTTCTCATTTGAAAGTAAATGGACAGCAACTCAGAGAGAGTATAAGAAATCAGTCATACAAACCAATGCCAGTAAAGAGAGTGGAAATCCCTAAAGCAGACGGAAGCAAACGAAAACTTGGTATTCCAACTGTCACAGATCGCGTGGTACAACAAGCAGCCGCACAGGTATTAACACCTATATATGAAAGAAAATTTCATGAGAACAGCTATGGATTCAGACCCGGAAAAAGTGCACAGAAGGCAGTATTAAAAGCAGTTGAATACATGAATGAAGGATATAACTGGGTCGTGGATATTGACTTGGAAAAGTTTTTTGATACGGTAGAACACGACAAGTTAATATCAGTTTTGAACAAAGAGATTAAGGATGGAAAAATACTTTCGCTAATCCGAAAATTTCTAGTAAGTGGAGTTATGGTTGGAGAACAGATAGAAGAAACAGAAATCGGAACCCCACAAGGGGGAAATATTTCACCACTTCTCGCTAACATACTGCTCAATGAATTGGATTGGGAACTTGAAAGCCGAGGACTTAAATTTGCACGATATGCAGATGACTGTATTATTTTTGTCAAAAGCGAAAAAGCTGCGGCAAGGGTAATGGAATCGGTCACGAAGTATATTGAAAATGTTCTGCGGCTGAAAGTGAACAGGGGCAAGAGTAAAATAGGGAGACCCACAGAAATACAATATCTGGGATTTGCCTTCTATTATCAGTTTCAAGAAAAGAAATATAAGATAAAAGTCCCTCAAAAGTCATTGGATAAGGTAATGAAGAAAGTCAGAAAATTAACGAGCCGCAAATGGGGCGTAAGTAACTCATATAAAGCCCAAAAGATAGCGGAAGTGGTAAGAGGCTGGATCAATTACTTTAAAATTGGCTCAATTCTTACAGCAACCCGAAGACTCGATACGGTTATTAGGTACAGATTCAGGATGTGCATATGGAAACATTGGAAAAATCCTAAAACCAGATATAAAAATCTGGTAAAATTGGGTGTTAGTAAAAAGAATGCAAAAAGTGCGGCAGGGTTCCATGGATATGCTCGGGTTTGTCGTACAGAAACTATTTGCTATGCAATGTCAAATACACGTCTGAAAAAGTTCGGGTTACTCTCAGCAGAGGAATATTTTTGTCAAACAAGATGTTAAGTTAACTGAACCGCCGGATGCGGAACCGCATGTCCGGTGGTGTGAGAGGTCGGCGGCGAAAGCCGCCTCCTACTCGATCGGGACGGAGAAATGAGTCCTGCGAAACCGAAGGAAGGATTTGATGTGATTCCGATGTGGGTTACGGATATGAATTTTCCGACTGTGCCGACGATTCCGGAGGCAATCATTGAACGTGCGAAGCATCCGGCATATGGATATTTTTCACCGAGGGAAGAATATTTTCCAGTCTGTTATTGACTGGCAGACGAAGAGGAATGGTGTGACGGGACTGACAAAGGAACATATTGGTTATGAGAATGGGGTGCTGGGTTGCGTAGTTTCCGCGTTGACAGCCTTTGCAGCACCGGGGGATGCAGTACTGCTTCACAGTCCGACTTATATCGGATTCAAAGGATGTATTGGAAACAATGGATTTAAGATGGTGCACAGTCCGTTAAAGAAAGATGAAGCTGGAATCTGGCGAATGGATTTCGAAGATATGGATGCGAAAATCAAGGCAAATAACATTCATGTGGTAGTTTTCTGCAGTCCTCATAATCCATGCGGACGTGTGTGGGAAAAGTGGGAAATTGAGAAAGCAATGGAAGTTTACAGGGCAAATGACTGTGTTGTAATCTCCGATGAAATCTGGTCTGATCTATTCTGGAAAAACAGCGGTATTAAAAATTATTTGTATGTATTTCACATACAATAGATACATATCTGAATAATCATAAGAAAATCTTAAGAATTTGTCCCTTTCATATTAAGATGTGTTGATTATTCTAATATCAGAAAGAGAAAAAGAGGTTTAAAGAGGGAGGTGCATGAAGTGGCGAATATTCTGGTCTGCGATGACGATAAGGACATCGTGGAAGCAATCAGTATTTATCTGGAACAGGAAGGATATACAATTTTCAAAGCATATGACGGTATGGAAGCGATTAACGTACTGCGCAGTCAGCCGGTGGATTTACTTATCATAGATATTATGATGCCGAAGCTGGATGGCATCCGGGCTACTTTGAAAATCAGGGAAGAGAATCCGCTTCCGATCATCATTCTTTCTGCAAAATCAGAAGATGCAGATAAGATTCTTGGATTAAATGTAGGTGCAGACGATTATGTGACAAAACCTTTTAATCCGCTGGAACTGGTGGCAAGGGTGAAATCACAGCTTCGAAGATATACAAGACTGGGAGCAGCAATACCTGTGGAGAATGCTCATATCTACGAGACAGGAGGTCTGAGCATAAACGATGACCTGAAGGAAGTCAGGGTAGACGGTGATGTAGTGAAGCTGACACCTATTGAGTACAATATCCTTCTTCTACTGATGAAGAATCAGGGAAGGGTATTTTCCATTAATCAGATTTACGAAAACATCTGGAATGAGGAAGCAGTTGCTGCAGATAATACAGTGGCAGTGCATATCCGGCATATCAGAGAAAAAATTGAGATTAATCCAAGGGAGCCAAGATACCTGAAGGTTGTGTGGGGACTTGGGTATAAAATTGAAAAAATTTAACCGAATCAAGTAGCGAAGCGGATGATTTTATCCGCTTGACCTAAATCAAGTAACGGAGCGAATGCAAAGGAAAGGGACAAAATTATGAAGGGAAAAGGATACAGGAGCAATGCTGCCAAGGCGGTCTGGATCATAATCGTACATCTGGCAGCTGTGGCGGCTGTGATATGTGCAGCATTTTTTGTAATGATCTATCAGACGGGGATCCGTCTGGATGACAGAGGGAAAAGTTATATTCAGTCAGAGGGATTCAGGGAACGTCTGAATTCCAGAGGTACGGATATTCTGGAAAGTCTGTCAGCAAAAGAGGATATAGATTACCTTACAAATGCAGGTTCATCAGCAGTGATTGATCTGGCAGAATTTAAGGAAAAAGGAAACACCCGTGATTCCATCAGAGACCTTTCTCTGAAAAATACTTTCGGGCTTGCGTACTCTGTAAGTGATCTTCTGGAGTGGGGAAAAGACTGGGAGGCAAACTATTATGAAGGTGTTTATGACGAAGATTCACAGGTCATAAGATGTGAATCTTCTGACGGAAGCAGCCACTATTTTTATCGGACTGACTTTAAAAAGATGGTGGCAGATGGAACACTGAAAATTAATTACAATACAGATTTTCTTGAAGAAGATGATTTCGAATCAAAGACCGAGTCCGAGAAACTGGATACCGTAGCAGATGAACTTTATTACGGATATACCTCACAATCAGAGAATATCGGCAACGTTACGGATACCAGAACAAACACAGAATATCCGGGATGTTTTTTCGTAGAACTGAGTCAGCTGGACGAGAAATTTGCACCACAGGGAGCTGAGAATATCCTGGATGCGGTAAACAAAAGCACGGAATGGAATGGGAGACTGGAGGATGCATATAAGGAGTTATTCACACTTCTGGACTGTATCAGAGCTGTTCAGGATGATATAAATGTCAGTGACTGTGCCATATCACTTACGTCTGTATACAATACGTCCGGAGACTATGAGGAAGGGAGTACCAATCTCACATATCTTTTCGCAGATAAAGAGAAAAAGACAATCTATACAAACAAAAAAGCATACAGCAGCTATTTACAGCTGGAGCAGAACCTTGAGAAAATATTTAAGGAAAAAGCATATGCAGTTGTTTACCCGGAATTAAGTAAGTGTGTTACAAATATTCCGGATGCAGACTTGCAGGTGTGGAATCATACCATTGATCAGAGCTTTGACACAAAGGATTTTGTATTTGCAGTTTCGGTTGATACGGAATTTTCTGTGGTAGATTCCATGGCTGATGAGGCAGAGAACTATGAGACATATTCAAAGCTTATGTTTCCGATGCTGGCAGGAGCAATCTTCGGAAGTGTGCTTTGGCTGATCGGTATGGTGTGGCTGACTGTGACAGCAGGAAGGAAACCGAAGGATGAAGAAATTCATCTGAATGGATTTGACAGATGGTATACAGAAATTGCGGCAGGAGCAGTAATCGGTATATGGCTGGCAGGAACGATCATATCGGGAACTTTGATCGCCAACTCATCATTGGGTTACAGCCATGCAGTGGTGACAGTGATTGTTATCTGTCTCATATGTGGAACTTATACAATGGCATGGTTTTTGATCGGATATCTCAGCCTGGTAAGAAGAATAAAAGCAGGTACTCTATGGAAAAACAGTCTGATTAGAAAAGTTCTGAAATGGATTGGAAAATGCAGTGGGAAGCTTGCCGATTTTGCCAGAGCTTTTTCCAGAAATACAGCAGAAAAAATAAAAGTTCTGCTTGTGGGAGGTGCATTTTTATTCTTGCAGTTTCTGATCATCGGCTGCATATTCAGTGGTGCAGGAGTATTCCTGCTGGCATTAATGGCTGTAGATGTGGCTGCTATGATTTTTGCTATCAGAAAAGCGGACGGACTGGATCTTATTATGGATGGTCTGAAGAAAATAAGCGATGGAAAACTGCAGTATAAGATCAAAACAGATACACTTACCGGAAAACAGAAGGTGATGGCGGAATATATCAACAATATTGGCAGTGGTCTGGATGCTGCTGTGGAGAACAGCCTGAAAAAAGAAAGAATGCAGACAGAGCTGATCACAAATGTTTCCCATGATCTGAAAACACCTCTGACTTCTATCATCAATTATGTAGATCTGATGAAACGCGAGAATCCGACAGACCCGAAAGTACAGGAGTATTTACGTGTTCTTGATGAGAAATCCCAGAGACTGAAAGTGCTTACGGAGGATGTGGTAGAAGCATCCAAGGCAAGCACAGGAAACATTAAACTGGATATGAACGATATTGATTTCATAGAAATGGTGCAGCAGGTAATCGGAGAGTTTGAAGAAAAATTTCAGGAAAAGAACCTCACCATGATGGTACATTTCACAGACGAACCATCCGTGATTTATGCAGACGGACAGAGAATGTGGCGCGTTCTGGAAAATGTATTTGGCAATGTAGTTAAGTATGCAATGGAAGGTACCAGAGTATACGCAGAGATCAGTAACCAGAATAAAAAAGTAATCTTTTCTCTGAAAAACATCTCTGCACAGCCACTGAATTTCTCCGCAGACGAACTGACAGAACGATTTATCAGAGGAGATGTGGCGAGAAATACAGAAGGAAGCGGACTTGGACTTTCCATTGCAAAGAGTCTTACAGAATTACAGGGTGGAGAGTTTAAACTGCATCTGGATGGGGATCTGTTTAAGGTAATGATCACGTTTGCGACGAAGAATATAACGAAAGATACAGCAGAGAAATAAGAATGAGATATAATAGAAAATAAATACAGTAACCAGGGCAGGACATGTGGTAGCGAGAGCTGCTATCGTGTGTCCTGCCCTTGGTGTTTTTCAGAGGTCTGATTATGAGAGTAAGGGAAAAGATATTGTTTATAGGTCACTATTCTGTGAGAAACAGATGTCGAAAAAAATTCTGGCAGGTATAGAACATGTCTGATAAGATATATGTTATAGTAACCAGTTGCTTAAGTATATATTCAGCGCATGACGATCAGTTATCATGATTATAAAGAAGATTTTTATCATGCATTTCTGGCAGGGATTTTTGCCGGAGCAGGTTATGTGGTACAGTCTAACAAAGAACATGGAGAGGGGCGCAGTGATATTGTAGTATTAGATTCCAGAAATGGCAGAGTAGCTGTTTTTGAAGCAAAATATTTAAGGATACTTGGACATTTGTAGGATGACTGTGAAAAAGCTGTCAGACAGATAAATGACAGAATGTATGCAGATGAATTTGCGGATAATTATGATGAGGTATTTTGTTATGGGATTTCTTTTTACAAAAAGAGATGTATGGTAAAAAGAAAATAGATAAGATAATATGAAGCAATTTTTCCGGAAATGGATAAGATTACAAAATACGATGACATAAGAAAAGAGGACAGAAAGATGAACTACAGTTTTAACAGCAGAGTCAGATACAGTGAGACAGGTGAAGACGGCAGACTGACATTACCTGGGGTTTTGAATTATTTTCAGGATTGTTGTACATTTCATGCGGAGTCGGTCGGACTTGGCGGGGATGTGCTGAAAGCGAGGGACAGGGCGTGGGTTCTTTCTTCCTGGCAGGTGATCGTGGATGAATATCCGGTGATGGGGACAGAGATTAAGATTACAACAGCAGCTTATGAATTCAAGGGATTTATGGGAATGCGTAACTTTATCATAGAGACTACAGACGGAAAAAGACTGGCATGGGCCAATTCGAACTGGACACATCTGGTAATCAGTACGGGACTTCCGGCGCGGCTGACTCCGGTAGATACAGACAACTATGTACTCAGCGAAAAAATGGAAATGGATTATGCTCCAAGGAAAATCAAACTGCCGGACAGTATGATCCCACAGGAATCTTTCGCAGTGCAGAAGCATCATCTGGATACTAATCATCATGTAAATAACTGTCAGTACATCTGTATGGCAGAAGATTTTCTGCCGGAGGATTTCAAAGTATACCAGATGCGCGCAGAATATAAGATGCAGGCAAAACTTGGAGATACCATCTGCCCGAAAACAAAGACTGAAGCCGGGAAAGTAGTGGTATCTCTGAATGATGAAAATGGGAAGCCGTATGCAGTAGTGGAATTTACTGAAAAATAAGAAAGATTTTTGCAAAGATATTTTTCAGACTGTAAAATTCCGATAACCTGTTAAGGATAAATACTGATTTATATGAGAATGGAAAGATACAAGTTGGTACATGTACCGTACAAGTGATATAATACAGATAACAAAAGAAACTGTAGTGCTCACAAAGTATATGTGATGTTACTGTACACAAAGTGGACAGCAACTATCTGAAAAGCAAAAGGAGAAGGAAACTATGCTGGAAAAATTAAAAGAGGAAGTTTACAAAGCAAATATGGATCTTCCGAAATACGGACTTGTTACATTTACATGGGGTAATGTCAGCGGAATCGACAGAGAAAAGGGTCTTTTTGTTATCAAACCAAGTGGAGTAGACTATGATTTACTCACACCGGACGACATGGTTGTTATGGATCTGGAAGGAAACAAAGTAGAAGGAAGATACAATCCATCTTCTGATACAGCAACCCATCTGGAACTTTACAAAGCATTCCCGAACATTGGTGGAGTTGTACATACACATTCTTCATGGGCAACAAGCTGGGCACAGGCAGGAAGAGGAATTCCTTGCTATGGAACCACACATGCAGACTACATGTATGGAGAAATCCCATGTGCAAGATGTCTGGAAGGTAAAGAATTTGACGAATATGAAAAGAACACAGGTCTTCTGATCGTTGATCTTTTCAAAGATAAAGATTATGAAGCAGTACCGGCTGTACTCTGCAAAAACCATGGACCATTTGCATGGGGCAAAGATGCTCACGAAGCAGTACATAACGCAGTAGTTCTTGAAGAAGTTGCAAAAATGGCAGCACGCTGTGAGATGATCAACCCACAGGTAAAACCAGCTCCACAGGATCTTCAGGATAAGCATTATTACAGAAAACATGGTGCAAATGCATACTATGGTCAGGGAAATAAATAAAAAATTGTTTAACCAAATCAAGTAAGTCCCCTGCTTCAATTGCGAAAAGCAATAAGCAGTGGGTGGGGACTTGCTTGTATCAGGAGGCGTGCAAGCGCCTTCTGATAAACTGCGAAGCAGTTATTTGGTTATGAGCAAGTAGCAAAGCGGATTGCGAATATCCGCTTGACAATGCAGGATAAATGATAAAAGTCTCCCGGAAAGAGTGAAGCCAGCTCTTGATACCGGGAGATTTTTTCGATATGGAAAAAGAGTAAAACTATTATGAATTTGTGGAAAATCATATTTAGATATTGCAAGGTATGTGGAAAACATATAGTATAAACAAAAAATATATGTATGAGGGTGGGAGTATGATTTATAAAAAAATACAAATAACAGTAGATGGTTATGAAGAAACAGCAGATTTATACACTTATTTTCTGGATAATTCCGTTGAGATGCACATTAACAGAAAACGCCCGGTAGTTGTGATCTGCCCGGGTGGGGCTTATGCCATGACTTCTGACAGAGAAGCAGAACCGATTGCCATGCAGTACCTTGCAAAGGGATATCATGCAGTGATTCTGCGTTACAGCGTAGAACCTGCCAGATATCCGCTGGCACTTTTGCAGCTTGCGAAAACTGTTGCTTTCTTAAGAGAAAATGCAGCAGAATTTCACATTGACACAAATAAGATTGTAGTCCAGGGATTTTCCGCAGGCGGTCATCTGGCAGCAAGTCTTGGTGTTTTCTGGAAGAAAGATTTTATTGCAGAGAGACTTGGCGTAGCTTCTGATATGGTGAAACCAAACGGCATGATCTTAAGCTATCCGGTGATCACTTCCGGTGAGTTTGCACATACGGGCTCTTTTGAATGCCTGCTTGGAGAAAACTGCAATGATCCTGACAAGAGAAAAGAACAGTCTCTGGAATTTCAGGTATCTGGAGATACACCGCCGACATTCCTGTGGCATACAGTGACAGATGACTGTGTTCCGGTAGAAAATTCCCTGCTGTTTTTCAATGCTCTGCGCAAATTTAAAATACCGGTAGAAATGCATCTTTATCCGGTTGGAGGACACGGACTGAGTCTCGCGAATGAAGAGACAAGCCATGAGGACGGCGGCTGTGTACAGAAAGAATGCCAGTCCTGGATTGAGCTGGCATGTAAGTGGATGCAGAATATTTAACCAAATCAAGTAAGTTCCCTGCTTCAATTGCGAAAAGCAATAAGCAGTGGGTGGGGACTGGCTTGTATCATTTGGTTGAGGTAACAACGGATAAAATAAGATGATAAAAATGTAAAGGCGGCAGTTGTGCCGCCTTTATTGTTTGTGTTATACTGAAATATAAAGCTCCAGTAGCAGAAAGCAGGATAACATATATTTCTATGAGAAAATGTGTCTGATAAACTGGTAAAAATATTTAAAAAAATATATTCCATGCTTTCAGAAGATAAAGGAAAATGTCCTGAAAGAGTATGGAACCGTATTGGATTCTCTTTAAAAGTGTTAAAAGTGTAATAACAAAGCAGAAATGGAGATTATATGATAGAGTTAGGAAAAAAACAGAAATTAACAGTAGTAAAGACCGTAGATTTCGGTGTATATCTGGCAGAGGATATGCATGCGGATGCGAAGAACAGAGTCCTTCTTCCGTCAAAACAGGTTCCGGAAGGAACAAAGGAAGGCGACAGTGTTGAAGGATTTATCTACAAAGATTCTCAGGATCGTCTGATTGCAACGACAAAAGAACCGAAACTTCAGGTGGGACAGACAGCAGTCCTGAAAGTATCTCAGGTAACCAGAATCGGTGCGTTCCTTGACTGGGGACTGGAGAAAGACCTTCTGCTTCCATATCATGAGCAGACTCTGAAAGTGAGAGAAGGAGAGGACGTGCTGGTAGCTCTTTATGTGGATAAGAGCAGCCGTCTCTGTGCAACAATGAAGGTTTACCATTACCTTTCCACCAGAACTCCATATGTAGTCGGAGATATGGTGAAAGGCCGTGTCTATGAGATCAGCGACAGATTTGGTGTATTCGTGGCAGTGGATGACAAATATTCCGCACTGATCCCGGCAAGAGAAGCGAAAGGCAAATACCGTCCGGGCAAGATTCTGGAGCTTCGTGTCAGCGAAGTGAAGGAAGACGGAAAGATGAATGTCACAGACCGTCAGAAAGCATATCTGCAGATCAATGAGGATGCGGAAAATGTTATGGAAGTGATCAATGAATTTGCGGGCGTTCTTCCTTTTGATGACAAAGCATCTCCGGAAGTGATCCAGAGAGAATTTGGCCTGAGCAAGGGAGCTTTCAAACGTGCCATTGGTCATCTGATGAAAGAGGGCAAAGTAGAAATTAAGGATAAGAGAATCTACGCAAAATAAAAACGATACAGAAGAAAAATAAAGTGATCCCGTAACTGTGAAGATACGGAACAGTTACGGGATATTTACAGGATATTTACAGATAAAGGAAAAGAACAGGAGGGATAAAAGTTGGAGTTTACACATCTTCATGTCCATACAGAGTACAGTCTGCTGGATGGTTCCAATAAAATAAAAGAATATGTTGCCCGTGTCAAAGAGCTTGGGATGGACAGTGCGGCGATCACAGACCATGGAGTCATGTACGGTGTGATTGATTTTTACCGCGCAGCAAGGGCTGAGGGAATCAATCCGATCCTGGGATGTGAGGTATATGTAGCTCCGGGTTCCCGGTTTGACCGTGAGGCAGGAAGCGGGGAGGACAGATACTATCATCTGGTTCTTCTGGCAGAGAATAATCAGGGATACAGCAACCTGATGAAGATTGTTTCCAAAGGATTTACGGAAGGATTTTATTATAAGCCACGAGTGGATCTGGCTGTATTAAAAGAATATCATGAGGGAATCATTGCACTGAGTGCCTGCCTTGCCGGTGAGGTTGCCAGATATCTGCAAAGGGGAATGTATGAGGATGCGAAGGCTGCAGCCCTGCGTTATCAGGACATTTTTGGCAAGGGAAATTTCTTTCTGGAATTACAGGATCACGGAATTCCGGCGCAGCAGGTGGTAAATCAGGAACTTCTGCGTATGCATGAAGAGACAGGGATTGATCTGGTAGCCACCAATGACGTGCATTATACCACTGCGGATGATGCGGACCCACATGATATTCTGCTGTGCCTGCAAACGAATAAGAAACTGGCAGATCAGGACCGAATGCGTTATGAGGGTGGTCAGTATTATGTGAAATCTCCGGAGGAAATGGCGCAGCTTTTCCCATATGCACTGGAAGCGTTGGAGAATACACATAAGATCGCAGAGAGATGTCATGTGGAGATTGAGTTTGGCGTGACAAAACTGCCGAGATATGATGTTCCGGATGGGTACACATCCTGGGAATACCTGAACAAACTCTGTTTCGAGGGACTGGAAGAACGATATCATCCGGTGACAGATGAACTGAAATCCCGCCTGAATTATGAGTTATCGACGATCAAAAATATGGGATATGTAGATTACTTCCTGATTGTGTGGGATTTTATCAAATATGCCCGTGACCATGAGATTATGGTAGGTCCGGGACGTGGTTCCGCAGCGGGAAGTCTGGTTGCCTATACCCTTGGGATCACGCAGCTTGACCCGATTCGTTATGATCTTCTGTTTGAACGATTCCTGAATCCGGAGCGAGTTTCCATGCCGGATATTGACGTTGACTTCTGTTTCGAAAGAAGACAGGAAGTCATTGATTATGTGCGCCGTAAGTACGGTGATGACTGTGTCGTACAGATCGTTACATTCGGTACACTGGCTGCCCGTGGTGTGATCCGTGATGTGGGGCGTGTACTGGATATGCCTTATGCACAGGTGGATTCCATTGCTAAAATGATCCCGCAGGAACTGAACATCACGATTGATAAAGCACTGAATATGAATCCTGAGTTGAAAAAAGCATATACAGAGCAGGACGATGTTCATTATCTGATCAATATGGCGAGACGTCTGGAAGGTCTTCCGCGACATACATCCATGCATGCAGCAGGTGTGGTTATCAGCCAGAAGGATGTATCGGAGTATGTACCACTTTCCAGAGCGCAGGACGGCTCCATTGTCACACAGTTTACCATGACGACACTGGAAGAACTGGGACTTCTGAAAATGGACTTTCTGGGACTGCGTACCCTGACAGTTATCCAGAATGCCGTGAAACTGATCCAGAAAGATGCGGGCGTGACTCTGGATATGCAGAAAATCGACTATAACGATAAGAAGGTTCTGGATTCTCTTGGCACCGGCCGTTCGGACGGTGTGTTCCAGCTTGAAAGTGCGGGTATGAAGAACTTCATGAAGGAACTGAAACCGCAGAACCTGGAAGACGTGATCGCCGGAATTTCCCTGTACCGTCCGGGTCCTATGGATTTTATCCCTCAGTATATCCGTGGCAAAAACCGTCCGGATACGATCAGGTATGACTGTCCGCAGCTTGAGCCGATCCTTAAGCCAACTTATGGATGTATCGTTTATCAGGAACAGGTTATGCAGATTGTGCGTAATCTGGCCGGTTATACGCTTGGACGCAGTGACCTGGTGCGTCGTGCAATGTCCAAAAAGAAGGCATCTGTCATGGAAAAAGAGCGCCAGAACTTCGTTTACGGAAATAAAGAAGAAGGTGTTCCGGGATGTATTTCCAATGGAATTGCGGAGGCAACGGCCAATAAGATTTATGATGAGATGATCGACTTTGCCAAGTATGCGTTTAATAAATCTCATGCAGCAGCTTATGCGGTTGTTTCCTATCAGACTGCATATCTGAAATATTATTATCCGGTAGAGTTTATGGCTGCGCTGATGACTTCGGTTATTGATTTCCCGACAAAGGTGGCAGAATATTTCCTTGTATGCCGCCAGATGGGAATTAAGATCCTGCCACCGGATATCAACTGTGGAATGTATGGTTTTTCTGTAGATAACGGTGCGATCCGTTACGGTCTGTCTGCGATTAAAAGTGTCGGCCGTCCGGTGATCGAGAGTCTGGTAAAGGAACGTGAGCAGAACGGATTGTATCGTTCCCTGAAAGACTTTATGGAACGAAACACACAGCAGATGAATAAACGTGCAGTGGAGAACTTTATCAAAGCCGGTGCACTGGACTGTCTGGAAGGAAACCGCCGCCAGAAGATGATGGTTTACCAGCAGATCGCAGATAACATCAGTCAGGAACGAAAGAACAGTCTGGCAGGACAGATGAGCCTTTTTGACCTGGTAAGCGAAGAGGACAAGAAGGAATTTGAGATCCGCATGCCGGATGTGGAGGAATTTAATAAGGAAGAACTTCTGGGATATGAGAAAGAAGTTCTGGGAATTTATCTGAGCGGTCATCCGCTGGAAAATTATCGTGTGATGATGGAAAAGACCATCACAGCGAAGACTTCTGATTTCCAGCAGGATGAGGAAACAAATCTTCCGAAGGTGACAGATGGACAGAAAGTGATCATCGGAGGAATGATCGCGGATAAAACGATTAAATATACAAAGACTAACAAGGTCATGGCATTCCTCACGTTGGAGGACCTGGTAGGAACTGTGGAAGTCGTGGTATTTCCGAGAGATTATGAAAAGAGCCAGATGCTGCTGAATGAAGAAGCCAGAGTTTTTATTCAGGGAAGGGTGTCTGCGGAGGATGACAGGGCAAGCAAGCTGATCCTGGAGAAGATCCGTCTGTTTGATGACATTCCGAGAGAAGTCTGGATTCAGTTTGACAATAAAGAAGCTTATGGGAAAATGTCTCAGGAACTTCTGGCAGACCTTCGCCAGTCACCGGGCAGCAGTGCGGTAGTCATCTATCTGAAAGACGTAAAAGCGATAAAGAAACTTCCGGTTGGTTATCATGTACAAATACAGCCTTCCTGGATGAACCAGATGTACGAAAAATATGGTCAAACCAATGTTAAAGTTGTCGAAAGAGGATTGAAAAACTTATAGAAATGCGCTAAACTATATCCGGATATGTGTATAGTAAAAATGAGATAGATTCATAAGATGGAGGAAGAAAAGATGGCAGAAAAACAGATAAAAACCATTGGTGTCCTTACCAGCGGTGGTGACGCACCGGGAATGAACGCTGCAATCCGTGCAGTTGTCAGAAGAGGTTTAAGCAACGGACTGAATGTAAAAGGTATTCTCAAAGGATACAATGGTCTGTTAAACGAAGAAATTATTGATATGAGTGCCAAAGACGTTTCCGACACAATTGAGCGTGGTGGTACAATCCTTTATACAGCACGTTGTGCAGAATTCCGTACAGAGGAAGGACAGAAACGTGGTGCAGAAATCTGCAGAAAACATGGAATCGACGGACTGGTTGTAATCGGTGGTGACGGTTCTTTCGCAGGTGCTCAGAAACTTGCAAACCTTGGTATCAATACAATCGGTCTTCCGGGAACAATCGACCTGGATATCGCTTGTACAGAATATACCATCGGATTTGATACTGCTGTAAATACAGCAATGGAAGCAATCGATAAAGTACGTGATACTTCTACTTCTCATGAGAGATGCAGTATCATCGAAGTTATGGGACGTGGCGCAGGATACCTTGCTCTGTGGTGCGGTATCGCCAACGGTGCAGAGGACGTTCTGATCCCGGAGAAATATGACTATGATGAGCAGAAGCTGATCAACAACATCATCGAGAGCCGTAAAAAAGGTAAAAAACACCATATCATTATCAATGCAGAAGGTATCGGCCATTCAGAAGCTATGGCAAAACGTATCGAAGCTGCTACAGGTATTGAGACACGTGCTACAATCCTTGGACATATGCAGCGTGGTGGAAGCCCGACATGTAAGGACCGTGTATATGCATCTATGATGGGTGCTATGGCTGTTGACCTTCTTGTTGCAGGAAAGAGCTGCCGTGTTGTTGGATATCGTCATGGTGAATATGTTGACTTTGACATTAACGAAGCACTTGCTATGCAGAAAGGTATTTCTGAATATCAGTGGGAAGTATGCCAGTCACTTTCTCACAACTACGACAAAAACAATAAATAACAAATGAATAAGAGGATGCAGTTAAATTACAGACTGCATAAATTAAATACTGCTCAGATTATTGCCCTCGGTTTTGCGGGGGTGATTTTCTTAGGAGGGATTCTTCTGTGGCTGCCGTTTTGTACGGCACCCGGAAACCACACTTCTTTTACGGACGCCATGTTCACGGCTGCCACAAGTGTCTGCGTAACAGGACTTGTGACAGTTGCGACGGCGACGCACTGGACGATGACCGGAAAGCTGATCATTCTGATACTGATCCAGATCGGGGGAGTGGGGCTGATTTCTCTGGGCAGTATTATTTTTATAAGTCTGCATAAAAAAATATCGCTGAAAAACCGGCGTATGATCCAGGAGTCCTATAATCTGGACAGAATGAATGGAATGGTCAGTGTGGTGCGCAGAGTGATTCTTTGTATGCTTGGAGCAGAAGGGATCGGAGCAGTCTGCTACGCATTTTGCTTTGTGCCGAAGCTGGGACTGGCGAGAGGACTGTGGCATGCAGTATTCACTGCCGTCTCTGCTTTCTGTAATGCCGGGATTGATGTGCTGGGAGAGAACAGTCTGGCGCCTTATGTGGGTGATCCATTGATAAATTTTACCACGATTGGGCTGATCATTATGTCCGGGCTTGGATTTGTGGTCTGGTGGGATCTCTGGGATAAAATCAAGAAGGTATATAAGAGGCAGCTTCCGTTTTACAGATTCTTTAAAAGCCTGCGGCTCCACAGCAAACTGGTGCTTACCATGACAGGAATCCTGCTTGTGGTAGGAACGGTACTGATCTTTCTGTTTGATTTTCATAATCCGGAGAGTATTGGCAGTTATCCATTGGGTACAAAATTTATGGCTGCTCTTTTTCAGACAGTGACAACCAGAACTGCCGGATTCTTTACAGTGAGCCAGGAGAAATTTTCCAATGCGACGTATCTGCTGTGCCTTCTGATGATGTTCATCGGAGGTTCACCTATGGGAACAGCCGGAGGAATCAAGACGACAACATTTGCCATACTGATTCTGCATCTGAAGGCTAATATTCAGGGAAAAAAGGACGCAGAAGTATTTCACCGGAAGATCAGAGAAAGCTATCTTCGTTCTGCTATGGTAGTGGCGGGACTGGGAATTATGGTACTGATCGTAATGAGTACACTGTTGTGTGCAGTGATGCCTCAGGCTTCGGTACAGGACGTGATTTATGAGATTACATCAGCGATTGCAACTGTGGGACTGAGCAGAGGTCTGACTTCACAGTTGAATCTGGCCGGTAAATGGATCGTGATCCTTACCATGTATCTTGGAAGGATTGGTCCGCTGACTCTGGGAACTGCTGTGACTGTGCGTGCGCAGAAAATGCCTGCAAACTCACATCTGGCAGAAGAAGATATTATGATCGGATAAGATACCGGATTGCATAATAGGGCAAGGATTGCCCGAATTAACGCCTGTGGAGTTAGCAGGTTACGAGGACGATGAAGCAGGAAGCCCATTGGCTTTAGACAATGGGTAATTCGCAATGAAAAAGGGGAATAAAAGGTATGAAAGAAAGGTCTTATGCGGTGATCGGGCTTGGACAGTTCGGGATGACTGTGGCCCTCACTCTGGCAGAAGCCAACGGTGATGTTCTTGCCATTGATGAGAATGATGACAATGTACAGGATATTGCAGAGAAGGTGACCTATGCAGTGAAAGCTGATGTAAGGGAGCCGGGGATTTTACAGTCGCTGGGAGTTCAGAATGTAGATGTGGCTGTGATCGCAGTGGCAGAAAATATGGAAGCCAGCATTACAGCAACCATGCAGGTGAAAGAACTGGGAGTGCCCTTTGTCATGGCAAAAGCGATGACCTCCCTGCATGGAAGGATTCTCGAGAAAATCGGAGCAGATAAAGTCATCTATCCGGAACAGTCCATGGGAATCCGTGTGGCAAAGAATCTGCTGTCCAGCGGTTTTGTGGATATGTTTGAACTTTCTTCCGATTTCAGCATGGCGGAGTTTCGCATTCCCCGTGAATGGGTGGGAAAAACACTCTGTGAACTGAAACTCAGGGAGAGAAACAGTATCAATCTGATCTGTGTGAAGCAGGGAGACGATGTGGATGTGAATTTTAATCCGGATACACCGCTTCCGTCGGACTGCACACTGATCGCAATAGGAAAAAACGAAGACTTAAATAAAGTTTCCGGAAATTGAAAAACAGAAATTTTAAAGCAGAAATTAAAAATAGAAATTACAGAACAGAAATGTTACTGAGGACAGAGTGAATAGTAACCGGAAATTAGAAAACTGATTGAGGAATTATATGATTACCAGTGTAAACAACGGACAGGTAAAAAATATCATACAGTTAAACCAGAAGACAAAAGCCCGCAGAGAACAAGGGCTTTTTGTTGCAGAAGGAAGAAAAATGTTCGGGGAGGCTCCGAGAGAGTGGGTTTCCAGAGTGTATGTCTCAGAAGCACTTACATCTGATGCGGAACTGATGGAGCAGGTAGAAAAGCTGCCCTATGAGGTAGTTGCAGATTCCGTATTCCGTCAGATGAGCGACACACAGACACCGCAGGGAATCATGACTGTATTAAAGAAACCTTCCTATACATTAGAAGATATCCTTGGAGGAGAGAATCCGCTGATCATGATCCTGGAGGATTTACAGGACCCGGGAAATGCAGGAACGATTCTCAGAACCGGAGAAGGTGCCGGTGTAAGCGGTGTTCTGCTTACAAAAACCTGCGTGGATATCACAAATCCGAAAGTCATACGTTCTACTATGGGTTCTGTCTACAGAATGCCTTTTCTATATGTAGAAAGTGTGGTATCATTGACCCAGGAGCTGAAGGAGAGAAAAATCCGTACATTCGCAGCTCATCTGAAAGGCAGAAATTCCTACGACCAGGAATCCTACACAGGAGGAACTGCATTCCTGATCGGCAATGAGGGAAAAGGTCTTACAGAGGAAGCATCAGACAGTGCAGACTGCCTGATCCGGATTCCGATGTGCGGAAAAGTAGAATCACTGAATGCTGCGATGGCATCCGGGATTCTGATGTATGAAGCTGCACGACAGAGACGCGGATAACGTCTCGGGATTGTGCACAAAGAAAGGGGGAGTTCCATGCAACCTTTGATCTGGCTGGGGATTCTGGCAGTTCTGCTGGTCATAGAAGCAATCACAGCAGGACTTACCACGATATGGTTTGCAGGCGGTGCGCTGATCGCTGCCATTGCCTCTTATGTGGGAGCCGGTGTTATGGCACAGATTCTGTTATTCTTGTGTATTTCCCTTGTACTTCTGATTTTTACCAGACCGGTAGCGATGAAGTACTTTAACAAAGAAACCATACAGACGAATGCAAACAGTCTGATTGGTAAAAAAGCAGTCGTTATCCAGGATATCGACAATCTGGCCCAGACGGGACAGGTTCGTATCAATGATATCGAATGGACTGCAAGAACAGCCGATGATTCACAGAAAATCGGCAAAGGCGCCGTGGTGCTGATTGAAGAAATCCGTGGCGTAAAACTCATTGTAAAACAGAATAAGGAGGATTAGTTATGGGCTTGGTTTTTCTGATAGTTATTATCGTCATTGCCGTATGGGTGCTTGCATCCTGTGTCCGTATTGTGCCGCAGGCATATGCAGTGATCCTGGAACGGCTGGGAGCTTATCAGGCTACCTGGAGCACTGGTATCCATTTCAAAGTGCCATTTATTGAACGTGTGGCAAGAAAGGTAAACCTGAAAGAACAGGTAGTGGACTTTCCACCGCAGCCTGTAATTACCAAAGATAACGTAACCATGCAGATCGACACCGTTGTATTTTTCCAGATCACAGATCCGAAACTTTATACTTACGGTGTGGAGAATCCGATCATGGCGATCGAGAATCTGTCTGCCACAACTCTGCGAAATATCATCGGTGACATGGAACTGGATGAAACACTTACTTCCCGTGAAACCATCAACACCAAGATGAGAGCATCCCTTGATGAAGCGACAGACCCGTGGGGAATCAAGGTAAACCGTGTGGAATTAAAGAATATCATTCCTCCGGCAGCCATCCAGGATGCCATGGAGAAACAGATGAAGGCAGAGCGTGAACGTCGTGAAGCGATCCTGATCGCAGAAGGCCAGAAGAAATCCACCATCTTGTTGCAGAAGGTAAAAAACAGTCTGCAATCCTGGATGCGGAAGCTGAGAAACAGGCAGCCATCCTTCGTGCAGAAGCTCAGAAAGAGCGAATGATCAAAGAAGCAGAAGGTCAGGCAGAGGCAGTACTGAAAGTACAGAGTGCCAATGCAGAGGGAATCCGTATGATCCGTGAGGCAGGAGCGGATGAAGCTGTTCTTACACTCAAGAGTCTGGAAGCTTTTGCAAAAGCAGCAGACGGCAAGGCAACCAAGATCATTATTCCATCTGATATCCAGGGAATCGCAGGTCTTGCAAGCTCTTTAAAAGAGATCGTAACTGATCCGAAAACAGATACAGAAAAATAAAACAGATATAGAGAAATAAAACGGTTATAGTGTGAAATACTGAAAAAAAATACTGAGCACATTAAAAAACACTGAAAAATACTCAAAACAAAAGCTGCTGTCCACTGCCTGATCTCAGAGGGTGGACAGTGACAAATAAAATGACATCGGGGAGAAAATTATCATGAACTTAAAAGGAAGAAACTTTCTGACGCTGAAAGACTTTACACCGGAAGAGATTACATATCTCATTGACTTATCCGCAGAACTCAAAGCAAAGAAAAAAGCAGGCGAACTTCACGAATATTACAAAGGCAAAAACATTGCCCTGATCTTCGAGAAAACAAGTACAAGAACACGCTGCTCTTTTGAAGTGGCTGCTCATGATCTTGGAATGGGAAGCACCTATCTGGACCCGACAGGATCTCAGATCGGTAAGAAAGAGAGCATTGCAGATACAGCAAGAGTTCTTGGAAGAATGTATGATGGTATCGAATACCGTGGATTTGGTCAGGAAGTGGTAGAGGAACTTGCAAAACACGCAGGTGTTCCGGTATGGAATGGTCTGACAAACGAATATCATCCGACACAGATGATTGCAGATATGCTGACTATCCGTGAGCATTTCGGAGATTTAAAAGGACGCAAACTGGTATACATGGGTGATGCCCGTTACAACATGGGTAACTCTCTGATGATCGCATGCACCAAACTTGGAATGCATTTCGTAGCCTGCACAACAAAGAAATATTTCCCGAATGCAGAGCTGGTAGCTCAGTGTGAAGAATATGCAAAAGCATCCGGCGGAAGCATCACTCTGACAGAGGATGTTCAGGCAGGAACCAAAGATGCAGACGTTATCTACACAGACGTATGGGTATCCATGGGTGAGCCGGACGAAGTATGGACAGAGAGAATCCATGATCTGACACCATATAAAGTAACAAAAGACGTTATGAAAAATGCAGGAGAAAAAGCAATCTTCCTTCACTGCCTGCCGGCATTCCATGACCTGAAAACAAAAATCGGCAAGGAAATGGGAGAGAGATTCAACCTGACAGACATGGAAGTAACAGACGAAGTATTCGAGTCTGAACAGTCCAAAGTATTTGACGAGGCTGAGAACCGTATGCACACGATCAAAGCAGTTATGGTAGCAACCTTAGGAGAGCCGGAGAACAAATAATGGCACAGAAAAGTCTGGATATGATGTATAACGAAGAAACAATTTCACAGGCGATCAATACAAAATGGGCGGGCAAAACCGTCCATTTTGCAAAAGAAATAGATTCTACGAATGCGTGGATCAAGAGTCTGGCAAAAGAAGGTGCGGAGCATGGAACTCTGGCAGTTGCGGAATATCAGTCAGCGGGCAGAGGCCGTTTTGAGAGAAGATGGGAAGCACCGGAAGGCAGTTCCATTATGATGACTCTGCTTCTGCGTCCGACATTTGCCCCGCAGTATGCATCCATGCTCACACTTGTCATGGGACTGGCAGTGGCACAGGCAGCAGAGGAACTGGGATTTGATGTAAGCATTAAATGGCCGAACGATATCGTAATCTCAAAGAAAAAAATCTGCGGCATTCTGACAGAAATGGGAACCAACGGACTCCAGATCAACTACGTTCTGATTGGAGTCGGAATTAATGTCAACCTGAAAGAATTTCCGGAGGAAATGCAGGATAAGGCAACTTCCCTGCTTCTCGAAGGCGGTCATGAATATGACAGAAACCAGGTGATCGCGCTGGTGATGAAATACTTTGAGATCAATTATGAAAAATTTGTACAGACCTGTGATTTTGCGCACCTTCTGGATGACTACCACAGAATCCTTGCAAACCTGAACCAGCCGGTCAGAGTCATCGACGGGGACAGAAGCTTCGAGGGAATCTGCAGAGGAATCGATGAAAAAGGCGAACTGCTTGTGGAAAAACAGGACAAAGAAGTGGTAAAAGTCAGCGCAGGAGAAGTATCTGTGCGTGGACTGTACAGTTATGTTTAGAAGGATGAATAAAGAAATTTTCTGTTGCTCAAGGATAACGTAACAACAAACATTATAAAACGATATCAATAAAAAGAGGGAAATAGCATATATGTATCAGGACAACATTACACTCTGCGGCGCAAGTGCCTATGAGAAGAAATTTTATTTTAATCAGGATTTCAATGCACTCCCGGATCATGTAAAAAAAGAACTTCAGATCATGTGCGTTCTTTACACCGAAGATGTGGGCGGAATCCTGACTCTGGAGTTTGACGAAAACGGAAAACTCCGCTTTAAAACAGAAGCCCTGGAAGCAGATGCCCGTTACGATGAAATCGGAAGCGGCCTGAAGATCAAACAGATCCAGCAGGAAAAACGGGAACTTCTGGAATCTCTGGAGATGTATTATAAAGTATTTTTCCTGGGAGACATCCCGGAAGAAGAACTGAAGAAAACTCCGGGCAGTGAGGAATAACTTCATGCAGATGAGTGAAAATCCTATGCAGGATACTTCGATGGGCTCAGGAAAAAATCCCATGGAGACAGAAAAGCATTTTTTGCAGATGAAATGGAAAATAGGAAATGTACAGATAGACAATCCATTTGTCCTTGCACCAATGGCAGGAGTGACAGATTTACCTTTCCGTATTCTGTGCAAAGAGCAGGGTGCAGGTCTGATCTGTATGGAAATGATCAGTGCCAAAGCGATTTCTTTCCACAACAAAAATACGATCGCTCTTATGGAAATCGATCCATGCGAACACCCGGTTTCCATGCAGTTATTTGGCAGTGAGCCGGACCTTATGGCTGATGTGGCGAAATCCATTGAGGACAGAAATTTTGACATTCTGGATATCAATATGGGCTGTCCGGTTCCGAAGGTTGTAAATAACGGAGAAGGTTCCGCGTTGCTCAAAAGCCCGGATCTGATAGAAGAGATTGTCCGGAAAGTGTCCTCTGCAATCAGCAAACCGGTGACAGTAAAAGTCCGCATTGGCTTTGAAAATGCACCGGTAGATATTGTGGAAATTGCGAAACGTGTCGAAGATGCCGGAGCAGCGGCGATTGCAGTACATGGACGGACCAGACAGCAGTATTATTCCGGTACCGCAGACTGGGACACGATCCGCAGAGTAAAAGAAGCCGTAACGATTCCGATTATCGGAAACGGAGATGTAGACTCTCCACTGAAAGCGGAAGCATTGATGAAACAGACCGGCTGCGATGCTGTTATGGTGGGAAGAGCTGTGAGAGGAAATCCATGGCTGTTCCGTGAACTGAACCATTACTTCCGGACCGGAGAACTGATGGAACGTCCATCCACAGAAGAAATCCGCGAAATGATCCTACGCCATGCGAGAAAGCAGATCGAGCTGAAGGGAGAATTTGTAGGAATCCGTGAGATGCGCAAGCATGTGGCATGGTACACTGCAGGTATGCGCCACAGCGCGGGTCTGCGAAGAGAATCAAATACGATAGAAAGTTATGAAGCCCTGGAAGCTCTGTTATCAAGACTTGGATAAAAAAGAGAAATGCAATCCTGCAAAGTATATTGATGGATATCAATAATACTGGAAAACAGTATGTGGAAAGCCCCTGGAATACTTGACAATCCGGGGGCTTTTTTGTATAATACATGAATTGTGAATATCCTAGAATAAGTCTGCCCTTTTTCAGGTATGATGTAGTAGGAAGCACATAAATCCATGTATAGTGATCCGGGGCGCAGAAGGTGCCAGATAGAATACCGGATTTGGAAAGGGAGTAAGGTTATTATGGAAGAAAAGAAAAACTTACTAACTTATGCAGGACTTAAAAAATTAGAAGAAGAGCTGCATGATTTAAAGGTAGTAAAAAGAAAAGAAGTAGCAGAGAAAATTAAGGAAGCCAGAGAACAGGGTGACTTATCAGAGAATGCGGAATACGATGCAGCGAAAGACGAACAGAGAGACATTGAGGCACGTATCGAAGAAATCGAAAAGATCTTAAAGAACGCAGAAGTTGTAGTGGAGGATGAAGTTGACCTCGACAAGATCAGCGTTGGATGTAAAGTAAAAGTACACGATTTTGAATTTGAAGAAGACATCGAACTGAAAATCGTAGGTTCCACAGAAGCAAACAGCCTTCAGGGAAAAATCTCCAATGAATCTCCTGTTGGAAAAGCACTTATGGGTGCTCACACAGGTGACGTGGTAGAGGTTGAAATGCCGGCCGGAATCATGAGATACAAAGTTCTGGAAATTCAGAGAAACGTATAAGATACAGATGACTGAGGTGCGCGTAAAGATTTCCCATGCAGAGCATGACGCGCACCTTTCTGTGGCTATAAGAGAAAAATAAGGATAAAAAATGATACTGTTCACGGTAGTCTCAGTCATGCGTTTTACGCCAGCGAACAGTAACTGAAAATAATTAATAATTTAAGTATACAAGGAGGAACCAAGGTGGCACAGCAGAAGCAGCAGGAACAGGATTTAAACCAGTTACTGAAGGTACGTCGTGAAAAACTGGCAGATCTTCAGGAAAATGGAAAAGACCCATTTCAGATTACAAAATTTAACCAGACTCATCATTCACTGGAAGTAAAGAACCTTTATGAAGCACATGAGGCAGAACTTCTCAAAGACCGTGCAGAAGTAGATGTAACAGGTCTGGATGAGGAACAGGCAAAGGAAGCCGTTAAGAAAGATTACGAAGAGAGAAGAGAAATCATGGACGCAAGCCCGATCCATGTATCCATCGCAGGACGTATGATGTTCAAGCGTGTTATGGGAAAAGCTTCTTTCTGCAACATTCAGGATTTACAGGGAAATATTCAGGTATATGTAGCAAGAGATGCAATCGGAGCAGACTCTTATGCAGATTTCAAGAAATCTGATATCGGTGATATCTTCGGACTGACAGGTTTTGCATTCAGAACAAGAACAGGTGAGATTTCCATTCATGCAGAAAGCATGACTCTTCTTTCCAAGAGCTTACAGATCCTTCCTGAGAAATTCCATGGACTGACAGATACAGATACCCGTTATCGTCAGAGATATGTAGACCTGATCATGAACCAGGACAGCAAGAACGTATTTATCAAACGTTCCCAGATTCTGAAAGAAATCCGTAACTTCCTTGCAGACCGTGACTTCATGGAAGTGGAAACCCCGATGTTGGTTGCAAATGCAGGTGGTGCAGCAGCAAGACCATTTGAGACACATTACAATGCACTGAACGAAGACGTTAAACTTCGTATTTCTCTGGAACTTTATCTGAAGAGACTGATCGTTGGTGGTCTTGAGAGAGTTTATGAGATCGGCCGTGTATTCCGTAACGAGGGTGTTGATACCCGTCACAATCCGGAATTCACTCTGATGGAGCTTTATCAGGCATATACAGATTATGAAGGTATGATGGAACTGACTGAGTCTATGTTCCGTTATCTGGCAGAGAAGGTTTGTGGTTCTGCGAAGATTTCCTATAATGGTATCGAGATCGACCTCAGCAAACCGTTTGAACGTCTGACCATGAACGATGCGATCAAGAAATACGCAGGAATTGACTTTGATGAAGTTGCAGATGATGAAGCAGCTAAGAAGCTTGCAGCAGAACATCATATTGAATATGAAGAGCGTCATAAGAAGGGTGATATCATCAATCTGTTCTTCGAGGAATACTGCGAGAAAGAACTGATCCAGCCAACCTTTATCATGGATCATCCGATCGAGATTTCTCCGCTGACAAAGAAGAAACCTTCTGATCCGAATAAGGTAGAGCGTTTCGAGCTGTTCATTAATACATGGGAAATGTGTAATGCATATTCCGAGCTTAATGACCCGATTGACCAGAGAGAGCGTTTCAAAGCACAGGATGCTCTTGCTGACGCAGGAGATGAGGAAGCGAACCACACAGATGAAGACTTCCTGAACGCACTGGAAATCGGTATGCCGCCTACAGGTGGTATCGGATACGGAATCGACCGTCTGGTTATGTTGCTTACAGACAGTCAGGCAATCCGTGATGTACTTCTGTTCCCGACTATGAAATCTCAGGGTGCTGCTAAGAACGAAGCAAACAATGCAGCACAGGCTGGCGCAGCAACAGAAGAGGCAGCACCGGCAGGTGATAACAATGGCTTCTTCACAGCAAATGATAAGATCGATTTCTCCAAAGTACAGATTGAGCCACTGTTTGAGGAACAGGTAGACTTCGATACATTCAGCAAATCTGATTTCCGTGCAGTAAAAGTAAAAGAGTGTGTTGCAGTTCCAAAGAGCAAAAAACTTCTTCAGTTCACACTGGATGACGGAACAGGCACAGACCGCACTATCTTAAGCGGAATCCATGCCTTCTACGAGCCGGAAGACTGGTAGGCAAAACACTCATCGCCATCACAAACCTTCCGCCAAGAGCTATGATGGGAATCGAATCCTGTGGTATGCTCCTTTCTGCGATCCACGAGGAAGAAGGAGAAGAAAAACTTCACCTTCTGATGGTAGACAACCACATCCCGGCCGGTGCGAAGCTGTATTAAAATTAAGAAATAAAGAGGACTATCGTTAACTGTGATAGTATAAATAAATTATCCTGGCAGGTACAAGATTCTTTTGCTTGTAACCTGTTCAGGATAATTTTATTTTATCTGTTTTGTCGAAAGAATATGGTTACGTATTTATAGATAGTACACTTATAATTAAATATATAGCAATTCCAGAAAATAATGCAAGCAATCCAGCCCATCAGAGCATGAAGTCCTGCGTCAGATATCTTTGCCGTGCGTCAGCACGCCTGCAGATACCTTCCTTGTCCTTCGCACTCTGCTGAACTGTCTTGATTGCATTATTTTCTGGAATTACTATAGTCTATGAAATAGGTTGGTTGCTTTTTTTATATATAGAATAAATAGAAATCCTGCCATAAAATATAGAAAAGAAATATAAATACAAAAAACTATTGAAATGATATATAATATATGATATAAAATAAATAGAAATATTTCTAATAAATAGAAACGAAAAAAGAACGGAGAAAGAAATATGCAATATGAAACTATAATTTTAGAACTGTTATCCAGAATCAAAGTATTGGAAGATGAGGTAAATCTGTTAAAACAAAAGGTTGAGAATATTTCGGCAGGAACAGAAGATGAGGATGAAAATGAGGAAGATCCAGTTGATACAGATGGGAGCGAGAATATGAAACGTTTTTCTAAACCACGTAAAAAAATGACAGATGAGATGATCAGAATCTGCTATGAGTATGGAAAGAAAGTTTCAGAAGGTAAGAATGCACAGGAAATGGCAGATGAGGTTGTGCAGAAAACAGAAATGAATCGTAATTCTGCACTGATGTATTTATATGCCGTAAGCGGTATGCTGGATGGTACTGTTTATAAGAGAGCGATCAATGCGAAAGCAACGAGAAAATATTTTGATTATATTTTACAGGAATATGGACAGAGCGGATTAGATAAAGCGCTTGATGCAACCAGACAGCATATAAAGTATCGTAAAGAATGTGGATTGACCCCGGATGCAATTGAGACATTATGTGATGAGTATGAACAAAAAGAATGATATAGAGGATGAAGATATATTTCTGAATAATTTCTGAATAATTTCTGAATACAAATCTCACCCCGAAGCGTTATAATATATAAAGCAGGATAAAAATACAAATTCTACACAGACAGATTACTTATTATAGAAAGAGAGTGAGAAATCATGACATTGTTATTTATAATTCTGATGTTTGCTGTTTTTGGAAAGCTGATCGGACTTGCATTCAGGATGACCTGGGGAGTTGCGAAGATTTTATTTACACTGGTATTTCTTCCGGTGATTCTTATTGCTCTGGTGATCGGAGGGCTGGTATCTCTGGCGCTTCCATTACTGGTGATCGTAGGAATTATCACTCTGGCAGGAAGCTGATAAGGAAGTAATGATAAGGAAATAACGGTTAAAGATTACAGAATGGAAAAAAGAGAGAACGCAAAAGAGACAAAAGCGTACTCTCTTTTTTTATTATCTTCGATATTTTTTTCTTATTTTCTATCAAATCATTGATTCTTTTTTCCACGTTTCTTATAATAGTTTCATATAGGCTTATGACATCCGGAATAATATATAAAAAATACAGTGAATTATACTTCAAAAGAATATAATGCAAATCTGGGTTCTTTGGCGATTTTGTATGCGGCAAGAGATCTTGGATTAAATGCATATTATCATTTCCTTACATGGTCCTATGACTACGAAAAAGGATACGGAGATGAGTATTATCATAACGGCTGCGCCTTCGCCGGAGAACCAGTATGCACCATGGTCATCATTGATGGCAAAAAATATATTTACGAAGTAGAAGGAAAGAAATAACACCGGAAAATCAGATAGAAAATCAGATTAAGAAATACCACGGAGAAATAACACAAAGTCTGTCATTTATTGACGATTAAATTCATGTAAATTTTGTGCGAAATGCTGTCGTGTCCTTGCTGATTAACTTAAATTATGGTATAGTGGAACTATATTAAGCAAATATATACAATATATACAAAAAAATAAGGCAGGAGTGGTCAAAATGTATCAGGAAGAATACAAACGTTGGTTGGCAGCAGATCTGCAGGACGCCGATCTGAACCCGGAATTATCCAAAATTGAAGGAAACGATGAAGAAATCAAAGATCGTTTCGCAGTGGCTCTGAAATTCGGAACCGCAGGACTTCGAGGAGTTCTTGGTGCCGGAACAAACCGTATGAATATCTATGTAGTACGTCAGGCAACACAGGGACTTGCAAACTGGGTAAAAACACAGGGTGGCAACCAGACCGTAGCAATCAGCTATGACAGCCGTCTTAAGAGCGACGTATTTGCTAAAAATGCAGCAGGCGTACTGGCTGCAAACGGAATCAAAGTAAGAATTTACGATGCACTGATGCCGGTACCGGCACTTTCCTTCGCAACCCGTTATTATGAATGCAACGCAGGTATTATGGTAACTGCATCTCATAACCCGGCGAAATACAACGGATACAAAGCATATGGTCCGGACGGATGCCAGATGACAGACGATGCAGCAGCAATTGTATATGATGAGATTCAGAAGACAGACGTACTCACAGGTGCGAAGTACATGTCCTTTGCAGAAGGTGTAGAAGAAGGCCTGATCCGTTTCGTAGGAGATGACTGTAAGAAAGCTCTCTATGAAGCAATCGAATCCCGCCAGGTTCGTCCGGGTCTTTGCAAAACAGCAGGTCTGAAACTGGTTTACAGCCCGTTAAACGGTTCAGGACTTGTACCTGTAACTCAGGTATTAAAAGACATCGGAATCACAGATATCACAATCGTTCCGGAGCAGGAATACCCGAACGGATACTTCACAACATGCAGCTATCCGAACCCGGAAATTTTTGCAGCCCTTGAATTAGGATTAAATCTTGCAAAAGAAACAGGCGCAGACTTAATGCTTGCAACTGACCCGGATGCAGACCGTGTTGGTATCGCAATGAAATGCCCGGATGGTTCCTATGAACTGGTAACAGGTAACGAAGTTGGTGTACTTCTTCTCGATTACATATGTGCAGGCCGTATCGAAAAAGGCACAATGCCGAAGAACCCGGTAGCAGTAAAATCCATCGTTTCCACACCGCTTGCAGATGCAGTAGCAGAGCACTATGGCGTAGAACTCAGAAGCGTACTGACAGGATTCAAATGGATCGGTGATCAGATCGCACAGCTGGAAGCAGCAGGCGAAGTTGACCGTTTCATCTTCGGATTTGAAGAGAGCTACGGATACCTTGCGGGTCCATATGTACGTGATAAAGATGCCGTAATCGGATCCATGCTGATCTGTGAAATGGCTGCATACTACAGAAGCATCGGAAGTTCTCTGAAACAGAGAATGGAAGAAATCTATGCACAGTACGGACGTTACCTCAATAAAGTAGACAGCTTCGAATTCCCGGGATTAAGCGGAATGGATAAGATGTCAGCTTTGATGCAGGGACTTCGCGACAAACCTCTCACAGAGATCGCAGGTCATCAGATCGTCAAAGTAACAGACTACAAGAAACCAGAAGAAACAGGACTTCCGGCAGCAAACGTACTGATCTACAAACTGGATAACGGCGAAACCGTAGTCGTTCGTCCATCCGGAACAGAACCGAAGATCAAAATCTACTACACAACTCTCGGCAAGAACCTGGAAGAAGCAGAAGCTGAGAAAGAGAAACTTGCAGAAGCACTGAAACCAATTATGGCATAAGTAAAAATACAGGCACCAGTTTATAACTTTATAAATGATAGACTTGTTGATGAATCAGCTGTTTTAAGGCCTTTGTCATGGCATTTGATTTTATATGTGTTTCGATATTTTTCACGAAAGTGGCAAAAAATAT